>JAJRRB010000014.1 GCA_024279915.1 Deltaproteobacteria bacterium
AGAATTCGTCTGCAGCCAGTAGAGAATCCAAAGCCGGAAACCGGATGGCTCTAAATTGATCAGTCGCTTGTCAAAGAACGGAAGGGAAAACCTTTTGCGTTAACGGATCTTTTTACTCTTGACCGCCGGGGGCCTGATAAGGGTTAGGCATCTTCATTTCCTTTGAATCCAATAACCATTGAGTTTTCTGGCACTGGGGTGTTCTCTTCAACTTTAATCCATTCTTGCTTGTTTGAATCGTAGTAAAAGGATTCACCTTCTTCTGGAACTGGCAGCCAATCTTTAAGGTCTCTTTCTTTTCCAGTTATGGTTCTTATTCTAATTCTAGAAATGGTTATATCCTTACTATGTCTTCTGTTTCCGTCAAAAAATGCCATTTCTTTTGGCACTAAGTTTTCCTGACACCACAACCATATTAAGGAGGCCCCAATTGCCATCGAAACCATACCTATCAGTGCTTCAATTGATGTTGTTAAGCGCTGGTCTGGTACTGGTTGGAGGTCTCCATAGCCAAGTGTTGTGAATGTCGTAATACTAAAATAAACAGCATCATAAAACTTAGGGATAAATCCTCCCGATGGACCTATTAAGCCTGAATCCATATAGTGAAACGCAAATGAAATTATAGTTGATGTTACATGGGAAATTAGTAGTGCAAATATGTAAATAAAAAATGAACGACTTAAGTTCATCAATAATGGAATTGTTGCAACGATAACCAAAACACCTATACCTATGAAAATGAGGGTAAATATTGAATACCAACCGAAAAAACCGCTTATTATGGAAAGTGCCATTGTCGCGAAGAAAACAACGAATAATTGCACGGCATAAGACATGACGGCTTGCCAAGGTACTCCGTGGGTTAACATGTATTATCCTTGTTGCCTAACGGTTATAGCTGAGACGCGCAGTAGCTAACGCCAAGCCTGTAGAATTTCTACGCGAACCACCCCTGATTCAAGCGTCGATCTCGGGCGAGTGGTTATACCTATTTGTTCGCAAGGACAACAATTGACCCAGAAGCAAAGTCATGGATTGCTCTTCTCTCTTTCGAGAAGATAATTGCGAAGAGAGAGATCAAACCCAGTAGGATTTTGAGAAAATATCTTACGAAGGCAAAAGGGAACGGTATTTTTTTGAGAGTACCAAGGCGTCGAACCCTTATGCCGGTGATCTTTTGCCCCAACGTACAGAAAAAACTCACACAAATTGGCTCATAGCAGAAAACCATTATAAAGAAAGTTCCTATGCGTATTGAATTAGCTAATTGCGTATCTTGCGGGAAGAGGTAAGACAAACCAATAAATATACTTGTGATGAATATCCCGTCTATAAAGCTAGAAAGATACCTTTGAAGAATAGATGGATACACCTGTTTCACTGTAAATTTACCTCTTTAGGTATAACATGTGATTCTACCCGTGGATTTGGTGAATAGCACCTAACAGGTAGAGGGTTAAAGATAGTGTTTCAAGTCTCTAAAATATAATCTCTTTCAATTTGAAATTGCTTAAATATTGAAAAACAAAATCCGTGTTTAGCTCAACCCCGTTTCAGTAACACGGGGGCATAAAATACATTACCAACGAAAAAACCGCCTAAAACGGCTGTAGCCGTTAAAGACGGTTCAATATGATCTGAGTAGTCAAGTCCACCAGGTCCCCTCCCTGCGTCCAAAAAACTATTGTCACACCATAATAGTTACAATATTGCACAGTCAAGTCTGTTTACTGTGAAGGAGTGCCCGTTTAAGGGGATAGTTGGCTCCCCAAGACTGACTCGAACCTATAAAACCACATCAAAGGACATCAGTTCCTACGCGAGAACAGTTGACTGCTGCATATCCAGCAACTCTGTAATTAAACACCAGAGGCTCTTCGCGAAAACATGCCCAGCATAGAGTTCAAGCCTTCTTGTACTACCGGATTTACTGAACTACAACGCTTTGTAGCTACAAAGAAAATGAAGTTGCAGGCGGGCAATCCCAGCCAATCACCAGGGCAGTTCCTCGCCATTGCTGTGCCAGAAAGATCCCGTATTTTCCAGGTTGAGGGCGGCAATCCTTTCGGTCAGTCCGGCGACAGATTCTTCCGTTGTAATCAGCCCGCCAAAATTGACCATCCGGGTTTTGACGAACCCGGGATGCAGCTGCGCGACAGCGATGCCGCGCTCTTTGAGGTCAATCGCCAGGGAACGTCCGAAAGCATTGAATGCGGCCTTGGAGGCACGATAACCATAACGACCGCCGGAATCGTTGTCTCCTATCGAGCCCATGCGACTGGTGATATTGGCTATTTTACTGCCTGCATGCAGGTTGGGCAGCAAAGCTTCGCAGAGCAGCAAGGGCGCAAATGCGTTGACCTCCATCTGCAGGCGGAGCGAAGCGATATCGAGAGTGCCGAGAGTATCATCCTTCAGGACCCCGGCATTGTTGATCAGCAGGTCAATCGTTTGGCCCTGCAAAGCAGCGACAAGCCGTTCGAGACTCTCCTCGCGAGTGACATCTATACCTTCAATCAGCTGCGCGGCATAGCCCTCAAGCTCGACCGAGGTTTCGCGACAAACTCCCGTTACCCGCCAACCCTCAGCTTGGTAGTGACGCGCCAGTTCAAGGCCAATACCACGATTAGCGCCGGTAATCACCACATGTTTCATGACAGCCTCCTTAGACTAAACAACAACAAAGCCACCCCAAACCGAACAATCCGGCACAAGGTGACTTCTAAAACAGATCAATCTGTGACTTTTCTTTTGGAAACCTCACATCTTTTCTCCTGCAAATCAAACGCGAATAGCGTCCGTATCAATATCCTTTTCACGCGCCCAGGCAAAAATGGCTACTTCAATAAAATCAGCAACTTCTCGACACTACAACTTTACAATGTGACGGTCAAGCGGGAGGGGGTGAGCTTTAAAAGCGATGGAATGCTGACTTTCATGGTGACCAGTGTCACCAATTCCTGTCCTTGCTTAATCACCATCACCTTTTATCCTTTTATAGAAGATTTTATTTTTCACGATTACAAGACGAGGGGTGCCCATGGTTGACCGCCTGCAGCTCATTAAAAACTGGTTACCGCGCTACACCGGAATGCCACTCGACAACTTCGGTGACTACATCTTGCTGACCAATTTCCGACACTATGTCAACAGGTTCGCTGAAATTTTCTCCTGTGACATTCAGGGAGAAAACAAACCAATGCAGGCGGCAACCAACCGCGACGGCCTGACTATTATCAACTTCGGTATAGGTTCGGCGAACGCAGCCACCATCATGGATCTGCTTAGTGCAATTCAACCGAAAGGTGTGCTGTTTCTCGGTAAATGTGGCGGTCTGAAACATTCGACTGAGATCGGCCACTTCATTCTGCCGAATGCGGCTATTCGCGGCGAAGGAACCAGCAACGATTATTTCCCGGCCGAGGTTCCGGCGCTGCCATCATTTAAACTACACAAATTTGTTTCTGAAAAGATTCTCGAACATAACCACGATTACCGTACCGGCGTGGTTTATACGACCAATCGCCGCATCTGGGAACACGATCAGACGTTTCTGGACAAACTAAAAAAGATGACCAGCATCGGCATCGACATGGAGACCGCGACGATCTTTATCGTCGGCCATTACAACGTCATCGCTCGTGGCGCGCTACTGCTGGTTTCGGATGTGCCACTCACTCCCGAAGGGGTAAAAACCGAGGAGTCTGACAAGCTGGTGACCCAACAATGGGCCGACAGTCACTTGCGGATCGGTATTGATGCCATGACTGAAATTGGGGAGAAGGGAGAAAGAATTAAACATTTTCTGTATTGAGAATAATGTTGGTGGCTGACCACTCACACAAGGATGTCACCGACGTATTCCTCAACCTCAATGCCGGGGAGTCTCAGCAGGTAGAGAGTCACGCCACAAGCAATAAGTAAGAGCAGCCATCGAACCCAGACTGCTTCAATCAGAAAAAATGCCGAGAGTGAAATGCTGGCCCAGACCAGAGCGATCGCCTTGAATCTGCTGGCGCGTCTCATTCCTTGTCCATTGATGTAAGGACGAATGATCGGGCCGAAATGCGTGTGGTCAAGCAGCCAATTATAGAACCCTTCAGAACTGCGGGCGAAGCAGGCTAGAGCTAACAGAAGAAAAGGGACGGTTGGCAGTATAGGCAGGAAAATACCGAGGACTCCCAGGGCCGTGGCAAGAAGGCCTGAGATCAGTAGCGTCCAGCGAAGTACCGGGTTGATTAGTTTGAGTTTTGTTTGAGAAGAAGTCATCACTTTATTTTGAAGCATACTTAATTCCAGAGTCCCCAATTTCCAATTCCGATGGAACTCATCAAATGACGGGTGCGGGGCAGCCTGGATGTTTTTTAATCGACCAGCATGTCAACAATTCCAGGTTGCCGGTTGTAAATCCTCAATTCGATGATTATAGTAAAGAATCATATATACACTCAATCTTTGCTTTGGTTCCGAAATAAGGAGTTCCATACCATGTTGAAGCGTTTTGTCCTGTTGTTGATCGTTGCTCTTGTCACATTGCCTGCTCTCAGCGGATGTGGCTATAACCAGATTCAAAAGAACGAAGAAGGCGTCTTTGCCGCCTGGGCTGATGTCGAAGCGACTTACCAGAGACGTAACGACCTGATCCCCAACCTGGTTGAAACGGTCAAGGCTTACGCTTCACACGAGAAGGAAACTCTCCAGGCCGTTACCGAGGCCCGTGCCAGTGTCGGCAAAGCCCAAATCAACACCGGCGACCTTGGCGATCCTGCCGCTATGCAGAAGTTTCAGCAGGCCCAAGGGGCTCTTTCCGGAGCACTCTCCAGGCTTCTGGTGACTGTTGAACGTTACCCGGATTTGAAAGCAAACCAGAATTTCCTCGATCTGCAACATCAGTTGGAAGGAACCGAAAACCGTATCAACGTGGCTCGGCAGCGCTACAACAAAGCGGTGCAAACCTTCAATAGCTCGATTCGGACTTTTCCCAACAACCTGACCAACAACTTCCTGCTCAATCTCGAGCGCAAGGAACCCTTTAAAGCCGAAGCCGGTGCCGAAAAAGTGCCCACGGTGAAATTCTAACTTATGCTTATACGTCGATTTATCCTGCATTTTCTGCTGGTGCTTCTGTTACCGCTCACTGCTGCGGCTCTTGAGGTGCCAAAGGTCGCTGGCTATGTCCATGATCACGCTGGCCTGATTTCGTCGGCAACAGAGCTGAAGATAGAGAACTTCCTGCGGGGCTTCGAGGGCAGCGATTCCACCCAATTGGTGGTGCTGACCATTGATTCCCTGGAGGGTGAGTCTCTCGAAGAGTACAGCCTGAAGGTCGCTGAAATCTGGAAACTCGGCCAGAAGAAGAAGGATAACGGCGCCCTGCTGTTGATTGCCAAGCAAGAGCGCAAAATACGCATTGAGGTTGGTTACGGTCTTGAGGGGAAACTCACTGACCTGCTCTCGGGACGTATTATCGACAATGAAATCAAGCCACGCTTTAAGGCTGGCGACTTCGAAGGCGGCATCATCGCCGGGATCACATCTATGGCCGAAGCGGTTCGTGGTGAATACACAGGAACCGGCACGACCTCCCGGAAGAAGAAACGTAACCCTTGGGGCTCACTGGCCCTGTTCCTCTTCCTTGGCCCTGGTTTAATGCTGCTCGGCGGAGGCGGTCGACGCGGTCGTCATCGGCGCGGCGGTTTCTGGATCGGTGGCATGGGCGGTGGCGGTTTTGGTGGCGGTGGTGGTGGAGGCTTCGGCGGCGGAGGCGGTGGCTTTGGTGGTGGCGGGTCTTCCGGCGGTTGGTAAAAATAGGTGACAGACAGATTTTAATTTTAGCGTCGTTATTTAATATCCATTCGGAAACTCAGGATGGACACAAGTGTAGTTTTCGATAACGCAACACAAAGGTTCCACATGAAAGCAAAAGAGCTTTTCAACGAAGACGAAATAAAACGTATCGAGTCGGCAGTGCAACAAGCTGAAAAACGAACCAGCGGTGAAATTGTGCCGATGCTCGTTGATGAGTCCTACGATTATCCCCGTGCTGAAATCCTCGGTGCCGGCCTATTCTCACTGGCTGCCGCAGTCTCTCTCAGTTGGGCTTTTTTCGGCGAATCACTCTGGCATTTCCTGTGGCTCTTTGCGCTCTGCTATTTTCCTTTTAAATGTCTGATTCGCAATCTTCCCGCTCTCCGGCGGCGCCTCATCCACCCGGATGAGATCAGTGCCGAAGTTGAGGAGAAAGCAGTTGTCTCATTTCTTGAACAGGGGCTGCATCACACCCGCGACGAAACCGGTATTCTCATCCTTGTTTCCCTTTTCGAACACCGAGTCCATGTGCTGGCTGATCGCGGTATTAACGCTGTTGTCCCGGCCAACAGCTGGGATGGGATTGTCCAGACCATCACCGACGGCATCCACCGTGGTGACACCTGTAATGCACTCTGTGCCGCCATCGATAGTTGCGGTCAACTTCTCGAAGCACATTTCCCGGTTAAATCCGACGATACCAACGAACTGCCCAACCTTATCATCGAGTAAAACAATACCTGTTATTAACTCTCGCCTTCTTAATAACCAGTCACTTCTGAGCTTTCCTTTTTTGTTGTTTTACGAGCACACTTCAACACGCGGAACCCCCTCACGGTCCGCGTGCGGACAACGTTCCACCCCTTCAATAACACTATCCTGAAGCCGCACGGTTAATGAACCACCTCTGACCCATGAGGGCCGTATCGATCCAACAATGGGCTTAATCCTATCTGCGTGGCCACTGCTCATTCATCCGGACCATTTCTTTGCACTCGTGAAAATCCCAGCAGCGGTTACTTCCGTCAGGTGTACTTACTATCATGTGATCGGTGTTCAGTACGCAGTTGGTTACGCGCCCTTCTTCCTGGGTGTCGGGGTGAAGCACAAAGGCATCACGTCCAGCTTGCGATTCGTGGCACAGGTACAGATAAGTATCTTTTTTCATGGCTAGTCGCCTCCTTCCGCTCTCTGTTCACCTTCATCATAACAAAGTTGATGGGCCGCCTACCAGACCTGACGTTTATCAATTTTTTTTTGGGGGGGGCTTTTGAGCGCCAGCACTGCTGGGTGTATAATGAGAAGAACATGATGCAGATTGCGACAAAAAGGAGAGATCTCATGCTCGGTAAACTGCTATCCACTCAGGATGATGTCGCCCCATTGGTCATGCGCGTCATGCTGGGTATCGTTTTTTTTCCTCACGGTGCGCAAAAAGTTTTTGGCTGGTTCGGGGGCTACGGCCTTGAAGGCACCCTGAATTTTTTCACTCAAACCATGGGGGTCCCACTGGTCTTTGCCATATTGGTGATTGTTGCCGAGTTTGTTGGCGCACTCGGTTTGATCGTTGGATTTCTGACGCGAATCGCCGCATTCGGCGTTGCCAGTGTGATGACAGGGGCGATTTTCATGGTTCATCTCAAGCATGGGTTTTTGATGAACTGGGCCGGTAAGCAGGCGGGAGAAGGCTTCGAGTATCATCTCCTGGCGATTGCATTAGCTGTTGCCTTGATGTTTACGGGTGGAGGAAAGGGCTCGATAGATTCGTGTATCAGCCGTAAGTGTAGCTGAGATAAGAGCAGAAGAGGTGGATCAGGGAAAGATCCAGCATTAAAAGCAAATAGATGAAGGATATGTCGTGCCACGTCTTTCTTGCCTGGGACCGTCTCTGAACAGCTAATCTACAGGTTCCAACCTAACCAGCATGCCATCCTTTTCGTCGGTGAGGAGATAAAGAAAGCCGTCCGGACCCTGGCTGACGTCACGGATTCGGCCAATCTGGTTTTTCAGCAAGCGCTCTTCGCTGACAACGCGTTCACCGTCGAGGCTTAAGCGCACCAGCATCTGATCTTTCAGGGCCCCAACAAAAAGGTTGCCACGCCAGCGGGTAAACTTGTCACCAGTGTAAAAAGTCATGCCAGATGGAGCGATAGAGGGCACCCAGTAATAAAGAGGCTGTGCCATGCCGGGCTTGTGAGTGCCTTCACCGATTTTGGTGCCTATCACGTAATTGACTCCGTAGGTGATAACCGGCCAACCATAGTTCATGCCGGGACGAATGACATTGATTTCGTCACCTCCTTGCGGGCCATGATCATGTGTCCAAATGCTACCGGTTTCTGGATGGATGGCCGCGCCCTGCATATTACGATGACCGAGTGTAAACTTCTCAGGCTGCCACCCTTTCTGCTCCACAAAAGGATTGTCTGCGGGCACTCGACCGTCATCGTGAAGACGAATAACGGAACCCGCGTGGTCACCGGGGCGCTGCGCACGTGCTTTCTCGCCCCGATCACCAAGAGTGATGTACAGATAACCTTCCCGGTCAAAAACCAGGCGAGAACCAAAATGCCTGCTTGTTTTCGATTTGGGCGCCATGCGGAAAATCACTTCTACGTTTTCAAGGCGATTGCCTGAAAGTTTCCCGCGCGCCACCTCTGTGCCAACGCCACCTTCTCCAGCTCCGGAATAGGAGAAATAGATAAGTCCATTCTCGATGAAGTCTGGATGCAGGGTGACATCGAGAAGGCCACCCTGCCCGCCTGCTGCTATAGCTGGCAATCCTGAAACGGGTTCTTTTTCGAGGCGACCGGCGTTGATGATGCGAAGTCGGCCAGGGCGTTCCGTAACGATGATTCGGCCATCTGGCAGGAAAGCATGTCCCCAGGGGTGCTCAAGACCTGACACGATTTTGACGATGCGAAGATCATGTTCCTGGGTTTTGATCACCTGGTTTTTAATCTTCTGAGGCGCAGGAGCCGCCGCAGTCAAAAAGATCGTGGCGGTGATGCATGTGCAGATTCGCAGCAAATCATGAATGCGTCTCATTCCGAAGGCTCCAATCGAGACTCAGTCACTTCTGAGTCTTCATCTTGATTGCTTTGGAAGTGCAGCTCAATACGCGAAAACTCACCGCGGTCCTCGTGCAGACAACGTTCCATTGCCACTATAAGTGATTCCACCTCGATTCCAAGGTAGATCCCTTTGACCAATGATAACTTTTCGATGCCGGACCTGGTAAGCGACTGTGCCCCGCGCGGCTCTTTAGAAAAACGCTTTAGCTGAGCACCAGCCAACTGAATCAATCCTTGTACAAATTTGCCGCAAGTCGTCGACTTATGCCCGGCCGCCAGCCACACCGTTTCAAGAGCTTCATGCGCCTCCCACCAGTAACCGTGATTGAACAGGTCGATACCGTACAGATAGGGCTCGCAGGTGCACCAGTCGTCGGCTGAAAAGTGCAGCACATAGTCCTCATCGTCATTGTATGAGTGACCATTTGGATCGGTGCGTGGGTGAGGAGTGTCGTCTTGAAAGGGGATGTAGCGATAGGGCGGAAAAGGGTGTTGGCTATAACGTGGCAGAGCGGGTTTATTGAAGACTGGTTCCATTAGGTCTCTCCGTATCTAACCTATGGTTGGCAAAATAAATGACCCTTGCGGGTCATAATAATTCATCAAAATCGACATTTGCTCCTGCGCTTTTTGTAGTGAGACTACTTTAATTCGTAGGTCAGGCAGTCCGCTTGACCTTCATGCATTCCAACCTTGATGCTGGAAGCGCTACATTCATAGTCTGTGTTGAATTTACATTCTGCCAATTTGCAGGCACCGACACCGGCGGTCATGTCTTTTACGCCGCCATGCCGATCTGCCACGAAGTAGGTGTCACAGGCCGGATCTCCGTCTGGTTCACCCACAGTAATCGCCATGGCATGGCAGGTTTGCATCGTGTTGTAGGCACAATTTCCAACAGAACACTCCATAACTTTTGGCATTTCCATTCGCAAACTCCTTCCTGCGCAGAAACTACTAGTTAATACGATATCACCTGTCTTGATCCGGTCAATTGCCTGCTTCGGATTTTGTACTATGAATGCAAATAAACAGCTAAAGTGATCGTCAGTAATCATGAGTCAGAAGCCGGGAAGAAGACCTGTCTCAACGTTCAAGAAGGTCAGACACAAGTTGCGTGGAGCGTTTCCATTCTTGAACAGTTAGAAAATATTCTATAAACTCAGTTCTCCCCCAAACCGAACGAGAAACCAATGCGCTTTATCCACACCTCCGACATCCATCTTGGCAAAACCTATCGCACCTCTACTGGTGAAGCGGAACGCTACGAGGATTTCTTCATCTGCCTGGCTGGAATTGTCACCGATGCCATAGAAGCAAAGGTCGGCTTTGTCCTGATCGGCGGCGATCTCTTCCACGTCGGTCAGATCCTCCCTAAAACCTTCGCCAAAACCATCGAAACCCTGCAACCCCTTAAAGACGCCAACATCCCGTGTATCGCTATCGAAGGCAACCACGATTGGATCCACCGTCGCGACAGCATCTCGTGGATGGAAGCGCTCTCGCAGATGGGCTATATCTGCCTGCTGCGTCCCTCGCGTACCGAAGAGGGTGGTTACCGTTTCGATCCTTTCAACACAGAAGCCGGTATGGGCGGGCATATCGAAATCGAGGGATTGAATATCTACGGCCTCGGTTATATCGGCGCGCAGGCGGGCAATCATGTGGAACGTATCTGCGACGCGGTGAGCACCGAAAACAATCTGCTGCTATTCCATGTCGGCATCTGGAGCTATTCGCCGGTCGAGATCGGCAACATGAAGCCGGAAGACTCTCACCCTCTGGCCGAAACATTCGACTATGTGGCCCTCGGGCATGGTCACAAGCCTTATATCGTCGCAACCCCTGAGGGCAGAGACTATGCTTACAACCCCGGTTCACCGGAACAAGTTAATTTTGGCGAGCAGAAATACGATAAGGGCTATTACTTCGTCACATTAAATGACGGCGAATTTACCGTTGATTTTAAAACCACATCACCCCGCCCGATGACCGTAACGACCATTGATCTGGATGAAGCCGAGGATGCCAATGAGGCATTGCTGAGATTTGTCGAACAGGTTAAAGCGAAGCTTCCGGAAACAGAGGACAAACGTCAACCACTGCTCGAACTGAAGCTGATCGGTCGCGTCAAATTCCATCCCTTTGAACTGGGTCGAGAACAACTCGGGATTGCCCTGGAAGAGATTGCCAGGCCGCTACACGTGGAAATCAAGAACCACTTGTCATTGGTGACTCATACCGGTGGTGAAGAAACGGTTAAGAAATCACTCGCCGAGATTGAATATGATGTTCTTAAGGAACTGATCGGGACCAGCAGCGAATACCAGGGGCGCGAAGAAGAACTTTCCAGGCTCTCGCTGCAGATCCGTGACCTGATTCTGCGGGGTGATGTTGAGGCTGACGAACTGCTCGGCCTGCTCGACGGGGAGGGCCACTGATGCAACTCCTCTCCATACAGTTGAAGAACATCAAGTCGCATCGTGACAAGGAATTCAGCTTTGCACCTGGGATCAATGTGCTCTCCGGCCCTAACGGCATTGGCAAGAGCACAATCTTTGAGGCGGTCGGCTACGCCCTTTTTGGCGTGGACGCCCGCGACTTTGTTGGCAATATCGATCGTTTTGTGACGATCGGCGAGAAAAGAGGCGAGGTTAAAGTTGTTTTTCAGCCTGGTGACGAGGAAATCTATCGGGCATCGCGGACGGTGGGAGGTAACTCAAAGTGGTTGCTGGCCAAAAAAATTGGCGAAGACTTTGAAGTCGAAGATCACGCCAACGCCGAGGAAACACAGGCCCGCATCAAAGAACTGCTCGGCCTCGATAATGGTCGCTCACTTGCTGACCAGTTCAAACTGGTGATCGGGCCATTCCAGAACGATTTTCTCGGTCCTTTCGTGATCAAACAACCGACCAAACGTCAGGAAGCATTCGACGAAATTCTCGGTATCGACGCCTGGCGTAAAACTTACAAAGGTTCCAAAGCTCTACTCGATGCAGTAACACATCAAATCGACTTGATTGCTGCCGAAGTCGAGGCGAAGCAGGAACAACTTGAGGTCTTGCCGGAAAGAAAACAGGAGCTCAAGGAGGTTAAAACGGCGCGCAAGGGTCATGGTGACAAGCTGAAAAGTGAGACGGCTGCTCACAACAAAGCCTCTGCCGAGCTGCAGCAGTTCGACCAGCAAAAAGAAAAACTGGATAAGGTCCGCAGCGGGTTGGAGCAGGCTCGGGCCAGCGTTGTGTCAGGCAAGGAATATATCGGCTCGCAGAGTACTTTGGTCAGGCAGTCAGAAGAGGCAGTCAAACTGCTGGGAAAACACCGTCCAGGTAAAGAGACTTTTGAGATGGCCGAAGCTTTACTTAAGCAGTTGCGCGAGCATGATCAGCAGCGACGTGTCATCGAACAGGATGTCGCAACACTTGGCAGGGAAGCTTTGCGGTTGAGCGAAAGCTTCGAACATGAAAACAAAGAGATCAAGCAGAGCCAGCTTGATCTGAACAGTGAAAAGCAAAAACTTGACCAGGAACGTCAGAGGCTCAGGCCCGACCCACAGGTTGTCGTAGACGCCGCAAAGCTTGAGACGGTACGGGCCCAACTGGAAGAGGCGCAGACAGCTCGCAATATGCTGGATGGCAGCCGTAGCAGTCTGCTTGAAGGGCACGACAAACTCGCCAAGGGCATATGCCCGTTTTTTCAGGAACCGTGTCAGAACATCGCAGGCAAAGAACCGCGTGATGCCTTCACCACTCGGTTTGCTGCCATTGACGAGCTGAGCAAGCAGCACGATCAACAGATTGTTGACTTGCGTATCGCTGTCGATACGGCAGAACAAGCAGAAAAAAATCTCGAAGAGATCAAGATCCGTTCCACATCTCTTGATCGACAGGTTGAGACTTTTGCAATACGCCAGAAAAAACTTGTGGAGCGCAATGCTGGTCTGGAAAAACTCGCAGTAGACAAATCTGAAGCCGAGGCAAAATCCGCAGCACGAAAAAAATCCCTTGATGCTTTTGCCCGATTGGATGAAGAAATCAATCAGGCGGAACAGCAGCGTCTCGATCATCAACAGGATCGCGACGAGTACAACCGCAACCACCAGTGCGCAGAAGATTTACCGAGCCGGCGTGAAACTCTCAGCAAATACCAGGAACGGATGGCGTCTTTGGAGCGGGAGTTACTCACCGAAAGTACAAAAGAGCAGCGTCTGTCCCAAAGCTACAGTGCCGAGCAACATCATAATCTAAGGCTGCAGCAGGACACGTTGCAGGATTCGCTTGCCACTCTGAAAGAGCAGATCAATGCCTTTGAACGTGATCAGCAACGCCTGAAAGGTGAGATCGAAAATCTCAAGAAGGTCAAGGAAGAGATAGACCGACGCTTGGTAGAGAAGAAAAGGTTCAAAGAGAAAGAAGCTCTGGTCAAATTTCTGCGCAACCGTGTTTTTCGCAATGTTTCAGAACGACTCTCGGAACGCTTCCGTGAAGAAATCAGTCAGCGAGCCCACAGCATCTACCGGGTTATTGCTGAAATCGACGAGGAACTCTACTGGGGCGAGAACTACCAGATTGTGCTGCGAGATATGGCCAACGGCGAAATTCGTGAGCGCACCGACGACCAGCTTTCCGGCGGCCAAACCATGAGTGCGGTCGTCGCTTTGCGATTGGCATTGCTACAAACCATCGGCGCACGGATCGCCTTCTTTGATGAGCCGACCTCAAACCTTGACGCCACTCGTCGCGAAAACCTGGCTCATGCTTTCCGGGCTATTGATGTGGGTAAGGAAGAAGTCACGGAACACTGGTACGATCAGTTATTCCTGATCAGTCATGATGTGGCGTTTACCGAGGTAACGGATCAGATTTTGACACTGGAATGACATGACAAATCTTTTACAACTTATTGCCCTCCCTATGACGACATAAACGCGGACGGGTGATCTACTGGGCTCAACAAATTAACCCGGACAATTCACAACTCGCGTCGACACAGAGGAGGAAAAACCATGAAAACAATGCCAAAAATTCTCACCCCGATCCTGATCCTTACAGCCATCCTAATCGCCTCGCCACTCTTGGCCAAGCCGTTGGTCGAATGCGGCCTTTCCCTTGACCGCACCGTCCTTCCTGCTGGTCTGTCACAAAAAACCGTCATCAAGGTAAACCTCGATGTACCGGTCATTCCGATTGAGATAGCTCGGCCACCGGTTAATCTGACTCTGGTCCTCGACCGTTCCGGCTCAATGTCTGGAAGTAAGATCACCAAGGCCCGCGAAGCGGCAATTGTTGCTTTGCGTAGTCTCGGCCCGCAAGATCTCTTCTCCATGGTTATTTATGACCATAATGTACGGACTCTGGTGCCACCGCAGAGTGCGGCTAATACCGAATGGATCGAATCACGCATTCGCAGCATCGGCACTGGCGGCAATACGGCACTCTATGGTGCGGTTAGCCAGGGGGCAGCGGAAGTGCGCAAAAACCTCTATAGTCAATATGTTCATCGTGTCATTCTGCTCTCTGATGGCCTGGCGAATGTTGGGCCAAGTTCTCCAGCTGATCTGGCTCGACTCGGTGCTGCAATGATCAAAGAGGGTATTTCGGTCACCACCGTTGGTATCGGTACAGATTTCAACGAAGACCTGATGACCCAGCTGGCTGACCGAAGTGATGGCAACCACTATTTTGTCGAATCAAGCCGTGATCTTCCACGTATCTTTGCTGCTGAACTCGGTGACGTACTCTCGGTTGCCGCCCGCAATGTGATTATCGAAATCGACTGTCCTGATGGTGTTCGCCCGATCCGGATTATTGGTCGTGAGGGGCGTATTCGTGGCAATCGAGTGGAAATTCATCTCAATCAACTCTATGGCGGTCAGAAAAAGTATGTTCTGATCGAAGTGATGGTCGAACCAGGTCAGGAAAATAAAATACAGAAGATTGCCGATGCTCGCTGTTCCTATGAGAATGCTTTGACCAACGAACAGGAGAGCTCGGTAGCAGTCGCCCAGGTTCGCTTCTCGAAACGCCCGGAGGAGGTACGCCGCTCTGCCAGCAAGCCCGTACAAAAGGCTCTGGTTGAAAACGAGATGGCTGAAGCTCGCGACAAAGCACTCGATCTTTACAATGCCGGTCGCAAGGATGAAGCGGTGCAGCAGTTGAAAGCAAAGGGCGCTGAAATTTCATCCCGCAGCCAGGCTCTTGGTTTCAGTGATATTGCCGAAGAAGCTGAAGGTGCGCTGGACGAAGATGCTGCGATATTTGCTGCTCCAACACCGATGGCACCGGCTGCGAAAAAAACAATTCGCTCGGAAAGTTACAAAGTGCGCAAACAGCAAAAGAACTATTAATCTGTTATGATTGCCGGGGCGGGATTTCCTGCCCCGGTAATCATAAGCTATAAGCTGAGGATCTTGTATAAGTCGTCATCCTCGTGAAAACGGGGATCCAGTTTTTAGACAACCCCAAGTTTTATGAAAACCTCAAAGAGCCTCTGGATTCCCGCCTGCGCGGGAATGACGGCAGATGAAAAACTGGTTTTATAATGACCCGACTCAGACTAATTATAACCTGGCTGCTCCTGTTGATCCCAACGCTCATGTTGGGCATCGGTGCATTGTATCTGCTCAAAGGCGAGGAAGCGCGCCTGGCAAGCAGCGCCCAGGCGACAGCACAGGATCGGATCACGGCGATCGCCGGTAATCTCGATCTGGCCATCGCCGAGGTTAAAGACGGCCTGATTGAGACCCTGCTAAATCTTCCGCAAAACAGTTTCATGCAGCACACCGATTTGCTGGAAGAATGGAAACGCAGCAACCCGCTAGTGCGCAACGTCTTCATCTGGCAGCAGGGTGCGGCCTGCGTTACCCGGATCCGGAGATGCCGTCAAGTGATGAAGAGGCCGCCTTCGTCAGACGCTATCTCTCCCTCTTTGCCAACCAGTCCGCCTGGCAGGAACCACCAGACGATACTGCGACAACCGCAACTGAGGAACAGGTCAGCAGCATCCTGCTGGAGCGCAAGGAGCTACGTCAACTGGCCAAACAGGCACCGCTTACGGCCGATATGATGGCAGCCTCGGTACCAGCAAAAACATTGCTTGGAACAAGCGGCTGGCGACCATGGTTTGCCGACAACCGCCTGCATCTACTCGGCTGGTACGAATGGAATGACAAATCAGAACGGATCGGTGTCGAAATCGAAATGATGGCCCTGTTGAGTCGTCTGCTCGGCAACTTTCCAAACGACCCGCCTAACGGTGAAACCTATGCCCTGATCGATGGCAACGGTGACACCTTCCATCAGGTTGGGCCGCTGGAAATATCTACCGAATCTCGTGCGCTGGCAACATCTGGAATCTCCAGCCTCCCCCACTGGCTGGTTACCGCCTATCCAAATGCCGACGCCGCTGTCACGGGCAGCAGTTTCCTGTTGATCTCTTCGCTGCTGGTCGGCACCTTTGTCATCGCTATCCTGCTTGGTGGTTCTCTGCTCCTCTGGCAAGCCCACCGCAATCAGGTCGACGCCAAACAGAAGACCTCATTTGTCTCTAACGTTTCGCACGAACTGAAAACTCCGCTCACCACAATCCGTATGTATGCAGAAATGCTCGGTGAACAACGGATAGATGATCTCGACAAACAGCAGAATTATCTGCAGACCATCATTCGCGAGAGTCAGCGTCTGACTCGGCTGGTCAATAATGTGCTTGATTTCAGCCGCCTCGAACAGGGGTGTAAAGAGTTTTCCAAAGAGGAAATCGACCTTGCGGCCTTACTGCATCAACAGCTTGATAGCCAGCTAATGCGTATCGAAGATGCTGGCATGCAATTAATCAGACAAATAGAGACTGATTCGGCCTTGATTGACAGTGACCGCGATGCCTTGGAACAGATCATTCTCAACATGGTTGATAACGCCATCAAGTATGCCGCTGACGGCGAAAGTCTGACGGTTGGACTCGATCAGAGAAAAGGTCAATGGGTCGTCCGCATCAAGGATAAAGGCCCCGGTATCCCGAGTGCTCACCGTCAACAGATATTTACTAAATTCCATCGCGTCGATAGCTCGCTCACTGCCAGGCAGCAGGGCAGCGGTCTCGGTTTAAGCATTGCCCGTCAACTGGCTGAAGGGCTCGGAGGGTCTCTCACTTTCTGCCAAAATGAAGAGGGTGGCTCCTGTTTTGAGTTGAGCTTGCCAGCAAGGAGCAAGTCATGAGTGTTCGTGTATTAATCGCCGAAGATGACGCCAATTTGCGCCAAGGCTTGATCGATCTGCTTGAAGGTGAAGGTTATGAGGTGTCTTCCGCTGAAGACGGTCAGCAGGCGCTGGATTGTTTCCGTAAAGAGACTCCCGATCTGGTTCTGCTTGATGTCATGATGCCGGAGCTGAGCGGCTACGATGTCTGCCGCGAGATTCGGAAAAATGACAGTCACACACCGATTATCATGCTGACCGCCAAGGGCGAGGAGATCGATAAAGTCGTCGGTCTCGAACTCGGTGCCGACGATTACGTTACCAAGCCGTTTGGCCTGCACGAACTGCGTGCCAGGATTGCGGCAGTTTTACGCCGTTCACGGAATCATCAACAAGTGTCGACAGTAAGCCCGCCGGAACAGTTCCATATCGGTCAGGCCCTGATCGACCGTAAGAGCTATCAGGTCACACTCGGCAAGCAATCAGAGAGTCTGACCTCCCGGGAACTGAAGTTGCTGGAAATATTCCATAGCCGACCGAACGAAGTTCGTTCCCGCAATGATCTGCTCAATGCCGCCTGGGGCGTCGACTATTTCGGTACGACCAGAACCCTTGATCAGCACATCGCCCAGCTACGCAAGAAGATTGAACCAAATCCGACCTCGCCGCAGTTTTTGCTTACTGTACATGGGGTGGGGTACAAGTTTCATACAGGAACAAATAAATGAGCTCACCAAAGCTATCGAATCATCGTAACGAACAACCGATCTTTGTTGCCGGTGGCGGCGGCTACGTTGGTGGTCGTCTGGTGCCACGCCTGCTAGAGGATGGCTACCGGGTGCGTGTGCTGGCTCGCAACCCTGAGAAATTGCGTAGTCGGCGCTGGGGAAATCACCCGCAACTGGAAATCGCTCATGGCGATATTCTTGACTACCCCAGCCTGCTGAAAGGGCTTGAGGGCTGTCGAGCCGCTTATTATCTGGTTCATTCCATGAACCCTGCGGTTGACGATTTCTCCCACACCGACCGGGTCGCTGCGATGAATATGACCACAGCAGCTGCAGCGGCCGACCTGAAACAGATCATCTATCTGGGCGGATTGGGCGAACAGGGAAGCGGCCTGAGTCACCACTTGCAATCACGCAGTGAAGTCGGTCAAGTGCTGCAACTGGGACCTGTCCCGGTCACCGTTCTGCGAGCGGCGATGATTATCGGTTCTGGAAGTGCCTCCTTCGAAATCCTGCGCTACCTGGTCGACCGTCTGCCGATAATCCTGACCCCACGCTGGGTCGACACGCCCTGCCAGCCGATCGGTATACGCAATGTGCTGCATTATCTGATTGGTTGTCTTGAATGTCCGGAAACTCTGGGTGAGACTTTCGATATTGGCCAGCCGGAAATTCTCAGTTACCACAGGTTGATAGAGATTTATGCTGAAGAAGCCGGGTTACGCAAACGCTGGATCATCCCGTTGCCATTTCTCACGCCACGCTTAAGCTCCTACGCGATTCACTTAATGACCCCGATTCCGGCCGCCTTGGCTCGACCCTTGACAGAAGGACTAAAAAATCCAGTTATTTGCCACGACAACCGGATTGCCGAGCTGCTTCCTCAAGAACTCTTCGACTGCCGCAAGGCGATCCATCTGGCACTTGAGAAGATAAAAGAACACCATATCGAAAGTTCCTGGACCGATTCAGGACCGGCCCACCCGGCTGAGTGGAGCGTCCAAGGTGACCCAACCTGGGCTGGTGGAAAGATTTTCACTGATTCAAGGCGAGTGATTATCGATGCTGAACCCGCCGAAATCTGGCCGGCTCTGGCCTCGATTGGTGGCGAGGTTGGCTGGTACTATGCCAACTGGCTTTGGAAACTGCGCGGCATAATTGATCGGGTTTTAGGTGGGGTTGGGCTCAGTCGTGGCCGACGCGATCATCTGGAGATTTGTACCGGCGATGCACTCGACTTCTGGAGGGTGGTTGCCGTTGAGCGTCCAAAGCTGCTGTCGTTGAATGCAGAAATGAAACTTCCTGGAGAAGCAACGCTCTGTTTCAAACTAAAGCAGTTGGGCGATGGCCGCACAGAGCTACACCAGATCGCTCGGTTCCTGCCGCGCGGCTTGCTTGGCCTGGCTTATTGGTTCTCGGTCACACCCTTCCATAACTTTGTTTTTGACGGCATGTTACGTGGTATCGCCAAAGCGGCCAAAACTTCAATTATTTCTGGTCCGGAATGCTTTCAGGAGGAGAGTGAGAATAATTAGTGCTAGTTCGGAAATAGGACTTGTTCGGCGAGTCATTGCCCGGTTGAATCATGGCCAGAGCTGTCATTGTGGCTGTCTGGCAATGGGTGGCTATTTATTGTTTGTCAGGGTCAGTAGTAATTTCTCAAAAGTGCCAATCTGAGCGGCGCAAAACAATGTGGGATGACAAACAAGAATTCCATCTGTTCGAGAGTGGTCGGATTTTATCCAAGGAACCCAAAGATCGCTTTGAAGGCTGGCTGAGAACATTCCGGAGAGACTGTACCTAATTCACACTCTAAATGAGTCGCGGATCGCCCCTTGAGGATGCAGCAGCTCTGCCCTCTCTTTGCGACTCTGCATGGAACCTTTTACGGGGTGTCGCGCCGCACCCGCAAGTCTTCTCAGCCTTGCCATAAGGTCCAGGCCAAATCGTTTTTGCCGGTACTCTGGGTGAACTTGGAATCGCAGTCCAGGCATTTATAATCCTGCTCTTCGTAGCCTCGAGGGCTGGCCCCTGTAAAGACTCTGGGTTCATTGACCTTGACCAAGTCCTTATGGGGCTTCCCCCGGCGAGTTTTCTTGGTTTGCTCTTGACACAGATTGCAGGTTTCCATGGTTATCTCTTTCCGTTGCCTGAGTGTGTATAGCTGTAAACACCCGGAGGTAAGTGTAGTATTGTCTCTCCACTTGCTTTCAAGGCTCGCGAGAAATCAGTTGGTTGGCAATTCTTTAAATCGCAGGTTATGAGTAAAAACAAGCTGTGTTTTTACCTCGGGTTCTGCTGTTGCATACCAGTCATAAACTTGGTGACAAAGGAAGACGTCATGGCACGGACAAGCGCGCTGTAGTTCAATTGGAAGCTCACTTCTGTACCGACTGAGAGGTCGTTGCTGACAGACTCCAGGATGAGGTGGTCACTACTGGCTCCCATGATGTCGATTCCGTTAGGCGCTTGCAGGCCGGACGGGTCGACATCCTGCTGTCCGACAGCAAGAATGGCTTGTGTGACTAGACCCCGATCCGTGACAGGTGGCGCCTCCCCGAACGCGGTCTGTGCGATCCTTCCCGATGGCATCGATGGTTTAATCTTCGCTTCAATCACTTCGGCACACAGTGTGATAGCATCGGTATGCAGTCCGTCGATCGGTTGCCGATGGAGAGTTTCGCAGCCAAGCAAGATTGCCTCACCCAGGCGGAGATCGTTGATCCGACCAATCTCTGCGCCGCTCAACGCCCACTCCAGGTTTGCAGAGTTTCCTCCCGACACGATCTCTACTGTCAACCCCAGTGTCGCCTCGATAGACTCCGCGATCTCAGTTAACATCGCCATATTCTTGCTATCTGGCGATACGCCACTGCGGCAAGCGAGGTTGGTGCCGATACCTTCAAACACGATATTCGGTAGGCTGAGCGTCTCGCGCACGCAATCCAACAGATCATCGGGCATGATCCCTTCACGGAGATCACCCAGTTCAACCATGAGAATCACCCCGTGGGTACGACCTGTTTGTTGCGCTTCGAACGAGAGTTTTCTGATAACAGCGATTTCAGTGTTGCAGCTGACATCGGCATTCATGACGACCCGTTTCGCCTGACTCAGCATCGGTGAACGAATCAGTGTCATCGATGCGGGCACCTGTGCAATCCGCATCGCTTCAATATTTTCGATGCGCGAGTCGCCCAACCTTTTAACCCCGGCCTCTATCAAGGTCGTGGCAATTTCAGCGGAACCGAGAGCTGCCTGGGTCACGCCGGTCACAGAGATGCCACGCTTGCCCAGACGTTCAACAAGGGTGCGGGCGGTGTGGTGGATTTTGCAGAGGTCTATTTCCAGCCGCGGTGCGGACATCATGCGCCAACAGCCGGCTTTTCCTTGAGTAACGGGAAGGCTGACAGAACCATTTCCACGAGACGCTTGGGCGACCTGGTCAGTGCGTCTGTGACCGGGATTTCGAGCTCCTGTTCATACTTGGTAATGGCCGCACCTACCTCTATGTCGTTCATCTGCTCATGATTGATGGTCAGGCCGATGATTTTGGTGTCTGCGAAGGTTTCGATAAGATTGATTTCACTGGCCGGTGTTGGCACTGCCATGTTTTCAAAGTCGCAGCGCACACTGCGCCTTGGCGCATGCTGTAACACGACGCCGTTGGGGCAGCTACCGCGCAGAATAAATGATGTGGAGGAGAAAGCGGGATGACTCAGTGCGCCTTGTCCTTCGACAACGATGACATCGGGGCTCTCATTCTCGAAGGCTTCAACGATGGTCGATTCCAGCTCGCCAGCGCAGAATTGCGATGGTACGGCGTCGAGCGCGACACCGTAGCGTGCTCCCTGGATCAACCCGGTCTGGCCGGTAGCGACCATCAGGGTTTTGATGCCCGATTCATTGAGAGCACTGGTTATGATGTTGGCTGTGGTGCGTTTGCCAATAGCGCAGTCGGTCCCAAGCACGGCAATAACCGGACAGGTGACCTCGGCGATCCGGCCGCTGAACAGATGTAAATCTTTTTTGTCGCGGGGTTTGCGAACGTCCAGGATAGTTACCATGCTTGCAATACATGCTGCGGCAAACACCGGGTCATCATTCAAGAACTCATGAAGACCGTTGACGATATTCATTCCATGGCTCATCGCCTCAAGCACCAGGCCGCGCTCGTGCTTAGAGAGCATGCCGCTCGATGGTGCCATACCGTAGATGAAGAAATCAGGGACTGAACCTGCCTGTTCCAATGCGTCAGAGAGATTGCGACAGATGGGAATTGCGTTCGGCTTGTTATCGAGAACCATACCGGTATCAAGACCAGCTTTTTCACTGTCGATAACCGAAAGGATTTTATATTTTTCTGAGCGTCTGATCAGGCCGTTTGCGGTTTTGCCGTCAATCTCACCAAAGTTGGCTTCACAATAGATGATTGCGGTGGCGGCACGTGTTTTTTTATCTGTGGCCTGAAGGGATACAGACATTACTGCAGGGGTTTTTGCAACAAATTTGAGGGTGGATTCAGACGCGTTTAAGGTCACAACGGGCGGGACGACTAGCATAGCGACTCCTTTGAGAATCAGTCTCAGAGGAGGCGACGAGATCGTGCCGGCCAGTATTGGTCGATTGTCAACGAGTAGTCCCAACTAAGGTTGGATGCCGTGGAAATAAATTCCCAATGCGCAGCGTATTGTTTAATTTTAACACACTGCGGCACATATTGTTGGGAAAGAATCGATAAATCAACAGTTTAAGGAATTTAGCCGTGAGACTTGTCACATGACCTGTCGCCTGAAGCCTGTTTCATACCCTGCAGTGGAAAAAGAAAAAGATCGCAATTCCCTGAATGATATATCATGAAATGTGTCGCTTCTTGATAAGTGGCCAAAGCTTTTCGAAAAGGCCAGCACATTTCACCTCTCATCTTCTCTGCTCTCTTGCTTTTTCCTCTTTCAGGTACGGATTACCCTATGCGTTTCAATGTATTAACGGCTGAGATTTCCCATGAAACCAATTCTTTCAGCCTGCACAAAACCGGAAAACAAGCTTTCATGGCCCGTTATGCTCTCATGGGTGCAGCAGCCATCGAGGAGCGTGGCACAGAGAATACGGAACTTGCGGGTTTCCTTGATGCCGGTCGTCTGCATGACTGGCAAATCACTCATGTTCTGAGTGCTGCTGCCGGCCCGAGCGGTAAAATCAGGCGCAAGGCGTTTGACTGGCTCTGTGAGCCGATCCTCGACAGCATAAAAAAACATCCGTTCGATGGGCTGCTGCTCGGCTTACACGGCGCGATGGGGCTCGATTTCTGCGAAGATGGCGAAGGAGAATTGCTCCGTCGTGTCCGCAGTGTTGTGGGTAATGAGATGCCGATTGCTATCACCCTTGATCCCCATGCCAATGTCAGCGAGCAGATGTGTGCGCTGGCGGACATCATTGTTTCGTTCAAAACCTACCCGCACATTGATATGCGTGACACCGGTCGCCAGGCTGGAGATATTCTCCAACGAACGATGGCAGGTGAAATCAAGCCGCGCACTATCCGCATCAGCCGTCCCATGCTTGAAGAAGTTAATGGTGGACGTACCGACATCGGCCCGATGATCGAACGCATTGCAGCGGCCCGTGCCTATGAGGAGAAGGCTGACGTCTTTGCCGTGAGCATCAATGCCGGGTTTGCCAGCGCCGATGTCGCCGAGGTTGGACCAACGGTGTTGGTGAGCGGACAGGGGGATTTCACGGCGCACGCAGCATTCGCTGAAACGATCGCTGATGATATCTGGAAGCGCCGTTTTGAGGTTCTCAACGATTATCTCAGCGTTGACGAGACGGCAGCGATTGCCGTGGCTTACGAGCCCGACAAGGGACCGCTGGTTATTGCCGACTATGCAGATAATCCTGGCGCTGGCGGCTATGGCGATTCAACGGAGCTGCTACGCGCACTGCTCGATGCGGGCGTGAGCAATGCCTGTTTTGGCCCCATGGTGGATGGCGCGGTAGTTCAGGCACTGCAGACTGCTATTGTTGGCAAACCTGTTCAGATTACGCTTGGCGGCAAGACCGATTCAGACTTCGGTGGTGGTCCACTTGTTGTAGAGGCCGAAGTCATCTCTCTCAGCGACGGGCATTTCACTGGCGATGGTCCAATGATCCACGGGCTCCACGGCAGTTTCGGTCCCAGTGCCGTAATCCGCGTCGGCGGCATTGAAGTATTGGTGGTCACCATCCCCCGACAAATTCTTGATTTGCAGCAATTCAGAGCCTTTGGTATCGACCCGCAGAACAAACATGTCGTGGCACTAAAGTCGATGCAACACTTTCGCGCTGCGTTCGAACCGATTTCGGGAAAGATAATCGTCTGTGACAGTGGCGCACTTTGCACCCCACGTTACGACCGGCTACCATATCGCAACGTGCCAAGACCAATTTTCCCCTTAGACCTCTCTGAAAGCTGATTTGTTCTCAGTTTGCCTGAAGAGTTGTTATTGGATAGGCGTGGTTCACTCTTTTCCGGCAACTAAGAAAATAATTGTCCAGCGTATGATCGAACTGAAGCAATTAGTGATAATCAACCTGTGTTTTTACAACAGACTATGCTGAAGCGGCATCTGGGGATTGGCAACAGGGGCCGTTTCTTATTTGTCACCATTTATAGGTCAAAATTGACCGTTCATATTGAACGCTATGAATGGGATAATCTTTATTAGCACCCTAAATGATGGCTACTGGGCCATTTATCAAGACGAGATGGAAGCGACGGGATACGGTGACAATCTTGACCAAGGAAGGAATGATGACACAGGAACGCGCAGTGCTTGCAGGTGGCTGCTTTTGGGGCATGCAGGATCTGATACGTAAGTTGCCAGGGGTCGAGGCTACCCGGGTGGGCTACACTGGTGGTGACGTGCCCAACGCCACCTATCGCAACCACGGATCGCATGCCGAGGGTATCAAGATACTGTTCGATGCGGATAGGATCTCGTACCGCCGTTTGTTGGAGTATTTCTTTCAGATCCACGACCCCACCACTCTCAATCATCAGGGCAATGACCGGGGCACGTCCTACCGTTCAGCAATCTAGTATGTCAGCGAAGCGCAGAAACAAACGGCTCTAGAAACGATTGCCGATGTCGACGCTTCGGGTCTGTGGCCTGGCAAGGTCATCACGCAAGTCGTGCCCGTCGTCTCTTTCTGGGAGGCGGAACCCGAGCACCAAGACTACCTGGAACGTTTACCTCACGGTTACACCTGCCATTATCCTCGCCCAGGTTGGGAGTTGCCCCGACGAACACCGAAGTGATGGCCTGTGTATGAGGAATTGGCAAACGTGACCGGTTCACTGACGAACCGTTTCCGGGCAGCAAATAACTCACCTCACCAACACAACCACCGAACGCCCCTGCACCCGATAACTCTGTTGATCTGTGACTTTCGGCTCTTCACCAGGCACACAGCTACTCTGCCCGGCAAGTAATGCGGTATCGACAAAACGTCGCCAGGGGCCCTTCTTCTCCGAAGTTGGCAGGGCGAAATCTACTGCATCTTCAGCCGCATGGGTGATCAGATAAATGTCGGCTTCGTCGCTATGACCCTGCAGGTGCATGCCGAGGGAATGGGAGTTCTCTGACCAGTCGACCTGTCCCAACCGGGTCCCATGCCAGACTAGCCGCCGCTCACCATTTTCTTCACCCTCGAAATGTTGTGGTCGCAACAGGGCATGATGTTTCCGGAAAGCGATCAGGTTGCAAAAGAATTGGAACAGCTCACGATTCTGTTCAAGATCGGCCCAGTTGAGCCAGCCGATATCATTATCTTGACACCAGCTGTTATTGTTGCCTTTCTGGCTACGACCCATCTCATCACCAGCAAGCAGCATCGGCACACCGTGGGCGAGAATCAGCAAGGTCGCGAAGTTACGTAACTGCTGTTCACGCAGTGCGCAGATGGCTAAATCATCACTTGCTCCTTCAACACCATGGTTACTGCTAAAATTGTTATTGTCGCCATCGGCACTATGTTCGCCGTTGGCTTCGTTGTGCTTGACCTTGTAGCTGACCAGATCGGCGAGCGTAAAACCATCGTGACTGGTCACAAAATTGATACTATGATAGGGGGCACGTCCGTCGGCCTGGTAAAGATCGGAGCTACCCGACAGTCGAGTAGCCAGAACTGGCACCATACCCTTGTCTCCACGCACAAAACGACGGATGTCGTCGCGAAACTTGCCGTTCCATTCGGCCCAGCGACCGAAGTTGGGGAAAGTGCCGACCTGGTATAGACCTGCAGCGTCCCAGGCTTCGGCGATCAGCTTGGTGTTGGCCAGTACCGGGTTGCCAGCAATCCGTTCCAGCAGTGGTGGATTGGTCAACACCTCACCATTGGAGCCACGGCCCAAAATCGAGGCCAGGTCAAAACGGAAGCCATCGACATGCATCTCGGTGACCCAGTAGCTCAAGGCATCGATGATCAGGTCGCGCACCACCGGATGGTTGCAATTGACGGTGTTGCCGCAGCCGGAATAGTTAGCATAATGACCGCTTTCAGCATCGATTATGTAATAGACGCTGTTGTCGAGACCACGCAGAGAGAGGGTGCGGCCTTCCTCGTTCCCCTCACCCGTGTGGTTGAAAACCATGTCGAGAATCACCTCTATGCCAGCAGCGTGCAGCGCCTTGACCATCTCCTTGAACTCGTGAATCTGGGCACCGACAGTCATCTTCACTGCGTAGGCAGCCTTGGGGGCAAAAAAGCTTAAGGGATGATAGCCCCAGAAGTTATGGAGAGGATCTCCCGTGAGAGGGTTTTTACGGTAATTGTCGGCCTCATCGAATTCGGTCACCGGCAGCAATTCTACAGCGGTTATCCCCAGCTTCTGCAAATATGGGATCTTTTCAATAACGCCTTTAAAAGTGCCGGGATGAGCGACAGCCGCTGAGTCATGACGGGTAAAACCGCGCACGTGCATTTCGTAGATCACCGAATCTGCAAGGTGATGGTTGAGTGGCTGGTCATACTCCCAGTCAAAGGTATCATCCACCAATAAGCCACGCCAGTTACCTGCCTGGGAAGCTTTGCGGGTTGCTGCTCGCCACAGGGATGGGCCTGAGATCGCCCGGGCGTAGGGGTCGAGCAAAACCTGTTGACCATCAAATCGGTGAATAGGTGACTCATCACCCGGCTCGCGTGCAACCCGGTAGCCATATTCAAATCCGGGCACCAACCCCTGCAGACAGATATGCCAGACATCGCCAGTTCGGTTAATCTTCGAGTCGAGAGGGAACTCCATCGCCGGATCAAGCTCGCCTGGCCGAAAGAGCACGAGGCTACGCGCCGTAGCATGACGGGAGAAAACAGAAAAGTTGACGCCGCCAGCTAAGTTACTGACTCCAAAGGGTTGTGGGTGACCGCGAAGTATTGCGAAATCGGTAGTCACAGTATCAAGCAGACGGTTATTTAAATTGGGATTCTTCATATCGTTGGTTCCGGATAGCGTTGGTAAACGGATGCGTGGTTCATTGTATCAGAGTCTCAGTTGTCATTCATATCTGTTGACATAAATCTGCAAAAAGCTGAGTAAGCCTGCTGAACTGGAGTGCTGCCTGCGATGAGGTATAATAATAACAAGTAGTTTTCTGGCAATGAAAGGATCTGCCATGTTTTTTGAGACAATGCTGGGCAGCGTAGAGTTGGATCTTACCATTAAGCTGCTGCTGGCTGCCCTGGCTGGTGGTCTGGTTGGATTTGAGCGTGAAAAACATGGACGACCTGCAGGTTTAAGAACCAACTTGCTGGTTGCTGTCGGTTCCTGCGTCATGATGATCGTTTCGGAGGCTTTTTATCTCAAGTACGGTATGTCCGATGCGGAAACCACCCTGCGCCTTGATCCTTCCCGGGTGGCGGCACAAATCGTGACCGGTATCGGCTTCATCGGTGCAGGAGTTATTCTCAAAGAAGGCGCTTCAATACGTGGTTTGACCACAGCAGCGAGCCTCTGGACTGTTGCCGGCTTGGGGATGGCATTCGGTATGGGCTTCTTCAGCCTTGGTGCTATTGCCACTGTGCTGGTTCTGGTCAGTCTGTCGTTGCTGAAGAAACTGGACCCGATCATGAAAAAGGATAGCTTTCTGACCTTGGCTGTAACTGCAGTAAATCGCGAGGGGTTGATTGAAGAACTACAGGAGGTTTTCACCGATTGCAAGCTCGAAACACTAAACCCTAACTCACATGTAGACCTGGTTGCAAACGAACTATTCTACCAGGTAGTCATCACACAGCAGACGCAGCATATCGGCCATGAATTGACAGAAACAATCAAGAAAATTGAAGGGATCAAGAAGATTCATTATCACTGATTAAGTACACCTCAAGGCCTCCAGAAAGATGGCATGGGTTGGCACTTTATGATAAACATGAAGAAACGTTCATTTTTTGTCATTGCTTGTGTCCAACAACAACTCCGAGGAGGCACCATTGGCTCAAGAGATATGCAAAGATCCGGTTGTCATCCAGCAGGGTTTGGCCAAAGTTCGCAATCGCCGTTGGATCTTGTGGTCAGTCATCCTGGTCTACATGCCATGTCTGATCATTGCGCTTGAGATGGAAGCCACAGGCAGTACCATGGGGACGTTGTTCATCATTTGGCTTGTCCTGCTCTGTGTCGCTGTCGGCCTGGCGACGGTTGTCAAATGCCCTCGCTGCGGCAACACCTACCATACCAACGGTCCGACCTTCCTGCCGGTTCGCAAGTGTGTTCATTGTGGATTGGCTGTAAACGCAGATAAAAAGAATCCGGTTGTTGCCGGAGAGAAGGAACCATAACCTTCGTAATCACACCTCATGCCACACACTCCAACCCTTACGGTTGATGCGCCGGACGTAGCAGATCAAAGACCGTTTTCACCGGATTAAATGCCTCCGACGGAATCTCGACAAAGATGGTGTGCCAACCAGCCATGGCGCCATTCCATAATCCGGGCAATTCCAGAACCCGGACCTCTTTACCATTCTGCACTTTGCTTGTGATAATCACAGCCTCTTCGTCAACAAAACGGCTCAAATCGTAAGGCCGACCTCGCCAGTCACTGACACCACAAACCATATCGACCGGGTTAAAGTGAGTCGCACGGGCCAGAATCTCAGCTTGATCAGGAGCACTCCTTTCGATCTGTGCGCCTTCGACAATCTGTTTTGTTACGCGACCTTGTGCATCGCGTACCCAGAAGGGACCGCCGCCGGGCTCGCCGCTGTTGGGCACCATACCGCAGACACGCAAGGGGCGATCAAGAAGCGCCAGCAGGGTTTTGCTGTCATCCGTCAGGGAGACTTCGGCCTGCAGACGATCGGCAAGGAAACAGACCACCAGATCGCGAACCATTGGATCCTCTGGCTGTTCATGTAACGCCTTGAGCAGGGCGTATTGCTCCGTCTGTACTTCAAGCAGATAGCCGGTAAGTAGCCTGGTCCAGATAAGGTTGGCTTCCTTATGAGCATCGGGTACGACGTTGTCGATATTGCGGACCAGGATGATGTCACCGGCAAGATCATTGAGATTTTCGATCAGGGCACCGTGTCCGCCGGGCCGTAGCACAAGTTGGCCCTTGGCGTCACGTAGCGGCTGTCCCGTTTCATCCAGAGCCACAGTGTCAGTCGATGCTTTTTGCGTTGAATAACTTACCTCGAAATGACATCCATAAGTTTCTTCAAGGGTGTTGCGCCAGGCGGCAAGTTGCGCTTTGAAAAGCACAAGGTGCTCGTCGGAAACAGTAAAGTGCAGCGTGACCACACCGTCCAGACCGTTCAGGAGAGCTGCCTCAGCCAAGTGCTCGACAAAGGGTGTTCGCGTACCATCTGCAACGGCATGAAATGCCAGCAACCCTTTGGGAAGACGAGAGTAGCAGAGACCGCAAGGTTCCAGCAGGTAACGGATGATCAACGCCAGGTCGCGTTCATCAATCGCCTTTTGCAAATCGTGACCATCTTCAGCCAAGGCGTTTTTCAGCTCCGGGTAAAAAGCAAAAGAGGTCAGCTCATCGAAGAAGCGGCGCAAATCAAACTCCACCGAAGTGCCCGGAGATCCCATTTGTGCGGTACGACAGGCCTCAAACACTGCTGCGTCGGCATTGAGCGGACTGAACATGCGCGATGCAGCACCTGAAGCGGGGACAAAGCGACGCAGCCTGCCTTTAGCAACAGCAGCTATAAAAGAATTATTCAGGTAATTGCGGGAGTCTGACTGAATCTGCACAATACCGTCACCGGGGGTGCAGGGACGTTCCAGCTTGAGATCGACTTGCCCGGTGCGCAACCAGTTAAGCTGACTGGCTGTTTTTGCCGGTTCAATGTTGAGTGCTTTGAGTTGTTTCAGGTCGTCGTCAGAAAAATTCATGCGTTACTCTGGAGGTACATCAGAAAAGCAGAACCGGGCAGGCCACATTGTGTAAGACGTAGTTGGCGATGGAACCAAAAAGAACATCGCGAATTTCGCCGGTGCTCTCACGGCGTCCGATCACCAAAAGTTGGAATTCTTCTTCATTGGCGATCTTGCAGATTGTCTGGCGTGGCGAACCGAACTCAAGGTGCGCTTCCACAGAGAAGCCGGCTTCGGTAAGGATCGCCACTTTGTCATCAAGAACCAGCTGACCGGCTTTGCCGGCATTTTCCTTGATCATGTCGAGTTGGAAATCGGGAATCATGCGATACGCAAGCTTGTCGATATCAACGACATGTAGCAACGTCAGCGTTTTGGGGAAGCGTTCTTTTAAGGCAATGATCTTTTCAAGGGTGCGGCCAGCAGTGGTGGAACCATCAACCGGAATCAGGATTTTCGTTTCCATTGCAACCTCCGTAGCAAGCACTAACCTCACTCCAACCTTAACATTTAAAACTAAGAATCACTGTCACTTTATGGTGGCGGGTACACCCAGTTTGGCAGGAACAGCACCAGGCCGGGGAAAAATGTCAAAATCATCAAAATGGCAATCTGGATCAACAGAAAAGGTAGAACCGCCTTGGAGACATAGATCAGATCACGGTTGGCAACTGCCCCGGAGATATAAAGGCTGACTCCCAGCGGTGGCGTGCAGTAGCCAATGCCCAGGTTGAGAGTCATGAGCAGGCCAAAATGCATGGTATCGATACCAAACTGACTCAAAAGCGGCAGAAAAATCGGTGTCAGGATCAAAGTTGCCGAGATGATATCCATAAACATGCCAATGATCAGCAGCATGATATTGACCGAAAGCAGAAAGACCCAGGGGGTCTGGATGTTTTCCACAACAGCGTTGGCAATCTGGCCGGGGATCTGTTCGAAAGTCAGATATTCACCAAAACCGAGGCTCCGGCAACGATGACCAACAGGGTCGAGGAGGTAATCGCCGAGGAGATGACGACATCCTTGATATCACGAAATTTGAGGTCGCGATGAATAAAAATTTCAACAATAAATGCGTAGAAGCAGGCAACCACAGCTGCTTCGTTGGCCGTGAAGTAGCCCGAATAGATACCGCCAAAGATCAGCACTGGCAGCATCAGAGCCCAGAAGCTTTCACGTAGAGTTGCCAGTACCTCCTGAAGGCTCGGCCTGGGCATGGTGACTGCACCGCGGTTTTTGCAGAAGAAATATGCGTAGAGGGACATGCAGACCATGATCATCAGACCAGGGACGAACCCTGTCAGGAAGAGCGCTTCGAGCGGGTCGTTGGTAACCATGGCGTAGAGGATCATCGAGATCGACGGCGGGATAATCACGCCGAGGATCGGTGCCGTGGTCATAATGCCGACGGTGAATTTTTCGTCGTAGTTATTTTTGAGCAGAGCCGGGATCATGAAGCCGCCGATGGCGACCACGGTGGCTACGGTTGATCCAGAAATAGCGCCGAAGAAACCGCAGGCCAGGACACCCGCCATGGCCAGACCGCCCGGCAGAAAACCGACCAGACAATTGGCCGTCTTGATCAGCTTGGCGACGATGCTGCCGGTAGTCATGATGTTGCCACAGAGGACAAAGAAGAGCACCACGATCAGGGCAAACTTGTCCATGCTGCGGTAGAGAACTTCGATAACGATCAGCGGATCAATTCCAGCAATCCAGACCAGGCCGACCATGCCGGTGAAGAAGAGCGCCATAAAGACCGGAATCGTTGAGGCCAGGCAACCGATCAGCAGTGCCATTATGATAAGAGCGTTGGTATCCATGGTCAGGAGACCTCGTCTTTGGTCGGCAGCTCACAGAGTTGGATGCCGAACCAGTCTTCGACCATGATGATCAGGGTGCGGATAAACATCATACCCCCCATGATCGGCAGGACGGCGTAAAAATACCATTCGGGAATCTGTAATGAGGCCGTTTTGGCATATTCATCGTAATAGACCATCTCGGTCATGCTGTAGCCGAGCTTGATCATAAAACCGGAAAAGACCAGGACGCCGATGTGGCTGAATAGAGTCAACGGCTTTTTCAGAACAGGGAAGATCTGTGGCAAGGCGTCAATGCGGATCAGCGAACGGTTGCGGATCGCCGCAATGCAACCAACATAGGTGGTGAAGAAAATCGTTTTACGGACCACTTCGTCTGACCAGTAGAGGTTGACGTCATTGGTTAACTTGCGCAAGGCGACATTGGCAATCGCCACCAGCAAGGCAACCATGACTGTCGCAAAGAGACTCCAGTCTTCAACAAAGGCGAAGGTGCGGTGAATATAGTAAATAATTTTTTTCATAGAGATGAGAAGCGCATAGCGCAAAAAGCATAAAGTCCCGTTAGAAAGATGCTGGTGAACCTTCCGCACTGTGGAGCAGAGCTGCATAAAAAACGACCGGGGAGATTTTCTCTCCCCGGTCGCAGATCATAACGGTTTTTGCTTCAAGAATCAATTGCCGAGCGAAGCCTGGACCTTTTTGAAATAATCCATGCCGATCTTCTCTCCCCAAGTCTTATATACAGGGGCGATCATGTCAACAAGCTGCTGCTTCTCAGCGTCAGACAACATATAGAAAGAGACACCAGCCTCTTTGGCTTTGGCAACCTGGGTGTCATGCTGCTTGCGGGTCAGTTCACGAGTACTGGCACTCTCTTCTTCGATAGCTGTGATTAGGACTTTCTGCAAGTCAGCAGGAAGCTTGTCGAACCAGCGCTTGTTCATCAGATGGATAAAGAGGCCTTGAGCATAGTCAAGTTGGGTGAAGTTTTTGGCAATGTTGAACTTTTTGGTGATGTTACAAACGATCGCGGTGTGATCAAGACCAGTGATAACGCCAGTCTGCAGTGCCTGTGGGACGTCCGGCCACGGCATAACCGTAAACTTCATGCCCCATGCCTTGTAGAAATCAGCATTGAGAGGTGCCTGAGCAATCCGGAAATTGATGGTTTGGCATCAGCAATGGTTTTAACCGGAGTGTTGGTAGCCCAACCGTAGGGGCCATAACCAGTGACATCAACCGTCATGATGCCGCTTCTCAGAGCGCTGTCAGCAAATGGCTGCCAGAGTTCCGGGGTGTTACGGAATTTGTCGAGCTTGTCGAAAGTATCGACGACGTAAGGCATATTGACAATGCCGAGGGTATCAGCAACATTTTGTGTAGCAACTGAGGAACTCATCATGCCGTGAACGGCACCAAGCTTGAGCTTATTGATGACATCTTTTTCGCCACCCAGTTGAGCCAGGGGGCGGAAATCAACATAGAGACGACCTTTTGATGCTTCCCAGACACGATCACGAATCCGGTAGCCAGCACCGACACCTTCGATAACCGGGTGCGAGATATTGGAGAGAATGTAAGTGTATTCGGCACCACTCGGATCAAACTTGGCTTTCCAGTTCGCGAGCGGATCCTTCTTTTTTTCGGCAGCAAAGCCAGAGGCAACACCGATTGTCAGGGTGAGACACAGGGCCATAACCAGTAGAGACAGACGCTTCATGATAACCACTCCTTAAAATAGAATAGAGGTTTAAAAACCCGGAATCGATAGTGACAGGGGCAACATCCTAAAGCAAACTGTGTTTTATTTCAAAGATTTTTATGGGAAACACCTTAATTATGCGTGAATTTCTTCCTTTTTTCGGTAAAATTTAACAAACCTGCAATCGTACTCTCTCTTCATTTCGTGGTGGTTGACTTAAGCGCGTAAACCGTATATATATCTTTTTGAATCTTTACGCAGGTGAATTTATGAAACAAAACTTTCTTACCGATTTCAGTCTGCGCCGGCCCTGGCTGGTCCTGCTGCTGACCCTGCTGTCAACGATGCTTTTTGCCGTCCAGTTCCCCAAGGTCCAGTTTGACAATAACCCGGAAAACATGCTCGACAAAGATGAGCACGTGCGGGTTTTTCACCATGAGGTCAAGGAGAAGTATGCTCTCTATGACTTTGTGATTGTCGGTATCGTCAATGAAGATCATCCTGACGGCATCTTCAATGTCGAGACTCTTGGCCGTATTGACCGGTTGACCGAGCAACTTCTGCATCTACGTCAGAACGACCAGGGTTTGCCGGAAGTGCCCCCTCGTGTTGATCAGGCTGGCTCAAACAGTCAGGAGCCTGAAGTCATTGATCTGCGTGCAACAGGGTTATGGCAGACGCTTTTGAATAGCGCCTTCAGCCATGATCCGAATCGTTTATTCGATGAGCGTGGTCAGAGTGTCATTATCAGTCGGGAACTGATTGCACCAAGCGTGGTCGACAATCTCAAACAGGATCAACTCGGTTCGCTCAAGCTTGAGTACCTGATGGAGTCACCGCCACAGAACCGTGCAGAAGCCATGGTGATCCGCAGGGATGCCATGAGCAACCCGCTCTATGCCGGAACTCTGGTTGCTGAAGACGAAAAAGCGATCTGTCTTTACCTGCCGATCAAAGACAAGACCTTCAGCTATACCGTGGCCAACCTGGTTCGCGCTCTGACCAGTGACTGGCCGGAAGAGGATCAGGTTTATATCACCGGCTTACCGGTAGCGGAAGACACCTTCGGTGTGGAAATGCTGGTGCAGATGGCGACTTCAGCGCCAATGGCCGGAGTGGTGATCTTTATCCTGCTGCTCCTGTTTTTCCGTAAACTCAGCCTGGTCATCGCGCCGATGGCAGTCGCCATTGTCAGTGTGATCAGTACCATGGGTTTGCTGATCGGCCTCGGTTTCGATGTGCATATCATGAGTTCGATGATCGCCATCTTCCTGATGCCGATCGCCGTGGCGGATTCTGTGCATATTCTCAGTGAATTTTATGACAGCTACCCGCGCTACCGCGATAAGGCCGAAACCCTGCGCAGTGTCATCAAACACCTGTTTCGACCGATGCTCTTTACCAGTCTGACCACTATGGCTGGTTTCGCCTCGCTCGCGACCACGCCGATTCCTCCGGTTCAGGTCTTCGGCCTGCATGTTGCCTTCGGCGTGGGTGTGGCCTGGCTGCTGAGTATGACGCTGATCCCTGCCTATGTCATGGTCGTGGTGCCGCAGAAAAGTCTTGAATCTCTGGTGACAAGTGCTGAGGGGGATGACGTAGCCAAGGGACCTATGAATCGCATCCTGGTTGCTCTGGGTCGTTTCAGTACCTTGCGGCGCAAGCCGATTGTCGGCGCAGCCTTGCTGCTGGTTGCTATTGCCCTCTATGGTATCAGCACCATTCGCGTCAATGACAACCCTGTCAAGTGGTTCACTCCGGATCATCCGGTCCGGGTTGCCGATGAAGTTCTCAACCGGCATTTCGGTGGTACCTATACGGCCTACCTGACCCTGCAGGCGAGCAACCCCGGTCAATCTGACTTTGCCGAACAAGCCATTCAGCTCAAAGCTGAAGTTGAAACACGTTTCATGGCTGCTTTCCCTGCGGAGACCGGACGTTTCCTGACTGAACTCCAGGCTTTACAGGATCGCTTCGCTTCAGCGCCTGGCAGCGAAACACGCAAAGCGTTTGCCGAACTGGCCCAGATCGCAGCAGAAATCGATATTGAAATGCTTTCCTCCTGGTATGAACTTGCCGATGCCATCAATTATTTCTCGACAGAAGCTTTGACCTGGGAGCGTTTCAGTGTCGATATTGCCGGTATCAAAGGTGTGCATGCCGATGATCTGGAAGCGCTGCTGAGTGCTCTGGCCGGTCAGCAAGGCCTGACAGGTGAAGAGTTGATCAGTGCCGCTCTTGCTATCTGTGATCAATACACGTCGCGTTCCTTTGCTGATTTTGTCTATGCCATGGAAGCAGAGATGACCGCGCCCCTCTTCAAACAGCCGGAGATGCTGAACTACCTGGCCGGGCTGCAAGAGGCCCTGGCGGGGCATGCGGAGGTTGGCAAGAGCACCTCGGTGGTTGATGCTCTGCACAAAGCTAATTACGAACTGAAGTTTATGATCCCTCCTGCGGGGCTGAATGAAGTGGAGCTGGCTGCTTACGAGGAACGCAATCGCGGCCATTTTGCTGTGCCTGAGAGTGCTGCCGCAGTTAGCCAGGTTTATGTTCAGCTGGAGGGGATGAAAAAGAAGGACAGTCTCTTTCATCTGGTGACCCGTGATTACCAGGAAGCCAACCTCTGGGTGCAGCTAACCAGCGGCGATAATCAGGACATGGAACAGGTGGTGGCCCTCGTCGATGACTATCTGGCGACGCATCCATCGCCGACATCGCTTAAGGCGGAATGGGCCGGGCTGACCTATATAAACGTTGTCTGGCAGGACAAGATGGTGCGGGGCATGATGGTCTCTCTGGCCGGTAGTTTCGTGGTTGTTCTGATCATGATGACGCTGCTTTTCCGTTCTCTGCTGTTCGGTGTCCTGGCCATGATTCCCCTGTCGGTGACCATTACCATGATTTACGGTATCATTGGTCTGGTCGGTAAGGATTACGATATGCCGGTGGCGATTCTCTCGGCGATGACACTTGGTTTAAGCGTCGACTTTGCCATTCACTTTCTGCAGCGATCAAGAGACCTGCATCGTGAACTCGGCAGCTGGCAGGCGGCCAGTCTGCAGATGTTCAAGGAACCGGCGCGGGCGATCAGCCGCAACGCCATCGTTATTGCGGTTGGCTTTACGCCGCTGCTGCTGGCACCGCTGGTGCCGTATCGGACCGTTGGCTTCTTTCTGGCGACCATTATGGCGGTCTCCTGGCTGGCCACTCTCTTTATTCTGCCGGCTCTTCTGACTTTCTGGGAAAAAGCGGCGTGTGGTGACAAGAAAGCGATTGCAGACAAGTAATCAAGCAGGAAAAGGACTTGAAATATGTATTACATACGCACCTTCTGGCTGATGCTGGTGGTTCTGGTACTGACAACGTTAAATCTGACTGCGGCAGAACTGACCGCTGACGAGGTAGTCGCGAAAGCCAACCAGGCGGCCTATTATGCCGGCAAGGATGGCCGGGCCTCCGTGAAGATGACCATCAGTGGCGCCAAAGGCGGCAAACGTCAGAGAGCCTTTACGCTTTTGCGACTCAACACAAAAGATGGCAATCAGAAGTTTTACGTCTATTTTACGGAACCTGCCGATGTGCGCAAGATGGCCTACCTGGTCTGGAAAAACGTCGGTGGTGACGATGATCGCTGGTTCTGGCTGCCCGCTCTCAACCTGAATAAACGTATCGCGCCGGGCGACAAACGCACCAGTTTCGTCGGTTCCGATTTTCTCTACGAGGATGTCTCTGGGCGTAGCATGCATGAAGATAGCCACGAACTGCTTGAGATCACTGAACAACATTACCTGATCAAGCATGTGCCCAAAAAGCCTGGCTCAGTGGAGTTTGCCTGGTACCAGACCTGGATTGATCGTGAAACTTTTCTGCCGATGCGCGCGGAATACTACGATGCCTCAGGAGAGCGTTATCGAGAAGTCGAAGCTCTTAAGGTTGAAACAATCCAGGGTCATCCGACCGTTATGGTTGCTGAGGCACGCGATCTTAAATCGGGGAGTTCAACCCGCAACGAATTTCATAAGGTTGAATACGATCTCGGTCTGAAGGAACAGATGTTCACCGAACGTTTTCTGCGTCGACCACCACGAGAAGTGACCCGCTGAGGCAGAGATGAAACGAGTCAGGAAGTTCGCCATAAGCATATTCCTTGGCCTGACGCTGGTGACGCCAGTAGCGGCAATGAAGTTGGCCTCCATACAAGCTGACCTGCACGGTTTTCTCGATGCCCGCTACGGTCAACGCCTGCAGAGCGATCCCTACGAGGACGAGCAAAGCCTGAGCGAAGCACGCCTGCAGCTTGAGCTCAGTCGCATGGGCGACTGGGCGACCCTGCAGCTAAAAACGGACCTCTATTACGACGATGTCGTCGATCAGGATGATATTGATCTGGAAGATGGCAGCGGCTGGCTCGATCTGCGCGAGGCGAATCTGATCTTTTCCCCACACGACCAGGTTGATGTCAAGTTCGGTCGCCAGATCCTGACCTGGGGTACTGGTGACCTGCTCTTTATCAACGACCTCTTCCCCAAAGACTGGCAGTCTTTTTTCAGCGGTCGGGATGTGGATTATCTCAAGGCTCCATCCGATGCAATCTTCGTCAGTTTTTTTCCGGAGTGGGCCAACATCGACCTGGTTTATACGCCGCGCTTTGATGCTGATCGATTTATCCGCGGTGAACGTCTCTCCTACTGGAACCCGGCCTTAAACAGGTTAGCTGGTGAAGATGCCGTGATCAAGGTTGATCGCCCCGACGACTGGTGCAGTGACGATGAATGGTCGTTGCGGGTTTCGCGTAACTTCGACGGTTACGAACTTGAGTTCTACGGTTACGACGGTTACTGGAAGAGTCCGGCTGGCTTTGATCCTGCTTCCGGCAAGGCGACCTTCCCTCGACTACGAGTCTTTGGTGCCAGTTTACGTGGCACTCTCGGCAAGGGCATCGCTTCCCTGGAGGCCGGTTACTACGATTCGCTTGATGACAGTAACGGTAAAGATCCGCTGCTGCCGAACAGTGAGTGGCGCGGCTTGGTCGGTTACGAACAGGAAGTCGTGCGCGATGTGACCGCTGGCTTTCAATATTATGTGGAAGCGCTGCAGAAATATGATCGCTATCGCGATAGCCTGGCATCGACCGCGACAGCCAGGGATGAGTTTCGTCAGGTTGTAACAACCCGCCTGACCTGGCAACTCCTTAACCAGAACCTTATGCTTTCACTTTTCAATTTCTGGTCGCCCAGTGACCAGGACGGTTATTTGCGGCCTGCACTCACATACAAGATCACCGATGCCTGGCAAGTCACAGCAGGTGCCAACCTCTTCTGGGGAGAAGATAACCATACTTTTTTCGGTCAATTCACCAATAACAACAACCTCTACACCGGTCTCCGCTACAGCTTTTGACCAATACCCGTAAACCAGGAGTTAGCATCATGACCATCAATCGTTACCTGCGCCTGATCGCCGGCTTTTTCATTATGCTCAGTGTTGCCCTGTCGCAACTTCATTCCCCCTACTGGCTTTTCTTTACCGCCTTTGTCGGTCTGAACCTGTTCCAGAGTGCTTTCAGCAACTGGTGCCCGATGATCACCATCTTACGCAAGCTGGGTATCGAAGAGGGATAAGTGCAGAGCAAGGCAAAGAGTTAACCCTTACCGAAAGCACTGTAAAGTTATCGGGAGAGCTTTTTGATCACTGATTCAGTTGCACCAGCTCTGCATTGCAAGCCAGCAGCAAGAATCGGGTGGCTCTCTTTTACTTACTTCAATACTCTGTTGTTAAGAATTGATGTTATGGAATGCCATCTGGAAAATAATGAACTTCTGACTTTCGCCAGGGATCTGCACAGGGCTCAAAAACGCTGGACATGGAGGTGTCTCATTGGACAATCCTGACTACAGACGAATAGAGCAAGCAATTAATTATTTGCAAGAACATGTTGCAGAGCAACCATCCCTTGATGAGGTCGCAGAACACATTGGCCTGAGCGCCTATCACTTTCAGCGGTTATTTAAATCCTGGGCCGGAGTAAGCCCAAAGCGGTTTCTGCAATATCTCACGGTTGGAAATGCCAAGAGGCTGCTTCGTGAATCATCTTCAGTGCTCGATGCAGCCCTCGATGTTGGCCTCAGTGGACCGGGCCGGTTGCACGATCTGTTTGTCAGTGTCGAAGCGATGAGCCCTGGAGAATACAAAAACCTGGGCAAGGGTCTGCAAATCAGCTACGGGTTTCATTCGACACCTTTTGGGGAATGTCTTTTGGCCGTCACCTCACGAGGAATCTGTAGCCTTGCATTTGTGGAGCCAGAAAACAGGTCTGATGCGCTGAAAGGATTACTGGAAAGCTGGCAAGAAGAATCGATCGTGGAGAACCCGGAAGCGGGTAAAGGTACCATCAAGCAGATTTTTGGCCAAAGTAACGACCAGGCGCAGACACCGATTAAAGTTTTACTTAGGGGAACAAACTTCCAGATCAAAGTGTGGGAAGCGCTGCTGAGCATTCTCGAAGGTACCGTCGTCTCATACGGCTCTTTAGCCGATACTGTTGGTCACCCTGGAGCTCATCGAGCGGTTGGTACTGCTATTGGCCATAACCCAGTTGCCTACCTGATTCCTTGTCACCGAGTTCTGAGGGCTAACGGAGAAATCGGTGGCTATCACTGGGGCACCACTCGCAAACGAGCAATCCTCGCCAGAGAAGCGGCCGTCTGTGAAAATACCGTTCCTCACATCCAGAGTTCCGGAGGTCGTTGCGCTGACAATCAGGAACAAAGACGATGAGTCCAATAACTCCTGCTTCGACTGTCATCAATCTGTCTTATGGGCCAGGCTTTGACTGGCCATCTATGCTCTCATTCATTGCCCCTCGGGTGATCCCTGGAGTCGAATCAATCCTGGACAATCATTATCAGCGAACATTCCGCCTTGATGACAACCATTGGGGATGGTTCAAAGTCACGGACTGTTCGCAACCAGGTTTTTTGCAACTTAGCATTTTTCTCGAAGAGGGGAATCATCCACCAAAACAGATTGAGCAGCGTGTCCGTTCAATCTTTGATCTGGATACCGACATGGTTCCAATCCTGCGTAAGCTGAGAAAAGATCCGCTGTTATCCCCTGCGATTGAGGCCAATCCTGGGCTTCGACTACCAGGATCATGGGATCCCTTTGAATTTACAGTAAGAGCAATTTTAGGCCAACAGATCTCGGTCAAAGCTGCAACAACCTTGGCCGGTCGCGTTGCCACCCTTTGCGGCCCAGAGTGCAGAACTGGTTACCCGCAAGAGCTAAAGTCATTTTTTCCCACGGCTGAGGAAATTTGCAATACCGACCTTTCCGGGATCGGCATTACATCAAAAAGGCAGACCACAATACGGGCATTAGCAAGAAACATAATTGAAAAGAAGGTCTCTCTATTGCCTGCACAGGGTTTGGACGATTTCGTAGCATCGATATCTAGCCTGCCCGGCATTGGCCCATGGACAGCACACTATGTTGCGATGCGAGCTTTGAAAATTGCCGATGCCTTTCCAGACAGTGACTTGGGAGTGAGAAAAGCGTTGACAGAAAACGGAAAAATGCCAACACCAACTCAGGTCGTCAAAAGAGCAGAGGCTTGGCGACCTTGGCGGGCTTACGCCACGTTATTCCTCTGGAAACTCTCAGAGCTTACGACTGAAAAGAACCAAGCTTGATCATGAACCACTGGAAACCAAATAAGCCCCAGCACCAAGCTTAGAGCGCTTTCAATGGTCATGATCGTTACCCTGATTTGAATTGGGGAATTTTCTATTCGACAAGGTTAAAAGAGGACTATCGCCAAAGGCAATGATTTTCGTGCATAGTACGGGACTCTGTCTTTATCTTTATAGCTCAATCCATGTTCTGTGTTGAATATCTCATACATCCGAAAGTAATCGGAATAACGACTATCATCCAAGTCCATCCACCGGCTCTTGCTTGAAAACCGTTCACCCCCTCTGATGAAATAGTGTCGCGGATATCCTTAGATAATATGAGAATTGTTGCTGGCATAACTTCTTAGAAAATCAGTAATGAGCGTGTCAGGAGCGGGGTTTCTAGGATACCCTGTATATAACAACAGTCATTGACGCTAGAAATATCCAGTGCAGATAATCAATCCTGTTTCTCTTTCTTTTTGGCATTCGAATATAATACAAGAGGGCGAATGGTGGACAACACAAAAGCAGAAGTGCATCAAAGCCTTTTGCTCTGGAATCATCCCTTGCCATGATTGCCATCCAGACATGGGTGAAAATCATAACCACTCCAGCTATTAAACTAATTGGATCTTCAACCATGTGAAGGCACTCTGAATAAAATATTGGTAATGGACGAAATTATTATAGTCCTAAAAACCCCGGTCCTGACACACCCGGTTTTGCGTTTCAGGAACGTGGTTTATAGGACATTATTGTTTACATTCTGCGTACGTCGGCCCCCAAGGCATTATTACCCAATTAACTTTATTACTTGAAACATACATAGGGTTATCAATTGTAAATTCTGACGTTTTGATTTCGTAGAGCTTGTCAC
>JAJRRB010000095.1 GCA_024279915.1 Deltaproteobacteria bacterium
AATAGCAATCTTTACCGGCAGTCTATATTGAACCAGAGTCGCCAGTTCCTGAGAGTTCATCTGAAAAGAACCATCTCCAGAGATATCAATAACCTGACGATCAGGAAACGCCACCTGTGCACCAAGTGCCGCGGGCAATCCGTAGCCCATAGTGCCTAACCCACCTGAAGTAAGGAAAGTGCGGGGCTGAGTGAATTCAAAGAACTGCGCTGCCCACATCTGGTGCTGGCCAACTTCCGTAGTCACAATCGCGTCATCGTTGGACAGCTCACGTAACTTCTCAATCACAAATTGTGGTTTGATCTCCGTTTTCGACAGTTTATATGACATCGGGTGTTCTTTGCGCCAAGCAGCAATTTCCTTAAGCCATGGTTGATGAGCCTGATTCGCGTTCGCAACATCATCCTTCAGACCATCAAGCTTCTTATTCATCTTTATCAGAACATCGCGCAGGTCACCAACAATCGGCAGGTCAACCCGAACATTTTTCTTGATAGAAGTGGGATCGACATCAACATGGATGATCTTGGCGTGAGGAGCAAAGGTGTCAATTTTGCCCGTAACTCGATCGTCAAAGCGGGCACCAAGAGCAACCAGCAAGTCGGAGTTGGTCACAGCCATGTTGGCATAATAGGTGCCGTGCATACCGAGCATTCCCAGAGAGAGAGGGTGGCACGTTGGAAAGCTGGCCATCCCCATCAGAGTCGTTGTGACTGGAGCTTTGAGCTTTTCTGCGAGCTCCATCAATTCAGCATGAGCATCGGTCAGAGTTGCACCACCACCGACATAGAGCACGGGCTTCTTCGCCGACAGCATCATTTTGACGGCTTTTTCAATCATGCGCACATTGCCGCTGAAGGTCGGTTTGTAACCACGCAGTTCAACCTTGTCAGGATATTCGAATTTAGTCGTGGCCATCTGAACATCCTTGGGCAGGTCAACCACAACAGGGCCGGGGCGACCGGTCCGGGCAATATAGAAGGCCTGTTTGATGATTCGAGCCAGATCCTTGACGTCCTTAACCAGGTAATTATGTTTGGTGATTGGTCGGGTGATACCAACAAGATCAGCTTCCTGGAATGCATCATTACCAATCAGTCCTGTCGGCACTTGTCCGGTAATGATAACCATCGGAATTGAATCCATGTAAGCATTTGCAATCCCGGTAATTGTATTGGTTGCACCGGGACCACTGGTTGCAATGGCAACGCCGACCTTGCCGGTTGCACGGGCATAGCCGTCAGCAGCGTGCACAGCGGCCTGTTCATGGCGCGTCAGAATGTGTTTGAGAGAAGACCCCATGAGATCATCGTAAATGTTAATGACCGTACCACCGGGATAGCCAAAAATAGTTTCCACACCTTCCAGGAGCAGGCTCTCCAGAAGAATTTTTGAACCAGTTAATTTCACTATTTTGTCTCCTTCAACAGGATTACAGTCTGCAATCCGAATTATATTTTTTGAGTTGCCCTACGCTACGCAAACGGCACCAGTGTTAGCCGAGGTCACAACCTTAGCATAACGAGCCAGCCAGCCAGTCTTGATTTTTGGTTCAGGAGCCTCCCAGGTTACCTTGCGGCGAGCAAGCTCTTCATCATCAACCAACAGTTCCAACTTGCGATTCGGGATATCGAGTCGAATCATGTCACCATCTTCAACCAGGGCAATAGGACCACCTTCGGCAGCCTCGGGAGAAATATGCCCGACACAGGGGCCTCGCGTACCACCGGAGAAACGACCATCGGTGATCAGAGCGACACTGTCGCCCAGACCGAGACCCATCAGAGTCGCAGTCGGGGCAAGCATCTCCCGCATTCCTGGGCCACCTTTAGGGCCCTCGTAACGAATCACCACCAGATCGCCAGCAACCACCTGCCCGCCCATAAGTGCTTCCATGGCACCCTCTTCCGAATCAAAGCAACGGGCGCGACCTTCGAAGGTCATCATCTTTTCAGAAACGCCAGATTGTTTAACCACAGAGCCCAGCGGAGCAAGGTTACCGTAAAGAACAGCCAGGCCGCCTTCAGCGCGAACAGGGTTAGATACCGGATGAATCACTTCCTCATCCACGGCAGCAACGCTGGCGATGATCTCTTTGACCGAAGGGCCGGTCAATGTTGGGTTGTCATTGATCATATCACGCAACTGGTAAAGAACTCCCGGAACGCCGCCTGCCGTATCAAGGTCTTCCATAAAATGTTTACCGCCCGGATTCATAGAGGCAAGCTGCGGTGTTTCACGACCAAGCCGGTCGAAGTCTTCCAAGGGCAGTTCAACCCCAGCTTCATGAGCAATCGTCAAAAGGTGCAGCACAGTATTGCTGGACCCTCCAAGGGCAAGATCAACCCGAATGGCATTTTCAAAAGCGGCCCGGGTCATGATCTGTCGAGGAGTAATCTGCTCGCGAACCAGGTCAACAATCCGCTCGCCACTGGCAAAAGCAATGCGACGTTTCAACGAGGAAACCGCCAGTGCCGTCCCGCAACCCACCAGACTCATACCAAGAGTTTCCGTTAGTATCGCCATAGTGTTGGCGGTAAAGAGTCCTTGGCAAGAACCGGCTGTCGGACAAGCTTTGTCCTCACAAACCATCAACTCCTGCTCATCCATAACACCGGCTTTATACTTACCCATGGCCTCGAAGGTATCAGTCACAAAAGAGAACTTACGCCCATCGCCGCCTGAACCGGTCATCATTGGCCCGGCTGTCACGACAATACAGGGAATGTCGAGACGGGCAGCAGCCATCAGCATACCCGGAGTAATTTTGTCGCAGTTGGTCAAGAGTACGAGGCCGTCAAGGCGATGTGCCTCAGCAACCGACTCGACCATGTCAGCAATCAACTCACGGGTTGGCAACGAGTAATGCATGCCACGATGCCCCATGGCAATACCGTCACAGACACCAGGGATACCAAAAATAAAAGAATGTCCGCCACCGGTATGAACACCTTTTTCAATGAAACGCTCCAGATCACGCATACCGGTGTGGCCTGGGATCAGGTCGGTAAAGGAAGAGGCAATTCCGATAAAAGGTTTGTCCATCTGGCTTTGTGGAACACCGGTTCCTTTTAACAGTGCGCGGTGTGGTGTACGTTCAAATCCCTGGGTGATTGAACTACTGCGTTTCTGGGTCATTTTTTTCGGTTCTCCTATAAAAAAACTCTGTTTGATTAAGCCTTTTGCGTAACGATCTTTATACCCGTGGAACCCCTTACAGGTAAAGGGCAAAAAAAATCGGGTCACTCTTATGCCAGAATGAACAAAAGAGGCCCGGCTAAAAAAACAACAGGAGATTAACAAACAACAAGGGCCGAAATATCTCCGGCCCCTGTTTGTCTCTTTATCATCTCAACGATTAACGGAGATTTTTAAGAATCGACTCCATCTCATCTTTTCCTGCCAACTTTAACTTCTGGATTTTTTTACGCTCTAGATCTGTTTCTTCTGAAAGATAGGTCATCTCTTCATATTCTTGCAGTTTTTTCTCGAAAAGTATGTGTTCTTCATGCAACTTGCGGAAGCGGGGATTTTCTTCACTCAAACGTTGGATCAAGTCCTGGTCCGTCTCTACCATGGGCACCTCCTGAACTTAAAGGATGGAAAGAATGAGTTGTCTATAAAAAATAACGAAGGCGAGACAGGGTTGTCACCAAGAATTCCCTTATTTTTTCTTCATTGCAAAATTTAATTCTGCTTCTGACGGTCGCAGATACATCGGCATCAACTCATCAGCTGAAAAAGTTCGCCCTGATTGCCATTCACGCAACGCCAAAGCAGCAGCAGCACCGGCTCTTGGCAAGTTTAAAAAAGCTGGGGCAAAATGTGCTCGTTCCGCTAGTTGCCTTACAATCAATGACCTATAAACCATGGCTCCGTTACCCACGAACAAAGTTTCAGCGGTGAGATCATCCAATAGTTTTTCTGGCTTAATCACTCGCTCTTCAGCAACAGAGTGCGGATAGCCAGACTCCCAACGAAAGAGAGCAGTATAGACTTCCTGCTTGCGGGCATCCAACATGACACAGACAGGTAAGCTCGTGAAGGGTAGTTGCATAGCGAGACACTGTAAGGATGAGATCCCGAGCAGCGGGCAGTTGGCTGCCAGCGCCAATCCTTTGGCCGTCGCCAGCCCAACGCGCAGACCGGTGAAAGAACCAGGGCCTCTTACCACGCCAATCGCATCCAGATCATTCTTGGCAAGGGCCGCCCTGGCAAGCAGATCTTCGATCGATTGCAGCAGCCATTCCGTTGGTGTGCTGCGAACATCCAGATTAATTTCAGCCAGCAAACGTTCGCCATCAGAGATGGCCAGACTGCCAGAGGGGGCAGCTGTTTGGATTGTCAGAAGAATTGGTGACACGTTAACTTCCAAGCATACGAACAATATCGTTATAGAAAGCCAGCCCCATCAGCAGCACCAACAGAATCAGACCGATCTGCTGTGCCCACTCGCGGGCCCGCAGGGAGAGCGGACGGCGAAAGACCAACTCCAAGGTGTAGAAGAACAGATGTCCCCCATCCAGAATCGGGATCGGCAGAAGATTGAGGATACCCAACTGAATACTCAGAAAAGCCAGAATACTTAAGACACTGGAGATATCGGTCTGTGCAGCCTGACCGGCTATCTGGACGACAGTGATTGGCCCGCCAATATTGCTGGATGAAACGTGTCCGGCAAACAGCTTCTGTATGAATATCAGGGTCAGCTCGATCAAATCAACGGTACGCTCAGCACCAGCCACAACCGCCTCGCCAAAAGGGAAACGTTTGAATATGGTCTCATGATGTGGAGCGACACCAATCAGGTAATCATCGTTGCCGTCCACCTTTCTCGGCGTAAGTTCAATAGTGAGTTGCTGCATATTACGCTCAATAACAACAGGCACTGGTTTCCCACCAACATCCTGAATGGCGTCCTTGAGTTCATACCACGAAACAATCTTACGTTCTCCAATAGAGATAATCCTGTCACCTTCATTAAGGCCAGCTTCGACCGCGGGCATTTCTGGCGCCAGGCCTCCGATGACAGCATCCTGGCCCGGCAGCAGACCGATCGACTGTAGTCCTTCTAATGCACCGTTTTCAGGATCAACGATCAGATCTGCTACGCCATCATCACGATCCAGAGTGAAAACAATCGGTTCACCGGCACTATTCACCAAAGCCGGACCGGTATCTGTCCATGTGGCAACATCCATCCCACTGATTTTGAGAATACAATCACCACTACGGAAACCAGCTTCGGCGGCCTCTGATCCAGGGATGACATAACTAACACAAACCGGTTCGTCCAGATAAGCAGGAAGATTAATACCAACCATGTAGGCCACTGGCAAAATCATGAATGGTAGGATAAGATTCATAATTGGGCCAGCCGCGACTATTGCCATACGACGTGGGATAGACTTTTTGGCAAACGAGCGCTCTTCTTCGTCGGGGTCGATCTCGGCATCTTCGCCCTGCTCGCCACCTCCCTCACCAAGCATTTGAACATAGCCACCAAGTGGAATGGCGCAGATCATATACTCCGTTTCGCCACGCTTATGGCTGATCAGGCGTGGACCAAAACCAAGTGAAAACTTGAGGACTTTGACACCGCACAACTTGGCAACACAAAAATGTCCGAGTTCATGGACAAAGACCAGAATGCCCAGCATGATAATGCCAGCAACAATAGTGATCACGCGTAAGATACTCCTTGGATTTCATGAATAACGTTCTGGGCCATCTGGCGTGCCCATGCATCAGCAGCAAGAATTAGCTCCAGGCTGGATGCCGTACTGTTAGAATGTTCTGCCACAACCTTACCGATAATCCTGGGGATATCAAGAAAAGCAATCTTTTCCTGCAGGAACGCTTCCACAGCAAGTTCGTTTGCTGCATTCAATACAGCAGGGGTCGTCCCTCCACGTCGGATAGCATCATAGGCAAGATCAAGACAGGGGAAGCATTGACTGTCAGGCACGGCAAAGTTCAATTGGCTGAGGCGGCAGAGATCAAGGGCTGGCAAGTCTAAAGCCAGCCTCTCTGGATAGGTCAAGGCGTAGGCAATCGGCGTTTTCATATCCGGGATTCCGAGTTGAGCAATGAGCGCACCATCCACATACTCCACCATGGAATGGATAATACTCTCTGGGTGGATATGAACGGCAATATTATCAACCGGAACATCAAAAAGCCAGTGCGCTTCAATGACCTCAAGCCCTTTGTTCATCATCGTCGCTGAATCGATTGTGATCTTTCTACCCATGGTCCAGTTAGGGTGAGCCAAAGCATCTTGCGGAGTCACTTCCTGCAAGTCATCGAGCGACCAATTGCGAAACGGACCGCCAGAAGCTGTCAGAATCAGACGTCGCACATCGCTTTTACGGTGACCTTCGAGCGACTGAAAAATTGCAGAGTGCTCGCTATCGACCGGGAAAAGGCGGCAACCCGATTTGACAACAGCAGCCATCACCAACTCACCGGCGATAACAAGGGTCTCCTTGTTGGCAAGAGCAACATCCCTGCCCGCTTCAATAGCGGCGAGAGTCGGTTCTAAACCGGCGGCACCTACGATAGCCGAAACAACCATGTCAGCAGGTGATTCGACTGCACATGCAATCAAACCAGCGGTCCCATAGAGAACACGAGGGCCATTGGCACCGATACGTTCCTGCAGACGCTGAGCATTTTTCTGGTCCGGTACAGCAACAATTTCTGGCAGAAAGCGAGCAATTTGCTCTTCGAGTAAGGCCAGGTTACGCCCGGCTGTCAGGGCAACAACCCGAAAACTACCCGGATGCTCCGCAACAATCTCCAGGGTGCTCACTCCAATAGAACCAGTGGAGCCAAGGATAGCTAATCGTTTCATGCAAACATCCACACGGCGTAGTAATATGTTATCGGGAAAGCGAAAAGCAGGCTGTCGAGACGATCGAGGATGCCGCCATGCCCGGGTATAAGTGTTCCGGAGTCTTTCACACCAAAGCTTCGTTTCAGCAAGGATTCAACCAGGTCGCCGAGCTGGCTGAAGGACCCGACGCCAATACCAACAAAAATGACATCTACACTACTCAACTCAGCAAAAAACCAGATTTTGCAGATCGTTGCACCAAGCACACCACCAGCAAGGCCGCCAAGAGAACCCTCAATAGTTTTTTTCGGGCTGACGGCTTCATATAGACGATGCCGTCCACACTTCCTACCAATGAAATATGCCAAAGTGTCACTAGCCATCACCACAAACAGGACGAGAAAGATCCAGTCACGGCCTGCAGGCAAAGCACGCAGAAGAACGGCGTGAGACAATAGTAGCGGGATATACAACAGGCCAAGAAGACTGACCGACAGGTCACGACTTACGGTCTGCATATCTTGAAAGCGGAAGAGGTAAACCAAGGCAAGGAAGAGACATGGCAGAACAATACTCAACAGAAGAGCAGGAGTGCTGGTAGCGTAGACCAGACCAACAGAGCAGAACATACCAGCGGCAACAGCAAGAGACCCTTCCAGGCGCCGCGTTTCTGGCAGTGCCATCCGGTAAAATTCATGCAGAGCTAAAGCACTGACAATGAAGATAAGACCCGCAAACAATCCTTGGCTGGAGTAGAGAACGCATAAAATCAATAATGGGAGAGCAATCAGTGCTGTAATAATTCGTTGTTTAATGACGCCCCTCCCATCCATCAACTTTACTCTCACGCAACTGTGCACCGGTGAGACCGAAACGCCGCTGACGGCGGCTGTATTCTTCAATCGCCAGCAGCAACTGCTCACGAGAGAAATCCGGCCAAAGTGTTTCTGTAAAGTAAAGCTCCGTATAGGCTGTCTGCCAGAGCAGAAAGTTACTGATACGCATTTCTCCGCTGGTTCTGATCAACAGATCCGGGTCAGGGATACTGTGGGTATCGAGTGCCGCCTCAATATCCGCTTCGGTAAGATCGTCAGCCTGCAATGTGCCTTTGGCAATCTCACGACCAAGCGTCCGCATGGCCCGGGTTAATTCGTCGCGTGAGCCATAAGAGAGCGCCAGATTCAAAACCATACGGTCGTTATCGGCGGTTTTCTTTATGCTGTCTTTAAGGATCTCACTGATAGATTTTGGCAGTCGATCCAACTCTCCAACCGCCATAAGACGAATGCCCATTTTTTGCAACTGGCTCAATTCCTTTTTCAAAAAGGTACCGAGCAATGTCATCAGAGCCTCAACCTCTTCTTGAGGGCGCATCCAGTTTTCAGAACTGAATGCATAGAGAGTCAAATAACGAATACCCAAATCCAAACATTCACTTACAATGTTCTGGACAGATTCCACACCTTTACGATGGCCCAGGATACGTGGGAGACGGCGCTGTTCAGCCCAACGACCATTGCCATCCATAATAATTGCAAGATGTGTTGGTATTTGCATAAACAAGAGGTCCATGGAAGAAGGAATAAGAACTTGTTAAAATATCATAGACATAACAAATTGAGCAACAAAGAGATTAGGCACCCACCAACAAAAAAAGGCGCCCATTAAGGCGCCCCTTGATTTCAATGAACGGTTACATTGACCTGGCAAGAAAAGAGAGATCATATCTCCATCAGATCTTTTTCTTTTTCCGCGATCACTTTATCAACTAGCGCAACATAGTCGTCAGTCACATCCTGGACTTCCTTCTCACCACGCTTCAAATCATCTTCGGTGATTTCCTTATCCTTCTCAAACTTTTTCAAGGCGTCATTGCCTTCACGGCGCACATTACGAACCGCAATTTTGGCTTCTTCCCCAAGACGCTTCACTTGCTTGACCATCTCTTTACGACGTTCTTCAGTCAACGGCGGGAAGGCCAAACGAATCAACTGACCATCAGAAGATGGGTTCAAGCCGAGATCTGCCTTGAGAATGGCTTTTCAATCTCACCCGCCAGGTTCTTCTCCCACGGCTGAATTGTAATCAGACGAGGCTCAGGAACAGCCAGTGCAGCGACCTGATTAAGCGGTGTCGGTGTGCCGTAGTAATCAACCCGTACATCATCGAGTAGAGCAAGTGAGGCGCGTCCGGTGCGAACTTTGCTCAGGTCGCGCTTGAACGATTCCAGGGCTTTGGTCATCCCAGCACTGGTCTTAGATTTGACATCAGCAATCATGGCATCATTCTCCTGTGACAAGGGTTCCGATCTGCTCGCCGCAAACAACTCTTTTAATGTTGCCGGTGCTGGTCAGATCAAATACAAGAATCGGCAAGTTATTATCCATACAAAGGGATATAGCCGTAGAATCCATAACCTTTAGACCCTGTTTGAGCACATCCAGGTAAGTCAACTGATCATATTTGACCGCATTTTTATCTTTGTTGGGGTCGGCATTGTACACGCCGTCAACCTTGGTTGCCTTGAGGATGATCTCGGCACCTATTTCGATAGCACGCAAGCTTGCAGCTGTATCAGTGGTAAAAAACGGGTTGCCGGTACCAGCACCGAAAATAACCACACGCCCTTTTTCAAGGTGACGTACAGCTCTGCGACGGATATAAGGCTCAGCAATTTCCTGCATCTCAATAGCCGACTGTACTCTCGTATTAACACCAGCTTTTTCCAGGGCATCTTGAAGAGCGAGACTGTTCATCATGGTTGCCAACATACCCATGTAATCGGCACTGGCACGATCCATACCCGCTGACGAAGCAGCAAGACCACGGAAGATGTTACCACCACCGATAACGATGGCAATCTCCAGGCCAAGATCAGCAACCTCGCGGATTTCTCTGGCGATTCCAATAATAATGTCCGGATCGATACCATAGCCTTGCTGACCGGCCAGAGCTTCGCCACTGAGCTTGAGCAATATACGCTTATAACAAGGTTCTTGTGCCATGGTCTCTCCGGTGGTTGAAGGCAATAATTACTTGGTCATCGAGGCGACTTCAGCCGCAAAATCATCTTCCTTCTTCTCGATTCCTTCACCGAGCTGGAAACGGGAGTATGCAACGAGAGTCACTTGACCACCGATCTCCTTGGCTAATGCCTCTACGACCTTACCAATTTTGTGGTCAGTATCAATCACATAGACTTGCTCAAGAAGACAGGATTCACCAAAGAACTTGTTGATCTGCCCTTCAATGATTTTGTCGACAATATTTTCAGGTTTACCGCTCTCAATAGCCTTGGCACGCATGATGCCTTTCTCGCGATCAACAATATCGGCAGGAACATCGTTGCGACACAGGTACTGAGGGCTGGCAGCGGCCACATGCATTGCCAGCATGCGTGCGGTCTCAGCCACCTTTGGATTGTCAGCCTTGTCAGAATCCAGTTGGACCAGGACACCAATTTTCCCAGCACCATGGATGTAAGAAGCTGTCGTACCCGAGTTACTCTCAAGACGTGCAAAACGACGAATATTCATATTCTCGCCGATGGTCGAAATCTGATGATTCAACTCATCGCCAACACTACGACCACTACTTGGGAAATCAAGTCCTTTAAGAGCATCGACATCAGCTGGTTTCTGATTCAGGACAACCTCTGCAACACCTTTGGCAAAACTTTGGAAAGCATCATTCTTGGCCACAAAGTCAGTCTCGGAGTTGACTTCCACCAGAGAGCCACTGTTGTCATTACCAACTGCGGCAATCATCCCTTCTGCCGCTATTCGGCCAGATTTCTTGGCTGCCGCTGAAAGACCTTTTTTACGCAGCAGATCAATGGCTTGCTCCACGTCACCCTCAGACTCAGTCAGGGCTTTTTTGCAATCCATCATCCCGGCGCCGGTCTTGGCGCGCAGTTCACCTACCATTTTTGCTGTAATCGTTGCCACGGTAAAACCTCCTCTAGCCTACTAAACTCACAGAGAGTTGAGTAGTTGTCTGGTAAAAAGGCGGCTGCTATGCAGACCGCCTTTATCTTATCGATTAATATTTACGGTTTAAGCTTCAGTCGGTGTATCTGGCTCGGCAGCTTTCTCGACAGTTTTTTCGACCGGAGTCTCAGCAGCTTTCTCGACAGTTTTTTCGGCAGTTTTTTCGGCCGGAGTCTCAGCAGGAGCTTCTACAGCCTTCTTCTCGATGACAATCGTTTCAGGGCCTTCTTCAACAACCGGCTTAACCTCTACAGCCTTTTCTTCCTGATCGGCGCCCTCGGCATCGTTGCGCAGTTTTTCCTCACGAGCAGCAATACCCTCAAGACAGGCTTCGGCCATCTTAGAGGAGAAAAGGCGAAGTGCGCGGATCGCATCGTCATTGCCAGGGATAATGTAATCAATGCCATCAGGGTCACAGTTAGTATCGACGACAGCCACCACCGGAATCCCAAGCTTACGGGCTTCCTTGACGGCGATCTCTTCCTTGTTAGGGTCAACAATAAAGACAGCTGCTGGCAAGCGAGTCATGTTTTTGATGCCACCGAGACTCTTTTCCAGCTTAGCTTTTTCACGGTCAAGCTGCAGGACTTCCTTCTTGATCAACAGTTCATAAGTACCATCTTCAGACATGACCTCAATCTTCTTGAGGCGATCAATACTGCGCTTGATGGTGGAAAAGTTGGTAAGCATCCCACCCAGCCAGCGGTTATTGACATAGTACTGGCCAGCCCGAATAGCCTCCTCCATAATGGAATCTTGAGCCTGTTTCTTGGTCCCTACAAAAAGAATTTTGTCGCCATTTTTGGTGATGTCGCGAATAAAGCTATAAGCAGTCCTGAAGTAACGAACTGTTTTTTGCAGGTCGATAATATAGATGCCGTTGCGAGCTCCAAAAATATAAGGCTTCATCTTGGGATTCCAACGACGGGTCTGGTGACCGAAATGAACGCCTGCTTCCAACAATTGCTTCATGGTGATTTGTGACATGTCGAGCTCCTTAATAATTAGGTTTTTTTCCGCCGCCCCCATCATCCCCAGCAACCGACCTGACACCATGTCAGGCACCCGATTCGGGTCAGAAGGCGTGTGTATTGAACAGCTCATCCATATAACATGTGAGAATGCTCAGCGCAAGAGTTTTTTAAGCACGAACAACGTTTACAACCCCTTTGTGACTGTACTACTATGCGGGATTATGTCTGGGACTCAAATAAATCGCTATATTATCAGGGAGATCCTTTCGCCGACCCTTCTTTGCCTCGCGATCTTCACTATGGTCATGGTGTTGGGACGAGCCTTTAAGCTTGTCAGCTTGATCATCAATGAAGGTGTTTCACTTTGGGACATCCTGATTCTGCTTGCCACCCTCCTGCCAACTTTTTTCTCTATCTCACTGCCCCTTGCTTTTATCATGGGCATCATGATCGGTTTGGGCCGGATGTCTGCCGATAGCGAAATTGTAGCGCTCAAATCGGCTGGATTCGGCCTTGCGAGGATTGCCATTCCAGTCTTTGCCCTGGCTGTCATTTTTGCTTTATTAACTGGCGCAACCAACATCTGGGTCAAACCTTGGGGCTACCGTGCCTTTGCGACCAAAAGCTTTGAAATTGTGCGCCAGAAAGTGGCCATTGGCCTGCAACCACGAGTCTTCATGAGCCAGTTTAATGATCTGGTGCTCTATGCTAATGAGATAGATAAACAAACGAACCAGATGCACGGACTCTTTATTGTTGAGAAGAAACCGGAGTCAACATCCTGGGTTTTTGCCGACAGTGGCAGCATTCTCACCAACGACAAAGAGGAAACTGTGACGATTCGCCTGCAAGATGGCGTTGTCCACCGTCAGCAAACCGAATCTATCGACAACTACCAGCTGATTCATTTTCGCAATTACGATATTCAACCAGAAATCTCAGCGATGAGAGAGCCAAGAAAACGTAGCCGTTTAAAGCCCAAAGAGCTCTCAACCGCAAAACTCTGGAGTAACATTTCGAACGGTGTAAACCCTGAGAAAATAAGGGAACTGCAGGCCGAGCTCCACTTACGACTTGTCTCGCCACTTGCCCCACTCCTCTTTGTACTCTTCGGTCTGCCCTTCAGCATGCAATCACACCGTTCCGGTCGCAGCGGTGGTTTTATCATGGGCCTGGTTATTTTCCTCGGCTACTATTTTATGTTGTCTACAGCTCTTACTCTAACCAAGGATGCATCTGTTTCACCTTGGCTAACCTTCTGGACCACTCATCTCCTGCTGGGAGTAATAGGGGTTTTCTTCCTCCATCAATCTTCACTTGAGAAGCCCAACATTCTCGCCACATGGGTTGACCAGATGCTACTCACTCTGCAGAAACGAGCCAGTAAAAATGTCGACTCTTGACCGTTACATCCTGAATACTTTCATCAGGAATCTGGCCCTTGTTCTCATGGTTCTGGTGTCGCTCTACGGCCTGGTTGAGTTTTTAGAGACCGTCGACGACTTTATAGAGCATCATGCTGAGTTAAAATACTATCTGCTCTATCCGTTATACCTCCTGCCAGTCATCATCACCAACACCTTGCCAATGGGTGTACTGCTTGCCACCTTGGCAACCATCGGCAGTTTTTCCCGGTCAAATCAGTTGACTGCCATGTTTTGTGGCGGAGTGAGCCTCAGCCGCATCAGCCGTCCTCTTTTTCTTGGCAGCCTGCTACTTGCATTTATTGTCATCATTGCAAACCTCTGGTTGGTTCCCTGGTCATCTCGTGAATCAAATTATATTAAACGCACTGAAATCAAGGGGAGAGGTTCACAGGAAGCATCAAGCAAAGACCTTTATCTTCGCGACGGCAACAGGATTATCAGCATTACCCATGCGTTCCCAGCGAAAGGTGTCATTCTTGGGCTTACGATTGTAGAATTCAACGACAACTTTATGCCGGTTAAGCGCATTCAAGCGGAAAAGGCAGAACATATAGAGAATGGCCAGTGGCTGCTCAAGAACGCGGTCATTTGGGACTTCATTCCTGAGACCAGGGCCATTGCATCTTTTGGTCAGAAAACGGCACTTCTTTTTGATGTCAAACGACAACCGTCCGAAATGCTACAAATCTTAGACCGACCAGAAGATTTGACCATCAACGACCTGGTTCACTTAACAGCAAAGTTGCAAAACGAGGGGTATGATCCAAAAGCGTATCAAGTGGAAACACATGTGCGATTTGCTAAAGCAGCCATCCCAATCATTATGGTCCTGATCGGCATCCCTTTTTCTCTGCAACGTGGTCGTAGTGCCAGCTTCTCTCTTGGCATTGTCATAAGCCTGGCCATCTTTGTCATTTACTTTATCTTGTATGCCGTTTTCGCTGTCTTTGGGGCCATTGCCGTTCTGCCGCCACTGATCGCTGCCTGGGCGGCTAATTTGTTGATGGCGTTAGTCGGCAGCTGGTTCTTTTTGAAGGCCCAGGGTTGAGAAATAATTGTTCCTTTAACAGCAAAAGGGGACCAAATAATCTTGGTCCCCTTTTGCTATTTGATACTAGTGCAGGCCCCCTCCCAGATACCGGACCATCCGGTATCCTTTGAGTAGACAACAAACCTCAAAGAAAAGGAGCCTACACCATGAGATTCTACAACAAACAGCACGATTATTATTGCGGTATCGATCTGCA
>JAJRRB010000096.1 GCA_024279915.1 Deltaproteobacteria bacterium
ATCAGGATAGTCGCCAACGATTTTGAGCTGCTCCTTGGCTTCGAGACCAATAATCGTCTGATGCATACAGACGTGATTCAGTACGCTACCGAGCGAGTAGCGAGTATCTTCATGAGTCGCGGCATCTTCAACAGCTTCACTAATGGCGATTCCCAGAGAGCCCTGATTGTCCGGATCCCTCGCAAGAATCTCCCGGCCAGCATTGGTCTTATCTGACGGAGAAGGAAAGACTTCTGCGCCCCACAGTTGCATCATGCTTTTACGATAAGGCTTCTGCCCGTAAGAGACCTTGACCATATAAACCGTACATTCGAGGCCAAAGTGCTGACAAGCCATGGCGATGGAGGAGCCCCACTGCCCGGCGCCGGTTTCCGATGCAATCCGCTTGGTACCAGCCATTTTGTTGTAATAAGCTTGCGGTACGGCAGTGTTCGGCTTATGTGAGCCCGCCGGAGAAACGCCTTCATACTTGTAGTAAATTTTCGCTGGAGTACCGAGAGCTTTCTCCAGCTGATGAGCTCGAAACATCGGCGATGGCCGCCACAACTTGAAAACTTCCAGGACCTCCTGAGGAATATCGATCCAGCGATTTGGAGACATCTCCTGCTCAATGAGCGCCATTGGGAATAGTGGCAGAAGATCGTCAGGAGTGACCGGCTGAAAGGTCCCTGGGTGGATAACCGGGGCCATCTCACCGGGCATGTCCGGGATAATATTATACCATTGCTTGGGAAGCTGGTCTTCGTTGAGAAGAATTTTAGTCTGCATGAGACATCTCCTTGACGTTAGTTGTTATGGATAAAGTGACTTATAGATTAATTGTTGCCCTGCAACTCACGCAGTTTGGCACCGATATCATCCTCGCGCATCAGTGATTCTCCAACCAGGAAGCCTTTGGCCCCGGCCCGTTGCAAACGCAAGATATCAGCGCGACAGGCGATACCACTTTCGGCAACGACAAAATGACTGTCAGGAATCAATGGTAGCAATCGCTCCGTTACCGCCAGGTCAGTAGCAAAGGTCTGCAAATTGCGATTGTTGATGCCAATCAATTCACAGCCAGTTGTCAGGGCCAATTCCAGTTCTGGTTCGTCATGAACTTCAAGCAACACATCGAGCTGGAGTTCTGCGGCCAGCGCATTGTACTCTGTCAGCTGTCCAGCATCAAGCATGGCAGCAATCAACAAGATAGCATCGGCACCGGCGACCCGTGCTTCGTAAATCTGATAAGGATCGCAGATAAAATCCTTGCGCAACAACGGCAGGTTGACAACCTCCCTGATCTTGCCGAGATAGCTCAGGTGCCCCATGAAAAACTGTTCGTCGGTCAACACTGACAAGCAGGTGGCACCGTTATCCTGGTAGGTTTCTGCGATTTCCAGGGGATCAAAATCTTCGCGAATCACACCTTTACTGGGAGAACCTTTTTTTACTTCTGCGATCACGGCCGTCCATCCCGAGTCAACAGTTGTGTGCAAAGCCCGCAAGAAGCCTCTCGGTTGGTCTTCGAGGTCACCAACGCCACTCTGCAAGGACGCGAGTGAGCGACGGCTCTTAGCCTGAATGACTTCCTGGCGCTTATGCTCAGCAATTTTATCGAGAATCATAGAATAATGACCATTTAGAGACGATGAAGAAAGAAGTAATCTATTCAGGCATTTGTCAGGGCAACCAGGCCCTCTAGCTTGGCCATAGCCAGGCCATCATCAATCACACCACGCGCTCTTACTAGACCAGCGTCAACATTCTTGGCCAGGCCAACAGCAACCAGAGCATAGGCGGCATTCAACAAGACGACCTCCCGCTTCGGGCCAAGGTTGCCACTCAGAATATCTTTGACAATCGCGGCATTCGCTGTGGCATCTCCTCCTTGTAGATCAGTCAGGGTGCAACGACGCAAACCAAAGTCCTCCGGTTCAATCGTCGACAGGGTCACTGCTCCATCGCGAATTTCACCGACACGTGTCGGCCCGGTCAGGGTAACCTCATCCATGCCATCCATGCCATGAACGACAAAACCACGTCGACAGCCAAGTTTAACCAGAACCTGGGCCAGAACTTCAACCAGACTTTCATCATAAACACCAAGCACCTGTCGGTCAGCACCGGCGGGGTTGGTCAAAGGTCCGAGGATATTAAAGATTGTACGAATGCCGATTTCCCGGCGAGGGCCGATTGCATGTTTCATTGCACCGTGCAGAGCAGGAGCGAAGAGAAAACCAATGCCAATCTCATTTATACAAGTCTCAACCTGCTGCGGGGTCACATTCAAATTGACACCCAGCGCCTCCAGAACGTCGGCACTGCCACATGCTGACGAAATACTGCGGTTGCCGTGTTTGGCGACCTTGACGCCACAGGCAGAGACAACAAAAGCAACGGTGGTGGAGATATTGAAGCTTTTCGTGCCGCTACCACCCGTGCCACAGGTGTCCAGAATTGTTTCCCGATCAAGGTTAATCTCTTCACGATCAATACCAAGCGCCTTGCCCACGCGAATAGGCGTAGCATGATCGCGCATAACTCTGGCAGCGCCGGTAATCTCTTCTATGGTCTCACCCTTCATGCGTAGTGCCGTAATGAAGGATCCGACCTGTGCCGGAGTTGCTTCGCCACCCATAATCTGGTTCATGACTTCAATCATTTCAGCTTCTGCAAGATTCTGATGAAGAACAATTTTACTAATTGCTGCCTTGATCATCTTTTCCTCCGGGACGGCTTATCGCTTGTGATTCTTACGTTCCTCAGTCCCGCGTTACTCGTACCGATTAAGACGTCATCTCCAGAAAGTTTTTCAGCATATCCATGCCAGTCACAGTCAGAATCGACTCGGGATGAAACTGCATGCCCCAGACCGGCAATTCACGATGACGCATACCCATGATCTCGCCTTCCTCGGTCCATGCTGTGATCTCGAGACATTCAGGCAGAGAGCTCCGTTCGACCAGGAGGGAATGGTATCGGGTCCCAGCAAAGGGGGCTGGAAGCCCGGCGAAGAGCTCACGGCCATCGTGAAAAACAGGACTGGTTTTGCCATGCATCAGACGTTCGGCTCGGACTATTTTGCCGCCATAAGCCTGAGCAATTGACTGATGTCCAAGACAGACGCCCAGGACTGGTATTTGACCAGCAAAATGTTTGATCACCGAGACAGATATCCCTGCTTCATTAGGTGTACATGGACCAGGAGAGACAACCAGACGTTCTGGTCTCATCTCAGCAATCTCAGCCAAAGTAATTTTGTCGTTACGGTAAACGACGACCTCTTCACCCAGTTCGCGCAAATATTGCACCAGGTTATAAGTAAACGAGTCGTAGTTATCAATCATCAACAGCATTTCAGTCTAACCCCTGACGTGCCAGTTCGATGGCCAGCTTGACACCCATCGCCTTATGAACAGTTTCTTCGTACTCAGTAGCAGGGTCCGAGTCAGCAACAATCCCGGCACCAGCCTGAAGGTGAATTCGATTCTGATGAGCAACCAGAGTTCTGATAGCAATAGCCAGGTCCATATTGCCATCAAAAGAAATATAGCCGACGGCCCCGCCATAGATTTCACGACGCACCGGCTCCATTTCTTCAATAATTTCCATGGCGCGTATTTTTGGTGCGCCACTCAAGGTTCCGGCCGGAAAAGTTGCGGCGAAAACATCAAGGGCATCATATTCTGGCAGAAGGCGGCCACTGACGTTGGAGACAATGTGCATGACGTGCGAGTAACGCTCTATCACCATCAATTCATCGACCTGCACGGTGCCAGTGGCACAGACCCGACCGAGATCATTGCGGCCGAGGTCAACGAGCATGATATGTTCCGCAAGTTCTTTCGGGTCAGCAAGCAACTCTTCCTCGAATCGCTGGTCCTCATCAACTGTTGCCCCGCGTGGCCGGGTGCCAGCGATCGGGCGAACTTCAACGTGGTCACCTTCCTTACGCACCAGGACTTCTGGAGAAGAACCAAGCACTCGAGTTTCGTTAAACTGCAGGTAGAACATGTAGGGTGACGGGTTGATGGTCCGCAACGCACGATAAACGTCAAACGGATCGGCATCGAGATCACCGGAGAATCTTTGCGACAGAACCACCTGAATAACATCACCAGAACGAACATAAGCTTTGCATCGTTCAACAGCTGTTTCAAAATCAGACCGACTGAAGTTGGACTCTAACTCTGTGGTCGTTGGCGTTTCGGTGCGAGCAGAACGTTCAGGCAACGGTTTACGTAATTTCGCGACCATTTCATCGATACGTTTGACAGCCTCGTTGTACAGAACCTCGGGGTAATCGCCTTCGCGCAAATGGACATTACTGAGAACCTTGATCTTCTGTTGCATATTATCGAAGATCAGCAGCGTTTCCGTAATCAGGAACCAGCTGTCGTAGGCACCGATTTCTGCCTCATTAAGGGTAGGAAGCTCTTCAATGTGGCGAACCATGTCATAGCCGAGATAGCCGACTGCACCACCAAAGAATCGCGGTAGTTCCGGTAGGGCTACAGGCTGATAAGGAGAGAGGAATTCTTTTAATTCAGCAAGAGGGTTAGATGTCTCACCAGACTTGACAGTTTCACCGTTCTCGAGGATTTCAAAGTGATCACCGCGGCACCTGAATGCACGTCCAGAGCCAACTCCTAGAAAGGAGTAACGCGCCCACTTCTCACCACCGACAATACTTTCCAGCAAAAAAGCGCTTTGCCGATCATCGATCTTACAGAAGGCCGAAACCGGGGTTTCCATGTCTGCGAGAATCTCTCGGTAAACAGGAATCAGGTTTCCTTGACGGGTCAGATTTAAAAACTCTTCACGAGATGGGGAACACATAACATTTCCTTACAAGATTAACCGCGATAAAGTAGCATGATGGCTAGGAAATGGCAAGGATGCCGGAGGGGGCTTGGTCAATAAATGATTGACCCGAAACGGTTGACTTGATATGCATGCTGGACTTAATTATTAACGGTTCTATGGCCCAAACACAGGGAACAAAGAGAATCTAACCAAGACACAAGACAAGCCTTTTGTCGAACGCAGATAAAATCGGATAAAGGCTGATGAGGGACAAGACCTTAAGCAGTTATTAGCGTTTATCTGCGCTCAATTTATTCTTTTTGCTTTCGGTTATATGCCCAACAATTAACAACAAACACCTGACTTAACCAATATGCAGACCAAGGAGAGAATATGATTCGCGCAAAAATGCAGGATACTGTCAAGGTCCACTACACAGGCACAATCGCTGACGGCACGGTCTTCGATGAGTCTCCAGAGGATCGCCCTCTGCACTTCATTATCGGCAAGCAAGAAGTGGTTCCAGGCTTTGAAGAGGCTGTTGAGGGTATGTACCGGGGCGAGACCAAAACTGTTACGATCCCATACGAGAAAGCTTATGGGGCAAGCAAGCCGGAGCTTCTCGAGAAGGTTGATCGCAAGCTTCTTGCCAAGGATGTGGAGCTTCACTTAGGCGGGCAGCTGCAAATAACCAACGATGACGGTTCTGTTCTTTGTGTCATGGTCAGGGAGATTACAGACGACACCGTGATTCTTGACGCGAATCATCCTTTAGCAGACAAAGATCTTACCTTTGAGATTAAATTACTTGATGTTCAAGACACACCAGACCATCCGCAACTGCCACCAATGCCACCGAGCAATTAACCAACTGGCAATCGAATCAAAACAGGGCGGGACAAATTATCCCGCCCTCATCTTTTCGGCTACAGAAAACACCCACAGCAAGGCCCCCTTATGCATAGGGCCGGCCCCCTCAACTGTTTCATTAATTGAAATCTCTGAAAACAGGCGAAAGGATATGCCCTCCGCTAGGAAAAGGCACTTTTGCATACTTTTGCTGTCGGGCAAAGGTATGGCGCCTGGCGGGACGCGACTGGCCGGTCTTGTCCTTCTTCAACATACAGAAAGCAAGAACCGCCGAATCGAAGCTTTGCACCAATCAATTTTTACTCACCGCAAGACCAATCCCCGCACCAACAAAAGTACCGCCAATAATCCTGTTGATGTACTTACCAACCCTGGCATTGGCAAACAAAGAAACTATCTTTTGCCCACCTATTGCATAAATCATAAAGCAAGTGAACGCGACAAGAGCGACGATGCTCAGCAGCATACAAAGTTGCGGTAAATAGGCAGCTTCGGGGTTGATGAATTGCGGAAAGATCGCCGTGAAAAACACAATCGCTTTCGGATTCCCGGCAGTCACAATGACAGCTTGCAGATACATCTTGCGTAAGGAGACTTCATTCTGAGGTTGGCTGTTATTCTCCGGCACTACAGACATTTTTGGCGAGAACAATATACCGATCCCCATATAGATCAGATATGCTGCACCTGCCAGTTTAATAATCTGGAAGGCTGTTTCTGAAGCAATTAGAATCGTCCCCAGCCCGGCAACAGAGATGGAGGCCTGAACCAATGAGACCGTCACATTCCCCATAGCTGAAGCGATCGTTCTCTTTGCACCGAATTTCATGCCATGGGTCAGGGCCAGCAGCATACTGGGCCCGGGCAAGATTGATGCAATGAATACGGTGGTTATGTAGAGCAAGATGAAGTTTGACGACATGGGTATCCTTGGGGCAATATTGGCTAAATCAAATCGACAACCAAGCTTCTGCTTCCTCTTTTTGGTCTCTATCGAAAGCCTTTATTTCCAGACCAGGGATCAGAGCTCCCTCCAATTCACTTACTTTTTTCAACCAGGTCTTATCTGTCAATATCGCTGCGCGCTCGAACTTCTTCATAAGACCAAACATCGCAGGAAACCGTGACAATTCAACAACAATGGCTCCAAATGATGGAATGTGAAAGTCTATAACATCATAAAGTATTTTGCCCTTTTCTATGTCCTTCGACTTGATGACGAGTTCATCTAATGCAACTTTCATTTCTTCAGCATTCAACTTTCCACTCAACTCAATATCCAGGCGATTTATGCCATTTGGTATTACTTTGAACATAAGCTCCCCTATTTATTGATGATTTGAATGTATAACGATTCTGAATGGCTCGGGAACAGCCCCAGGGACAGGCACGCGTAAGTGTCCCCGACTGTAAGAAATAGTAGTAGTGTGTCGGGCTTGTTCAACCCCAGGATAGACCGCAGCTCGTTCCTCGCGCAATCTATCCTTAGTCGTTAAATTCTGCATCGCTTAAATATCAAAATAAATAATTATTGGGACAGCGACAACCAAAGTCATAAGAATCAAAACTTTTAATCTGTATCGTTTGACCCACAGATCTTTGTTGTCGATTTTTTTACGATCGCCGGTGACAACTTTAGACAAGATGTTTCTCTTTGTTTTTAGTCTATAGTGAAAATCGTAAATATTGCCAGCGGCAAGATAAGATATTACGCAAACAATTGCGGCGAAAAGTATTAATAATATTGTTTCTATGGACAAAGAACTCTCCTTGTTGCAAATAATGGGTTTAAATGTTTGAACCTGAGTGGCGGAGTACCCATATTCTGTTTAGCTGTATAGCCACCAGATATAGAAATTAGAAACCTAGCTCTCCATCCAGAATCCGTCGATCCAGTCCCAACGTCAAAACTTGCTGGTAAGACAACTGTCAAGCTTTCTTCTCCGGATCCCAATAGCCAACCGCCATCTTCACATGCTCACGCAGTTTCGTTTCGACCGTAGCAGGATAGACACAAAAAAGCAGGGGAAGATATAACATCTCACCCTGCTTAGTATTTAGCTGTTTTCTGCCAAGTTACTTCTCTTCTTTAGTTTCCTCAGCAGGTGCTTCTTCAGCAGGAGCTTCCTCAGCAGGTGTCTCTTCGACAGGAGCCTCTACCTTTTTAGCGACTTTTTTAGCAGGAGCCTTCTTCTTCGGCTTAGCAGTAAACTCTTCCTCGACCAATTCGATCATTGAGAGAGAAGCATTATCGCCTGCGCGAAGGCCCAACTTGATAATCCTTGTGTAGCCGCCAGGACGATCCATATAGCGAGGTGCAATAGTTTCAAACAGCTTGGCAACCGTTTTCTTGTCGCGCACAACTTCCATTGCCAAACGACGAGAATGAAGATCACCACGTCTTGCCATGGTAATTAGCTTCTCAGCCATCTTACGCAATTCTTTAGCGCGGGCATCTGTAGTTGTAATTTTTTCACAATTAAAAAATGAAGTCACCATGTTACGCATCATGGCTTTACGATGACTGGTATTACGGCCCAGCTTCCTACCGGATTTTCTATGGCGCATTAGAGTTCTTCCTCGCTCTTTTCGATCATTTTCAGATATTCCGGATCAGGGAAGCCGTCGAAAGACAAACCGAGGGTCAAGCCCATTTCAGAGAGAATATCTTTGATTTCATTCAGTGATTTGCGACCGAAATTCTGTGTGTTTAACATTTCCGCCTCAGATTTCTGAACAAGTTCACCGATGAGACGGATATTAGCATTCTTCAGACAATTCGCACTACGGACCGACAGTTCGAGTTCATCAACGCGACGATAGAGGTTCTCGTTAATCGGCTGTTTGGTACCTTCAACTTCTTCCGTTGGCTCAGGCTCAAGTGCTTCATCAAAATTGATGAACAACTGGACCTGCTCCTTTATAATCTTGGCCGCATAAGCGAGCGCGTCATCAGGGCCGACACTACCATTAGTATAAATTTCAAGAACCAGCTTGTCAAAATCTGTGACCTGGCCAACGCGAGCATTGCTCACCGTGAAATTAACTTTCTTAATCGGCGAGAAAAGAGCATCAATTGGGACAGTACCAACCGGAGCTTTTTCGTCCCGGTTACGCTCTGCCGGGCTATAGCCCTTCCCCATAGAAACGACCATGTCGATCTCTATATCAGCTTCTTTGCCACAGGTTGCAATGAAATGATCAGGGTTGATGATCTCGACATTTTGGTCGGTGACAATATCGCCAGCGTTGATAACACCCGCACCCTTTTTAACAATACGAATATTGCGAGTCTCATGACCGTGCAGCTTAAGCAGCACACCCTTCAAGTTAAGGATAATGTCTGTTACGTCTTGCGTCACACCAGGAACAGTGGAAAATTCGTGCAAAACGCCCTTGATACGAATCGAGGTGATTGCCGCCCCCTGTAGCGAGGAGAGCAAAACCCGACGCAGGCCATTACCCATGGTTGTACCGAAACCACGTTCGAACGGTTCCGCTGTAAATTTACCATAAGTGGCAGTCAGCGTATCGGCATCAACCTGGAGACGGTTGGGTTTGATCAGTTCTCTCCAGTTTTTAAACATGCGTATCCTCCGTTATGAGGTTGCTCTATAAAGTTACAAATCGCTTGGAAATCTGTATGTCGGTTATTTCGAATAAAGCTCGACAATCAGATGTTCCTGGAAGCTTGGTGTAGTCATTTCTGCGCGTACTGGCAAAGTTTTAACAGTACCTTGGAATGCATCACGGGTCAGTTCAACCCAGGATGGAATACCACGGCGCATGACACCGTCAAGAGATTCATTGATGCGAGCGATTTTACGGCTCTTCTCACGTAGCTCCACGACATCACCAGGGCGCACGAGGTACGAAGGAATATTAACCTTCCGTCCGTTCACCAATAAATGACTATGGCGTACAAGCTGTCGGGCTTCGCTACGTGATGTTGCAAATCCCATTCGATAGGCCATGCTGTCAAGGCGACGTTCCAGGATAACCAGGAGGTTTTCACCGGTCACACCCTTCATGCGGTCAGCTCTTTTAAGACAATCACGAAATTGCTTTTCGAGCAGGCCATAGGTCCGCTTGACTCTCTGTTTCTCACGCAACTGAGTGCCGTAATCAGAAACCTTGATACGACCCTGACCATGTTGACCGGGGGCATAGTTACGGCGTTCAACCGCACATTTGTCTGTATAGCAACGGTCACCCTTGAGGAACAACTTCATATTTTCCCGCCGGCACATGCGGCATACGGGTCCAGTGTGTCTCGCCAACGTTCGTCTCCTTATATCTAGTTAGACTCTTCTTCGCTTGGGTGGACGGCACCCGTTATGCGGTATCGGAGTAACATCCTTGATCATAGTGATGGTCAAGCCAGTGGCCTGTAATGCGCGCAGCGCAGACTCACGGCCGGAACCGGGGCCTTTAACCCAAACCTCAACACTGCGAAGACCATGCTCTTGCGCTTTCTTTGCTGCATCTTCAGCGGCCATCTGAGCTGCAAAAGGAGTGCTTTTACGACTCCCCTTGAAACCTTTGGTACCGCAGGTGCACCAGGAAATCACGTTGCCGGCCACATCAGTGATCGTAATGATCGTATTGTTGAATGTCGCCTGGATATGAGCAATTCCATTAGGGACATTCTTCTTTTCACCTTTTTTACGTACACGTTTACCAGGCTTAGCCATGGTTCCTCCTGTTACTTCTTCTTACCGGCAACGGTCTTACGCGGGCCCTTACGGGTCCTGGCGTTCGTTTTAGTTTTCTGTCCACGTACCGGCAAACCTCTACGATGACGTAGGCCACGATAACAACCGAGGTCCATAAGTCGCTTGATGTTCATTGTAACTTCACGACGCAGGTCACCCTCTACCGTGCAATCACTGTCAATAACCTTACGGATCTTTGCGACTTCTTCCTCAGTCAGATTGTCAGAACGAGTATTAAAATCAACTCCGGCTTTAGACAATATTTCCTGAGATGCAGAACGCCCAACACCGAAAATGTAGGTCAGAGCGACTTCAATCCGTTTGTTTCTTGGTAAATCGATACCAGCAATACGAGCCAATGTCCGATCCTCCTAATACTTAACCTTGTCTCTGTTTATGCTTGGGATTTTCACAGATAACTCTGAGAACGCCCTTGCGCTTAATTACTTTGCATTTGTCACAAATAGTTTTTACTGATGCTCGGACTTTCATGTCTCTATCCTTTAAACCTGGTCAGTTACAACCCTTTAGCAGTTACAATCGGAGGGTTGTGTCTCGGCTGTCTATACCCGAGTTAAAATCTCTGGGCCATTGTCAGTAATAGCTACTGTATGTTCAAAATGGGCAGACCGCTTACCATCCTGTGTAACTGCCGTCCATCCGTCGTCCAGTATCTTGACACCCGGAACACCGGCATTAATCATCGGCTCTATCGCCAATGTCATACCTACCTTAAGTCGAGGACCTTGACCAGCTTGCCCATAATTCGGTATCTGCGGAGCTTCATGTAAGTTGCGTCCAATACCGTGTCCAACAAATTCGCGTACAACACTGAAGCCTTTTGGCTCAACCCAAGATTGGACAGCATGTGAAATATCAGACAACCTGCCACCTGGTACTGTCTTTTCTATGGCTCGCTCAAGCGATTCACGTGTAACAGTGAGTAACTTCTGCGTCTCGTCATCAAGCTCACCCACAGCGACAGTTATTGCTGAGTCACCGTAAAAACCTTTATAGAGGACACCGAAGTCAATACTAAGGATATCACCTTCCTGCAAAGGCCTCTTGTCTGCAAAACCATGAACAACCTGTTCATTTGGTGAGGAGCAGATAGCGTGTGGAAAGCCACCATAACCTTTAAACGCAGGTTTTGCGCCCTGACGCTTACATTCTTTTTCAGCGAGAATGTCTAATTCTGCCGTTGTAACACCAGGGCAAATCCGACTTTTTAGCAGGGCCAGCGTTTCCGCAACGATCTGGCCTGCAGCCCGCATCTTTTCAATATCTGCAGGGCTCTTTAAAACAATCACGTTAGCTTGCCTGTAATAAGGACAGCATCTTTTCCTGGACTATTTGAATTGGCTGCATCCCGTCAAGCTCTAGCAACACACCAATTTCTTTATAATAGCTGATCAAAGGAGAGGTTTGGTCTGCATAGACTTGGAGTCGTTTGCGTATCGTCTCTTCCTGATCATCGTCTCGTTGGAACAGGGCACCGCCACAGGCATCACAGACATCTGATTGACGAGAAGGATCAAATTTCACATGGTAACCGCGTCCGCATTCTTTGCAGGTTCGTCGTCCTGTCAATCGCTCGACCAGAGCTTCTGGGTCTACATCAAGAGAGATGACCCGATCCAACTCCTTACCCATACCTTGCAGGCTGGCCTGTAGAGCATCCGCCTGGGCAACTGTCCGTGGAAAGCCGTCCAGGATAAAACCGTTAACACAATCAGCTTCTTGCAGTCGATCACGAACGATTCCAACAACAACTTCGTCAGGAACCAATCCACCTGCATTCATATATTCTTTAGCCTTCAGCCCCATAGCAGTGCCGTCTTTAACAGCAGCACGCAAAATATCACCAGTTGATATCTGCGGAATTGAAAATTCATCCGTCAGCATCTTGGCCTGGGTGCCTTTGCCAGCACCGGGGGGGCCGAGTAAAATTAGTTTCATCAGTACTCGCCTTACTTATCCACGACGACTCTTAATACTCACGCCCTTCATAAAGCCTTCATAAGAACGTGAAATCAAGTGAGCTTCTATTTGAGAGGCCGTGTCCAAACCAACACCGACAACAATCAGCAGCGCCGTACCACCGAAGAAGAAGGGGACATTGAACTGGCCAATCAAGAGTGTTGGCAAAACACAAACCGCCGAGATGTAAATCGCACCGGCAAAAGTCAGACGGCCAAGCACGGTATCAAGGTAATCAGAAGTCGCCTTACCAGGCCGTACACCAGGGACGTAACCGCCTTGGCGCTTGATATTATCTGCAACATCAACAGGATTAAAGGTGACAGCCGTGTAGAAGTAACAGAAGAAGACAATAAAAGCGACATAAAAAACGTTATACAGCCAGTGTGCTGGAGTAATCATTGAAGCGAATGTCTGCACCCAGGGGACGTCAACAAAGTTAGCGACCGTACTCGGGAACATGATGATCGAGCTGGCAAAGATTGGCGGGATAACGCCACTCATATTTATTTTGAGAGGTAAATGGCTACTCTGTCCACCAGCATTTCTTGCGCCTACAACCCGCTTTGCGTAATGAATCGGTACACGACGCTGACCACGTTCCATGAAGATAATGGCCCAGATAACGGCAATCATCACAGACATAATGAGCAGCAAAACAGTCAAAGACATAGCACCAGTCTTCAACTATCTAATGCTGTTGATCAGGGCTGAAGGCATGTTGGCAACGATGCCAGCAAAAATAATCAGAGAGATGCCATTACCAATCCCACGTTCTGTGATCTGTTCACCAAGCCACATGATAAAAGCTGTTCCAGCGGTCAAGGTGATGACTGTCAAAACAACAAAACCAATACCTTGCATGGACACAACCGGCTCACCAGCAGGCCCGCGCATAGTCTGCAAGCCGATAGCGATGCCAGCACCCTGAACAATAGAGAGACCAACGGTCCCGTAGCGGGTCCACTTGGTCATGGTTTTACGGCCTTGCTCACCTTCCTTAGACAGGCGCTCAACTGGCTCGAAAACAACTGTCAGCAACTGCATGATAATCGAGGCGCTGATATAAGGCATGATGCCCAGGGCAAAAACCGTCATACGCTCAAGTGCACCACCAGTAAAAGCACTGACCAGACCGAGTAAGGTGCCTTCCGTCCCTTCGAAGAACTGGGCAAGTACGGAACCATCAACACCCGGTAGCGGCACATGACAACCGACCCGATAGACCGCAAGCATACCTAAAGTAAAAAGGATACGGCGGCGTAGTTCAGGAATACTAAAAATATTCTGGATGCTGGCTAACAAATTAAATAACCTCGACAGTGCCGCCAGCAGCTTCGATCTTGGCTTGGGCAGACTTGCTGAACTTATGTGCTTTAACCGTCAAGGACTTGGACAGCTCACCATCTCCCAAGATCTTAACACCATCTTTAAACTGGCCAATCAAACCTGATTTGCCGAGAGCTTCGAGATCCACCACGCTACCAGTATCAAATAGCTCCAGATCACGAAGGTTAACAAGATCATAAACCTTCCTGCTCAGAGGCGTAAAACCGCGCTTGGGTAGACGTCTCTGCAGGGGCATCTGACCGCCCTCGAAACCAGGCTTAACACCACCACCGGAGCGGGAGTTCTGACCTTTGTGTCCTCTACCAGAGGTCTTACCAGTACCTGAGCCATGACCACGGCCAATACGTTTTTTGCTATGTGTTGAACCGTATGACGGTTGCAGATTACTTAAATCCATGGTTGTTATCCTTGTGCCTGTTCTTCAACGGTGACCATGTGGCTGACCTTGTTGATCATACCGCGAATTTCAGGTGTATCAGTACGCACAACCGTCTGCTGCAGACGACGCAGACCGAGTCCATGAAGCACCTTGGTGAAATATTTGTTGCGGCCGATGCCACTACGCTTAAGAGTTATCTTGATTTCAGACATTATTCGCTCCCGTGTCAGGCTTTGTCTTTCGAGCTGTTTACCCCGAGACCACGTCGAGCTAGAATCTCTTCAGGGCTGCGCAGCATCTGTAGAGCCCGAAGGGTCGCTTTAACAACATTGTGGGGGTTATTAGAGCCAAGGCATTTGGAAAGAATGTCGCTAATACCAACAACTTCCAAGATCGCACGAGCCGCACCACCAGCGATAACTCCCGTACCCTCGGATGCTGGCCTCAGCATAACCTTGCCTGCGCCATACTTGCCGATGACATCGTAGGGGATCGTTGTTCCCTGAATTGGCACAGAAATCATGCTTTTTTTAGCCTTTTCGACACCTTTACGGATTGCCTCAGGCACCTCTTTGGCTTTACCAAGACCATATCCAACATTGCCACTGCCATCACCAACTACAACGAGGGCAGAGAAGCTAAACCGACGACCACCTTTAACTACCTTGGCCGTACGGTTGATGTGGATAACGCGATCGATTAAATTCGTTTCGTTTTTGTCAACGCGTTGCAACGCTCTTCTCCTTTACTGCTCAGAAAGTCAAACCAGCTTCACGAGCCGCATCGGCAAGAGCCTTGATACGGCCATGGTACAAAAAGCCGTTGCGGTCGAAAACTACCTGTTTAATGTCCTTTGCCAGGGCCTTTTCAGCAAGCTGCTTACCAACCACTTTGGCCGCTTCAGCATTCCCGCTGTATTTGACACTGTCCTCAGTGCCTTTAACGACCGTCGAAGCTGAGACCAGAGTTTTGCCGGTAACATCTTCTATAATCTGGGCATAAATATGTTTGGTACTACGAAATACGCACAAACGCGGACGCTCGACGCTTCCGGTGACTCTTTGACGTACCCTTGACTGACGCTTCTTGCGGGCTACCCGCCGTTCTTTTGAGCTATTCACAGTTCTCACCTCGTCCTAGTCAGCTTACTTCGCTCCGGTCTTACCGGCTTTACGCATAATCCGCTCACCAGCATACTTAATGCCCTTGCCCTTATAAGGCTCCGGCTCTCTAAACGAACGGATTTTTGCTGCTGTTGCGCCAACCAATTCCTTGTCAATACCGGAGACTTTAATGGTATTAGCCTTGGTGTCGACTTCAGCATCTATTCCTTGAGGCAGCATATATTCAACAGGATGGGAGTAGCCGAGTGAAAGATTCAGTTTCGAGCCTTTCAATTCAGCACGGTATCCAACACCGTTGATCTCCAGTACCTTAAAGTAACCGGTGACAACACCATCGACCATATTCGATATGAGAGAACGTGAGAGACCCTGCAACGCAGACCCCGCGGGATTCAGCCGTGAAGCAATCAAAAGCTGGTCTGCTTCCATTTTCATCTCAATAGTCTCATGGATAGTCCGTTCAAGGCAGCCTTTTGGGCCCTCTACCTTGATATTCTGACCATCCAGGGTGATCTTAACGCCCGAGGCGATACTTATAGGTTTCTTGCCGATGCGCGACATCTTTAATCGACTCCTTAAAAAACAGCAGTTTGCTTAAGAATTACCAAATTGTGCAGATGACTTCACCGCCGACTGCGGCCTCACGAGCGGTGACATCATCCATGACACCTTGCGATGTCGACAGAATTGCAGCACCCAGGCCATTTTTGACGCGAGGGATCTCATCGTGACCCACATAAACCCGACGACCAGGGTTGGACACCCGGGTAATTTCGTGAATGACAGCTTGACTCTGCTCATCATATTTCAGGTAAACACGCAGAACTCCTTGCAGATCGTCACTGACAACCTTGAAATTCTTAATGTAACCGAGTTCTTGTAAAACACCAGCGATAGAAACCTTCACATTGGACGAAGGGATATCAAGCTTGGAATGTTTTGCCATGCCTGCATTACGTATGCGGGTCAGCAGGTCCGCGATCGGATCCGTCATAGCCATGAATACTGCTCCTTATTGTCTGATTACCAGCTCGACTTGGTTACGCCCGGTAGCTTGCCTTCAGACGCCAACTTGCGCAGACAGATTCTGCACATATCAAATTTACGATAGTACGCACGAGGTCGACCACATAGCGGACAACGGTTATACTTTCTCACGTTAAACTTCTGAGGCCCTGCGGCCTTTAAGCGCAATGATTTCTTTGCCACGAGATTCCTCCGCTATGCCGCTACATTCTGCTTACGAAAGGGCATGCCCATTTCGGTAAGCAGTGCACGACCTTCTTCATCAGTTCGAGCCGATGTGACGATCGTCACATTCATACCCTTAATTTTGTCGATTTCTTCGATATCAATTTCAGGGAAGATTAACTGCTCACGAATACCAAGGGTATAGTTACCACGACCGTCAAAAGCCTTGGCAGATACTCCCTTGAAATCTCTGACACGCGGCAGAGCGACGTTGATCAGACGATCAAGAAATTCATAAGCCCGGTCACGACGCAAGGTTACCATGACACCAATCGGCATATCTTCGCGCAACTTGAATTGTGCGATCGATTTCTTAGCGCGCGTAATAACAGCCTTTTGACCGGTAATACGGGACATCTCTTCAACCGCAGATTCAAGAATTTTGACATTCTGAATCGCTTCGCCAAGTCCCATATTAACGACGACCTTTTCAACGCGAGGGACTTCCATCACGTTCTTAAGCTGTAGTTCCTTAATCAACTTCGGAACCAACTCTTTCTGATATATATCCTTGAGCCTTGCCATGAGAAACTCCGTTAATTATTCACGATCTCGTTGCATTTCTTACAGAACCGGACCTTGCTACCGTCCTCAAGCACTCTAAGACCAGTGCGCGCCGGCTTATTACAGCCCTGGCAAAGCAACTGGACATTGGAAAGAGCAATAGGTGCTTCCTTTTCAATGATCCCACCCTCGTTACTGGAACGAGAGGGGCGTGTATGACGTTTGATCAGGTTAAGATTCTCAACCAGAACTCGCCCTTTATCAGGCATAACACGCAAAACCTTGCCGCTTTTGCCTTTATCTTTCCCAGCAACAATCATTACCAGGTCATCTTTTTTCACATGGAGTTTTACGACTGCCATGACTCTTTACTCCCAGATTTTAAAGGACCTCAGGGGCCAGTGAAACAATTTTCATAAACCGTTTGGCACGTAATTCACGAGCGACAGGCCCGAAAATACGTGTGCCGACCGGCTCTCCAGTGGCACTTACAACCACTGCTGAGTTAGTATCAAAACGAATATACGAACCGTCAGGACGGTTAACCTCTTTGGCGGTACGTACAACAACAGCACGGACAACATCACCCTTATTCACCTTCGAGTTAGGCATCGCCTCTTTAACAGAGCAGACGATAATGTCACCAATACCTGCATATTTACGCTTGGACCCGCCAAGGACCTTAATGCAACAGAGCTTCCGGGCACCGGAATTGTCCGCAACAGTAAGTGTAGATTGCATCTGAATCATGGACAGTTTCTCCTAAACGCTGACGTTCTTCTCAAGAATTTCACGAACCCGCCACCGTTTGTCTTTCGACAAAGGGCGTGACTCAACAATCAGCACCTTGTCGCCGGTAGTACAATCATTCAACTCATCATGCGCTTTAAAACTAACACTACGCTTGATGTATTTCTTATAGGTCCGGTGTTTGACAATATTGTCGACCTTAACGACCACGGTCTTATCCATCTTGTCGCTTACCACAACACCAACCCGCAATTTTTTATTACCACGTTCTTTCGTCATTGCCGTCCTCGTTTGATCGAATTAGCTGTGCTTTGTTTGAAGCACAGTTTTAACCCGGGCAATTTCCTTACGCACCTCAGGGATACGTGAGGTGTTTTCCAGATGTCCGGTGTGTAGCTGAAACTTCAGGTTAAACAACTCCTGGTTCAGATCTGCAACCGCTGCATTAAGTTCTTCGACTGTTTTGTCGCGTAGTTGCTCAGGATTCATGACCAACCTCCTCACGAACCACGATCTTGGTTTTCATTGGCAGTTTATGAGCCGCAAGACGAAACGCTTCTAGCGCTTCTACCTCTGGGACTCCCTGCATTTCGTAAAGTATCATTCCCGGGCGAACCACGCAGACCCAGCTGTCCGGCGAGCCTTTACCTTTACCCATTCGAGTTTCAGCCGCCTTACGGGTCAATGATTTATCGGGAAAAGCACGTATCCAAATCTGCCCACCACGCTTGACATAGCGTGTCATTGCACGACGTGCAGCCTCAATCTGCCGTGCGGAGAGCCAACCGCAATCCACAGCCTGCAGACCATAATCTCCAAAGTTCAGATCTGTGCCACCACGGGCAGCACCCTTCATACGACCTTTGAACTGTTTTCTATGCTTAACCTTTTTAGGCATTAACATGGTGAATAGACTCCTGATCTGTTACTTATTGCTTCTGATCCTTATTGCCCAGGATCTCGCCCTTGAAAATAAGAACCTTAACACCGATAATGCCGTAAGTAGTCTTGGCTTCAGCGAATCCGTAATCGATGTCAGCGCGCAGGGTGTGAAGAGGCACACGACCTTCGCGGTACCACTCGCGACGACTCATCTCAGCACCACCAAGGCGGCCGGCACATTCGATCTTGATCCCTTGTGCACCAAACTTCAGAGACTGACTGACGGCTTTCTTCATGGCCCGACGAAAAGCAACCCGACGAACCAACTGCAGAGCAACATTCTCGGCGACTAACTGAGCATCAACTTCAGGCTTACGAACCTCCTGGATATTGATAAAAATCTCTTTGTCAGTCAGCTTGGCCAGCTCCTTCTTCAGAGCTTCAACTTCTGAGCCTTTTTTACCGATGATGATACCTGGTCGAGCAGCAAAGATATTTATCTTGGCCTTACCAGCGGCACGCTCGATTTCAACCTTGGAAATGCCAGCGTGATGCAGGTGCTCTTTCAAATAAGCACGTAGTTTGAGATCCTCGTGCAGAAGCTGAGAATATTCTTTCTCGGCGTACCAGTTGGACTCCCATGTGCGGATTATGCCTAAGCGAAACCCTATTGGATGAACTTTCTGACCCCAAACTACACCTCCTCAGGTGGCTACTTCTCGTCCAAGACCACGGTAATGTGGCTAGTCGGTTTACGAATTTTGGTTGCCCGGCCTTGAGCGCGTGGCATAAAACGCTTAAGGACAGGACCCTGGTCTACAAAAACTGCCTTAACAAAAAGCCTGTCGACGTCCTCGATACCCTTCTGTTCAGCGTTAGCAACCGCTGAGCGCATCACCTTAGCGACAACATCTGCCGGCCGCTGGGGCGAAAACTTCAGGATATTAAGAGCTTCCTGTACATCCTTACCGCGAACCATGTCCACAACCAGACGTGTCTTCTGTGGCGACAGGCGAGTAAATTTTAATTTCGCACTGGATTCCATGTGCTGGTACTCCCTCAGCTAATGATTACTTCTTCTTTTTCCGGTCCGAACCGTGACCGTAGTAGGTCCTGGTTGGGGAAAACTCACCAAGCTTATGACCGACCATATTCTCGGACACAAAGACCGGAATGAACTTCCTGCCGTTATGTACGGCAAAGGTCATACCGACAAAATCAGGATGGATTGTGGAGCGTCGTGACCAAGTCTTGATCACTTTATGTGCACCACTATCACCTATTTTTTCAATTTTTCGCATCAGGCTCTCTTCAATATAAGGGCCCTTTTTAATAGATCTCGCCACGGTCGTCTCCTATTCTCTTACTTGGTCCGACGGCGGACAATAAAACGATCCGTCCGCTTGTTAGAGCGCGTCTTGTAACCCTTGGTTGGAACACCCCATGGGGTTACAGGGTGACGGCCACCCGAACTCTTACCTTCGCCACCACCATGCGGATGGTCAACCGGGTTCATGGCAACACCACGAGATTGCGGGCGTTTACCCAACCAGCGATTACGGCCAGCTTTACCAATCTTGACGTTCTCATGATCCGTGTTGCCAACCTGGCCAATTGTCGCGTAGCAGTCTTGCAGCACCAGGCGAACTTCGCCGGAAGGCAACCTAAGTTGTGCATACTTGCCTTCTTTAGCCGCGAGCATTGCGTAAGCACCAGCGCTTCGAGCAAGCTGACCACCTTTAGCAACCTTCATCTCCACATTGTGGATCCAGGTACCAAGTGGAATCGAGCGAATCGACAGGGCGTTACCTGGCACGATGTCAGCACTTTCACTGGCGATGATGGTGTCGCCAACCTTGATACCAACAGGGGCCAAGATATAACGCTTCTCACCATCTACATAGTGCAGCAAAGCAATCCGTGCTGAGCGATTCGGGTCGTATTCAATCGTTGCGACCTTCGCTGAAATCTCACGCTTGTCGCGCTTGAAATCAATAACCCGGTACTTACGCTTGTGGCCACCACCGGTGTGACGCTTGGTGATTCGGCCAGTGTTATTACGACCGCCTGATTTAGACAGCGGTGCCAACAATGACTTTTCCGGGGTTGATGCCGTGATTTCCTCGAAAGTCGAGGCGGTCATGTGCCGGCGACCCGGTGATGTCGGCTTAAACTTTTTGATCCCCATTATTACTACTCCGTCAGATGGATATCAATCTTACTAAACACCAAAGAAAACGATGGTGCCGTCAGCCAGTGTCACATACGCTTTTTTGACATTGGAACGTTTGCCAGAATTACGCCCGGAGCGTTTGATTTTACCAGCAACAATCAGGGTACGCACTTCTTGCACCTTAACGTTGAAAGCTTTTTCAATCGCCTTCTTGATTTCAACCTTGTTACTGCTCATTCCAACTTCAAAAGCAACAACGTTATCGGTTTCCTTCATCAAGTTGGACTTCTCTGTGACCAGTGGCTTTCTGATAATCTGATGTAAAGGTTTCATTTTGCCAAGACTCCTTCAATCTGGTCAACTGCAGCTTCAGTCATGACCAGGTTAGGATACTTTAGGATGTCGTAGACATTGACACCTTCGGCACGCAGAACTTTAACAAAAGGCAAGTTACGCGCAGACAGTTCAAGGTTCGTGTTTTCACCATCAACCACGATCAGTGCTTTCTTAAGCTCAAATCGATCGAGGACTGCAGCGAAACCCTTGGTACTAACCTGTTCAAGCTCCAAGGAATTGACCACTGTCATACATTCATCCTTGAAACGAGCTGACAGTGCGCTACGTAGCGCAGACTGTTTGACCTTGCGATTCAATTTAAACGAATAATCACGAGGAGTTGGACCAAAAACAACGCCGCCACCAACATGATTAGGTGCTGTCACCGTACCCTGACGGGCATTACCGGTGCCCTTTTGACGAAAAGGCTTCTTGCCACCGCCGCGAATTTCACCACGACCCTTTACCTTGGCAGTTCCTTGACGACGGGCAGCCAACTGGTAGCGTACCATGTCATGTAGCAGATATTCTTTGACGTCAGTATCGAACACTTCGTCAAGTAACTCCCGCTCAGAAACCTGCTTGCGGCTGATATCAAATACAGCAATTTTTGCCATAACTAAACTCCGACACTCAATCTTGTATTAATCACTTAGACTTAATGCATTTACGGATCACAACAAGACCCTGGTTAGCCCCGGGGATAGCCCCCTTGACCAGAATAATATTCTGCTCAGGACGAACTTCCACAATTTCCAGATTTTGCAGGGTGACTTGCGCATTACCCATCTGGCCAGGCATCTTCTTGCCCTTATGCACGCGCGCTGGCCAGGCACTCATACCGATCGAACCAGGAGCACGATGAAAGTGCGAACCGTGGGTAGCCCGACCGCCAGAGAAACCCCAGCGCTTGATAACACCCTGGAACCCCTTACCTTTACTGGTTCCGGTTACATCGACAATGTCACCAGCTTTAAAAACTGCACCGCAGGTAATCTGGTCACCAACCTGGTAATCATCAACATTTTCTACATCCAGCTCACGCAGGCAAGCAAATGCGCCTTGATCAGCTTTCTTAAAATGCCCCATCATCGGCTTATTGACCCGGTGAGTTTTTTTCTCCGAGAAGCCAACCTGTAAAGCATTGTAACCATCGATGGATTCCGTCTTCTTCTGCAAGACGGTACAGGGGCCTGCCTCCACCACGGTTACCGGGATACGGCGACCATCGGCTATGAAGACCTGGGTCATACCCAGTTTTTTACCCAAAATTCCCTGAATCATTACTTTACCCTTACCTGGCTATTACAGCTTGATCTCAACATCGACACCGGCAGAGAGGTCTAGCTTCATCAAAGCATCAACCGTTTGCTGGGTCGGCTCGACAATATCAAGCAGACGCTTATGTGTGCGCATCTCAAACTGCTCACGACTTTTCTTATCAACATGTGGGCCACGCAGCACGCAGTACTTGTTGATCACTGTCGGCAGCGGAATCGGTCCAGCAATACGAGCGCCCGTGCGCTTGGCAGTGTCGACAATTTCATTGACCGACTGGTCGAGCAACTTGTGATCATACGCCTTAAGGCGGATACGGATCTTCTGGTTCTGCATGATCTCGTCCTTTTTACTCGATAATGTCGCTGACAACGCCAGCGCCAACAGTACGGCCACCTTCGCGGATTGCGAAACGCAACTCTTTATCCATAGCGATCGGGGTGATCAGTTCCACGGTAACACCAATGTTGTCACCAGGCATAACCATCTCGGTCCCTTCTGGAAGCTCTACAATACCCGTCACGTCAGTTGTGCGGAAGTAGAACTGAGGGCGATAACCTTTGAAGAATGGTGTATGACGACCACCCTCTTCTTTGGTCAAAATGTAAGCTTCAGCCTTGAACTTGGTGTGAGGAGTGATACTGCCC
>JAJRRB010000015.1 GCA_024279915.1 Deltaproteobacteria bacterium
AGCAGAGATCTTCCTTTTTAATTTCTTATCTGTGTCTGGAAAAACAAGCATATGACCTCAATTATTACTAAAAAAAGACGAGTCAATATTGTCTCAAACACCTTGGTGGCCGAGACAACCAAACTCGTGTGTCAGCGGCGTCATTAACAGCAAGAACTAAGCTTTTGGATTATAATCCCAATGCTCGTCCGTATATTTCGGGAGAAAAACCGCGAATTGTTTGTCCGCCGATTACCGCCACAGGTACTGAACCACTGGGGTTGAGTTTACGGTGCTGTTTGGCAGCGTGAGAATTCTTTTCTACGTCGTAGGCCTTGAACGGCACCCCCTTACTTTGCAAAAAAGACTTGGCCTTGACACAATAACCGCACCAGCTTGTTACAAAGAGTTCAACTTTCGGAAAAGATTTACGAGTGCGTTTGTCAGTAATCTGGCGTTTGGTTTTTGTAAAGTATTCTGCGGCATTATCAACACCATCAGACAAGGTTTTCTGGATTTCTTCGACAACAGTCTTGTTGGAACGGTATTCAACTGTTGCCAGGTCTTTCGGTTCATAAATTTTGACTTCGGTGCCCTTAGGCGGAGGCGTGTCTTGATAGGTCACTGTCCCGTTTTTGTCTACCCATTTGTAAATTGCTGCGTGGCTGGCACCGGCAGTAGACACCAGGCAAATCAATGTAATCAAACAAAAGACCAATCTCATAAATACTCTCCCCCATATACAGTCAGCAGCACTCAATCATACAGTAAGACAATACAAAAAAGGCAAAAGCTATCCCCCTAACCAGAGAATAGCTTGTATACGTTTCATATTCCCCCTTGACTTTACTTATCATGGATCTGGCGACCGAGAAACGTTCTGCATATTAGAATGGCTAGCTGCGCCGCAAATAAATCTCTCGGCGATGTCCAACAGCCAAAGCTAAGACAACAAGTTGCTGATCTTGAATTTCACAAATGATTCTGAAAGCCCCCACACGATACCGCCACAAACCAGCCATCTCTCCGCGCAGTGGTTCACCAAAATGCCTGGGGTTCTTGCAACTGTCTATACGATCCTCAAGCCAGTCGATAAGCCTCCTTTGTATAGGCCGGTCTAGCTTGCGCAGTTGCTTTTCGGCAAAATCACTGACCTCAACTGTCCAGGCCAAGATCTTTCCTCAAAGCTCTTAGAGATTTACTGTTGCGAGTCTCGGTGAGAGCCTGCCTTGCTAGCTCCAGATCTTCATTATCTTCCAAATAGCGAACTATCGCTTCACGCACCACGGCGCTTCGATTGCTACCCTTTGATTTGGCCAGCAGGTCAATTTCCTGTTCTAAATCTTTTTCTAATCGAATTGCGAGCATAAATGCCTCCATAAGCATGTAATACATTGTATAACACAAACATGGGTTTGTTCAACAAAATATGGATTATGACAATCAAGGGAGGGATATACACTCATTATCCTCAGGCGTCAAAATATCGGCTGTCTCGGAAGTTGTTTCAGCGACTAATGAGAGTCAAAATCGGCTGCTCTGGATAATTCCTAGAAACCCTGAGAAATTAGTGGTTTAGATGTTTAGGCTGGAGTCCAACTCGACCCAATCTTACAATCTGTTTCAGATCAAATTTGAACCATTACAGTTTTATCCAAAGGGGACACCGCAGTAAGAGTCCCTTGTTATGTAACTACCTACTGACCCTCATGTGGAATCTACATCAATAGTCCTCTCATCTGTTTCACCACGTCGAAAGATATTCGGCAGATCGATGCCGAAATATTTCAGGCACATCAGCAGCAGAGCCACCGCCGCCGCCTCATCGAGATTGCCGATGAAAGGTAGGTTGTCGGGGATGATTTCGAATAGACCCGCTGTCGGGTTAAGAATGTAGAGTGCCGATAACAGACCGAGACCGAAAACGATGGGTTTTTTCACGCTCACCTCACTGCAGAGTTACCGCTTATCAAGAGTATTCGTATTTTTTATCTGAAACAATGACCCGGTTTCGCCCCTGGTGTTTCGCCGCATAAAGCGCCTGGTCAGCGTCTACAATCAGATCGTGAACCGTGGGCGCATCGGGACAGGTCGCAACCCCAATACTAATGGTGAGTTTCAGATCAATCGTACCCGGTTCAAAAACAGCGGCTTCGGTTGCTGCCCGGATACGCTCGGCGACAAAGAGCGCCCCTTTAGCATCAGTTGCCGGCAGAATAACAGTAAATTCCTCGCCACCATAGCGAAAGACCAGATCATTCTCGCGAACCGAATGGCTGAGGATTTCGCCAAGGTGCTGCAAGACCGCGTCACCAGCAACATGGCCATGGTTATCATTAACTTGCTTGAATTTATCCAGATCCATCATCAACAGAGCGAACTTGTTGCCGTACTTCTGATACTCCGCAAACGCGTGATCTATACACTGACGAAAATGTCGTTTGGTGAAGGTTTTGGTCAACTCGTCGGTTATAGCAATGGAGTAAAGTCGGGCATTATCGAAGGCCACCGCAATATGACTGCTGATCACCGCGCCGAGGTTGAGGCGAACACGGTCAAATTGGCCGTCGCCTTTCCTGGCGACAACCAACGCAAGTCGTTGCCCGCCCTTCTCAATCGGCATACAGATTTCTTTGACATCTGCAGAGACCTTTGTGACATTTAATGTACCCTCCAGCCAGCTCTGCACGACCTCGTTTTCTGTATCATCCTCTGATATTTTCTTACGTTCAATCTTGCCGCTCGCACTGGTCCAGACTGAGGCACTATAATCGTGCTGACCACGGGCGAGGACCAGCACCATTTCATCAGCGGCCAGAATATCCTTAAAGATGTCGATGACAATACCTTTAAGCACTTCCATATCCAGAGTCTTGCTCAGGCTTTCCACCATGACATAGAGCAGACGCAGCTCCTCGTTGCGCGTTGCGATCTCAAGGATATATTTATCGATCCCCCGGGAGAGCAGTCTGGAAAACAAGGGGACAAGGACGATAAGACAGAGCAGACCTGAGCCGATAAGAATCAGTTCAATTCCAGCGATAAGTGAATACGTAGACTCCAGCGAACGGTCAATAATCAGTTTACCGTTGATGGTCGCGGTAGAGCCGTGACACTCGTAACAATCTTCTTCGTTGTAGATGAGTGAGATATTGCGGTGAGTTTCATCGTCTGTGTCGAGAACGATGGCATCTGTCTCTGGTGCCGTGCCAGCAAGAGTGTGGCATACACGACAGGAGCCCTCTTCATACTGATCTATAGAGGTGCCAATCGCCTCTTTGTTTGATGAATAGGTGACCTTGCTCTGGTTGTTCAGTATGAACACCTGAGAGACGGCTTCATTCTCTTCGACAATTTTTTCCAGGGTTTTCTGAATGGCGTCGGGGGCTCGCAAAATCATCAGGTGGTGGAGGTTTGAATCAATAGTGACAGCGAGTTCCTTGGTTCTAACCTTGCTGTCATTGACCAGAGTGTCGCGAAGCTTAACGGCAATGAACACCATGGTCACCACAATGGTCACCGTAAGGACACCAAGAATGGAGAGGAGCATTTTCCTCTTCAACTGATAAAGCCAGTCACTTTTCGGCTCTTGGGAACTCATAGTGTTAGACCCTCTCGACACGCCATCTCAGGCAAGTTGACCCGAAGAATCTGAGCAAGCTTGCATAATTCCAGTGATCAACGACACAAAACAACTTTTATAAATCCGATTTAATCTATCGTAGTTCGCAGATAGGGTCAAAAATGTAGATGTTATTTTACTCTCACTTTTTATTGATTATACCTGCCAGGAGGCTGTCGGACTATACGGGCCGAATTTGCAGCCGGGTCATGGATAGTCCGACAGCCTCATAGGCTCAATGCTCGTGATACCCCATAACCACTAACATACAGCTGCCATCAGCAATGATGTTCACCCCGGCCTCTTCGCAGGCTGTCACAGCCTGGGCACTCTCGGCCCCAGGCTGCATCCAGATGTTCTTGATGCCTTTGGCAATCGCTTCTTCAACGACTTTTTCTGTCACTTGGGGCGGCGTGATGATTGAGATACTATCAACATGGCCTGGCAAGTCACTCACCGAAGCAACACATGCAAGACCTTCAATCTGCTTTGCCACTGGATTTACCGGGATAACAGTACGCTGATTCTGCTGATAACAACGCAGGACTTTATTGCCATATTTATAAGGTTTGGATGAGGCACCAACAACGCCAAAGGCATCTGCGTCAAGAAAGGTATCGATACGTTCAGAGATCGTCATGGGGAAGCTCCGTGGTTAATGTCATTTTCGAGTTGGAAACGAGTAATTTTTTGCAAGGTCTAGGAAATCAGGCATTTGAGCGGAAGCGTAGCTCTTTACGCCGCACAACCAAATGAGCAGATTGACGCTGAAATTGCGAAAAAGGACCGTTTGCGGACGAAAATGTGCTTCCACTATTTTAACTCAAAGATGATCCTCAGGGTAAGAGGCGACCGATCAGACCAAAGAGCATTTCCGGGAAGAGGCCGAGTAACAGAACTGCGGAGGAACAAACAGCAAGGACAGCATGTTCGAGGGAGGTTCCGACATGCCAACGAGATGCTGACACATCGGACTGAAAGAGCAGCATGGCAACACGCAGGTAGAAAGCGAAGGAAATGACTGAGGCGAGGACGCCGATCATGACCAGGCCGATGTAGCCGGATTGCAACGCGGCGTGAAAAATTGCGAATTTTGCCATGAAACCAGCTGTAGCGGGCAGGCCCGCCAACGACAGCAGGAGTAGCACTAGTACTGCGCAGCGCACCGGATGCTGATAGCCAAGACCGCGCCATTGATCGAAAGACATCGGCTCGCCGCGCTTGTCAGCGAGAGAAGCGATCACAGCAAAAGCACCAAAGCTGGCAACAACATAGACCACCACGTAGAAAGTTGTCGCAACCAAACCCTCGGAGGTCTGACAGAGCAGGCCCACCAGAAGCGTACCCATGTGAGTCACAGAGGAATAGGCCAGTAGCCGTTTGAGGTTCTTCTGATTGAGTGCGCTTAAGGCACCGACCAGCATGGTCAAAGCCGCCAGCAACCAGATCAGATCAACCAGGTCATGCCATATCGGCCCGGCCATCGCCAGCATTCCGACCAAAGCGGCGACCACCGCCCCCTTGGATCCGGTGGCCAAAAGACCCGTAACTGGTGCGGGAGCTCCCTGGTAAACATCGGCTGTCCAGAGATGGAAAGGTGCCAGGGAAATTTTGAAGCCAACGGCGATCAGGATCATTCCCCAACCGAGCAGACCCCAGGCGTGCAGTTCGCCGGTAGTCGTCAGCTGAACCACAGCTTCAGGTAAGGCCAGGGTGCCAGATGAGGCATAAATCAGAGCAATACCAAAAGCCATGAAACCAGTGGCAACCGCACCCATCAGCAGATATTTAAGGCCAGCCTCGGCAGCCATTTCACAATACCGGTTACTGGCAATCAAGATATAGAAGGCCAGAGTGAACATTTCAAGCGCCAAAAAGAGTCCGAGCAGATGCGTAGCCGATGAGAGTAGTGCCATTCCCGCCGCCGCATAGAGAATCAGAGAGACATATTCACCGGCACCGATTCCCTTTTCGATAACAAACCGGCCAGCAATCATCAGTCCGGCTGCTGCCAGTAACGACCAGAGAATGGTAAAGAAACGAGCGTAGCCACCAGCGCTGAAGAGTCCGGCAATCTCGGCGACCGGCGGTTGTACCAGGCCAGCAGCAACAGCTGCCAACAGGGCCGTGACAATTCCGCCAGCGATCAACGGGCGAGGTTCACGGTACCAGGCGCCGGCCATAAGAATAGCCGTCCCACCAAAGACCAGGATCAATATCGGCAGCAAAGCGAGCAGGTCAAGTAAACTCATGGCAGCCCTCCCGCTAACAGGTTAGCAACGGTACCGTGCAAGGGTGCCAGGAAAGGTTCCGGATAAACCCCGATCCAAACCACCAGAACCGCCATGGGCAACAGGATCAGCCATTCGCGCAGTGTCAGATCCGGCAGAATGCGCTCCTTGTGGGCCGGACCCCAGAGAACACCCTGAATCAGGCGCAGCATGTAGGCTGCCGCAAAGACCACGCCGAGCAGGGCAACTACCGCCCAGACCGGATGTTGCTGGAAGGTGCCGAGCAGGACCAGGATCTCACCAGCGAAGTTGGCCAGGCCAGGCAAACCGAGCGAAGCCAGCGAAAAGAATAAGAACATAAAGGCAAGACAGGGTGCCTGCCCCCAGAGGCCGCCTAACTCCTGCATACTTCGTGTGCCGGTCCGTTCACGAATCAGGGCGACCAGAACAAAGAGTGCGCCGGTGGTAATACCGTGAGTCACGATCAAAAGGATACTGCCCTCCCAGGCAGTCAACTGCCAGGCCGCCAGGCCAAGCACCACCAGACCGAGGTGGGAAATTGACGAATAGGCGAGCAGACGTTTGATGTCATCCTGATGATAGGCATTCCAGGCAGCATGAAAGAGTCCAACCAGGGCCAGCACGCCAAGAATCGGCAGGAAGTTTTCCGTAGCATTGGGGAAAAGCGGGAAAGCCACGCGAATCAGGCCGTAGATGCCGGTTTTCAGTAACAGACCGGTCAGATCAAGCGAACCTGCCGCCGGTGCTTCGGTCAGAGCATCGGTCAACCAGGTGTGAAATGGCACCAGCGGCGATTTGACTATGAAGGCCGCCATGAAACCTGCAAAGAGCCAGCCTTCCTGGGCAGCAGTCAACTGCGTTTGCAGCAGATCACCGATGACAAAGGTATAAACACCGCTCTGCGCACCATGGATCTGATAGAGCGCGATGATCGCAATCAGCATGAAAAAACTGCCGACCAGGGTGTAGAGGAAAAACTTAAGTGCCGCCTGGCGACGATTGGCGCCACCCCAGACGCTGATTAAAAAGAACATCGGAATCAGCGCCACTTCCCAGAAGAGATAGAAGAGCACCAGGTCGTAGGCGAGAAAAATCCCCATCAGTCCGGCTTCAAGCAAGAGCAGCAGAGCAAAGAAGCTGGAGACATGACGTTCGACACGCCAGGCGAGCAATACTGCAGCCAGTTGCATGAAGGCGGTGAGCAGCACCATCAGCAGGGCAATACCGTCCATCGCCAGCACATAGCGAATGCCGTAACGCTCAATCCAGGCAACGTCTTCGTAAAGCAACCAGCGGCCATCACTCTGGCCATGGCAGACAAAGAGGTAGAGGGCAATACCGAAAACCGCCAGCGAAGTAGCCAGTGACAGGGCGCGACAGTCAGCGGGCCGCTTGCTGTGCAGCAAGCAAAGCAGAGCACCAACCAATGGCAGCACCACCAGCAGACTCAGCCATGGAAATTGTGGAAGGCTCGTCAACAAGCTCATCAGGTCCCTCCCCCATCAACTAGCTTCAAGAGGAACCAGCCGAGCAGAATCAAAAAGCCCCAGGCGAAAGACGAGAGATAAGTGGTCAGCCTGCCTGTAGTCATTTGTGTGAGCAGACGTCCCCAACCGGTGGCCATCTTCGCCAGAAGAGTGAGAGAGCCATCAAAGAGAGACCGGTCACAGCCAGAGGAACAGAAGCGGGCCATGGCAGTAAAGGGCCGCACAAAGAGCCGATCAACCAAAGCATCCGCATACCAGCCATTTAAGAGGAAGCGGCTGACCGCGTTTTCCTGCGGAGCCTGATAAGTGCGGTAGCGTCGATGCGCCGCGAACCAGCCAAGGGCAGCTATCGCCACAGCGAGACCAACCAGCATCCATTCCACTGCTTGGCTGGCAACCACTGCCCGCCCGGCCAGGTCGTCATACCAATGATGCAGTTTTTCACCACCACCGACAAAGGCAGGCAGGTTGAACAGTCCACCAAGCAAACCAAGCATAGCCAGCGGCCAGAGCGGCCAACGCATCAAGAACGGCAGGGAGGGCGGCTGACCCGTGCCACGATACTCGCCAGCGAAGACCAGATAAACCAGGCGGAAAGTGTAGAAGGCGGTCAAGAGGGCTGTCACCACTCCGATCAGCCAGAAGATTTTATAGGTTGGATCCGGGTGGGTGAAGAGCGCCAGCAAAACACCATCTTTGGAGAAGAACCCACCAGTCAGTGGCAGCCCGGCCAGGCAAACCGCTCCGGCCAAAAAGACCCAGAAGAGTTCAACCGGTCCACGTCGGGCGAGCCCGCCCATCTTGAAGATGTCATTTTCATCGCCAGCCAGATGGATAATACAACCAGCAGCCATAAAGAGCAGAGCCTTGAAGAAAGCATGGGTCAAGAGGTGGAACATGGCCCCGGCGACGGTGCCAGCACCAACCGCCATGAACATGTAGCCGACCTGGCTCATGGTTGAATAAGCCAGCACCCTTTTGATTTCACGCTGAGCCATGGCACAGGTGGCAGCGTAAATGGCTGTCAGAGCGCCGATGGCAGTGATTGCGGTCATAGCAACTGGAGAGAGGGAGACCAGCGGGAAGAGTCGACAGAGCAGGTAGACGCCAGCCGTGACCATGGTTGCAGCATGGATCAGTGCTGAAACCGGTGTCGGCCCAGCCATGGCATCAGCCAGCCAGGTCATCAGCGGCAATTGCGCCGACTTGCCGCAGGCACCGAGCAGCAGCAAGAGACTGATAACAAGCACAACCCCTGGAGAGATCGTAGCCGCCTGAGCATTGATTTCACTGATTGACAGCGTGCCAGTCACGGCAAACGGCCAGAGCAGAGCGATGCTGAGAAAAACATCACCTACGCGGGTCACGAGAAAAGCTTTGGTACCGGCCTTAGCGTTATCCAGGTTACGATACCAGAAACCAATCAGGCCGTAGGAACAGAGACCAACGCCCTCCCAACCGAGGAAGAGCACCAGCATGTTGTCGGCCAGAACAATCGCCAGCATGGCAAAAACGAAGAGATTAAGCAGACTGAAGAAGCGGGCGTAATCATCCTCTTTACGCATATAACCGACAGCATAGAGGTGGATCAGGGTGGCAACACCGGTCACCATCAGCGTCATCGGCGCTGCCAGGCGATCGAAATTAAGCGCGAAGGAGACATCGACGGCACCACTGTTGAGCCAGGTAAAGAGCACCGCGCGGGTGCCTTCACCTTCGGCGTAACCCCAGAAGAGCATGGTCAGCACAAAAGCGCTGGCCACGCCAATCACCGCCATGACCTCGGCAAAGAGGCGCGGCAGGCGCATGCCAAAGCACATGTTGACCACCGCACAGAAGAGCGGCATCAGAGGTATGAGGAAGAGCAGGCTCTCGTTCATCCACGCATCCCGTTAAAATCATCGGCGACTAAAGTGCGCTTGCGCCGCCACAAATAAACCACCATGGCCAGTGCCACTGCGACCTCTGCAGCAGTAATTGCCATAAGCATGATTGAGAAAACCTGACCATCGACCTGCTGCCAGTAAGCTGAAGCCGAGACAAAGACCAGCGAGGCCGCATTGAGCATTATCTCAACGCCGATCAGAATCATGAGGATCTGGCGTCTCAGCAGGACGCAAGTCAAACCGAGCACAAAGAGTACTACAGCGAAGGCCAGTGCATGTCCGAAGGGTAACATCATGAGTTCACACTCAAAGATGCTATGGCTAAGCAAAAATTTCGCCCTACAAGGCTTGGTGCTTTTTCAGGGGAGAAGGCATACATAGGATATGTCGAGGTCCTGAAAAAATGCCATAACGCCGTAGGGCGGACTTTTTGCGACGCCATCATCATTTTTCTTCTCCCTTCGGTAATGGCTTGCCAAGCATATAGGCACCAATGGTCGCGAAAAGCAGTTGGAAGGAAACCACCTCCACGGCCAGAGCGTAACGGCCAAAGAGAGCTTCGCCAACCGCCTGTGGTGCCAGATAGAAATCACCGATCTGCTTACTTGCCGCCGGATCCTGGAGAATCAACAGGAGGGAGCAAGCCATCAGGCTCGCCGAGAGCAAGGCCAGCGGCAGCCAACGTTGCCAACCCGGACCCTCAGGAGTCTCCTGTGGTGCCAGGCCAAGCATCATGATGATAAAGAGGAAGAGCACCATGATCGCGCCAGCGTAGACGATCACTTCAAAAGCCGCCACCAAAGGGGCACCAAGCAGATAGAACATCATCGCCAGGGCAAAGAAACTCACCACCAGATAGATCACCGCGTGCACCGGATTGCGCCGCGTGATGCAGAGCAAGGTCGCTGCAAGCATGATGAAGCCAAGTATGTAGAATAGTAGTGACGCCATTTATACCCTTTAAGTCAAAACCTTAAATGGGACGCTGATAAGATCTGATGAACGCTGATTATAAGATTTGGTGATCATGCTTTTTCTGCGTTAATCAGCGTCCAATTGCTTGTGCTTTTCTCTGTGTCTCCACAGCTAACTCAAGGCAATAATGCTTTCGGGTCCACCGGGCCGTATTCGTCTTCGTTGCCACCACGCTCGTTGGCCACGCCAACGCCTGAGTGTTCATAATAATTGTATTCATCATCCTTGCCGCAACCATCGATCAGCAGATCTTCTTTTTCCTGTACCAGCTTGAGCACATCACGGTTGCAGATCTCATAATCGGGCGTGGTCTGGATCGCCATGGTCGGGCAGGCTTCGGCACAGAGCCCGCAGAAGATACAACGGGCAAAGTTGATGCGGAACCAGGCCGCGTAGCGGCGACCGTCCTCAGCTTCGGCGGCCTGCATCGAAATACAGTCGACCGGACAGGCAGCACTGCACAACTGGCAAGCGACACAGCGCTCACTGCCATCAGGATTACGGGTCAGCACGATGCGCGCCCGATAACGCGGCGGCGGTGTACGCTTCTCTTCCGGATACTGAATCGTCACCGGTTTCTTAAAAAGATAACCGAGGGTGATCCAGAAGGGCTGCAGAGTGCCTTTTATGTCGCGCCAAAAATTCATAGATAAAGTCAGTAATCAGAGAAAAACAACATCCCGCCTGCTTTTCTTCGTCAAGAGTTCATTGCCAAACGTATGGCTCCGGTAATCACGACATTCAACAGCGCCAGCGGGATCAGCACCTTCCAACCAAAACGCAGCAACTGATCGTAACGTGGTCGTGGCATACTGCCGCGCGCCCAGATAAAGAGGAAGGCCACAAAGAGCACCTTGCCGATAAACCAGACCACCGGTGGCAGAAACGGTCCGTGCCAGCCACCAAGGAAGAAAACCGTGGTCATGGCACCGATAACAATCAGGTTGATATATTCACCGACAAAGAAGAGGCCGAAGCGCATGCCGGAATACTCAGTATGGAAGCCGGCGACAATTTCGTTTTCTGCCTCTGGCATATCAAAAGGAGTCCGTTTCGATTCGGCGGTAATGCTGATCATGAAGATGATAAAGGCCAACGGGTGCTGCAATATATTCGGCCAGGTGGACTGCGCCATAACGATCTCGGTCAAGGAGAAAGACTTGGCAGTCATCACCACCGGTATTAAAGAGAGACCGAGGGCAAGTTCGTAAGAGAGCATTTGCGCCAAACCGCGCATGGCACCAAGCAGAGAATATTTTGAATTGGAGGCCCAGCCACCGAGGACCACACCGTAAACAGCCAGTGAGGAGAGACCGAAGAGATAGAGCAGGCCGATGTGCAGGTCACAAACCACCATCGGGATTTCGCGACCAAAAAGAGTCAGCGGCGGCGAAAAGGGCACCACAGCAAAGCTGAGCAGGGCAGTCAGAGCGGTCAAACCGGGGGCAAAGAGGAAAATCCACTTATCAGATCGGGCGGGGACAAAGTCCTCCTTGGTGATAAGTTTGATTACATCGCAAAGTGGCTGAATCATACCACCGGGGCCAACCCGGTTCGGTCCGTAACGCATTTGCATACGACCAAGAATCTTGCGTTCTGCCAGCACCAGGTACGCCGCCATGGAAAGCACCACGCCAAAGATCAGGCCGAGCTTGACCAGGATGAGAATCAGGGTGATCAGCATTTCGTTCATGCTTTACCCTCCTTCTCAAGCTGACAGTCAAGCATGCTGCCCGGTACCATTCCTTCGAGAGCGGTATCCCAGAGTTGCGGGGCCAGTATCAGGCCGTTGACCATCTTTTCGTCAGTACGAATAACTACGTGACAATGGCCAAAGTGAGTAGTCAGGCGAGCCCGATCACCAGCCGACAAACCAAGCTTTTCGGCCTGCTCAGGGTGCAAAACAACATAAGGCTTTGGTTGCGTTGCTGCCAGAGGTGACGACAGGTGCGCCAGCCAGTGTGAGCCCACCGGTCCGGTTATCGCCAGTAGTTTCAGGGCATCAGTCACTCCAGTCTGGAGGAGATCCTGCTCTGCAGCTGGTGGCAAGGAGCCCTGGGCGGAAAAACGCAAACCGGTGCTTTCAGCATCAATAGCCGAGAGTCCGACAAAGCACTCATCGCTCTGCTCAATGGTTTTACGCAGAGCAGCAAGAGTCGTATCGCGTTCAAGCAATTCGGCCAGCAGCCACCAATCTGCTTCAGGAGCAGAACCTGGCGTTGTCTGGAAGAATTCACGCGGTGGGTGGTTACCTGCACCGGTCTCACTGATCGGCAGACCGGGATCAATGACCGCCTGAAACGCCTGCAGGCGTCCTTCGTTATTCATATAGCTACCGGCCATCTCAGCATTAGCACGGGTCGGCAAGAAGATATCGGCGCGTTGCGCAGCCAGCCCCGGTGTCGCATCAAAACTCACCAGCAATTCCAGGTGACCGAGAGCGGCCTGGGCGCGCGAGGGATCCATGGCCTCCCGGAAGGGGTCGCTCTCCAGACAGACCAATGCGCGAATAGTACCCTCCTGGATCGCATCAAGAATCGTATCAAAATCGGGACCGTCACCCGCCAGCAAGGCACCGCCATAACTATTCGGTCCTGCCAGCATAGTCATCACACCAACCGCGCACTCTGCTGATGACAATTGCGCAGCCGTGGAACAAAGCGCATCGACCCCTTTACCACCAAGCAGATCAGCACCGCCGATTAGAACGGGACGCTGGGCTGAATCAAATTGTTCGCTGAGATTTTCAAGGAACGCGTGCTCGTGATTGTCAAAAGCATGCAGATCCTTCTGAGCAAGAGCTGTCAGGACGTCAGTCAGACGTTCCATAGCCAAAGGCAGATGACTCGCTGCGCAGGGCAGTTCCACTGGACGAGGATCAATGACGATAACCTTGCCACCGTTGCGCACGGCCTGGCGTATGGCCAGAGCCAGCATCGGTCCTTCCGCCAGCGGATCCGCGCCAAAGAGCACGATCAAGTCGCTCTGCCTGAGATCTTCAAGACTACGGCCATGCTCACCGAGCCGGGCTGCCAGAGTGCGGGCGGCATGATCACGCCCCTGATGCGCTTCGTAAACAAGCTGTTGCGAGCCCGTTGCAGCGGCCCAATCACGCAACAACACGCTGCCTTCGAAGCTTGCGCGCGAAGAGCCGAGAAAAGCGATACTGTTCGGGCCATGCTCACGAGCCATCCCGGCAACCCGCTCACGGGCGGCTGTCAATGCCGCAGCAACTGCCACTGGTTGACCATCGACACGTGCTTGCCGTGGCCGTTCCTGATGATTGACATGGTCATAACCGAATCGACCACGATCACAAATAAAGAAGCCGTGGGTCTCACGGTTGATTCCGGCCTTGACCCGCTGCACTTCACGATAGCGACCGCCGGGAATGGTCGCACAACCAAGACTGCAATGCGGGCAGATTGATGGCGCTTCCTGCAGATCCCAGAGCCGTGTCTTGAAACGGAACGGCTTGCTGGTCAGCACTCCAGTGGGACAAGCGTCGATGATATTGCCGGAGAAGGGGCTTTCCAGAGTTCCTTCCTGAAAGCGACCGTACTGAATGCGGTTACGCGAACCAAACACGCCGTAATCGGTGCCACCGCAATAGTCACGATAGGTGCGCACACAGCGGTAGCAGGTAATGCAGCGGTTCATCTCTTGTTGCACAAAGGGGCCAAGATCCTGGTTGGTAAAGGTGCACTTCTTGCCATTGTAACGGCGTACACCGTGACCACCAGCCACCGTCATCTCCTGCAGCTGGCATTCGCCACCTTCATCACAAACCGGACAATCGTGGGGGTGATTAGTCATGGCCCACTCGATAACATGTTCGCGGAGTTCAATTGCATCAGGATCAGTCGACGAAACCACCATGCCGTCCTGAGCCTCAACCATACACGCCATCTGCAGCCCTGTGACCGGGCCATCGACAAACATCATGGCACAGAGGCGACAGGAACCGACCGCTCCCAGCGCTTCGTGATAACAGAAGTGAGGGATAACGATGTCGAGTTCACGTGCGGCTTCGAGGACGTTGGTCCCTTCAGGCACGGTCACTTCAAGATTGTCGATCGTCAGTTTAGGCATATTTAATCGGTTACTTAGTTACTACTTAAATGGACAACATCCCTTGCGGATATGGTCCTTGATTTCATCTGCAAAGAGGCGCAGCAGCGCTTCTACCGGGCCCATGGCGCCCTCGGCCAGAGCGCAGAAGGAGCGCCCCTTGATATTGCGGCCCTGATCTTTGAGCATAACCAGGTCATCTTCGCTTGCCTGGCCGAACTCGATGCGGTCGAGCAACCAGGAGATGGTTACCAATCCGTCGCGACATGGCGTACACCAACCGCAACTCTCCCGGGCGAAAAACTGGTTGAGGTTGCGGGTTACCGCCACCATGCAGGTGTTTTCGTCAAAGACCGTGACACCGGCGGTACCGAGACGACTCTCGACCTTCTCAAGGGGATCGAAATCCATCATCAGGTCGAGGTGTTCCGCAGTCAGATAAGGTGTTGACGCACCACCCGGCAGACACGCTTTAAACTTTTTCCCAGCTCGCACACCACCGCCGAAATCTTCCACCACCTCACGCAGGGTGATGCCAAGGGGCAGCTCGAAACATTCGGTCCGGTTCAGATGCCCGGAGAGACCAAAGAGTTTGGTTCCGGCACTTTGCGGATTCAGTGCCAGGTTCTGGAACCATGCTGTACCGTTGGTCAGGATGTGCGGCACAGTCGCCAGAGTCTCAACGTTATTGACATTGGTCGGCCGACCGAACAGACCACGCTGAGCCGGGAAGGGTGGCTTGGTGCGCGGATTGGGTCGACGCCCTTCAAGACCATTGAGCAGCGAGGTCTCTTCACCAAGAATGTAACGCCCGGCACTACGGTGCACGTGCAGTTCGACATCAAATCCAGAACCAAGGATATTTTTGCCCAGATAGCCCGCTGCGATCGCTTCTGCAATTGCCCGCTCAACCCGTTGTGAGCAGTCTTCGTAGGCGTAGCGCAGAAAGATGTAACCGATCGAGGCTTGCAGAGCATAAGAGGCAATCGCCATCCCCTCTACCAGTTGATGAGGATCAGCCAGAAGTAGCTGGCGATCCTTATAGGTTCCTGGCTCCATCTCGTCGCCGTTGCAGACCAGGTATTTATCTCCCGGTTGATCAGCCGGAAAAAAAGACCACTTGATGCCGGTCGGGAATCCTGCACCGCCACGACCGCGCAGGTCGGATTCCTTGACCCGCCCGCAGACTTCTGCCGGTGACATCTTTAGCGCCGCACGCAACCCCTGGTAGCCACCGTTCTTCTCGTATTCGGGCAGCAGGATCGTCTCGTTTGGCCGACGATTTTTGAATAGAACCTGTGGATACGAGTTCATATCCTTAACCCTCGGCCGCTATCGCGGCACGCTCCTGCTGCAGAATTTCGTCGATCTTCTCAGTCGTCAGGAGGCCATGCGTAGTCAAGCCGATCATCATTGCCGGAGCATCACCGCAGGCACCGAGACAACAGGTTGGCAGCAGGGTGAACTGTCCATCAGCCGTAGTCTCACCCAGGCTGATGCCGATACTTTTTTTCAGGTGATCGGTAATCATCTCGGCACCGGTCGACCAGCAGCAGATCGAATCACAAATATGAATAACCCGCTTACCGACCTCACGCCGGAAAATCTTGTCGTAGAAAGTGGCAAGTTCTTCCACTTCAATCGGTAGAACTCCGAGCGTTTCGGCCGTCAACAGCACACCGTCGTCAGGCACCCAGCCATGGTGCGACTGAATCGCCCGCAGCAAATCAACAATCAACTCATGGGGATGAGAAATCGCTGCCGCTTTGGCTTTGAAGCTGTCGATCTGATTTTGTGGTAAAAGTTCGCTCATAAAACCTTACCTGTCCAGGTCCGCCAGAATAAAATCAATCGCACCCAACACCATGATTAAATCCGAGATCATCCAGCCTTTGGTGATCTTTGGAAAAACCTGCATATGGGCAAAACTCGGAGTGCGGATACGCAATCGGTACGGGGTGTTGCCGCCATCGCTGACCACGTAGTAACCACACTCACCTTTACTCGATTCGATGCCACGGTAGCATTCGCCACGTGGCGGCGTCAGGCCACTGGACACGTTCATGAAATGATGGATCAGTGACTCGATATCCTTCTTGCCAGCATTGCGCTCCGGGTAGGCATAGCGCAAATCTTTGGTTACATAGAGGCCATCCGGCATATCGGCAGCGGCCTGCTTGACGATACGCAGACTCTGACGCATTTCGTTGAGTCGCACCAGGTAGCGCGCGTAGCTGCAACCAGCGGTCTCGGTCGGAACATCAAAATCAAAACGTTCGTAACCGGAGTAGGGCATTTTCTTGCGCAAGTCCCAGTCGATCCCGCAAGCTCGCAAGTTGGCCCCGGACATACCCCAATCGATGGCTTCATCAAGGGTTGTGACCCCGATACCCTCGGTGCGCGCCCTGAAAATCGGTCCATCGGTCAACATGCGATCAAGTTCATCGATGCGCTTGTCAAAATCACTGGTAAAGATATCCACCGTTTCTTTCCAGCCATCAGGGAGATCCATCGGCAGACCACCGATACGGAACCAGGCCGGATGCATACGCCCACCGGTAATCTGCTCGATAATGTCGAAAATCTTTTCACGCGATTCGAAGGTGTAGAAGACCGGGGTCATGGCGCCGACATCGTGGGCGAAGGTGCCAAGCCAGACCAGGTGACTGGAAAGTCGAAACAGCTCACAGAGCATGACCCGGATCACCTGGGCGCGCTCCGGGACTTCGACACCGAGCATGGTCTCTAGCGGTAGCAGGTAAGCGAGATTGTTCTGCACACCGGAGAGGTAATCGATGCGATCAGTGTAAGGAATGTACTGGTTCCAGTGCTGGCGTTCGGCGATCTTTTCGGCACCGCGATGATGGTAACCGAGATCAACATCGACATCCTCGACCTCTTCGCCATTGAGCTTGGCGACCAGGCGCAAAACGCCGTGGGTGCCAGGATGATGCGGGCCAAGATTGAGAATCATGGTCTCGTCATCGACACGCTCCATCTCATTGCCGCCGAAAAAGCTCTCCGCGTCACGCGGTACCATCTTCATCGCCGCTTCCGGCGTAAAAGGCTCCATCTCCGTAGCGCGGCTGACATGTTCCTTGCGCAGAGGATGGCCCTGCCAGTCATGAGGCATAAGAATGCGACGCATGTCGGGATGACCTTTGAAATCGATACCGAACATATCGAAGACTTCGCGCTCGTACCAGTTGGCCGTGGTCCAGACATCGGTGATGGATGGTGCGGTTGGTTTCTCGCCTTGCAGCGGCACCTTGACCCGCAGGTAGCCGGGATCATCGTAAGAGAGCAGATGGTAGACCAGCGTAAAATCGTGGTCAGGACGCTTTTGCCTGGCGCGTTCGTCGATGGCGGTCAGATCTTCGAGACGACGGTACCTGGTTGGTGCCTGCTCCTTGAGGAAGCGCAGCAGCTCCGGTGCCGTTTCGGTATCTGTCCAGAAGGTCGGCATATCGACGCCCTTGGCGTCTTCACGTACCTTCTCGCCGAAATGTTCATGCAGGGTTTTACGTAGGTCAGGCGTCGAGGCAACGAATTCGACGCGCGGCTGGGCTGGTCGCCATAATTCAGCAGCACGGCTGCCCCAGAAGTTTGGTGACTGAGTGGAGGTGCCGCGATTCGGGCTGTTGCCGAAACCTGGCCCGCGTGTATCGCGACTTTTACTGACGCCATCGACCAACAGCGGCAGGCTGGTACCCTCACAGCCACCCTCCATACCGAGAACCATGCGAGCGGGCTTCTCATCGGCGGCAATCTTTTCCTGCAGCATGATCAGTCCCTGTAAAAAAGCTTCCGGGCGAGGTGGGCATCCAGGCACGTAAACATCGACCGGCAGCACCTGGTTAACTCCCTGCATGACGCTATAAACATCGTACATGCCACCGGAGTTGGCGCAGCTGCCCATGGCCATGACCCACTTGGGATTCGCCATCTGCTCGTAGACGCGCAACATGCTCGCGCCCATTTTTTTAAAGGGTGTTCCGGAAATGATCATCAGGTCGGCCTCACGCGGCGTACTGCGTAAAACCTCGGCACCGAAGCGAGCGATATCGAAACGTGGCGTCATGCTGGTCATCATTTCGACAAAACAGCACGACAGGCCGAAGAACATCGGCCAGAGACTATTCTTGCGACCCCAGTTGATGGCATCGTCCAGCGTAGTCAGAATGACATTGGGAGGTAACTGTTCGCTCACGTGACGCTCCCTTGTACTTTGTGCTGATCATTATGCGCCTTGCGCTGTTCCTTCTGTGCCTTACGTCTCTCACGCTGCGCGCGCGGTTCCCAATCAAGACCACCGGTCTTCCAGATATGTACCAGACCAAGAAAGAGAATGAAGATAAAGAAACAGACGTGGGCGAAACCGGGCCAGCCGAGGCGATCAGAAGCAACGGCCCAGGAGGCGACAAAAATCACCTCAACATCGAAGATAACGAAGAATATGGCCACCAGGTAGAAAGGTACCGGACCTTTGACACGAGCATTATCGAGGGGCAGGATACCCGATTCATAGGGCTCCTGTTTCTGTCGGGAACGGGTCTTGTGGCCAAGACCCCAAGAGAGCAGCAAGAGGACCGCAATCAGGAAAACCGCGATACCACTATAGATTCCCAGAGCCAGATACGACTCGAAATCGGGTTGTGTCGTCATCAGTTGTGAAGGATCGGCCACAGGTGACATATGTTCGGTAAATGCCCTTCCAAAAATAGAAGTCTGACCCGTTGTCAGCCTTTTTAAAGTCTCGAATCAGACTAGCATAAAATCCGGCCAAGTCCATCGTTGCAGAGGATCAGTTTTCGTTTCTGCCCATCTCGATGGCGGCTCTGGCCAGAACATCACAGCGTTCATTTTCGGCATGACCGTCGTGCCCCCGGACCCAGAACCATTCCACCTCGTGCGGTTCGGTCAACTCCAGCAGTCGCTCCCAAAGATCACGGTTGGCAACCGGCTTCTTCTGAGAATTTTTCCAGCCACGCCTGATCCAGCCATCGATCCACTCGGTCATACCTTTTTGACATACTGCGAATCGGTCGTCATCTTGACTTGACAGGGACGCGTCAACGCTTCAAGTCCGGCAATAGCACCGAGCATTTCCATGCGATTATTGGTGGTCTCCGGGTCATAGCCGGAGAACTCTTTTTCGTGATCCCCACAGCGCATAACGGTTCCCCAGCCACCCGGACCTGGGTTGCCAGAGCACGCACCGTCGGAAAAAATCTCTACCTGTTTATTTACAGATTTACTCATCTTTGAAATGCATCCAATCTTAAAGTTATTGTTAAAACCTTTACGCATCCTAACACAGCTCTTTTTGCAATTCAGCCCTGATAAATCGGTATACAGATTAAAATTCATGGGCATGTTGCTAAAGAGAAACTGCCAACATCGACCACTCCAGGGAAAGAAAAAACCCCTCTGGGATTATCAAATATAACCTCCCAGAATCAGGACCAGGACCGTAACACTGACGACGATCCAGAGCAGGAGTCCCAGCAACAAGGGTCGCACTCCTACTTGCTTGAGAACTTGCTTCGTTAAGCCTGCCCCGATCAGAAACAGGGTCATCACCAGCGTCTGCGTGGAAAGAAGATAGAGACCATCCCAGATCGAGTCGAAAGCTGGCAACCATGAATTGATAAAAGCGGCAGCGATAAAGCCAAGAATAAAGAGAGGAATGCCAACTCTTTCTTCCGATTTCCAGATAAACCCTGCAACCAGAGTGTAGGGAGCAATCCATAAAGCCCTGGTCAGTTTGGCAGTAGTACCGACGGTCAATGCCACGGCTCCGAATGTGGCTGAAGCACCGACAACACTGCTGGTATCATGAATTGCCAAAGCCGCCCAGAGACCGAATTGATGCTGATTGAGTTCGAACAGATGACCAAGTGGAGGAAAGAGAATCAAGGCAGCAGCATTGAGAGCAAAAACCGTTGCCAAAGAAACCGCAATTTCTTCGTCCTTGGCCTTAATTACCGGTGCCATAGCGGCAATCGCGCTACCGCCACAGATTGCAGTCCCGAAAGAAACCAGGGTTCGGGTGTTTGACGAAACTTTCAGCGCCCGACCAAGGACTTCTCCCAGACAGATCGTCGCAGTAATACTGACCAGGGTGAGCAATAGAGAACTTTTGCCAACTTCAATCACCTCGCCGATGTTGACACCAAAACCAAGTCCAACAACCGACAACTTCAGCAAGAGATTACTGGCCTTAGAGGTCCATTCCGGGAGAGGATTGCCGAAGAAAAAACTGAACGAGAAGCCTGCGACCAAGGCAACAGGAGAGGTGACGATGGGAATAGCCGTCAGCAGAAACAGACCGATAAAAATCCGCTTATTTAATTTCCGCTGGTCTTCATTCAGCATCTGAATCTATTTTTTCAGCAAGTAGGCAGAGAATCTCATACATGATTGTCGCCCCGATCAAAGCAGTATTGCCGAAGGGATCGAAGGGCGGTGATACTTCAACGACATCTGCGCCGACCAAGTTCAACCCTCTCAGCCCACGAATTAAGCCCTGCGCCTCTATCGTCGTCAGACCCCCAACTTCTGGAGTCCCTGTGCCCGGGGCGAAAGCGGGGTCAATGCTGTCAATATCAAAAGAAACATAGGTCGGCTCGTCGCCAACCACCCGCCGCGCCTCAGCAATGACTTTTTCTACGCCAAGTTGATTGAACTCCTCTATATACACAATCCGGATACCATGCTTGGAACCAAACTCCCAACATTCATCAGAGTTTGCGGCACCACGAATCCCAATTTGAATGGTTCGTTTCGGATCCAGCAAGCCTTCTTCGACAGCCCTGCGGAAAGGCGTTCCATGGCTGTACTTGGAATTCATTTCTTCATCACAGCAGTCTGTATGAGCATCAATATGCACCAGACCGACAGGGCGCTCTTTGGCTATAGCCCTCATGATCGGCAAAGTAATCGAGTGATCACCACCGGCGCTTAATGGCACGATGCCAAAGCGATGAAGATTCTCATAGAAACCGGTTATGTCGGCAAGGCTGGCTTCAACATCAAAAATCTGCTTGAAACGAACATCACCGACATCGGCGATTCTGCATAATTCATACGGATTGACTCGCGTCACATGGTGAATCATCCGCATCATGCTCGACATATCTCTTATCTGCCTGGGCCCTTGGCGCGCTCCCGACCTGGCTTCAACGGCACCGTCATAGGGCACTCCCACCAACGCGATGTCCAAATCGTTCAGATCGGTTGCCAGTGGCGTTCTCATAAAGGTAGGGATTCCGCAGTAACGCGGTTCATTCATGGGATTATTGCTCTGCTCCGCCATGTTGTCTCCTTAGCCTCAGGCCAACGGCTGATATTTCCCGTGCCAGAGGATTTCACGATAATTTTCAGGATCTGTCGCGCCCTCGGTATTAAAGAACAGCAGATTGGAATCAGGACCTATTTTCAGATCTTCTTTTAATTTGCCAAAATCAGGGTTGTTAACCAAGAGGTCCAGTAGGCCGATACCCAGCGAGCCGGACTCCCCGGCTTCAACAGCATCGTCACCTCTCAGAGGATTAGCCAGGATACGAATTCCGTTGGCCGCCACGAAGTTGCCGCAACTGATATAGCAACAGGGGAAATCTCGCAAAAGCTCCCAGGCAAGGGGACTGGGTTCACCGCAGGCCAGACCGGCCATGATGGTGTTCAGCTCTCCGCCAACGGCGTGAGGGAGGCCATCACCGGCCGCTGCAGAAGCAAGCATACAGGCCGCATTATCAGGCTCCATGACAATGAAACGGGGCGGATTGTCCTGAAACTGGTTGAGCAGGTAGCCGATCACGGCAGCGGCCATCGATCCCACCCCGGCCTGAACAAAGACATGGGTCGGTCGGCTTATTCCTGCCTGTAACGTCTGGCTCACAGCCTCGGCACACATGGTCATATAACCCTGCATGATCCAGCTCGGGATTTCAGTGTAACCCTCCCAGGCCGTATCCTGAACAAGATGCCAGCCATGTTCTTGAGCCAGGCGGCGAGCCAGGCGTACCGTATCATCATAATTCAGAGCGGTGACTTCAACACGAGCGCCATGGGAACGAATGGCCTCCACCCGGGAGACTGACGACCCTTTGGGCATGTAGATAACTGCTTGTTGTCCTAACTGCTCAGCAGCCCAGGCAATAGCGCGACCATGATTACCATCGGTGGCAGTGGTCAAGGTTATCTGGCCGAGGCGCTGCCTCACCTCGTCGCTCACCAGATAAGCAAAATCGACGGAGTCTATATCCTGCTTCAGTTTTTGGCACAAGAGTCTCGCAACGGCATAACTGCCACCCAACACCTTGAAGGCTCGGAGGTTAAATCGCGTTGACTCATCTTTGACTAAAATCTCACCGCATCCCCATGCCTTGGCCAGTTGATTCAACCTTACCAGATCCGTTGACTGATAACCTGGAAGCTGACGGTGAAACCGCAGCACCTTCTGCGCCTCGGTTTCAGAAAAGCTCTCTTGAATGCTTGCTGCCTGAGGATATCTTAGCAAATACTTAAATCCATACTTTGGGATTTTCATCGTCATCTGCGTTCCCTTTCTTTGACAACTGGCAACGAGCAACCAAGCCTGTTGTCCATTGTACCAATCCTTATCACCACACCAAAAGAGAAAAAGGGCCACCTTCTTATAACAGAAGATGACCCTACAGCTTTATAGCCTTACAGCCTTGTTTTTAGTAAATCACAATATAACCATGATCCGTAGCGATCTTGGAGATTTCCAGGACATCTTCGATCTGGTAGGAAGTGCCATCGAGCACGAAAGTGTAACCTTCTTCCGGGTTCTTTTTGGCAAGGTCCATCAAATATTCAAAGCTGGCGGTTTTAATTGTTTCCACGCCATCATCTCCTCTAGTCGACGTCCATCCAGAAACTCCGGATGGATGCGCGTACTGTTTTCGCTTTGGAAACGTGTTAAAGCAGGGCCATCACTTCTGCATGCAGCCGTTTGTTGCCAGCAGCCACCACAAAACCACCGGCAACCGGACTCTTGCCTTGCGCATCGGTGATCACACCGCCAGCCGCTTCGATAATCGGAATCAACGGGACGATGTCGTAAGGCTGCAGGGTGTCTTCAATCACCAGGTCGATCTGACCGAGCGCCAGCATGCAGTAGGAATAACAATCGCCACCGAAACGTTGCAAGCGGGCCTTTGCTGCGACCTTTCTGAAAGTCGCCAGATTCTCAGCATTAGCGAACATACTCTCGTGGGTACAGTAGAGTAGAGCCTCTTCAAGACGGACGTCCTGCCGACTCTGCATGGCAAGGGTTTGGCCCCCGTGCTGCAAAAAAGCACCTGCCGTACTGCCATAAAAGAGTTCGTCCGTTGCCGGTTGGTGCATCAGCCCCGCAAGCACCCGATCGCCCTGCTGTAATCCGACCAAAATGCCCCAGGTGGGAAAACCGCTGATAAACGCCTTGGTGCCATCAATCGGATCGATGATCCAGTTGATATCGCTCATCCCCGGCGTGATGCCATCTTCTTCACCGATAACACCGAAAGTCGGGCAGCAGCGAGTCAGTTCCGCGCGCAGATAAGCCTCAATTTCGCGATCGGCCTGCGTCACCGGATCAAAGCTGTGCTCATCAAGCTTGTTCTCCACCTGCAGAGGCTGACGGAAATAGCGCATGGCTATTTCGCCCGCACCCTGCATCGCCTGTTGCGCAAAGCTCAGCGCCTCGGCAATATCCTGAGGAGTCAATTCTGTCAAAGGGGCTTTATTCATGGGCTCGAAATCCTGCAAAGAAGAGATAAGTTGCTGAACATTCTATAGGAAAGTGGGCTTATCATCAAAACAAAGGTTTTTTCGGGTTTAACCATCCTGTCTATCCTGTTCATCCCTGTTAGAGAAATGCCTTTAAAGTCAAAATCATTTTACAGGGATAGACAGGATGAACAGGATAGGAGCTGTAACCAGAAAGATTTTACAAGCTATTGCCGCGCCAACCGCAAATTCTCCACATCATACTCAAAGTTACTGCGATACGGATTGATATCCAGACCACCACGACGAGTATAACGTGCATAAACCGTCAGCTGCTCTGGTTGGCAAAAGCGTATCAGATCGGTATAGATCCGTTCAACGCACTGTTCATGGAATTCGTTGTGTTGCCGAAAAGAGATCAGGTAGCGCAGCAGGGCCTCCTGATCGATTTTTGCCCCCTGGTAGCGAACCAGCAGGCTGCCCCAATCAGGCTGGTTAGTCACCAGGCAGTTGCTTTTCAATAGATGGCTGTGCAGTGTTTCACTGACCTGCTGTCGAGGGTCAGCCGCACCCTTAAGGAGTTCAGCGTTCAGAGAGTAATGATCAATTTTGATATCGAGTTCATCGATGCACTGCCCCGGTAGAGTGGCAAAGGACTCAGTGGCAAACGCTGCGGCACTGAGCAAACGCACATCCACCGGTGCTCCGGCAGCACCACCCAGATCCTGACTCATCAGAGCGCGCACTGATTCGAAATCATCAAAGCGGGTCTGGTTGAAAGAATTGAGATAGAGCTTGATTGATTTCGATTCGATCAGGTTGGCCGATTCGCATGGGATACGAAGCTCCCCCATGGCAACCACCGGTTTGCCCTGTGGAGTCAACCAGGAGAGCTCGTAAGCATTCCAGATATCCACGCCGTGAAACGGCAGATCATCAGTCAGGCCAATCTCTTCACGCTTGAGTTGACGTGGTATCGGACAGAGCAGACCGGGGTCGTACTCGGACTTGTAAAGGGTCAGCTTGCCGAGAGGTAGATTGGCTTCGTATTCGTTCATGGTCTTATTCTGCCTCTTCCCCCATCAGCTTGGCAAGCATATCCGACATACTGAGTTCTCCTCCACCCTCACCTTCGGTAAGGTGGAATCCGGCCCGGGCTTCCTCCTGACGCACCTCTTCAGGGATCTCTGCCAGAAAACGACTGAGTTCGCGCGGCTCTGCCTTGCCATACTTTTTACGTGCGTCGGCATGCAGGATGGTCAACTTTTCCCGGGCACGGGTGATACCGACGTAGCAGAGGCGGCGTTCCTCATCGACATCAAAGGCTTCGGACACAGATTTCTTGTGCGGCAAAAAGCCCTCTTCGAAGCCAGGCAGGAAGACGTGGGGGAACTCCAGGCCTTTACTCGAATGCAGGCTCATCAGCACCACAGCATCCTTGGCCAGCTTTTTCTCCTTACTGTCAGAGCCCGGTTCATCACGATCGAGCAGAGCAACCTTTTCCAGGAAACCGGAGAGTGTCGGCTTACCATCGCGCTCCTCGTAGGTGGCGATCGCGTTGATAACCTCCTGGACATTCTCGATGCGGCGTTCGACTTTCTCGCGCGAATCCGGTTCGCGGCGCAGCTCAGCTTCGAGACCGATCGCAGCAAACAGATCTTTTGCCGTACCAGCCAGCCTGCCGCCGCGAAACCAGCTCTTGTGGTCTTCGACCAGGGCGATAAAACCCTCCAGGGCATCGACGGCCCTGGCATTGATGCCGGTAATCATGCGCGCTTTTCTGAGCACCTTCCAGAGTGGTTCCTTGCTGCTGATCGAGGTGCGGATCAGCAGATCAGCAGTCGTTCGGCCAATACCACGACGCGGGTAATTGAGGATACGCAGCAGGTTGACCTCGTCGGAGGGGTTGACGATGAAACGCAGATAGGCGATGGCATCCTTGACCTCCTTGCGATCAAAGAACTGCTGGCCGCCGATCAGCACATAGGGAATGTCGGCAAAACGCAGCTCCTGCTCAAAAACCATGGTCTGGGCGTTGGTGCGCATCAAGATGGCGTGATCCTTATACGTCATACGCTTGGCGTCCACATTATGGCGAATACGCGCGATCACGGCGCGCGTTTCATCTTCGGCATCAAGACACCTGACCACACCGATCTTTTCGCCGTCACTGCCAGCAGTCCAGAGCACCTTCTCCTTGCGCTTCTTATTGTGCTTGATCAACTTGTTAGCGGCATTCAGAATGTTCGCCGTGGAACGATAATTCTGTTCCATTTTGATGACGTGAGCACCGGCAAAATGCTTTTCAAAATCGAGGATATTGCCCGGGTCAGCGCCACGCCAGCCATAAATAGACTGATCATCATCACCAACCACGCAGAAGTTGTTCCACTTGCTGGCGAGCCGCCGCATCAGGGTAAATTGGGCGATATTGGTATCCTGGTACTCATCAACCATGATGTACTGGAAACGTTCCTGGTAACGCTCTTGAACCTCGGGGAATTCATCGAAAAGCCGCACCACCAGCATGATCAAGTCGTCAAAGTCGACCGCGTTGTAGCTTTTCAGACTCTTCTGGTATTCGGGATAGACTCTCTGCGCCATCTCGCCGACCACATCACCGCGCATAAAAGGACCAAACTGTGCTGGTGATTTCAGGCTGTTTTTGGCATCGGAGATCTTCCAGAGAATAGCATCGGGAGTCAGGCCATGATCAGGATTGATCGTGTTCATCAGATCCTTGATCAGGCGCTGTTGATCGGAGGCACCGTAAATACTGAAATTACGCTTGTAGCCAAGATGCTCAATATCGGCACGCAGAATGCGACAGCAGAGCGAATGAAAGGTCGAAATCTGGATACGTTCTGTTTTGCTGCGACCGGCCAGAGCAGCGACTCGCTCCTGCATTTCCTTCGCGGCCTTGTTGGTAAAGGTCACCGCCAGCACTCGCTCCGGATCAACACACTTTGAGCCAACCAGGTGAGCCACCCGGTGCGTGACCACATTGGTTTTACCAGAGCCAGCTCCAGCCAGCAGTAAAAGCGGTCCTTCGGTATGCAAAACCGCTTCAAGTTGTTGCGGATTGAGAGTGTTCAGATTCACAGAAATGTACTCGTAAAGGGTCTGGTTGACGGAAAAGCCCCTGCCGTTAGGTGGCTGGGAAAAGGTTTTGAGATACTATGAAAAAAGAAGGGGAAAGGCAAGGGAAGCTTTAGGCTGTAGAGCCTTAAGGTTCAACCTTAAAGCCTTAAGGCCCTACAGCCCTACAGCTTCTCTTACAACCGGTTAAAACCATTCAACGCCGCAACCCGATAAGCCTCCGCCATAGTCGGATAATTGAACGTCGTATTGATAAAATACTTAATATTATTATGCGGCGCGGGCTGAGCCATGATCGCCTGGCCGATGTGGAGAATCTCAGCAGCGTTTTGCCCGAAGCAGTGAATACCAAGTATTTCCAGCGTCTCACGGTGGAAGAGCAGCTTAAGCATACCGGCTTTGTGAGCCGTGATCTGTCCACGAGCCAGGTTGCGGAAGAAAGAGTGCCCTACTTCGTAGGGGATGCGCTGTTCAGTCAACTCGCGTTCCGTACCGCCAAGACAACTGATCTCCGGAGAGGTGTAAATGCCGGTCGGGATATCCCTGACCAGACGCTCGTCACAGTAGCCTTCGGCAATATGGGCTCCGGCAAAACGGCCCTGGTCGTAAGCGGCACTCGCCAGATTGGGGAAGCCGACAATATCACCGACCGCATAAATATGCGGCAGGGCCGTCTGATATGCTTCATTCACGCCAAGGTTGCCACGATGATCAATCGCTATGCCGAGAGCCTCAAGCCCCATCCCCTCTGAATTACCGGTTCGTCCGTTGGCCCACAACAGCATGTCCGACTTGATCACCTTACCGGTTTTCAAGTGTAAGATAACGCCGTCCTCATTCACCTCGACCCGCTCATACTCTTCGTTCTGGCGAATCAGAATACCCTGTTCGTCACGCATGTGGTAACTCAGCGCATTGCTGATCTCTTCATCGAGATATTCGAGCAAACGCTCACGGGTGTTAATCAGGTTGACTCGCACACCGAGATCAGAGAATGCCGAAGCGTACTCACAGCCAATCACACCGGCCCCATAAACCGTCAGCGTCGCAGGCAGTTCACTCATTTGCAGAATGGTATCGCTGTCAACCACGCGGGGAGTACTGAAATCAACATCCTCTGGTCGATAAGGATGGGAGCCACTTGAGATGACAAAGTAATCCGCCGTAAACTGGCGAGAGTTGCCTGACTCGTCAGAGACGTCGACGCTGTGTGGGTCGACAAAAGAGGCAAAGCCCTCAATCACCTCAACCCTGTTGCGCTCATAGAATCCCTCTCGATCACGAACCTGCTGACCAACCACATCCTTTATCGCAGCCATAAGGTCGTCGGTGGTTATTTTTACAGGGTGGTGCACCCGATCGAACAGACGACTTTTTTTCTCTTCTGAATATTGTCGAACCACGTGAATGAGAGTCTTGCTCGGGATCGTCCCCATGTGCGTGCAACCACCGCCCACAAGAGCGTCGCTTTCAATAATAGCGACAGATTTACCCGCCTTGGCCAGCTTGATTGAAGCACCTTCACCGCCTGGGCCGCTTCCGATCACAATGACATCAAAATGGTTTTTCAATAATTCCATAAGAATTCCTGACTCAGGTTATTGGGATGAATGAATGGACTCATTAAGAATAAAGGAAAGTGGTAATTTTGCAATTAAACAAACCCAACAAGGTAGCAAGCAAGCAAAGGTCAGGCTTGCGATTTAATAATTTGCGCTTTTATCGTGGCAACGACACCTGTACCATCCCAGCCTTTTGAATTCGGACAGTGCCATACAATACCAAAGTGTCAACACGCACACTGGGTATAGAAAAGGCTCTTATGCCTTAAAGTTTCTTTCAATTATCTTTGTTACACAGTTGTGCCAAAAACCTCTCCATGTCACACAGCAGAAACACCATATCTTGTCGTAGTAATTTATAAGCTCCTGATTCTAATACAAAAAAATAAACTACGGTGCACACCTATGCCTGGCATGTGATTTGCCAATTATTATTCTTGAAATTTCAGTGATATTGGGACGAACGAGGTAGAAGCAACAACTTCATGCAGGCGATGTTAGCACAGGAAGTAACGCCGAAAGGATTAGACATGGTTATTTACAACTGCCAAACCTGCAAAAAAGAAAATCGCTGCTCTCTTCAGAACGATTATGCCCGACACTCTTTATTTGCTTTTGGCCATGACACTGATGTTCCTGATTGTCAATGGTATCAACCTGATAATTGGCGTGGTGTTGAAGGCGTAATAGAGACCCATCATGTCCAATTGAAATGGCAGGAGAACATTAAATTAACAACAATTTAAACCTGTTTGAACTCTTTCCAATTCCAAACAAGATGTAGTGCAGAGATTGTCATGTTTTGAATGATGCTTAAATCAAACAACTGCTTCATTATTTGTAAGCTTGAGGTATATCTCTCATAATTTTTTGCTGCTCTTAGAGGAGGTTCTCTTGGTTGAACTTGCCACATAATGCTTTTTTCTGAAATTACTTTTCAGCAACCATCTGTACAACTTGATCACTCTGATGCTTAACCGCTTCAGACATTTTGATTGACCCGTTGAAGATCACACCGTCCTCGATTGTTATCGCTGACGTTTCTATATTTCCGTCAAATTGAGCTGGAGCTCTGAGCTCTACACGTGCCTTGGCTTTGATGTTACCTTGAAAATGGCCGCTGATAATCAAAGAGCCCACATTTACTTCGGCCTGAAGTTTGGCAGTTTCACCAACGACCAAGAGATCCTCAGAAGAAATTTCTCCACGAAACGTCCCATCTATACGCATGCTTTCGTTAAACACCATGCGACCTTCAAACTCACTTCCAGCGCCAAGAAAAGCCTTAATATTATTTTCCCCAGACCCTGATTTCCTGCGTCCAGTGGTATTGTTTTCTTTATTTGCAAACATATTATCAATCCTTTGCCGTCTAGAGATTTATTAGCTAACGACCGCTTTATTAGACAAGTTTTTTTTAGTGTTATAAATAAGACTTGCCTTGCGGACGGGTTTGGCCAAGTAGTCAATTGCTCCTTGATGCTTTGCTTCAACGAGGGATTGAAGGCGGGGGTTTCCTGTAATGATGACTACAGAACAATCTGGTTGCAGTCCTTTGAGAGCTTTAATTGCTTCGATACCGTTATCAACACCAAGTCCGATATCGAGAAAAAGCAAATCAAATGGCTCTGCTTGCATCCGCTTTATGCAATGGGATAGAGAATCTGCCGTTTCAACTTGATAACCTTCTTCACTTAAAAATTCGGAGTATGTGAGACGGATACTTTCCTCGTCATCAGCAATCAATATTTTTTCTTTCATGACATCCTCACTTCTTTGGCATATCTCACACATCGCCATAGCTTGGAATTCCACCTTCTCAGCTACCCATTAAATAGAGCAACCGCCGTGCCAATAAACATATGTGTACTGTCTAGGTTACGCAGACGTGGTTACAGTAAGTTTTTGTGCGGGTTTGATAGAGATTGAACCAATACGATAATGTTAAATCTGAAAGGGTGCTGTGTGACAGCGATATATGATTGGCACATAAATGAGTAACAGGTTGCTACACATGTCGAGCAACTTTTTGCTTCAGTCGATTTACTTGCCTAGCATCACCACATTGTATGGTTCTTGGGGAAAAGGGTCAGGCTTGACAAACGGAGTTAATGACCTTCGCCTTCAACTGTTCAAGGGTTGCACTCAAATCGTCATCTTCAATAGCTCGAAGTTCAATCCGTCTGGCGGCTTGACTCAAACCGGAAAGGTCTCGATGAAGCTTCTTGCCTAAATCCTTCAGTTGGATTTCATCAGATTGCCTGACAAGCCAAGCTGCAACGGCACGTGCCTCAGCAAAAGGCCTACACCTGCCCTGGCCCGACAAAGATTCAATGTTGATTCCATAACAATCACAAACGACATCAAGGATCGCATTCATCGTCATTGGTTTGGAGAAACGCTCTTCAGCGCGATTAAGTGCCTGTTCGATAAAACGATCGTCGCCAAGAGCACGTCCCTCAAAGGAGCCGCGATGAAACTCCCTCTTGTACCCATCGTCAAAGCCATCCTGAACAAATCGCCAGTAACCCTGCTGCGCTTTCTCCCTGTTGTTCTCATTCCACTGACTTAAAACCCAATCGGTTGTCAACCAAGGTGTTTTCCTTTGGCCGAGAAAACATCCATGACTTGACCACGGATAATTGTCAAGATCTTTGACTATGCCAGCTCGTAATGGATTGAGATGGATATAGCGTACGAGTTCCAGAAGGTAGTCATCCTCATCAATCAACAAGGCCTTAAAGCGACCCTGGAAGAGATGCCCCGTTCTTTTCTGCTTTCGGTTGATGTGCTGCGTGTAACGAAAGCTTAAGTTTTGCATAACTTTTGACAGTGGGGTATCCGTGACTTGCAAGGCAAGATGAACATGGTTGTTCATGAGGCAATAGGCATGAACCCTGTGATGATATTTTTCCTGTCCTTGCTGCAGCAGGAGGAGAAACCTCGAACGGTCTGCGACGTCAAAAAAATGTTCTGGCCGCCGTTGCCACGAAGCATGACATGGTAAACGGCACCAGGATAATGGATGCGAGGTCTTCTTGGCATGGAGAGAGTCTAGAGCAGTAAGTCTGTTTGTGTCGCGGTAGGAATACCGGTTACCCGGCACCCCCCGCACAGATCCCGGCGAGCGGATTTCCCGCACCGGGCTCCTGCCTCAGGTCGTAACGCGCAAACGTGCTTCTGGATAATCATGATAGATGCGCGGATATGGCCACCAGCGTTCCGCCAAGCGGTTGATGCGTTCCCAAGTGATTCGGTTTCGCTGACTACGTCGACGTACCGTCCACCACCAGTAGCGCATCAGATGATATCGAAAGGCACTGAGTCTGCGACCATTGCGTGGCACCCCATAATATCGGTAGTGTCCGAGCAATACAGTTCGCAGCCAAGCCCCCACCTCTTTGATGGGCCAGTGCATGCGTTTTCGTAGCTCGACTTTGAGTTCCTTGAGCTTGCGCTGCATCTTCTTTCGTATCGTTTGCCGCAGCACCGCGAACTTGCCTTTCCGGGTCTTGCCACAGATATGCGTAAAACCAAGAAAGTCAAAGCTCTCGGGCTTGCCGTCGCCACGCTCTTTCCGATTGCTCGCCGCATAGCGGCCGAACTCGATCAATCGCGTTTTGTCGGCGTGCAGCTCCAGATTGAACTCTCTGAAACGTTCGATGAGTTCGCTGTAGAACTGCTTGGCGTCGCTTTGGTTCTGGAAACCAACAACTATGTCATCAGCGAAACGAACCATAATCACGGCGCCGCGCCCTGTCTGCTTTCGCCACCGGTCGGCCCAGAGGTCGAACACGTAATGAAGGTAGATGTTCGCTAGCAAGGGGGAGATACTCCCTCCTTGCGGCGTTCCTTCCTTAACCCGTGTCAACTCGCCATCCTCCAGCACGCCAGCATTGAGCCACTTTTTGATGTGGCGCACGACGCGCTTGTCCGCAATGCGGTGCTCGACAAACTTCACCAGATGTTCGTGGTTGATGGCATCGAAAAAGCCACGTATATCGGCATCGAGCACCCAGTTCACCCTTTTCTTAGTAATTCCAACCGTCAACGCATCTCACGCGTTATGCGGTCCGCGTTTGGGTCGGAATCCGTGCGAGAAGTTCTTGAAATCGGTTTCGTAGATGCAACCCATAACCTCGACGGTAGCGCGCTGGACTATCTTGTCTTCCAGCACAGTGATACCGACCGGCCTTTGGCTGCCATCTATTTTGGGCACGTAGGCCCGTCTCACCGGTTTTGCACGATACGCTCCGCGTTGCAGCCTGCCGGAGAGCTCTTGGAGGTTTTCTTCCAGTCGCTCGCCATAGTGCTGCCAGGTCACGTCATCAACGCCTGCCGCCGCGTTACGCTTGATACCGCGATACGCTTGCTTGAGGTGGTCAATGTTGTAGACATGATGCCAGAGCGTAGTGAACTGCATCTGCTTATCCTTTGTTGCTGCTTGCCGTATGCGTTGTAGCGCGTTTGGCAGGTTCACGGGGCGGCTACAGGAATCGTTCCTTGGCTGTTGCTGCGGTTTCCCGCTTTGTGCCCGTTTAGGATGATCCATACCTAATCCCTTTCCTGACGCTGTGTTCAGAACCTGTCTTGCTCCAACGCATTGCCTTTGGCCAATCCCCTTCTCTCCACCCGCTCCGCCGTTCACGGCGCACCGTGACTTTTGTTCGCGAACTTCTTCGATACTATGGGACTGTCCGACTTCCCGCTACCGTGCATCGCCGCCTTGATCCGTTGGGATTCGCGGCGCGGGCCTCACCGCCATCGGTTGAGGCCGGTTGCGGGATCTCCCGGTTCCCGTGTGAGAAACTTGCATGCGTGCGCAGGGTCTTAGACCACGCGGGGCCGAATCGTCTCTCGCGAGAAAACGAGACGATCTGTGTTGCCTTCCGATAGGCTTGAAATCGTCGGCACCCCGGAAGAGTGTCCTTTCGCGGCTCAATATCCCGGCCCGCATGCCCCCTGTCAACGCTTCGCCGCCACCCTCACGGATGACCACGCATGACTCGGGGCCAATGTGGTTCGCTACTCCTTCATTGTATGAGACTTTCACTCACTATCTCTCACCGGTTTTCACCGGCGCACCAAGCCTGACCCCTTATTTGACCCCTTATTCATGTTTTTCCTTCCACAAAGCACCCGCAGGGAACGCGGGATGCTTTGCGGTTATAAGCATTGTCGCTTATTGCGCCAATGCCACATATATCAGCAGGGATAATCAGAACTTCGGCGCGCCGAAGTGAGACATTAAGCAGTGCAACAACCAAGAGATGGACCGGTTTTTAGTATATATGGTCTACTTCTCCATATGCACGATTACTCACTCCTGTGTGCTCTGTAAATTAAGGGCTAATTCTTATTTGTCAGGGCCAGTAAGAATTTCGCATTTTGGCCAAGCTGAACAGCCGAAGCAATGTAAGAGTATAAATAGGACTAACCCACAAAATGATGGCCACCTGGAGTAATTCAGAGTGGTCATTTGTCAGGGTATTTAGTGATCGGGTGGTACTCATGTTTTTGGTCGGACGATTTTGGGTGACATAACTTGTCGGGCTGCAAGTAAAAACTCTCTTGGAACCCACCGCCTCATACTTTATTACTTGAATAAATTGTTGAGATTTTAATCTTTATCAATTATCTTAAAACACTGTTCTGAGTGAAGCAAGATCCACTTTAATTTGCTCTGTGTGTCAATCTAATGTGTAGGTACAGATTGATTCTGTTATTAATCACCTGCTCCTGCGCGTAACAACCTTCCGGACAAGTGCGACTTACCGGAACATTAAGGCCTGTCGTGTCTTTCTCTACCGTAAGTCAACTCAGCAAATTCCAGCCTCCTCGTATTGAGGGTGCGCCCCTGCTTACGCGATCGCGACTGCACCAGCGCCTGACCAGCGTTGATGGTGTTCAGTTTCAGGTCGCGCAGATTGAAGCTCAGGCCGGCCAAGGAAAGACGGTCTGTGTTGCGCAGTACCTGAAAACCGCAGAGCTCACCTACTGCTGGTATCAGCTCGACCCGGAGGATGGCGATCCCCTGTTGCTGGCCGCCAATCTGGTCGCGGCACTTCGCTTGCAAGCAAACGAATTTGCTCCAATCAAGCTCGAGAACATGCTGCGACACGGTGAAATTGGCTCCGAACATGTCGCACAGATCGCTGACCTGCTACTAGACGCCCTCGAAAATACCGAGCTGGTCTGTGTGTTTGATGATGTGCATCATATCGCAGGGTTTGCCCAGAGTGAGAAGTTGCTGGCACTTTTACTACAAGGCGCGAGGGTTTCTTTGCGTTTTATCCTCTTGTCGCGGCATGCTCTGCCGCAGGTCATAAGCGCCTCCCTGCCAGATAGAGGCACCCTTCGGGTGGGTAATGCCGAGTTAGCCTTCAATCACCACGAAATTGCCGAATTATTTAATATCGTCATCTCCCGACCTTTGACCCTCAAAGCGGTTACCGAACTGCACCGGGTGACCGAAGGGTGGAGCATGGGTCTGCGTCTGCTCGGTTTGGGGTTGCCCGATGAAAGCGCCGACAAGCGTCAACAACGGCTTACCTCCCTGAACCTCAAGGGACATAGCATCATCGATTTCTTTATGCGCGAAGTGTTCTCGGCCTTTCCGCTAACAACCCGCGAGACTCTGCTGCGCCTGTCACTGCTTGAGCGCATTCCGATGGAGCTAGCAAAGGAGTTATCAAATGATGGGCAATCCAGGCTAGATCTGAAGTCCCTGCTTGCTGACAATCTGTTCATCCGCTTCCACGAAGGGGAGACTGACACCCTCGTATTCCATCACCTGTTTCGTGACACACTGAGAGAATGGGCGCTTACGCAGCTTTCGCCAACGGAGATCACTGCAGTGCAGGCCACTGCCGCTACCTGGTACAGCAATGCCGGACAGCACGAACAGGCGCTACACCACTATCTCAAAGCAGCATACTTTGAACAGGCGGAAGTGATGCTTAAAGAAATCGGTTTTGAGCTCATGGCCGGAAATCGTCTCGTAACTTTGGCCGGCTTTTTGGCCGAAGTTCCCGAGTCTGTTGACGGAAGCCGTCCGTGGTTTGGTTATTTTCGTGGACTCCTCCACCTCAACACTACACCACCACTAGCCCTTGCCGAGTTCGAACAGGCCCGCCAGAAATTCGAACTGGCAGATGACAACATCGGTGAACTGCTTTGCCTGATCGAGTGCATTGCCTTCCATGTTCTCGTCGATGGGGCCTTAAATGCGGCGCGGCCCTTGCTCGTCCGTGCCGAGGAGTTATTCCCGGCGGCGGTTGACCGCTTGCACCCTCGCTACCATCTGCATGCAGCGTCAATTCTGGCGCTTGCATCAATTTTTATTAATTGTGATTTTACCAAGGCACAATTTTACAACAAGATCTCGGCTCAACTAGCTGAACAGGAAGGGACAGCCAATGCGCGGGCGGTTTCCTTGATCGGTATGTTGTCTGCTGCGTTTTTTTATATCGATTTCACGAGCGGTGCTGTCCTTGTCGAACAAGCCGCACCAGTATTGCGCGACCAAAGCCTTTCCCCTTACTGGCAGATGGTGATGCGGGTGATGATTTGTGATTACCTGTATATGAGTGGGCAATTCGATAGTTATCACCACCATTCGCAGGTGGTGAGAGACGCTGCGAACGCTGACCTGGCCCTCCGTTCTGTGGCCGGACCGTTGATGCGGTTGTGGGATATTGATATTGCGTTTTCATACGGCGCTACTGCAAAAGCTCGGCAACTTCTCGACGACGCTCTGACACGGAACGAACAGGAACTGACAAATCATATACGATCGCAGTACTTGGCCTACAAGGCATTGATTGATGCAACAGAGGGACGCGTTGGCGCGCTGTCAGTTGTAGCAGAAGCCTGGCACCTGCGAGAACTGTCAGGCGGCGTGTACCATAGTAATGAATGTCTGGTGGCAAGCGCCAGCGTGCACACCCTGCTCGGCGAAAAAAACCGCGCACAGGAACTTCTGCAGCAAGCGCAAAGCCTAATCGTCAACGAACAGGGTTTCCTGCTTTTGCCAACACTGGCTTGCCAGGCCTGGCTCGCAATCGAGAGCGGAGATGTGGCCGTTGCTGACGCCAAGACAGAAGAATTCATGGTGCGTCAAAAAAGTGATGACCTTGAACACTTTTATGCCTGGAGTCCAAAAATTATTCGTGCAGTGCTGTCACGAGCTGTACGCAACGACTGCGAGGCAAAACGTGCAAGAAGCCTTGCCGCCAAGCGACTCGCAGTGGCGATTGATGACGACGGCACTTGTATCCCGCTACTCACCATCCGGACACTTGGGGGACTACGTTTGGAACTGGGAGAGTCGGTTCTCTCTTCTCGCGATATCGGTCCGCTGCATCGAACATTGTTGGCACTGTTGCTTGCCTCCCCAAATCATCAGTTGCATGCCAGTCGGTTGCAATGTGAGTTGTGGCCCGAAAGCGACGAGAAGAAGGCTCGCACAAAATTCGACATGATGTTGCTTCGCCTGCGGCGCTTGTTCGAGAAAACATTCGGTACAGAGTCAGGTAAAATCTACCTGTCACAAAAAAACGGGGTGCTCAGCCTTGTGCACTGCCGAATCGATGCCCATCTATTCCGCCAGCATGCCGAAGCCGGCCTCAAATACCTGGCGCGCGGCGAAGTCTGGCACGCCGACAATGAATTTCGTCGAGCGTTTGTTCTCTGGAAAGGGGAGTTCTTGGCCCATGAAACAACTGAGCACGAAACTGAGGTGATCCGCGAGGGGCTTCGGTCGACCTTCCGCGGCATAGCGATCGCCTGGTCCAAACTACATCTGTCGTGGGAAGATACTGGCGCGGCGGTTGCCATTGCAGAGCAGGCGTTCAATATCGACCCGGCCGATGCCGAACTGGTCAAGGCCTTGTATCAGGCCAACATTCTTAATGAGACGCCGCATAAGGCACAAAAAACACTATCCGACTACCGATACGCACTGTTGAGCAGCGGATACGACCCCGCCGAGGCTGATGAAGCCGTCAAAGAGCTATGGGACGCTTAGCTACTTCATCTCCTACCTCCCTTACTTGTTCTCTTCGACGTTTCCTTTGAACAAGAGTCAGAGGCATTCCCCTACCGAGATTGAAGAGCCTATGGAAGAGTTATGGTCTGATTAGATCTGCCATCAACGACACAACTGCAAAAGAAAAATCCTCAGATTTTCATAAATTTCTCGCCCGTAAGATAAATGTAAGACCCCGCCAGTACCATAAATACAATGCTGTTCTAAAAAGAAGTTAATCCTGACTGAGAATTTAAAAATATCACTAATTTGTGAGGGTAACGATCTATGCAACCCTTTTATGCAAAATGATAATTTCACGTGCCTTTAGGCACCATAATCAGAAAAAAGGGGGAATGTTCTATGCGACAATCTGGTAAGTTTCGTCTCTTCTGTGTCTTACTGAGCACCGCTTTTCTTGCTGCTTGCGGCGGCGACGGAGGGGGTAGCTCAACCTCAAGTCCTTCCACATCTACCCCATCAGTTTCCGGGGTCGTTGCCGATGGCTACCTGGTCGGTGCCACCGTCTGTTCCGACCAGAACTTAAACAAGCAATGCGATGATGGTGAACCTATCGCTACAACTGAAGCAGGTGGTGCCTACACCTTAGAAGGGGATGATCTCGATCTCTATCCGTTGGTTGTTGAAGTTACCGCCACGGTTATTGATGAAGATACCGGTACAGCGGTTGGAAAACCCTATATCATGTCGGCTCCAATTCCTGCAAACTTAACTGCTGAGCAGGTGGTCACGCCGATTACCACTCTGGTGCAAAACCTGATCGATACAGACCAGACCCTGACCAGAACCGAGGCCGCAGATGCGGTGAAAGCCAAGCTCGGCGTAGGTGCAGATGTCGATCTGTTCGAAGATTTCGTTGCACAGGATAGTGCTGAATATGATTTGTTGCACGCTACCGCCCGGGTTATCGCCTCTGTTATGGCTGACTCACAAGACGCTATGGCCGCCGCCGCCGAAGCTCGTGGAGTTTCTACTGAAGACCTCATTGCCGAAATTGTCAATCAGGTCATGGACCAATTGGAAACTATCGTTGCAGATGTCGTAGATGCACAAACTTCTGCTGGTGATACTTTTGACCCGGCAGATTTGGATATAACAACGGTCCCAGTTGAAGTCGCTGATACCGAAGATATAGAAGGTGTTGCCAATCTCAATGCATACGGTATCACTTCAAGTGGTCGTTGGGGGGGCAGCTATATTCAAGCTCGCAACTACGAGGCGAGTGTAGGCTCCAACACCAAAGCCTTTATCGCCTACACCAATCAAACAGGTGAGGCTCTTGATTCGGTTATTACTAAAGTAGAGATGTATTCCGGCAATAGCCTGCTAGGCACCCAGACCTCTGCGATATTGCAAAACCAGTACGTCTACAACTGCCTAGGCGTCAGCTGCGCCGTAACAGATCCCTACCTCGAGGAATACGCTTATTTCTTCTCCGTCGCCGGACCGCTTGCCGCCGGAACCTATGAATTTGACACTACCCTGACTGACGCAGGTGCAACCGTCCTGACCACTGCGGTTGACTACCCCGGCGATCTGCAACTGCCCTACATCAACAGCTCAACCCAGACCGCGACCTGGGTTGACGGCAACCTGGTGCTCAGTTGGGATGCAGCTGTCGGTGATAACCTAGACATGGTTGATCGACTGCAACTGGTGATTTCGATTCCAAACGATCCAGAAAGAAATGAGCTCTACGTCAAACTGCCTGTTGACGCAATATCGGTAGAGCTTCCGGCAGAACTTGTCGCCCCATTCGGACTCGCTCCAGGGATCAACGGTTATGCTGATGTCTGGCAAATGCAGACCAGAGCCTATGATGCCGCTCGCAATAACTATGCACGGGGTATTTCCAAAAAAGTTCGATTGCCTGGCATACAAATCTTCACAACGGAGTGGCTCAACGGCAAAACCCTCTACGATGTCTGGTTCGGGAGTACCAATCAGGTCAATGACTCGGCAGGCGTGGACAAAATGGTATTCGACAGTACTAACATAACCATTACTAGCCTGCTGAATGGCGATGCCGTCGATGGTGTCGTCCCATACGAGGTGACCAATGGCAAGCTGCATGAGGCTGGCGATGCAACTGAAGAAAACACCATCGTCTGTAGTACTGCTGATTTTATCGAGGTAGTTCACACCGTAAACGGCACATTTGATAATATCGACCGCTTCTACTTCGACCAAACTGCGGCAATGGATTTCGCTGCAACCCTGAGCGGGACGATCCCATCAATCTGTCAATAATCACTGAGCTCGTTATGTCAGATAAGATTATGATCTGAACCCATGAAATCCAAGGCCGGATGACGTTGCGTCATCCGGCCTTTTTTCATATGAACTACCCCACCGCAAGCAGCTTGGTATCAATAAGTTCCAAGCAATCTCTACGCGGCAAGCCGCGGGTAATTAAACCCATAGAAGTTCAACGACCCGGGATAGTATTGAAAACTGGACGGACAATATCCCCCAGGGCAGCGATCTGACGGTAGATATCCCACTGTCGGCAATTCCCGCTAACTATACCTTTGAGGTTGGTGAGGTAGAATTCTGGTCGACAGATGCCCTGCAGCGCAATTACGTTTTAGTTTACGAATTCCGCCCTGCTTCTAATTTTCCGTAGCAAGCTGACCTGGAAAAACCTTCGAATGTTTTGCAAGGGCCGCCTTCTGGCGGCCCTTATTTCTTGATACACAAACGCCTCGTTGAGACAATCTACGCCACCACCACACCCTGTAAGTATATACAGTGCTGATTACCGTAAGCATCCTACGAATATCAGAGTAAGGAGGCTTCGGTGGGGAGATGAGCTTGGGCTTGCTGGCTAGAGTCTTAGTCTGAGTACGGGTTTCTTATAAGTCACGATATTCAGTAAACCTAGAACCTCTGACCTTTGGTATTATTTTAAATCCTGATATGGCTGACAGTTGTCAACAGGAGACACCATTCCCGCCCACTGCGTTTTTGTGGTTTGGTTTTTAATATGATTCCAAAGCAATGTCAGAGGCGGAACCTGTGTTGCGACGGTTGATCACTCTGATATTCGCGGGTTGGTTACCGCCTGACTTGGCTTCGTCGCGGAGCTGCCTCTTTCTCTACCGCACGTGAGTTCGACCGGTGGTCTTATCAATGAGGATTTTCGAGGGTTCTCCAGACCGCGGTTGCGCCTCTGGTACTACCTTGGAATGTTTGGGTTAATTGTTCATCTATTCCTCCTGTTAGATATTTTATCAAACGCTTTCTATCGAATCTTCAGGCCGCAGGAGTTGCCACTTCATTGGCAATCGCCCACATAAATCCACAAAGTTCTCTAGCAATTGCCGTAATAACCAACTGATTTGCCTTCCCTTTTTCTAACAATCGTTTGTAGCGGTTGCATAAACGGAGTTGCGCCTTCCACGATATTGCGCAAACGTTTTGCGGCATCCCTTCTTGTCTTAAATGGAGCGCAGTGCTTACACGAGCTGGTAGACGATAGGCCCAAGCCGCTTCAACTAGGACACGACGAACATGACCGTTGCCGGTCTTGGTAATAGATCCACGCTTTGTTTGTTCTCCGCTGGAATGTTCTAATGGGACCAGTCCAAGATACGACATCAACTCCACAGGGCTGGCAAAACGGGTTAAGTCACCAAGTTCAGCAATAGTAGTGGTTGAAACGATCAAAGAGACCCCACGCAATGTCTGCAATGCCTGGGCAACAGGAAACATGCGCCATTGTGGTAGAAGCCTCTGGATTTGTTCTGTCAGACGATTAACCCGATCGGTGCATTCAGACAGGGCATCGAGAGATTCCTGCAAAACGATCTGTTGGGCGGGGTGTGGCATTTTGATGATGGCAACCCAACGGAAATGGGCCTTACTCCAGGGCGTCTTCCCACTGTAACGATACCCATGACGAAGAAGAAATGCCAAGATGCGTTGCTTCGCCTTTCTCTCTACCGATCGGGCGTCTTCTCTGGCCCGGGTCAGGTCTCGCATCGCCTCGTCTTCTAAGGCGGGCACGTAGATGCTTGTCAATTCGCCAGCTCGGTGCAATCGCGCCAGCATCTGTGCATCCCGGCGATCAGTTTTGATGCGGTTGCCACTCTGGCGGGGAATCATTGAAGGAGCGACGACAATACAGTCGTATCCATTGCTACTGAGATGTCGATAAATCTCATAACCGCAGGGTCCGGCTTCATAGGCAAAATGTAGCTCAACCCCTTTCGCTTCCAGTTTCCGGATCACCTTGTCGAGAGCAGTGAGGTTGCCGTCAATCTTGCCGTAGCTTCTCACTTCGCCATCCCGACCAGCGTCGGCAAAGGCTACTTCGATAGAGTTTTTGTGGACGTCCAGACCGACATACATGATAATCTTTTTCATGACCTGCCTCCTTGGTTTTGGCTCTGTTTTGGATTCTCTATGAGAAGCCAACATAACCCACGTTGCAAGGGGCAGGTCTCTTTTTGTCTTCAACTGTCAGCCATTATGTCTCTCGCAACTCGTTCTCGGATGTCCTTAGGATTTCTGAGAGACTCACCCTAGACGGAAATATTCAGACACATCATTGAGACCAACAACTTTTACGCGTCTGAGTAGATCTTCGGCGCGCCGATATGAAGGCTAAAAATAGAGAAGCAGATGGCAGGAGGTATATAAAGTACCCACCTCTCCATAAGCACAATTACTCACTGTCAGTAATAAGTTCCGACGATGGGAATTTCACAAGCGCAAGATAACAACAAAGCGCCTCGGAGACATTCCTGAGGGCTTTCCTGGTGGCACTTGCAAACCAACCCCAAATGCGGCGAGAAGAGACTCTGAGGGCCTCAGAAGCGGATAATACAGAGACTCTTGAGACATTACAGGCCAAGAGGAGATCGGCGCTTCTCTGGCCGCCGTAACGCCATCACGTCAGTTTCCCCTGCTGAACCCCTGTGAGTTGGTTACACAAACCAACCTACAACCAACCTTTTCCCAAAGTTACCGACTGAAAAGCAAAAAAGCCCCTCTGCTTTTTCAGCAGAAGGGCTTTTGTTTTTTGGTGTCCCCATGGGGATTTGAACCCCAGTCGCCGCCGTGAAAGGGCGGTGTCCTGGGCCAGGCTAGACGATAGGGACATTTAAAATGTTTCCGCACCCAGCAGTTTAACACTACTGGGTGCGGATTTAAAAATGGTGA
>JAJRRB010000016.1 GCA_024279915.1 Deltaproteobacteria bacterium
AAACTTTCTTCAACAACCTGGCGTTGGTTTCTTTGTCAGACCAACTCAAACACTTTCAACGCGCTTTGTGAACCGCCGTATACGGAACCGTACGTACGGTGGTGTGGGAGGACGGCGGGGAAACCCCGCCTCCTACCCGATATTCTGTGGAGGTGATCAGAAAGCCTGAATGAATACGGGATAAAAGATCTTACTAAAAGTCCTTAAGAGAACCGAGAACCCCCTGTGTCAGCATAGTTGTCGCCTCTACCTAAACTCAACTCGATTAGGGGCAGTCAGGAGGCATATGTACACTAAATCTTTCAAGGCCTTGATGGTTCGGAAGATGGCCGATCCTAACGGTCCCGGAGCAACGTCAATTGCCAAAGAGATCGGTGTTTCGCAAAGCACGCTCTACCGTTGGGCGAGCGGAACTGATACCGTAGATGTCGCTGAGCTACCCGAACCACCATCATTCTCCATGTCAATGAAGAGGATGTCCAATATGAAACGACCACAAGACTGGAGTCCTGAAGAGAAACTGGCTGCTGTATTGGAAGCGGCTTCACTTTCCGAAGAAGACCTGGGTCCCTTCTTGCGCAGTCGGGGTCTGCATGAAGCCCATTTGCAACAATGGCACGACCAGATGCTGGTTGGACTTGAGCCAGCCCCAACCACGCGTACCGTCAGAAAACGCATCCAGGGGTTGGAGAAAGAACTCCTTCGTAAAGACAGGGCATTGGCTGAGACAGCGGCCCTGCTGGTTCTCAAAAAAAAGCCCAGGACATTTGGGGGGACGAGGACGACGACACGACCCTATAGCCAGGAAGAAGGTGCTTGCCCTAGTCGAACAAGCGTTGCACCGGGGGGCCAGACTTGATCCTGCCGCACGGATGCTCGGGTTAACGGCCAGAACGGTACAGCGATGGCGTGGGCAGGATGGCGGCTACGACCGACGCAATGGGCCAAAGACCGCACCAGCGAACAAGCTGTCTCCTTGCGAACGGCAGCAGGTCCTATCAGTATCCAATTCCTCAGAGTATCGAGACCTGTCACCTCGACAGATCGTCCCCCGCTTGGCTGATGAGGGACGGTATATCGCTTCGGAATCGACCTTCTATCGAATCTTACAAACCGAAGGTCAATTGGCACACCGGGAGAGCTGTCGACCGGTCAAACATCGCCGCCCGAAAGAAAAAAAGGCCACAAACCCCTGCCAGGTTTGGTCCTGGGATATTACCTATCTCCGGTCGACGGTCAGGGGTCAGTTCTTCTATCTATACATGATCCTCGATGTCTGGAGCCGCAAGATCATGGCGGCAACGGTCTTCTCCGTGGAGAGAGACCAGAACAGCGCTTTGCTAATCATGGATGCGATTTGCCACCACAATATCGATCCCGAAGGACTGATCCTGCATTCTGACAACGGTAGTCCAATGAAGGGATCGACGATGTTGGCAACACTTCAACAGTTGGGCGTGATGCCTTCCTTCAGTCGCCCCAGTGTCAGCAACGACAATCCGTTCTCGGAGTCATTGTTCCGCACTTTGAAGTACCGGCCGGAATACCCATCACACCCTTTTGCGTCCATACAACAGGCGCAGCAATGGGTTGATCGGTTCGTTCAATGGTACAACACCGAACATCGGCATAGCGAGATCCGCTTCGTGACCCCGGATGAACGGCACTACGGACAGGAAAAAGCCATTCTAGACAAACGCAAGGGAGTTTACGAGTTAGCTCGAAAGAAGAACCCGGGCCGCTGGACTCGACAGACCCGAAACTGGGAGCCGATTGAAGTTGTTGTTCTCAACCCGGCACCAAAAAGGCCCTCCGAAGAGGGCCTCAACAAGGCGGCATGATCAAATGAAGCGACAACTATCTTGACACCTACCGAGAAATAGTTGCGGGAGGATTAATAGTAACCTCTCTCCTGGTGACTCAAGGCTTTCCTGTTTATCGTGACTTATGAGATTCCGTAATCGTTGCAAATACAATTGGTAGGGCTACCCCATTATCTTCCCGGTACGTTTTGACTCTTTGGAGAAATGAGGTATAGGTTAGAAAACCATATTACGAAAGGAGGTTGATGTATGAAAAACTTGTTGCTTTGTTGTTTTCTGATCATCGGGTTTGCAGGATCTGGCCATGCAGGGAATGCTGTCTCGCCGACCCCTAACGGAATCGCTTTTCCAGAGGACTACAAGGATTGGAGAGTCATCAGTTCTTCGCATCGCTTAGACAACAACACACTTCGTGTCATTCTCGGCAATGAAACAGCAATCGAGGCTGCAAGATCTGGCCAGACCAACCCTTGGCCTAATGGTGCCATTTTGGCCAAGCTGGTATGGAAAGACAGTACCCTTCCCAGTTGGGAAAAAGCAGTGGTTCCGGGTGAGTTTGTTCATGTCGAATTCATGATTAAGGATTCAAAAAAACACCAGAACACCGGAGGATGGGGGTTTGCTCGCTGGAAAGGGTTGCAACAGGAGCCTTACGGTCAGGATGCCTCGTTTGTTTATGAATGTTTCGGGTGTCATACACCGGTCAAGGAGAATGACTATGTGTTCACACATCCATCAATAATCCCATAGGGTAATTTGAGAGGAGAAGAATTCTGACCTTCTACAAACGGCCACCTGCTAATCAAACCAGGTGACCATAAAATCTTGATTAAGAGGCGTCTTAAATATCTCTATCAATAATAAGCCGTATTTTTTCTCGGGAGTGGTGACTTATGGGAAAAGTAAGTCTGTAGTTCGAGTCAAGCATGGCTCCCCAGTACAGACGAAGATGGGCACTGGGAAGAAGGTCTTCTGATTTAACGCTGTAAATAACCAGCTCATTTGTCGTGAGCGAAGCGACCGAAAATGCGTCAGGGTTGATTTCCATTATTATTTTCCCCTAGCATGAAATTTGCAGCTGGGCAGTAACTGAGGAAAGCATATTGATCTCTCTTGCTTAACGAAGAGACCTTGTGTGCCCCCCAACTTTTGAACAGAAATTCACGCTGAGTGCTGAATTTTGAACATTCATCACCTTTCCCAACTTTTCCTCCTATTAGTTCTACATGAAACGCGAAGTAACCATCTTCTCCTCCATACCACTGTTCCGGTGGAAAGCGGCTTAAACATTCATGTGACTTTCCCCAATCTCGCAAGCTAAGACCACCATTACCACCATCTATTATTAGACCGACAGGACGATTCTGGTTCCAATTTGAGCCAATATAATCATATGAAACAAAATCGTTAATTGTATAGTCTGAATGTTTGCAGGAAACTGCGTCTGTCTGGAAAATTAATATCTTTTTTCTGCCAAGAATGCTTCTCCAAAATCCTTTGGACAGTAATAATGCATTGTATCTTTTGGCACAAAGCTTATTTGTATTGAGTCGTGTAAGGTGAACTTTTCCATCACGAACTAGCTCAGCAATAGTTGTTGACATAATGAAGTCAAGATTGTTGTTCCCGTGGAAGATCTGAATTGGAATCTGGACGTTTTTTATGAAATTATTAAGAACAAACTCTAACTCGGGGTGTTCTCTCGTTTCGACAATAACCCCCCATATTGGGCTTAGATTGTTTATAGTCTTCTCTCCTTGATTTGGTAATGTCTTGCCAATAGAAGTGAAGTCTGCTGCGTTTCGTATTTTCTTCAAAGAACTATAAACATGCATTATATCCCCGCTTGTAATGTCTGCTCCCAAAATACCGTTGCTTAGCAGCTCCCGTGAGACAATGCTCGCTGTTGACTCTCTGTCTTGACTGAACAATCGCTTACCAAAATTATTCACTATGGCCATCCATCAAGGGGAAAGGATTTGTGTGTGGAATTCCCCGATTTAGTAACACGGGGGCATCAAAATACATTGGTGTTTGAATGCATAAGTATCTAAAAGCGGAAGCCTCCAAGTGGCGGACAGCTCATAATGAGCGGCAGGGTCGAATAAATCGCCCCGAGTCAGACCCACAAGGAGGCTCCCATGGAAAGTATTCACTACATCGGACTCGACGTCCACAAGAAAACCATCGCTTACTGCATCAAAACAGTGGCCGGGAAAACGGTTAAGCATGGAACCGTCCGTTCTGAACGCCAAGCCTTACGTGAATGGCAGTCAGAGATCCCTGGCCCCTATTCCTGAACATTTCCCGCTAATTAGCTACCCATTAAAGCCCTTTCAGCATTATTCGTCAAATAATTCCTGATCGTCCATAGGAAAGCGAGCACAGCGAGAAGGGGGAAGCGCCCGAAGGATAGCGCTAGTTTCCCCGTTTTCTTGTGGGCGAATGCTTCAGGCTGTTTGTCGAAGAAAGTAGAGTAGATGGAAGAGAAGTGCGTGGGCGAGGTAGTTATTGTGTCTTTGGCTGGGGCGCTAAACAGTACAAAGGTGGTACTCCGTTAGGGAGTGCCCACCTTTGGTAGTGGTTGGCTCCCCGATCTGGACTCGAACTATTCTGACACGTAGAGATTGTTATTTATCATCTCGCATCGTTTGGAGGGTGTGGAATTGGCAAAAACTCGAAATTCTTACTGACCCTGATAAATAATAAATGCTGCGAGAAACAGACTTGAGGCTTTTCTCAAATGACCGTGCCCTGGTGATAGGCGAGAAGATGCATTCAAGACTCCTTGATTTTAATGCAATTTCGAGCTGTCTTGATCATTTATCAAACACTCTTGTAGGCTATTGGTAGGATATAGGACTCAAATTTCAAAACCTTCATCCAGCACTATCCGCCCGGGGAGTCAAAACAAGAATTTGGAATTCTATACCGACTAACCCCTAAAATCGACGAGTCCTTGGACCGATAATTCTTCAGCGAGGAGAGCTAAAGAAGTTCGAGTATCGTTCAGGATGGGGAGCCAACTATCCCCTTAAACGGGCAACTCATCACAATGAACATGCTTGACTGTGAAATATTGTAACTATATGGTGTGACAATAGTTTTTGGTGAACAGGGAGGGGACCTGGTGAACTTGACTACTCAGATCATATTGAACCGTCTTTAGCGGCTACAGCTGTTTTAGGCGGTTTTTTCGTTGGTAATGTATTGTGAGACCCCCGTGTTACTGAAACGGGGACGCCTATGTTTGGATAACAAGGAATAAGTCAGGAGGACATAGTGGACATAGTAGAGCTTTCAAGTGACATTAAGCTTTATCTTCAAGAAAGAGTATCCAATCCGTTCTGGACACCATTTATCATGTCATGGCTAATATGGAATCACAGATTTGTGGTTGTCTTGATCTCTGATCGCCCTGTACAAGAAAAGTTTTCAATAATTGACACTAGCCTCTATCCAGCTTCTGAGTTCTGGTCACTGTTTTGGGGAAAGGCTTTATTGTTCCCCCTAGCAACAAGCCTATCAATAACACTGCTACTCCCTTTTGTCCTGAGATGGTTATATTTAGCACACGGAGCACACCAAAATGCTAACAAAGCAGTTCAGAATAAAATAGAAGGAGAAACGCCTCTTACAGAGAAAGACCGAACGGAACTACTCCTCAAACTGCACAAACAAGAAAGCGAGTATAAAGAAAAAATTATTGACCTCACCAAAGAAAGAGATGATTTAAACGGAATGATTGAAACATTAACAAATAATGGTAAAGAGAGCTCAGAAGAAGAGCAAGAGGATGAAGATAAAGAAGTTTCTTCTTATGACGATTTTTTTGATCCAATTAAAAATCTTAAGCCAGAGGACAAAGAGGTTTGTCTCAAATTACTTGGCACTCTTGCGAGGAGTAGTAACAATCTTATGCATATTAATACTGCTGCTCGAGAGAATAACCTCACGTTACAACAGGCAACCTTTTTTACAGAAGTTTTGGTTGATGGGAAATTAGTAAATTTGGGAAATGAGTACATAAGCCTAAAGCCTAAAGGAAGAAAGTACCTGTATGATAAAGAATTGCTTTAATAAAAAGCGACTCTTTCTGCCCAGTGCCCATCTTCGTCCTTACTGAGGAGCCATCCTTAACTCGAACACAAGTCAAAAAACACAATAGCCCAGTTTTATGCTCGGGGGCTTTTTTTGTATGTCACGATTTGTGAGAAGCCTATTGATCGAGACATTTAGGAAGCTCTTTAATCCACAAACCAGACGTCACTACGCATTGATCTGGGGGGATGTGCAGGGGGTGGTCTGTGCAAATTCTTATCACTTTAAAGAAGGGGACTACTTTTGACACTTCTTCAGTAGTGAGCTGCTGATTGATTGTATTAAATCCGTGTTCATCCGTGCAATCCGTGTTTAATCGCAGGAAGAGAAGAGGTGTAATGCCATTCATGCACACTGAGATACTCGCACAACTTCTGTTTCGATTTCTGCTCCATGATCGATCTCGGTTGAACGAAGGTCGTAAGAGACTTGAAGATTCATCCAAAATTGCGCCGTAGTTCCAAAAAACCGAGCTAACCGAAGAGCAGTATCTGCTGTTAAGCCGCGTCGACCGCGAAGAATTTCAGAGATACGGTTCGGTGGGACATGAAGCGCTATGGCAAACTTGTTTGCGCTCAGGCTCAAAGCTCCAAGTTCGTCAGCCAGGATCTCGCCAGGGTGGATGGGAGGCATTCTGTTTTTAATCATGATATTCTCCTGTCTCAGTGGTAGTCGGTAATCTCAACATTCTCTGCACCCGGAGGTGCTTCACACCAGTTGAAACAGATTCTCCACTGCTTGTTGATCATAATGCTGTATTGACCATCACGGTCGCCGGTTAGAGATTCAAAATGGTTGCTTGGCAACTGCATCAAGTCTTTTATACAAGTTGCAGATTCCAGGATTGTCAGTCTTTTTTGTGCTTGACGCTCAAAGGCCTGGAATTTTTTGACTCGCTTCCCTTCATAAAGAGTTTGAGTTTTTTTGTCTGCAAAAGAGTGAATCATTAAAACCTCTTGTTTGTCTCTTGTACGTATAGCGTATCAATGCACTCTTCAAGATGCAAGTTGAAAATAGCCTTGGCTAGCAGCCTGTCGGACAATCAGGGCTGAAGCGAAAAATCGAATGTTTGAGGCCAGATTTTGGCTCATTTGAGAGTAATAGCCGTAGCTATTGGTCGAAAGGAGCTGAAATATGGACCAAACAGACGAATTTGCAGCCAGTTTATTGATTATCCGACAGGCTGCTAGATCACTTTAAAGAAGTTCAAGTGCTAAGGCGGTGGAAAGAACTAAAAGTTGGTCATCCACCGTCACTTTAATTTGCGCCTTAATACTTGGTTTAGACCCTAGGTCCAACTCTTGAACAAAAACCTCAAAACTTAAATGAGAATTCTCTGGCGTCACCTGACCGCCCCCTTGGTAGGCAAAAGCCTTATTCAATGTCGGTGCAAAATGCTTCTCATCGATTTTTAAGCCTAAGGCATAGAGGTAGAAGCTTAAGCTTTGAAAACATCCTTCACCGATAAGTGCCGCTGGCATACAGGGATCATTTTTAAAATGAGCCTGAAAGAACCAATCGGTTGGCGTAATATGTCTAACTGCTTTCAGGTATCCTGTTTGTGGATTAAATTCAGTCACCTGATCAATCGCTAGTGGATTTCCATTGGCAAAAATTTCTAGACTTTCTTTGTCAAAAGAAGTTGTCGTCGCAGCTGCTACGTCAAAACTCTTAGCTTCAGGATCGGTCCAGGTGACACCCTTGGCCTTGTCCAATTCTGACTTGAGAAGCAGACCGGCCATCGCCTTGTCGACTTCGCCAATCAATTTGCCATTATTCCAACATTCATAGCGGAAGAAATAGAAACTGCTCTCGCCCACATCAGTCTTGCCGCGAAGAATGATTTTGTATTTTAACTCGTCACCAGCCTTTGGTAGCTCTGAAAAGAATTGAATGCCTTCTAACGAAAGGACACGGTAAACACGATTGGCTAGTTTGAAATCACCGCGGTTCTTGGAGCAGAAGAAAATACTTGCCTGTCCCGGAGCTTCAAAAAGAAGGGCTGGAGAGAGGCGACCATTAGTCATATAGAACTGGTCCTCTGCCAATTTGAAATCGAAAGATAATTCTTTGTCATCCACATGAGAAACGCGATCCATTAAGAGAAATGGTGAGGCCGGCAAACGAGCACGAAGTTTATTGCTATCAATGGATGAAAATTCAGATCCAAAGACAGCTTCAAGCTTTCCCGAGGCGTGCTCCTCCAATTTTTCACGAGAGAAATATGTTGCATGATCATGACCACCTTCGACAATTCTCATGGCAACATTCTTCGCATCATAGATCTTAAGACCATCACACCAGATAGACGCGTCACCGGTGACTGTCACTTCATGGTTTTCTGTATCAATAGTGACATCGGTAATTTCTATGACAGATTGGATTAATTTATTCTTTGGAATAATCTGACCGCGATAACGCCACTTAATAGCTTTGCCTAATGCAATTGGCTGGAAACGGGGCGCTGTGAAGGTATCGCCTAAACCCTTTTCCAACATATAAAATTGCAGTAATTGCAGCATTGGCTCTAGCCCTAGTGATCCGGGCTGAACTGGATCTTGGAAGAAATGGGCTTTGAAAAACCATTCAGTGGTTTCAACTTTCTTTTCTCCGCGAATAATACCTAGCTTTGCTTTTCCAGCTTCAGGCCAGAATCCGGTAATACCATCGTACATAAGAAGCTTTTTGCCAGGTAGACGAAGAGACTTGCCGCAGAACTTTTCTGGACGAGCAAGCATATCCATTTGGTAATCACTTGCTTGAGTGAGAAGTTTGACTTCGTCGCCTTCGTCGCCTTCGTTGGCCAAGCCAATTTGAACTTCCAATGATTTACCTGAGAAATAACCAAAAACCGTATTCATATCGAGAAGTTTTTGATCGCCAATAAAGGCTTCAACATCAAACGAAACAATAATTGTTCCACCGGACTTGGCGATGGTGGTGTTTTTCACATGAGTGCGAATGGTTGATCCGTTGGGGATGCATTCCATATGCATATTCAAAGTACCATCAAGATTCCTAAAGAAGAGCTCCATATCGTATTCAAGTGGGCAGCCCAGGTAGCAACCAAGCCAACCGCATGGCTGAAGCACAGCTTCTTGAATCACGCAGTAAGGAAGCGTCGGATTGCCATTTTCCTGGAAGAAGATACTGTCGTTTGGCACATCCCATTCTGCGATCAGGCTCGTTCCTTTCTCCATGCCACAGTAAGGTCCGTCGATTTCAGTAATCCGAGAGATAAACATATACGGGTCACCAGGTAGGCGAGCCAGACGTCTTCCATGGTCAAACTTTTCAAACTTAGAGCCAAAGACTTCGGAAGGTTTTCCCCAAGCGCAATCAGAAGATTGTTTTTCATCACAGGGAATTCCATCAACGAGTGCCACGTTCTGAGAAAGTTTCGCCTTTTCCAGTTCCGGAAGGGCAGCTCTCTGTCCATTTGGATAATCAGGCATTAAGCGAAGATTAATATTCTCGGCGTGAAGTGCCTTAAGCCCGTCTACCGTGCTGAGAATATCGCAGATCAGAGTTGGCTGATCACCACCGATAATCTCACGTACATAAACTTCAAGAACTAATTCAGCTGAAGTTGGAAGAACTTGTCCACGACAGGAAAGTGGTACTGCTTCTCCAACCATTGGCGCAAACGTATAACCGTCTTTCTTTAAGGTAAAGCCAAGGGCCGCCATATAAATGCTAATTCCCTGGAAGGCCATATCGGTCATTAACGTTCCGGGCATGCAAGGATCATTTTTGAAATGCCCTTCGAAGAACCAATCGTCAGGATTGATCTTACGAGTGGCGCGTAGATAACCTTGTTCCCAAGGCCCTCCGCCTTTTTCAAAACGAGTCACTTCATCAAGCAGCAGCATATTGCCACTTGGGATGGTAGGCGTTCTAGTATGGGTGGAAGCATATTTAAATTCATCACCAAAGCATGTTGTTAAGTCTCCCGCAGCGAAGGCCAGAAGGTCTGACTTAGAGAAACTAGTCTTGGTACAATTAGCAAGCTCAGCATCTAATCGTGGATTACTTTTTAACTTTGCATCGGCCGGCGTCCAAAGCACGCCTTTAGATTCCGACAATTCTTTCTTATTGAAAAATCCCGCCTGGCCGTTGGTCACGCGAAGAACATGGCGATCTCCAACATAGCAATCGTAGTGAAAGAAGAAGAGGTGAATATCACCGTCGATGGCGTGTCCATCGACATGGATATCATACACTAGGGTATCTCCGGGACGAGCGAGTTCGTCCATATAGGTAACCTCACAGCCAAGCAGGCGGTAGGCACGATCACCTTTGTTTTTGAAATCGATTCCCATATAGGAAATCAGGAAAAGGTCAGCTTGACCGGATTCAATCATGACACCTGGAGGGATATGACCTTGGTGAAGATACCAAGCATCGTGGGTAATATCAGTTTCGGTCCAAACTGTTCCCGTCTTAAGCTCACCTGGAACAGCATCGATACCAGTTACGCGATCAGCTAATAGCATTGGGTAAGTAGGCATACGAACCTGAACATCGTACTGATCTTGTTGTTTGAAAAGATCACCGAAAATTTGAGAGATTTTTCCGTCGGCATGAATCTCTAATTGCTCGCGGGTAAAGCTTGGTCCAATTGGTGCTGGTTGCTTACTTCTGCTAGCAGGTGTGACAACAGCTGTTGGTTTCGTTTCAGCAATGACTGGTGCTACCGTAGGGGCCCTAGTTACAGCGGTAGCCGGAGTTACTGCTGCCGGAACAACTGGAGCCGGGGCTGCAGGAATAGGCATGGGAGTTGGCTGATGAGGATTTAAGCTCTGCCCGGTCGCGAAGGCAGTTAAGATCTTCTGATTCATTGCCATAAAACTTGCCTGAAGCTCAGCTTGCTGCTTGATAAATTCACGATGATGTCTCGCCATATTGACAGCAAAACTTGTTGTAGGTGTCTCTGGCGAAGGCACTGGCGTTACTACGCTTGCCGCGACTGGTGCTGCTACAGCGGGAGCTGGGGCGGCTTTGCGCATTTCAGCTTCATGGAAATAAAGAGGTAAACTTTTTGGTAGATCAGTTGCTTTTGACATGGTTTGTCCCTGAGGTTGCTTTGCTAAAGCTGGTAAATTGACCGGCCCAAAATGAGTTGGAAATTTTTTGATTAGTTTTGATTTTTCTGCTGTCGTGGTCTTGATTTCGTGCTTTTGTAAATTCAAGGTCTCCAGGTCGAACTTAACGCCATTGACATAGAGCCTGGCTAAAGACTCGAAAGTTTTCTCTAAGCTCTTGTTGCCGAAATGGTCGATGGAGACAGTGAGGTGATCACGGTCGCCCAGAATTTGTCCGATATAACTTGAACAGGAAGAACGTGCTCCGTGTTCAATAAAGATACGGACTCCATCTGCATAGGCAGATTCAATAATCGCCGGAAAATCCACTGTTTCTTCTGCCATGACAAGTAAGGCTTCAGCGATGCCTTTCGATTTGGCAGCGAAAACTTTCTTGTCATTGCCTGAGCCGTAGAAACGGGCTGCTTTATTGGTGATTTTTCTTGTGGTTAATTTAACCCAAGCGTCCTTGAATGGCGCAAGCTCTGGACAATGATGAACCAGATCGTAATGAATAGGCTGGCAATTGGTCTCGCCAATTTCGGCGATCACTCGTTTTAAAGCGGCTTCCTGACCGCAGATTGAAGATTCACTGGCGGAGTTGATGGTCGCCAGGTGAACTAATGGTGCATTTTCCAGCGCAGCTTGAACAACTTCCAAGGGAGCGGCTACACCGTAATTTCTCCATACACGTTCGGCCTTTGGTACTTCTCTCCAAAACGACTCGAGGACTTTAAAGTCTCCGGCCCACTGTTTGGTCCAAATGCCACAGTCTTCGACATCTTGATAATATTCTTTTAGATCATCCCATGCTCTTGAAGCGAATAATGCCGCAGTTTCACCGGCGCTGAACCCGATATAGGCGTCAGGCTTGAGACCTAACAGGTCTTGTGTGAAGTGAGCATGGATCTGCGTGAGAAAGAGCGCGCCTTTTAATTTTTCATAAAGTGAAACGGCACTTTCATCGCGGTATTGATCATAAATCCAATCGGCGGCTGATTTCACCGCTTCAATATTTCCCACACGTTCTTGAAATAAAGTGAGTAGTTCTGGATAGGCGAGCAGTAGTTCTCTTCCCATTCCAGTATAGGAACCGGCACTAGAAGGAAAGGTAAACGCTAATTTTCCGCTCTGTGCTTTTTCTGCAAAGAAAATACCGATCATGAGAACATTATTCTTCACCTGATGACCGGAACGCAGCAGTTGTAAGGCTTGAGCTTTTCTTTTTGCAAACTCTTCGCTGCTACTGGCAACAATTGCTAATTTGGTTTCACCGTCAGCTGTCGATTGATGATCGCGATCTAAATTGACAATAACCTGAGCTTTATCTCTTCCTGAAAAGGTATAGAGCTTTAGTCCCTGGTTTTCCAGGAAACTTGTCTTCTTCTGTGCTACGTCTGAACTAAGAAAGAGCGTCTGTGATAGTCCACTAAAACTAGTTGTCTCAACCTTTATTTTTAACTTGTCCTCAGTAATCCCAGCGGGAACAGCTTTGAACTTGCCTGGAAGTGCGTCGTGATGAATCGACAGTGCTGCTGCTGCGACTTGAACCAGACCAGAGGCTGCATGACTATGGCCAAAGACTTTTGTGGTTTTGTCTGTATCTAGATTGAGGTGACCATTTTCACTCTGCTCAGTATCGATGACAGCATAAATGGTATCGCCATCGGCTTTAGCATCTTCAAGACGTTTAAAGACCAAGGCTAAGGCGGCATCTGCGGGAACCTTTTTACTCTCTTGTTTAAAGATTAAATTGGCAGCCTGAGTAGAAACATCATCACAGCTTAAATCAACGGCACCGACTAAAACTGCATCGACATCATTTTCTGAGAGAGCAACGCGAGCGGCATTGATTGCGCAAAGACCACTTAATTCTTCTGAACTAAAGGTATAACTGGGGCCGGTGAAATCATGTTGAACATTTAAGCGATTGGCCACCACATTGGGCATACAACCCAATGTGCGAATTCCATTAAGTGCCGCAACCATGCCATCACGTTGCTGTGCTGGAAGTTGCAGACGGGAATAATATCTAGTCGCTTCGGTATCGGTAGCCATGCCAACAAAGACAGACATGCGATTTTTTGCTACTGCTTTAAATTTTCCCAAAGCTTGTTTGGTCACTTCCATCATAACCAATTGCTGAGGATGAACCTCTTCAAGGTCTTTGGGAGGAAAACCTGTTTCAAGACAATCCAATTCAATTGACTCTTGTCTGACCTGACCCATTTCAATTTGAGAACGATTTTCCAGGAAAGCCGCGGCAAACTCACTTTCTGAATCAAGGCTGCCAACCTTTGTCGCAATACTAACAATCGCTATTGGAGATAATTTCTGCGCCTTAAATTTTGCAGCCTTCTTAACCCCTTTATATTCTTCTAAAAGAAGATGGGCGTTATTGCCACCAAAGCCAAAAGCGGAAACAGCGGCGCGCTTGACATCATCAGTCCAAGGGCTGGCTTCAGTACATAATCGAAAGGGGGAATTTTCAATGCCGGGTAGAGGATTCGAGGCATTTATAGTTGGCGGCTTAGTACTATGCTTTATTGCTGCAAGCATTTTCATAACACCGGCTACACCGGCAGCGGTCACAAGATGACCTAGATTGGACTTTAATGAACCAATAGAAATATTTTTCTGATCTTTGTATAAATTGCCGAGGCTTTCAAGTTCAATGCCGTCACCAACTTGCGTACCCGTGGCATGACATTCAATCAGGGAGATATCTTTTGGTGATAGGCCTGACATGGCATAGGCTTTTTCCATGGCGATAGTTTGTGCCTCGGCCGAAGGGCTTAAGAGTCCACCAGCACTACCATCATTGGAGAGCCCTACGCCCCTGATCACACCTAAGATTTTATCGCCATCAGCTTCGGCATCAGAAAGTCTCTTAAGCGCTATCATCGCGGCACCAGTGGCAGGAATCAGGCCGTCGGCTTCGCGGTGAAATGGTCGACTTTGACCAGACTTACTAAGAGCACCGAGGGAGGTAAAGCCCACGTGGAGAAAAAGATCGTCGATGGCGTTGACCCCACCTGCCAGCATGAGATCGACATTGCCGTGATTCAATTCATCACAGGCTAGTTTTATGGCATATAACGATGAAGCACAGGCAGCATCGATGCAATACGCAGGGCCGTTAAGCCCAAGCGCTGTACTGAGTAAATGAGCAGGAAAACCTGACATATACCGATTTAAGGCATTGGCTTTAGCGGTGGCTTTAGCATGGGCTTTAAGATCTTTACACCAGACGGCCTGAGCGAATTCGTTCATGCCTCTGGTTGGGTAAGAGAGGTTGCCAATGATGACACCCGTCTTTTCCGACTTTTTCTGCTGCTGAGCTTCGGTTAAAGCAGTTAGACCTGTATGGAGAACCCATTGAAAAAGCGGATCAAGCGTTTTTAAGCTCTCTTGATCGAAATCAAACTTACTGCCATCAAAAACAGATTCAAATCCACGAACATGTCCGCCGCGACTATTCCACGCTTTATCAGCTGGAATAGTCTTGCCGTTCGCAGGTTCGAGAAACTCTGAGGTGTTTTTACCCCAGGCATCTGTATCGGCGTCGCTGACAAGATTCTTGCCCTCAACGATATTCTGCCAAAGCTCTTCTGGATTAAGTGCTCCGGGCAGAACACATGATTGGCCAATAATGGCTATTGCTTGGAAGCTCATGAACTACGCCCTACGCTCAGCTGCCTGTAAAAACTCTTTTTGAAAATGTGTGACTACATCTAAGCCTTTAATCTCTGCCAGCTTTTGACCGGTTTCATTATGAAAAAAGATATCTAAATTAGATTTTTGAGCGCTGCTCTTCTTTGCAACAATTGTACATGTGGTAAGTCCTGTCATCTCAGCGTCAAAATACTGAAGCTTTGAAATCGACATTGGCAACGAACCACCACCGTGGTTTTGCCATTGCCAAAGCAGAGCTAATTGGAGACCACCATCAAGGACCAATTCTTTTAAAGAATCCGACTGTAGCTTTCCAACTAATCCATTGGCACCGATACCGTCGATCGATTCAATGACCTGGAATGAATTCTTATGGAAGAGAACTTCTCCATCATAGAATCCGTTTCGTTCCCATTTTGTTAACTCAATAAGTTGTACTGCTGCCTGCTCATTTTTTCTGGTTTGAACATTTAGAGAGGCCGTTGTATTAAAATGATTACCAGCCGCTCCTGTCACTAAAACCGCAACTTCAGCAGAATCAGAAGTACTCACTTTTTCAGTAAGGGTTAATGTCAGCTCATAACTTTCATCTTTAAAATTGCTAAGGGTGATCCCTTTCAGGCAACGGAAATCCAGCAATTCATTGACCGCTAAATGTGACCATTGAGATTGGCAAGATTGCACGATCCATTGTTGAACAAACATAAATGGAACAACGGCATTACCTTGAATCGAATGATCTTCTAAAAGAGCAAACTCATCATACGAAAGTATCTTCTTTAAAACGATTGCCGGTTTCTCATCTGCAGGAAGAAGGCTGGCTCCGTCAGGACGACCACCAATTGAAACTTCAACTTTAGATGGTGATCCACCGTTAACTTCATTGGCGAAAAGAGTTGCCCCCTCTTCAAGCGAAATAAGTGGCACGCCGTATTTTTCAAATTGTTTCTTTAGAGCAGGGCTAACCATTCCGCTATCCCACGGACCCCAATTGATCGACTTGACAACGCATTTTCCAGCGCGACGACGATACTCGTAGGCGGCAACCTTATTCAAGACTTCGTTGGCCATGGAGTAATCTGATTGACCCATATTGCCAGATCGACCGGCTACACTTGAGAAAAAGCAGATCATCTTAATTGGATCGTTTGAAGTCGCTTCTAATAGTGAGATGGCGCCGTCAATTTTGGTTCCAAAAACCATTTCATACTGATCAGTTGTTTTGTCAGCGATTAATTTATCAGCGATAACACCGGCACCGTGAACGATTGCCTGAATTGATCCCCAATCACTACGGATACTGTCCAAGGTTGTCTTAACTGAATCTGTATTGCGGATATCGCAGGTAAGATACTTAACCTCAGCTCCAGTCGCCTCCATTAAACTAATATTGGTAAGAACTTCTCGATTGGCCAAAATGGCGTCGACCTTGCGACTAAGGTCTTTCGGTGTAATAGCCGTTCCACCAGACTTTGCTTGCGCAAGCAATGCTTGCTTAAGCTCAACTTCAGTTGCTAGATTCACTGTCGTTTCAGATTCAGTGACCAACTCGGTACGACCGAGCAGAGCAATCTTAGGTTGAACTTCTTTTGCAAGTTCAATCAATGATGCTGCGGTAACGCCGCGCGCACCACCGGAAGCGACGATTACCGCTCCCCTTGGCAATGCTAGTGAAACGTCTTTCTCGCTCTCCTCTTCTAAAGAAAAAAGCTTTCCTCGCTGACCATCGGCTAATAAGCCAACTTCTTTTTCAAGACCGCCTAAAAGCACCTCTTGAAAAAGCACCTGGGCTAATTCAGTTGTTGAACGCTGACCTTGCTCAAGATCGATCGCTTTAGTCTGAGCTTTTGCCCACTCAATACCCGCGGTCTTAACCAAGCCGGTTAGACCTGCCATATATGGGAGGGAGATAGCTTGTTCAGGATTGTTAATCGGGAAATCAAGATTGGTGGAAAATTTTCCATCAGTATCCTGAACCGTGACGAAAACTCCGCCTTCACTTGAAAACTTCGGCGCCACCGCTTTTGCAAAAGCAAAGGCGTTAGTATTGACGGCAAGCGCCTCTTCACGATTGGTGAACTCCTTAAGTCCCCCCAGATAAATGAGAGCATCAACTGTTGCAAGCTCAGTATCATTACTATCCTTGCAAACAAAAGCCTCCATGCCGTGATTCTGAAACTCAGTGGCTAAATCATTCGCCAGCTCAGTTCCATTATCTGTAATAGCAACTTTGCTACCGGTCACTAAAGCATTGGTGTACTGATTAATCGCATCGGCATTTTTCCAACCTAGAGTAAATCGCCTTACCTTTGCTTCTGCTGCTACTTCAGCTGAAGTTACTGTTGTAGTCGTTGTCTCAACCGTTGACGTTGATGTCGCTCCGTTTGGATTGCTGGCACTGATAAAGGCAACAACTTCGCCAATCGTTTGCAGCTTAGACATCTCATTATTATCTAACTCAGGAAGTCCAGGGACTTTCTCAATGACTGCGGAAAGAATTTCAACACGTTTAATTGAATCGATACCAAGGTCATTCTCCAGGTGCATATCCATATTTAACATTTCTGTTGGATATCCAGTCTTCTCGGCTACAACTTCAAGCATAACTGCTTGAACATCTACACTTGGTCCAGTCGCAGTAACAACTGTCGTAGCTGCGGCACTTGGGTTATTCGTTGAAATAAAGCTAACGACCTCACCAATTGTTTGCAACTTGGACATCTCATTATTGTCTAGCTCCGGAAGTCCTGGGACTTTCTCAATGACTGCAGAAAGAATTTCAACACGTTTAATTGAATCAATTCCAAGATCATTTTCAAGATGCATTTCTAAATTAAGCATCTCTGTTGGGTAACCAGTCTTCTCGGCCACAACTTCAAGCATAACTGACTCGACATCTACCGATGGACCTGTCGCAGTGGCAGCTGTCGTAGCAATAACTGGAGCTGTTGCAGCTGGTGCATTATCGGAAATAAAGCTGACAACTTCACCGATGGTCTGAAGCTTTGACATTTCGTTATTATCTAGTTCTGGAAGTCCTGGAACTTTTTCGATTACTGAAGATAAAATCTCAACACGCTTAATTGAATCGATACCAAGATCGTTTTCAAGATGCATTTCTAAATTAAGCATCTCAGTTGGGTAGCCGGTTTTCTCAGCAACAACTTCAAGCATAATGCTCTTAATGTCCGCCGTTGGGGCAGCTACAATTTCTACTTCGACAGGCTTGGCAACAACGACTGGAGCAACTGGTGGGGCCGTTACAACTGGTGTTGGGGTAACAACAATTGGTGTTGGGGTAACAACAATTGGTGTTGGGGTAACAACAATTGGTGTTGGGGCAACAACAACTGGAGTGGGTGTTAGTGTCGGGGGCGCAGCTACCGTTGCGGTTCCCATCATTTGCATCATGGATATTTCTGCAGTCTTTAGGAAAGCCTGATGAGACTGGGTCATAGATGTTTGGAACTCAGTCTGAGCTTTTAAAGTTTCTTCCTGCATGAGTCTAAAAGTTTCTAGCCATTCATTTGTCATCGCTGGTTGTACCGTTGTTTGAGCCGGTTGAGTTGTTTGTGCCACAGATGTGGTGGCACCCTTTGCAGCGTACTTAAGTTCAAGCTCTTGACGTATTTTTTCAATTTTCACGTCTTCAGTGCGAGGCTTAGGTAGCGCTGAACTTCCTTCGACCGGTGGGTAGTTCTTGTCGTAATTAGAACCATTGATGGTGAAGGATAATTTTGGAACAGGGATGGTGGCAGGATCGACGACTGGCTTGTACTCAGAAAGAAGCGCAGTTAGGTCAAATTCGTAACCGGCACAAGCTAATTGAGCCAGTGCTTCCCAGAGAGCTTTGACTCCGTGGCTGCCTTTTTTATCAAGCGAGATGGCCTTGAATTCTTGCCCTTTTAGGCTGGCGCTAACGAGGCCGGTTAGTACCGCATTTGGTCCAACTTCCACAAAGGTTCTAAAGCCGTCATTATATAGTTCTTTAATTTGATCAGTGAATCGTACCGGATTTTTGATCTGCTCAGAAAGTTGAGCTCTCATTTTGGCCGGAGCGCTGGGGTAGCTCTTGCCGTTAAGATTGGCGTAAACGGGAAGTGCTGTTTTGTTAAAAGTGACGTCTTTTAAAAATTTAGTGAATGGAATTACTGAGGGAGCCACGATTTCTGAATGGAACGCAGTTGCAACCGGTAATGCCTTGCAGATCATGCCAACTGTCTTAAACGCTTTAGTTATGGCGTCGATATCTTTGATCGATCCGGCGACAATTGTCTGCTTCGGTCCATTATAATTGGCGATCACAGTTTTTGATTTTTCGCTGTCTAGAACTGACTGAACTGCTTCAGGAGTATCAAGTACAGCGACCATGGCGCCAGGAGTTTTCGCCGCCTCTTGCATAAGAAGACCACGTTGACGAGCAATGGCGACAAGTGTTTCTTCGTCGTAAGCACCGGCGGCATGCAGCGCGGTAAGTTCACCAAGTGAATGACCGGCAACGGCTTCGGCTTTAAGTCCTAATGTCTTTAGCACATTGAGTTGTGAAAGACTGACGCTGGAAATAGCTGGTTGTGCCCAACTTGTCTGGCGTAATTTTTCTTCATTCTCTTTGGCAGTATCGGCGCTAAAAGTTGGAATAGGGAAGACGACGCGATGCAGTTCTTCGGTACCATGCCAAAGTTTATTGCCGGCCAAATTATCCCATGGAGCACGGGCAGTATCAAAATGCATGGCAAGCTCGTCACCCATATTTAGATATTGTGAACCTTGACCAGAGAAGAGGAAGGCCAACTTGCCGTTTTTAGTTCCCGTTCCAAAATTTGTTCCACCAGGCAGGGTGAATGACGTTGTTGCGTCAGCATTGATCTTAGTAAGAAATGCTGTCAATTTGGTTTGAAAGTCTTCAGCATTATTGGCGACGATGGCAAGACGGAAATTCTGTCTGGCATCGAAATTTGCGTGACTTACTTGGGCAGCAAAGCGAAAGTTTTTCTTTGTTACCGAAGTCGTTGCAGTGCTGAATGAGGCGACATCGTCACCAGAGAAGAGGAATAATTCTTGTTTGAACCCACGCTCTCTTTTGGCGAGTAATTTCTTGTCAGCATATTCTTCGAGGGCGACGTGGAAGTTAGTTCCACCGAAACCAAAGGAACTGACACTGGCGCGTCGTGGATGAGATTTACTACGAACCCATGGCCTGGCTTCTGTGCTTAGGTAGAAGGCAGAGTTTTCAATATCTAATTTAGGATTAGGTGCATCCACCTTTATCGTCGGTGGATAAATCTTATGGTTGAGGGCAAGTACTGCCTTCATAAGGCCGGCAATTCCCGCCGAAGCTTTAGTATGACCAATATTAGATTTAACAGAACCCAGGGCACACCAACTCTTGGTTTTTTCTGTGGTGAAGACTTGAGAAAGGCCGGTAAATTCCGCAAGGTCACCAGCTTTGGTGGCGGTACCGTGAGCCTCTAATAATTCAACTGTTTCTGCGCCGTATCCGGCAACTTCATAAGCACGCTGCAAACATTTTGCCTGTCCTTCTGGAACGGGGGCATAAACTGCTGAGCCTTTTCCGTCAGAAGAGCTACCAATACCTTTGATCACGGCGTAAATTTGGTCGCCATCGCGTTTGGCATCTTCAAGTCGCTTAATGGCGATCATGCCTAGCCCCTCTCCCAGCATCGTGCCATCGGCATTACTTGAGAAAGGGCGACAATCACCTGTCGCTGAAAGTGCTGGTGTTTTAGAAAAACACATAAACATGGAAATAGTATTTAAGGCGTCGACACCACCGGTGATGACCAGGTCGGATTGGCCAACTGTCAATTCATTAATGGCAATATTTATTGCTGCCAAAGAACTGGCACAGGCTGCATCTGTGACAAAATTTGTTCCACCAAGATCTAGCTTATGAGCGATTCTGCCTGCAACAACATTGGCCAAAAGACCAGGGAATGAACTTTCCTGCCACTCAACATATTGAGCAGAGATTCGATCACAGACCGAATTGACTCTTTCTTCGTCTAAACCTTCTTCGCGCAGAGCTTTTACCCATTTTGGACGTTCCATACGACTGGCCATTTCAAGAATCAATTCGGTAGAGCCAGTGGTTCCTAAAATAACCGAGATTTTACTTTTATCAGCAGACTTGAATTGGCCGTTGTAAGCGTCTTCAAGCACTTGCTTGGCCACCATCATCGCCAGGAGTTGACCAGTGTCAGTAGACTCAAGTTGGCTGGGTAACATGCCAAAGGCCATGGGATCAAATTCAACATCGGGAAGGAAAGCACCTCTCTTGCCATAGGTCTTATCGCGAGCTTTAGGATCAGGATCGTAATAATCGTCTACCAGCCAATGGGAAGTTGGGACTTCTTTGATTTCGTCTTGCTTGGCCAAGATATTTGTCCAGAAACCGGTAATATCTTCTGAGCCTGGAAGAATGGCACTCATGCCAACAATGGCGATTTCACTCTGTTGTTTGATCTTTGTTTTAGTCATAATTGATCCCATAGATTTTTTTAAAATTTAATTCAGTAGTCTTGGTCTAAAATCGAAAGATGTGCTGGCCAAGGGCACGCCGTAAGTCCGGAGTTGATAGGCTCTGGTAATAGCGGCGGCACCTTCAAGCAAGTTAAGCGCAACTTGAACGACAGTTCTATCTTCATAATTTTGTAAGAATGTATCTTCGGTCCATAGGTTGAAAGCGGCGATCGCCGGTCCACACCAGATTTGATAATCGAGAACTCTTTCCTTATCGCCAATAATTGCCCAACGACTGGATAGTCCTAGATACGAGCGAAAGATTAAGGCCATTTTATGGCGTGAGTCCCGCGCTGCTTTTTCAATCTGTGTGGGATCTCGTTTCGCCCAAAACTTCTCAGTTTCAAGCCATGTCTCTTCCAGGGTGGCCTTGAACGTACTTTTTTCAATATTTAATTTGATGTCCGCGGGAATCTCTTCGATTGATTTATAGGTGGTGTAAAGATCGTAAAGTTTAGCGGCACGACTGGGGTACATAGTACCTCTCTTCAATACCTGTAGCTTAACGCCGATTTCAAACATATCCGAGGCGGGAGTCATGGTGACATCACCGGTTTTTGCTTGCGCCAAGGAACGACGACCACTTTCATGCAATCCCGATTCAATACAGGCTTGGTTTACTGTGCCGGTTAAAACGTAAGCAGCACCCATGGTAAAGGCAGCAGCAATTGCGGAAGGTGAACCAAGTCCACCTCCGGCCCCGAGGCGAATCGGACGTTGGTAATCGTACTCCGCGACAATCTTATCGCGTAACATTGAAATAGTTGGGAAGATAGCGCTTAAGGCTTGACGATCAGTATGTCCGCCGGAATCCGCTTCAACAGTAAGAGCTTCGCTGACTGGAATTTGACGGGCGAGATTGGCCTCTTCTTGCGTCAGCTGACCTTTGGCGACTAAGGCGTCTAAAATTTTCTTAGGCGCGGGTCGCATAAAATGCTCCGCCGTTTCTGGGCGAGAAATTTTAGCAAAGAGATGATTCTCTCTAACGATGGCGCCATTGGCATCAAGGCTAAGTCCGGTACAAGCATAGCGCACAACCGATTCACTTAATTGCATATAGGCCGAAGCGGAAACTCGTCTGACATTTTCTCTAATATACAAATCCGTCACAGCGTCTTCGAGAATAGGCTCGTTAGGCGAGTGAATTAAATTTGATCCCCAAGGAAGTCCTCTGGCATCGAGAGTTGATTTTAATTCTGTTATGGCGGCGAGTACCTGGTGAGCGGGAAGTCCGGCGGCACCAAAAAAGCCTAGCATGCCAGCCTCAGCTAATTCGCGAACCATGCGAACAGTAGTGATTCCATTGGCCATAGCTCCACCGACGTAAGGAAATCTTGTGCCGTGGGTTTCACTAAAAGTTCTATCACCTAACCATTCAGGAAAAAGTGGGGGAAGCGTGGCGATGACTTCAAAAGCGTCGTTGCTGGCGCTGCTGGTAGCGACTCCACCCTCGATGCCAATGCCAAGATGACCATTTTGGCGATCGCGAAGCACATGCGTGGTTTTTCTAAATTGCAGCACACCTTGCTTCAATTGTTGCGGGTAGAAGAGCGGGGTTGAACTGGCGGGACACCAAAAATTTCCCGTATTTTCAGTCATATAACCTCTTGTTTTCACTTTTAGAGCGAATGATAGGTATTTTTTGAAGAATTTGATGACGGCTGGGTGAGCTACAGCGACCCAAATTTCATTATGCATTGACCTGGGGGATATGCAGGGGATGGTCTGTGCACAATCACTCCTTAAGAAAGATTTTAATCAAACCATAAATCACCATATAAACTAACAAATACATACGGCACTCTTTGTAATACTTCTGTAAAAACATTCGTCCACGATCCACCGGCTAAAAAATAAAGAACCTCGTTGATCCCAGATAGACTGGGGAGATAGAATGTATTTTGTGAGAAAACAACTATCACCAACGAGGTGAAACAATTAATGGCACAAGGCGTCCTTTCTTTCCAGTATCAAGCCCAGGGAACGCTGCTCTAATTGCCCCCGCTTGGTTCTTCTGATAGCATGCGTTTGCTTAACAGTCTGCCAGGAGGTTGAATATGGCTGAACTAAGAAGTCGAATTGTCGAGCTGGAAATTCGCTACACTCACTAGAATGATATGGTCGAAGAATTGAATACGGAACTGACGTCAGCGAATGCCCGCATTGATCGCCTCGAACGTCAAGTAAAGGCCATGCATGAGATGCTCGGTAGCTTGGAGCCAGAACTGATGCAGTCTCCTGACGAGTAGCGATGAATGACTTGAAACGCATCGGCCTGGAGGCCTGCGTACTGATTGCTTTTGGTGCTCTCTTTGGCCTGACCTTGAACTACCAGTTGGTCATAGATGCTTTCTCCGGACAGCTTGCTGCTCCGCAACGTCAGAGTGTGCAGGAAAGCGTTTCGGTAGTATTACCAATACCGGTTCTAATCGATGAAGTGCAGCAGGTGATCGCTTCTGGTGGGATGATCGTCGATGCCCGTAGTCCCGAGCTCTACGCTATGGGATATATCGCCGGTGCCGTTTCATTGCCAATGGTTGAAATCGACACCGAATTACCAGCTTTCCTTGTCCGTGTCGCTAAAGACCAGACTCTCATCGCCTATTGCAGTGGTTTCGGTTGTCCTGATTCGTTCGATCTGGGCATGCGTCTGATCGAAGCGGGTTACCAGGATGTACGGGTTTTTGAAGGTGGCTATCCCGAATGGCGTGATGCCGGTCTGCCGGTTGCGGGAGAGAGCCAATGAAGCGGTTCTTCTACCACCTTTTTCGCCTGATTCTGGCGCTGATCTTCATTTATGCGGGTGCCGTCAAGATGCAGGATGTGGTTGCCTTTGCCAGCCATGTCGCCGCCTACCAGATTCTTCCTTACGCCATGAACTATCTGGTTGCGGCGACTCTGCCGTACATGGAATTCCTTGCTGGAATCATTCTGCTGCTCAATGCTCGGGTTCGTCCAGCCCTGGTCGTGGTGGGTAGCATGACTCTGGTCTTCATGGTCGCTCTGATTTCTGTGTTGCTACGTGGCCTCGATATTGACTGTGGTTGTTTCGACCCGAGTGGTGGTCAGGATGTGACTGCCGGGGTTGCTTTGCTACGTGATGTCGGGCTGATGATATTGGTTCTTCTCATCTGGTGGCTGCGTGCAAGTGAGCGGAAAGCGGAACGCGGGACGCGGGACGAGGAAACCTACAGTTAGGGGACTGTCCCGGTTTCTCACGGGACTGTCCCCGGAAATTTACCAGGATTATGGGACAGGCATCTGCTGAGCCAGTTCCCGAGAGATGATTGCCCTTTATGTCTTGGAAATCACAACTAGCCAACAGCATCACCACCCCGGAGCAACTCGCCACACGTTTCGGAATCGATCCAGAGCCTCTACGAGCAGTATCTGCCCGTTATCCTCTACGTATCACGCCTCACACTCTTGATCTGATAGAAAAGCCGGGCGACCCAATCTGGCGACAATGTATCCCCGATCTGAATGAGTTGGTGGTGGATAATCTGCCTGAAGACTCCCTGAATGAGAAATCCTTTTCACCGGTGCCAGCGGTGGTACATCGCTACCCGGATCGGGCATTGTTGCTGGTTTCCGGGCAGTGTGCCGGATATTGCCGTTGTTGTACTCGCAAGAATCGCGTTGGCACAACAGCACTCGCTTTTTCTGCAGAGCAGATTGCTGCCGGGATTGCTTATATCCAAGCAACACCTGGTCTTCGTGATGTCATCCTGACGGGAGGTGATCCATTGCTTCTTGATGATGATCGACTTGAAGACATCTTGGCCCAGTTGCACGCGATTCCACATGTAGAGATCATCCGTATCGGCAGCCGGGTTCCAGTCACTCTGCCGGAACGCATCACCCCACAACTCTGCCAGTTATTGGCTCGCTTTCAGCCTCTTTATCTCAACACCCACTTCAACCATCCACGCGAACTGGTTGCCGCCAGTATAAAAGCCTGCGCCCTTTTGGCTGATGCTGGCATCCCCTTGGGCAACCAGACCGTTCTGCTGAGCGGCGTCAATGATGATTCCGAGGTGATGATCGAGCTCTGTCGTGGTTTGCTGAAAATGCGGGTGCGTCCCTACTATCTGCATCACCTCGATCAGGCCCGCGGCACAGCCCATTTTCGTGTGCCGGTGGAGCGTGGCCTGGAAATTATCGCAGCGATGCGCGGTCGGGTCTCAGGGATGGGAATTCCGCAATACGTGGTTGATCCGCCCGGCGGGCAGGGCAAGGTGCCGTTATTACCTGAGAATCTTCTGGATGTTGGGGAGACAATTAAGGTGAGAACGAACTGTGGGATTGTTGAATTGCCAAATTGTTCGTTGCTGTAGGGGCTAAGCAAGCTTTATCTGCTTCGCCCGTCGTTGGCCTTTGTTGCAACAAGGGCTAAGCAGGTGTGACATTTGCTTAGCCCCTACGAAAAAACAGGATATCAATAATTCCTGAAGTTCTTAACGCCTGCTGTTGGAACGATTCTTCGCACGCATATTGATCTGGCCGTTGTGACTCTTGAGGTTATGTGCGATCTGGTCGGTCTCTTCCTTTGTCAGCAAACCTTTCTCAACAAAATATTGTCCGATCCGGGTCTGCAGAGAACGCTGATGTTGTAGCAACGCCTCGACCTGGTGCGGCCTGAGGTAGCCAAGCTCGACAGCTTTTTTGCCGAAGCGTGCGGCACGACCACGGTGACCAAGAATCTGTTTCACTTTGGCTTCTGACAACCAGCCCCACTTATGGGCAATGACGCCGAGCGTTGGCCGCTGCCGTCTTTGCCAGACCAGCGCTTCAATCAGTTGCTGGTAGGTCACTTTCCCCTGATAGTAGGTGAACATGCCGAATTCAAGTGGAATCGCTGGTACCTTGATCGGTCTGGGATGAGGTCTCTGTTGCTTGCGATGGCGCGTTGAACTGCTTCCCCAGTGTGATGCCGCCTGTGGTGACCTTCCGGATGCTGCCTGCGATGGCCTGCTGCTCGGAGTTTTCTGACGGGGACAGTGGCGTTTGTCGAGGAACTCGGTGATCAGGTCGTAGGCCTGGCGAATTTCTCGGAATCGTTCTGTCTGTTGTTTGCGAATCTGTGTCGATGAGCTTGCGTGAGCGTCAGGATGATGGGTCTTGGCCTGGTTGCGGAAGGCTGTTTTGGCACCACTTGGCTGGAGATAATTGAGAAATTCGTGGGACAGATTGACTTCCTTGCCAAACAGGGTCCGGCAGGCGTTAAAGAGGGCTGTCTCAGATTGAAAATACATAGTTGTTAGTGGCCTCGGTGAATAATCTGTCCTCTCTTTTTTATAGCCTGTCAGCGGGGTGAAAAACAAGAGGCTTTTATGTCGTCAGGGAGCTTTATTGCGAGACTCTGTAATCAAAGTTCGTCGGGGGTGAAAGTGACCACGTCATCAATTTTCTCGACATCGGTAAGTATCATGACCAGACGATCAAGGCCGAGAGCGATACCTGCCGCTTCAGGCATGGTCACCATCTCATTGAGGAACTTCTCCGGGAGTGGATAAGCCGTCTTGCCAACCCTGCGCCGGGTCTCTTCGTCTGCTTCAAAGCGGCTGCGTTGCTCGTGTGGGTCGGTCAACTCCGAAAAGGCGTTGGCCAGTTCCAGGCCGTCGATATAAAGCTCGAAACGTTCAGATACCCGAGCATCTTCTGGTTTGAGTCGGGCGAGTGCAGCCATGCTGGCCGGGTATTCAATAAGGAAGGTCGGTCGATCTATACCCAGGTTTGGCTCAACTTCGGCGGTTAATATTTCTTCAAAACGATCTGTGGCAAGAGCTTCATCAAGGTCAGTTGAAGCATACATGGCGAAGGCCTCGGCAACCGTCATTTTCTCCCATGGCATAGTCAGATCAATGGTACGTCCCTTTCTGCGTAGTTTGCCCTCAGGTACCAGTACAAAGAGCAGCTCCATGCATTCGGTCATCAAGGCATGGTAGTCGATACCTGCCCGGTACCATTCGAGCAGGGTGAATTCAGGAAGGTGGTATTGTCCCCGTTCGGCATCACGCCAGACCCGGCAGATCTGAAAGAGCTGTTCGTAGCCAGCTGCAAGCAGGCGCTTCATCGCCAGTTCTGGTGATGTGTGCAGTGCCCAGGAACCGCTGGTGACGGCATCGATGTGTGGTTCCGGGGCGTTGGTCGGTATACGATGCGGAGTCTCCACCTCAAGGTAGCCACGGTCAACAAAGAAACTGCGGATGCTTTGCATGATCCTGGCTCTTTCCATCAGTGCGTGCCGTTTGCGGGCCAGCGTCCAGTTCGGTTCGCTCATGATTGTTCCTCGTCCTGAGTCGTGCCGAAAATTCTACCCAGCCATTGCAGAAAATCCTCCATCAACAGGTAGAGACTGGGAACCAGAAAAAGGGTGATGAGTGTGGCAAAGAGAATACCGAAGCCAAGCGACAGGGCCATTGGGATCAGGAAACGGGCCTGTCTGGATGTCTCGAACATCATTGGCGCCAGGCCGCCGAAGGTGGTCAGGGTGGTCAGGATAATCGGTCGGAAACGGCGTGTACCAGCAGCGCAAATAGCCGTGAAGGCACTGGACCCTTCCCGACGCTGACGATTGGCATAGTCGATCAGCACCAGGGAGTCGTTGACCACGACTCCGGAGAGAGCGACGATCCCCATCATACTCATCAGGCTGAGGCTGTAACCCATAATCAGGTGTCCCAGAGTGGCGCCGACGATGCCGAATGGGATTGCCAGCATGATGATCAGTGGCTGGCTGTAGCTGCGGAAAGGGATCGCCAGTAGAAAATAGATGGCGACCATGGCCATAATGAAACCGTTGGCCAGGCCGCCGGTACTCTCTTTCATTCTGGCCTGTTTGCCCTGGTAGCCGTAGGTCAATCCCGGGAAGTCCTGGACCAGTTCCGGCAGAACCTGACTGTTCAGGGTGGCGAGGATCTGGCCGGTTTGACTGAGAGGCTCAACACCAGCGGTGACGCTCACGGTGCGCCGAGCATCGCGACGGTTAATGGTTGTATAAGCGCGACCACGATTGACTTCGGCGACCTCGAAGAGAGGCACAAAAGTTCCGGAAGGAGTACGAAGCATCATATTCTCGATACTGAATTCGCTACTGCGCTCATCCTTGGGCAGACGCACGCGGACTGTGACTTCGTTGCGACCGCGCTGCTGACGCAAAGCTACGCTGCCCGAGAAGGCGTTGCGTACTTGCCGGGCAATGTCACGGGAGGTCAGACCGAGGCTTTCTCCGCTCGGCTTAATGCGAAAGTCGAGTTGTTCTTTGCCTGGGGTGAAGCCGTCATCAATATCTTTGACGTTGGGAAACTCGGCCAGGCGCTCCGCCAGGGCTGCGCTGGCCTGGTCGAGAATCTGAGTATCTCGATGCGAGAGTTCAATAGTTAATGCTGCTCCACCTCCGGGACCGCCACGATCTGATTCGTAGCGCAACGATTCCAGGCCGACAATCGGACCGACTTCTTCACGCCAGAGCTGCGTAACAGTGCCAGTGGTCAGTGGTCGTATGTCCGGTGGTGTCAGGTAGGCCGTTACTTCGACCCGACCTTCATCGACCAGAGCGAAGACACCCTGCAAGAGCTGGTCGCCACCATTTTCGGCGGCCACCTCTTCAATACCGCGGACCAGTCGCTTCTGAACCTGCTCGGCAGCCGTCAGTGGACTACCTGCTGGCAGAGTAGCAGTCACCACGGCCCGGTCCGATTCCACCCGAGGCATGAGAATCATACCGATGCGGCCGCTCATTACATAACTGAGAATGATCATCAGAACGGCCAGGCCAATGGCGATGGTCAAGCCGCGCCAGCGGATACTCAACTCGAGCAGCGGCCGGTAGCGGTTCTCTATAAAACGGGAGAGCTTGGCGCTGAAACCCTGCTGCCAATCGTGCAGACGGGCGGTCAGTTTACTTGCGGGGGTGCTACGGGTGTGCGCGAGGTGGGCTGGTAGGATAAAGAGCGCCTCAACCAATGAGATGAGGAAGACCGTAATGACCACCACAGGGATCGCTCTCCAGATCTGGCCCATGACGCCGGGTACGAAATAAAGCGGCAGGAACGCCACAATATTGGTCAGAATGGCGAAGGTGATCGGTAGTGCAACGGTACGGGCGCCAAGGATCGCGGCCTTGATTAGTCCATAGCCGCGCTGGCGGTACTCATAGATGTTTTCGCCAGCAACGATGGCATCATCGACCACGATTCCCAGTGCAACGATAAAGGCAAACATGGAAACAATATTGATCGAAATCCCCAGGAGTGGAAGGAAGAGCAGTCCGCCGAGGAAGGAGATTGGGATGCCCATGGTCACCCAGAAAGCCAACTTGAATTCGAGAAACAGGCCGAGCAGCAGGAGAACCAGTACCAGACCTATGCAGGCGTTTTTCAACAGCAAGTTGAGGCGTTGTTCGTAGATCTCTGAGCGGTCGCGGTTAATGTCCCAGTCGATCCCTTGCGCCAGATCGGCCTCAATCTCGGCCATAGCGTTGCGAACAGCTTGTGAGACGCCAACCGGGGTCTGATCGCCAACCCGATAGACGTCGAGGGCAATGCTCCGCTGGCCATTGTAAGTAGCAAAACGATCACTGTCTTCAAAGGTTTCACGGACTGTGGCGATATCCTCAAGCAGGACGACTGTACCGTCGGCTGCGCTGATGATCGGGATACGGGCAAAATCTCTGGCCCAGTCACGCCGATCTGTGACGCGCAGCAGAATGTCGCCGCCATCGGTTTCGACCGCCCCTCCAGGAACTTCAGTCGAGGCGGCATCGATAATGCGGCCGATTTCGTCGAGGGTGAGATTGTAGGCACGTAACTTTTCCTGAGGCACATCAACATGAATCTCCAGGTCGCGCGCTCCCGAAAGGTCAATCTGAGTAATCCCTGGATCTTGTAGCAATCGATCACGAACCTGTTCAGCCGTTTCGCGCAGAGCTGCTTCCGTGGTGTTGCCGTAAAGTTGGATGTTGAGCACTTCATGGCGGCGGGCCAGTAACGAAACCTGCGGTTCCTCGGCATCGTCAGGAAAAGTGCGAATCCGGTCAACCTCCTGTTTGATCTCCTGATAAACCTTCTGCTGATCGATGTCGACCAGCAGTTCAATGTTTACTGAACCACGGCTTTCAGCTGCTCTCGATGTCAGCTCCTTGATGCCTTCAAGGCCACGCACAGCTTCTTCGACAACCAGTACGATTCCCTGTTCGACCTCTTCGGGGCTGGCACCGGGATAGGCGACACTGATTGTGACCCGGTCGAGCTCAAACTCGGGGAAGACTTCTTTTTTAATCTGTCCCGAGACAAAGAAACCGCCAAGCAGCAGGGCAACCATCAACAGGTTGGGTGTGACCCGGTTATAGGCCATCCAGGCGAGCGGTCCTCGCTGCCAGCGCTCTTTTCGCGTAGGCTTCATCGTTTGGCTTTCTCTGTATTGGTCGGGCTTGTTGCTTTAGCGTCCTGGTCTTTTGCCTCAAATCCCTGGTCTTTGATCTTAGATCCCCGAAGCCGCAGGGCCATTCCCTGTACAGGTGAGGGCAGGTTGGTCGTGATCAGGCGTTCACCATCTCGAATACCGTCGGTGACCAGAACATGGTTCTGGCTGCGAAAAGCAATTTCGACGGCGCGGATGTCGAGACGTCCCTGATCATCCATAATCCAGAGCTGGTTGCCATTGTGGATCAGATTACGCTCGATCGCTACAGCATGCGGTAAGAGTGTGCCTTTGATTTCGACCCGGACATAGCTACCGAGCAGGAGTTTTGGTTGCTTCGCTACACCTGGCTGTAAGGCGAGAGGATCGGGGACTTCGGCCAGTAGTCTGGCCATGCGCCCATTTTCCTCAACCATCGCTGTCAGGCCGATCAATTGACCGCTGCGGTAACTCTCTGGACCCCATGCTGCTGAATCATAGACCCGTACAGCTGAACCGGATGCGTTGCCCTGCTGGCCGGTACTGACCCATTTAAGCTGGCTGGTCGGGATCGGGGCTTCGATCCAGTAGCTATCGCTGCCGACCAGGGTTGTCAGTGTGGTGGATGGCGAGACGCGGGTGCCGAGATTGATCTCACGAGAGATGACTACTGCATTGAACGGTGCTTTGACAGTGGTTCTCTGCAGATTAAGTTGTGCCTGTTCGAGCCGCGCCATGGCCCCTTCTCGGACTGCCCGGCTGCTTGCAAGTTGAGGGACCCTTAGCATCAGCGCATGTTCTTCTGTACTGACCGTTTCGCCGAGCAATTCATACTCTTTCTGGGCCACTCGCTGCCGACCCAGCTCCATCTGTAAATCAGCCTCGACCTTGGCCACCTCGCTGGTGAGTTGTTTCACTACGAGTTGATAGTCGCTCGGGTCGATGGTGAGCAGTTCTTCGCCTTGGGCAAAATGTCCGCCCGGGATAAGATTGTCGCTTATCTTGATAATCTCACCACTGACCTGAGGTTTGAGGGTGACTTCACGCTGAGGTTTTACCGTGCCCATGACGTTGACGGTTGTCGTTTGCGGGCCGAACTCGACAAGCTGTACATCCACCAGAACCGCATTACGAACTTTAGCCCGTGGTTTGGCTTTAGGGCCCGATTGCATCAACCAGACGGCGACAGCAGCACCGGCGATGATAACGATGATCGGTAACAGCAGTTTCAGCAGGGAGACTCTGCGGTTTTGCCCGGAAGGGTCAGGATGTGGTTGTTGAAGCTGATCAGGGCACATGGTCATTTACCTCGTAAGGTCGTTTGCATTATCGTGACATTTCCCAACCGCCAGCCAGAGCACGGCTGAGGTTGATGCGGTTCACGAAAAGCTCGCGTTGGGCAGAGAGCTGGGTACGTTGCAAAAGCTGTCTGGAGAGAAGCGCACCTAGAATCCGCTGGTAGTCCTCGGCACCGTTAAGATAGCGGTCACGAATGCGCTCGGTAGCCTGTTCGGCGAGCTCCAACTGGCGGTTGATACTGATCAGGTATTCCCGCTGCCTCTGTTCCCGAGTCAAGGCATTTTCACCCTCGGCCAGAGCGTCGAGAACGGTCTGGCCGTAGAGATGGAATTTCTCTGCGGCCACTGCCTGGCTACGTTCAACTTCAGCAATGCGTCGACCGCCATCGATCAGCGGTGCCAATAGATTTGCGGCCAGGGAAGCCAGCCAGTCATCAAACAGATCTTCGATCTGTTCATCCGTGGTGTTGGCTCGGCCGGTCAGGCTGAGACGGGGAAAACGATCAGCAACCGCTGCGGCCACCCGTTGATCAGCCGCTTCCAATTCCAGCCATGCTGCGCGCACATCGGGGCGTCGTTCAAGGAGACTGCTCTGCATCCCTGTCGTTGGCAGTGGCGGTAGCTCACCAAGCTTGTTTGCTGTGATCTGCGGGGCCTGGTCGGGAGCTACCCCAAGCAAAACCGCTAACTGGTTTTGCAGCACCTGCGCACGACCCGTTGCCAGAGCCCGTTAACCACGCCGACTCTCAACCACCTGGCGTTGTTGCAGAAGATCGGCGATGCCGATTTGGCCAGTACGAAACTGCAGACTGATCAGTTCGAGCCCCTGTTCGTTGGTGTGCTGTTGTTGCTTGAGAATCTCGATCTGGCCGCGCTGCTCAAGCAGTTGGAACCAGGTTGTTGCAACCTGAGCCGACAGTGTCAGAGCTGCCGTTTGCAAATGCTCTGCACTTGCCAGTGCATCGAGTTCTGCGGCTTCACTGATGGAACTAATGCGCCCCCAGAGATCGACTTCGTAACTTGCGGCGAGGCCCAGACTGTAACTTTCTGTCGAATCGGTATGAGAGGTTATCCGTGATCTGGTGCTGCTGGCCCCTGCTTCACCACTGAGTTGTGGAACAAAGTCAGCATCGGCTTTGCGTGCTATAGCCCGGGATCGGTCGAGACGGTCCCAGGCGCTTTGCAGGGTAAAATTGCCGGCCAGGGCTTGAGCTATCAGGCGGTCCAGATTGGGGTCCTCGAAAGTCAGCCACCACTTCTCAGGGAGCTGCTCCTGCCCGGTTGCTGAAAAACTTCCCTGTGGTTGAAGGGCTGAATCCTGGTGGTTAGCGACTGGGGTACAGGCAGTGAAGAGCAGAAGAATGATGCCAAGATAGCACCATGCACATCGTTTCTTTAGGCCGTTATCAGGTTGTGTCCGGTTGTTCAGCATGCTTTCAACTCTCAGTGTTAATCAGTGTTCAATCGAAAATCTTCAGGTTGACCTCATTTTAGACGAAATAGTTTCAGAAAAGTTTAAAAAAAAACGCCCGCAAGCGGACGTTCTTTATCCTGAAGAGTTGTTGGAACTATTCTTTGACGCGAGTAACGTATTCACCAGTACGTGTATCAATCTGAATCAGCACACCTTCGTCGACGAAACCAGGTACCTGCAGAGTGTAACCGCTTTCCACCGTTGCCGGTTTGTTGTTGCCAGCAGCAGTGTCGCCCTTGACCCATGGGTCGGATTGACTGACGCGCAAGTTGACGAAAATTGGCAGGGTCACACCGATGCCGCGTTCGCCGTGCAGAAGCACTTTAACTTCCATGTTGTCGACCAGGAAGTACTTGTCGTCACCGAGGACTTCTTCGCTGATCGAGGTCTGCTCGTAGGTCTTCTGATCCATGAAGACGTAGCCGGTCTCATCCTTATACAGATACTGCATGTCGCTTTCGACCAGGCTGGCTGGTGCGAAGCTCTCGCCTGAGCGATAGGTGCGGTCGAAGAGAGCACCGGTGATCATATTGCGTAACTTGCACTTGTAAAGGGCTTGTCCTTTGCCAGGCTTGGTGAAATCAAACTGCACGATGACGTGCGGCTCATTGTCGATCATCAGTTTGATGCCTTTTTTTAGATCTGAACAGCTGTACATGGAAAAACTCCTTCAAGAAGTTGGAATAGCGTTACTTTATAGCATTGCTGTTATACATAAAAGGGCCGCGCGTGTCATGGGTTATTTGTTGGTATGGCAGGGAGCGATAAGCTGTAAGTTTTAAGCCGCAAAAAAATCAGAGAATATCGTTGACCTCTTTGTTGTTTTGTATTTAATAGCTTACAGCTTACGTGTGCTACATTGCCGCTCCAATAAAAAAGTTTCCAGTAAGGAGAAAATCATATGACATCCAACGATCTGAAACGCGGACAGGTGATCCTGCTCGACAAGTCTCCCTGCCTGGTTCTCGACACCAGCAGCCAGAGCCCTTCGGCGCGCGGCGGCAGCACCCTGATCAAAACTAAATATCGTAATCTTCTGACCGGCCAGGTGCTGGAAAAGGCTTTCAAGGGTGGTGACCGTGTCGATGCTGCGGACTTTGAGAAGCGCAAAGGCCAGTTCCTCTATGCTGATGGCGAAAACGGCGTGTTCATGGACCTTGAAAATTACGAGCAGTATGAACTTGGTGATGAGATCTATGGCCCAGTGAAAGGCTATCTTCACGATGGTGCCGAACTTGTCCTTGGTGTTTTCGAAGGGCAGGTTGTCTCTCTCGAACCGCCGATGATCGTTGAGTTGCTTGTCACTGAAACCGCCCCGGCGATCAAGAATGCCACCGCTCAGGCCCAGACCAAGGAAGCAATGCTGGAGACGGGTCTGAGAATCCAGGTGCCCAGCTATCTTGAGAATGATGAAAGAGTCAAGGTTGATACGCGCGAGTGCCGGTTTGTTTCGAGAGCGTAATGCTGTGACGCATAGAGAGTAGCAAAACAAAACACTGTTTACCGTGGGGCCAGCTCAATTGAGCTGGCCCCATTTCCTTTTGGTTCGCTATATTTCTTCGATGTCACGAAATAATTCGCATTTATGCAAAAACCCCCAAGAGTTACCTTGCAGTTCTGCAAAACTACGTTTTAAGTCTGTTCAAAATCATCAGTAAACCCTGTTACTACCCAGCTTTAACTCTTCCTGGTATACCCACAATCCTGATTTCTAACCGACTCTTAATGCCTGGTGTTTTTTGCGTTTATGCAAAAAAGTGATTTTGGGTGCTCCTTGCCTACCTCTTTATGTGTACGCGTAAGTCCTCGAAATTATTAAATAAAAAAGTTTTTTAAGGGTTGTCTGTGATTGGTATGCGAGTTGCGATGTTGATTGTCGTAAGTCGTTCTGATGGCACAGCTGAAAATGAGAACAGAGATGCTTATACACAGATCCGGAAGTCGCAGAAATAAGCCAGTCATCGGCGCCATCAAAGCGCGCTGGCCATTGTCGCACCGGGTTCAGCAGTTAAGACAATATGGTTTGGATAATTCGATACTGATCACCAAGGAGGTTCACATGAGCAAGCAGAACGTATCATCTAGGCGCGGCTGGACTGTTGTTTTGGCTGGCACCGGCATCAACCTGGCGCTGGGCATTCTCTACACCTGGAGTATCTTCAAAGGCGCTATTGCTGATTCTATTGCTGCCGGTGGTACCGGTGCCTTTACATGGGATAGTGCTTCGATCAACGATCCCTACGCTACGGCCTGTCTAGCCTTTGCCGTCGCAATGATTCTCGCTGGTAAAGTTCAGGACAAATTTGGTCCCCGCGTAACCTGCATTATTGGTGGTCTTATGGTCGGTACCGGTTTTATGTGGATATCCCAGACAACTGACTACTGGTCCTGGATAGCTGGCTTCGGTGTCATGGCCGGTATGGGTATTGGTTTCGGTTACTCCGCCGCCACGCCGCCTGCGCTCAAATGGTTTCCTCCTGCCAAGACCGGTCTGATTGCTGGCATCGTTGTCGCTGGTTTCGGACTCGCTTCGGTTTATATCGCGCCCTTAGCCCAGTATCTACTCGGTGCCTACGGCCTGCAGCAGTCTATGCTTTACTTCGGTTTCGGCTTTGTCGCTATCACTTGTTTCTTCGGTATGTTCCTTGCCAATCCTCCGGCTGGATATGTGGCAGATCCTAATGCTTCTACATCCTCGGCCAAGGCTGTCGTTGTCGAAGATAAAACGCCCTCACAGATTCTCAAGACCGCCAAGTTCTACACTCTTTGGACATGCTTCTTCATCGGCGCAGGTGCTGGTCTCATGGTCATTGGTAGCGCCAAAGGGCTGGCCAAGGCAAGCATGGGTGAAATGGCCTTTCTCGTTGTAGCAATTATGGCCGTCGGCAACGCCGCTGGTCGTATTGTTGCCGGCGTGGTTTCCGACAAAATCGGTCGCGCCAACACTCTGGTGATTATGCTGGTCTTTCAAGCTGTCCTGATGTTCCTGGCGATTCCCGTTATTGGTGGGACTTACAATAATCCAGTGGCAATGCCTCTGCTGGTGACCTTCATGGTCTTTAACTACGGCACTAACCTGTCGCTCTTCCCTTCCTTCGCTAAAGATCTCTGGGGCGCCAAGAACTTCGGCATGAACTACGGCATTCTTTTCTCCGCCTGGGGCGTCGGAGCTTTTGCTCTGGTACGTGTCTCTGAGATGATGCGTGTCAAAACTGGCGGCTTCACCATGTCATTTGCTGCTGCTGGTGCTCTGCTGATCGTTGGCGCCATGCTCGCTGGTACCTTGAAAACTCGTAAAGCAGAAGTTCCTGCACTCGAAGGCGCTCTCGAGGAAGAGGGAGATTTGGTCTTGTCGAAAGTAAACAACGATTAATTCGTTTCCACCGTTTGTAAACCCTCCTTCAGGTTCAAGCGGCTGCGGCCTCTCCAGTAATGGAGGGGCCGTTTTTATATAATGACTACAGATGTGGATGGCACCATTGACAGACTATCGGTCATGACGCAATATAACTTCTTCTTTCAGGAGCTATCATGACAGCTGAACGCCGACGTCCAAAATCAAAACCTTCACCACAACACCGCGCCGAAGAACTGACTCTGACTATCGATAAAATCGATGACGATGGACTTGGTCTGGCGACTCATAACGGCAAACCAGTCGTCGTTTTCGATGCGCTTCCCGGTGAGAAGGTTGTCGCCCGCGTGGCACATACAGGACGACACAGAATTATTGCCAGTACGATGCGTGTTTTGCAACCATCTCGAGAGCGTATCGCCAAGACCTCTTGTCCACACTATCGTGCTTGTCAGAGTTGTGCGTTGTTGAGTTGGAAATATGAGGCTCAGCTGGTTTGCAAGTTCAAGCGGGTGGTTGATGCTCTGGCTGTCTACCCCAACCTGTCAGGGACGGACCTGAACAAAGTTTGGGCGGCCCCGGAGACCCTTGGCTACCGTGCCAGTGCCAAACTGGTCGTGGCCCGTAAGCGCGGTAAGGCTCAGGTTGGTATGTATAGACGTGGCAGCCACGATGTCGTCGATATCGCTGACTGCCCGCTGCATCATCCGTTGATCAACCGGGTGGCTGCCGTAGTTCGGGAGGAACTCGATCGCCGTAACATCTCCGCTTACGATGCAAGTCATCGTCGCGGACTGCTTCGTTACGTCTTGATACGGGTCAGCCCAACCTACAATAAGGCGATGGTCACCTTTGTCACCAGCGAACGTAACTATCGCGAGGTGACTCATCTCGCCAAGTGGTTACAGCGCAAGGTCCCTGAAGTCATCTCTGTCCATCAGAATGTCAACTCCAGTTCCGGCAATGTTATTTTCGGCCGGGAAACGTTCAAAGTCCTCGGTACTCCCGATCTGATCGATCAGGTTGGTGATGTGCGCCTGCGCCTCGGTCCGACCTCATTTCTGCAGGTGCATCATGCCCAAGCGGCACGTATCTATCATCTGGTTCGTGAATGGTGTGGACTGCAGGCTGGAGAGTCGGTCCTCGATCTCTACTGCGGTGTCGGTGGTATCAGCCTGCATCTGGCTGCCAAGGCGCATCAGGTCATTGGCATTGAAACCGTTGCTGAAGCCGTCCGCCATGCTAACGCCAATGCGAAAATGAATGGCTTCAAGAACTGCAAATTTATCGCCGGTGATGCGGAGACTCTTCTGACTGACGATCTCCCGCTGACCGGCAAACTTGGTGCCGTGGTTGTTAATCCTCCACGATCAGGCTGCGCTTCGCAGGTGCTGATGGCTATTGCCGCCATGCAGCCGCGAATCCTGGTCTATGTCTCGTGTCATCCAGATAGCCTGGCTCGTGATCTTGCGCTTTTGGTTGAACAGGGCTTTCGTATCGAGGAGGTCCAGCCGGTCGACATGTTTCCTCAGACACCCCATATTGAGAATGTCGTTCGACTCAAGTTTGTGGGAGCTTGAAAACATATTGCGTGGTTTGGGAGGACGGTGATGAGGCTTTCTTGCAAGAACTCTCTTCTGTTTTTGGTTGTGATGACCATGGTGATGCCATCGTTTACATTCTCCGGCGGATTAGCTCCTGAAGAGACGCATTCCAATGATGCCGTATCTGTTGCCTGTTCGGAACCACGGCCACAAATGTGCACCATGGACTATCGACCCGTATGTGCCAAGTTGGAAAACGGCCAATTAAAAACATACTCAAACGGATGCACTGCCTGCTCTGATACGAAGGTTTCCAGCTACCGTGACGGAGCTTGTGAAAAAGAGAAGTAATGTGTCTCCTGTTGATTGCCCCCCTGAATTAAAAGTCCTGGAATTAACCCTTCTGGTTTTTGCCGTGGAAAAATAGTAATGCGAAAATGGGGTATTCAGGGTGGCAGATGTCAGTATAGAGCATACCGTACGGGTAGAACCCGTTGATACGATTGCCGCTCTGAAGGCACTCTGAGCGTTTTCGAGCTGTCCTCTTAATAGTTACTGGCCTGTGAACAAATGTCCACATCCTCTCGTTATCCAATCCCTACAGACCGGTTCCGCTGCGAGATAGAAGTGGAGCGGAGCCGTTTTGTTACCACTGTTCTGCCAGTTATCTCTCCAGATGAGGCGCAAAAGTTTATCGCGGCGATTAAAGCGGAATTCCCAGACGCCAACCATAACTGCTGGGCTTATCTCGTTGGTTCTCCCGGGAGTACCGACCAGGTTGGCATGAGCGATGATGGCGAACCACATGGTGCTGCGGGGAAACCGATGCTGACGGTTTTGCAATATAGCGGCCTGGGCGATACAGTCGTTGTCGTCCCTCGTTATTTCGGAGGGATTAAACTCGGCAAGGGGGGGATGGTCAAAGCTTATACTGCCGCAGTCAAGACGGCTCTTGACCAGCTGCCACGTAGTGAAAGGGTCGACTGGGTCCGTCTCCAGGCAATGATCGACTATACTCTAGTGACCCTCTTCGCACGGCGAGTGGCAGCGTTTGAACTCGAAATTCTCGATACCGACTATGGTCAACGGGTCAGTCATGAAATACGCTTGCCGAGGGAGCGCGAGGAGGCGTTCCGCGGCATGTTTGATGATCTGACCGCAGGGCAGGGGGGATTGATCTCATTGGATTGACTGTTGATTTGCTACTTTAAGGTGCTATCGGCATATCGTAGTCGGTCATAACAACGTCCATCTTCAACAGGAAACGACTGAACTCAGTGAAAGTCATACTGGTTGGTTTGACCACGAAGAGGGCTACAATGCTGACGACCGCTGCTGCTGCGACCCAGTTAAGGACGAGGTTGCGCAGTTCCCAATTTGGCTCTTCGACTTCTTCATGCTCTGGCTGTTCCTTGGCCGGAAGCTTTTCAGCCATCTGCCGCATGATTTTTCCCGAACAGAGAAAGATCATTGCAGAGATCGCGAACTGGGGGAGTACTTCCAGCGAAGCATATCCGGTTCCCAGTACGCAGGCGTAAAAAGCCAACGTGCCAAGTCCGATCATGGTCATCTGGCGGCTGAGCTTTGCGTTCATGTATTGAATGTCTCTCTGCTATTCATCATGAAACCAAATTATCGATAACCGCATCCCCTGTCAAGAACGGATCTTGCCTGATCGAGCCATCTCTGGTTGGAATAGCTGGAGTACTTCGCCGCTGATATGGCGTAGCCCCAAGTAGAGCCCCGGCAAGCTGCTAGTCAGGCCGATCAGAGCGGCACTGTGTAAAAAGGCGGTATTCTCAGTGGCATGGGCCAGAGCGAGAGAGAGAAGGAATGCTGTCATCATGGCAAACACTAGGCGACAGGTACGAGTTAACTGCTCGAGACCCTGACAGATAATCAGACTGAACATACCCCACATGGCGAGATAACCCATCATCGGGATCGGGCCGGGAGCTGATCCGTATCCGGCTCTTGGCAGAATATCGAGAGCCAGAATCGAGAGCCAGAAGAGGCCGAAGCCAGTAAAAGCAACGGCACGTAGGGGATTGCTTTTCAGGGTGTTCAATCCGGCTGAAATCTGACCAATAGAGCCCAGCATGACAATAATCGCCAGAAGATGCATGTCTATCGATATAATCGGCAATTTGTCGGCTGCGTAGCTTGCCACAGTGATGCCGTAACAAAAGAGTCCAAGCACTGGCAAGTTGTCGGGGGTGCTGTCTGGTCGGGGTACTGCAGGAATATCAATCTTTGGCATGACGGGATCCTTATGGTTTAAGCGATCATTTAGCTCACGATATTTTTGGTAATCCTCATATTGACATGAACAGAACTTGATAATCATGCTGGCGTCATGGGAGGAGATGTAGCCGCATCCGACGTCACAAACATCCTCATCATTATCGTAGTAGGGGCAAATCACTGTGTCTTGCATATGCGCCTCCTGTATCGGCTGAAGTCCAACTTGCAGACTTGAATGAAAAAGTGGGCCCGGTCGTTTGGAGACTGTCGAACTTGGCAACACTGAAACTGGACCGGGCCCCATTGGAGTCACGTCTCTTTAGTGAGCAAGGCATGTACCAAAAACTCAGCTTGCTGGTCTTTGTTTGATTAGCATAGTTATTACAGTCGCTTATGTGGTGTGTCAGGGCAGGTTGTTAAAGTGAGAGGCTTGGCGGTCTTTGCACAAATGCAAAACCAGCAAGTCTGTTTTTGCATTTGTGCAAACTTATGAGGTAGTGAAGGGTGAAATGTGTTTCTTTTTCCTTTGGTTCTGTTAGCGTCCTGTGTTGATAAGGGTGTTTTGAATATCCTAAGGTGATTTGAGGATAAGTTGCAGCAATACTTATAGGAAAGCCCCTACCCAGGAAGTCAGGGAGGGGTTGATATTTATGTTAATCGTGAGTTGTGAGGAAGAAAAGCTGTCCTAGAAGTCCTAAGATGATTTAGGAACTGCTGCTGAAACAACTTCCAAGACAGTTGGGGGAAAGTGTCTCATTCACCATGGTGTTGACACAGTGCCATGACAACTGATTATGGATTGGAGAGTTTGTTGCCAATGTGTCACTTGCTAGGTCCTGACACACCCGAAAACATGTCCTCGCGGCGTGGTTTATAGGACATTATTGTTTACATTCTGCGTACGTCGGCCCCCAAGGCATTATTACCCAATTAACTTTATTACTTGAAACATACATAGGGTTATCAATTGTAAATTCTGACGTTTTGATTTCGTAGAGCTTGTCAC
>JAJRRB010000017.1 GCA_024279915.1 Deltaproteobacteria bacterium
GGCCTCGGACATCGCTTCGATACGCTCCTGCCAGGGGCTTTCCAGAAGCAGGTCGATGCTGGCATTGGCGACAGCACAGGCCAGTGGGTTGGCCATGAAGGTCGGGCCGTGCATAAATGCTTTTGGCGCATTTGTCGAGATTGTGGTGCCGATCTCAGCAGTTGTCAGAACCGCTGCCAGGGTCATGTAGCCACCGGTGATGGCTTTGCCCAAACACATGATGTCTGGAGTGATGTCGGCCTGTTCGCAAGCGAACAGGGTTCCGGTACGGCCGAAACCGGTTGCGATTTCGTCAGCAATCAACAGAACATTGTTGGCATCACACAAAGCGCGGACCTGACGCAGGTATTCCGGTGCATAGAAGCGCATGCCTCCGGCACCCTGCACGATTGGCTCGAGAATGACAGCGGCAATCTGCTCGTGGTTTGTTTCAATTAGGTTGCGAAAATTGGCGATATCGTCATCCTGCCAATCGGCATCACTGACAACCGTTGGTGCGTCAGCAAAGAAATGCTCTGAGAGAACCTCTGTAAAGAGATGATGCATGCCGGTCTCAGGATCACAAACAGCCATGGCACCACAGGTGTCGCCGTGATACCCACGGCGAATTGTCAACATGCGTTGCTTGCCAGGTTGACTCTTTGCGTACCAGTACTGGATAGCCATTTTAATGGCGACTTCGACACTGACCGAACCGGAGTCGCAAAGGAAAACCCGTTGCAGAGGTTCAGGGGTCAAGTTCACCAGGCGTGCGGCCAACTCTGCCGCAGGGCGATGGGTCAAGCCACCGAACATGACGTGTGCCATTTTATCCAGTTGTTCCTTCGCAGCATTGTTGAGAGCCGGATGGTTGTAACCGTGAATCACCGACCACCAGGAAGACATGCCGTCTATCAGCTCGCGACCATCTTCCAGTGTCAGTCGAACGCCTTGTGCATGTTTGACCGGGTAGGGTGGTAGCGCTCCTTCCAGCGGAGCATAAGGGTGCCAGACATGAGTTTTTTCAAAGTCGAGCCAGTTGTTGTCATCCAGAAGATTGGACATGGTGGGTTGTTCCTGATTGCCTTTGAAAGTGGAGCTAAAAAACTGTCATTCCCGAGGGTGTAATCGAGCATCCAGACTTTAAAGCCATGAGCCCCGATAAAATCATTTGGGGATGACAGTCATAGGTTCTTACTGTGAAGAATTCTTTTTATACTTTGCATTACGTAATTCCTGTCTCGGTAAAAATTTGTGACGCAACAACGCTACCAGCAAGGTGACGATGAGGGCAAGGATTACCAATAATCCAAGTCGACCGGCCAAAGTCTCCGCATGTTGCCAGCTGGTGCCACCAAGATAACCGAGGCCAGGATAGCTGATTCCCCAGAGAATGCTGCTAATGATCGCATAGCAACTGAAAACAAGCGGACGCATGTAACTGGCCCCGGCGACAAAGGGCACCAGTCCTCGTATCGGGCCAAGGAATCTGCCGAAGAAGATGCCTTTACCACCATGCTCAAGGAAAAATAGTTCTGCCAGACGTAACAGGTTCTGACGTTTTTTTAAGAGACTCCAGCGCCAGAGATGGGCACCACAACGTGCACCTAACCAATAGCTGAGTAGATCACCGAGCAAAGCTCCGAGACCTGCTGCAGCCATAATTGTCGCTATTGATGCCTTGCCCTGGAAAGCCAGCCAACCACTGAAAACAGTCAACACGCTGCCTGGCATGATCAGGCCAATCCCGACCAGTGCTTCAAGAAACGCAATCACGAAGACAGCGGTAATAAAAATTATTCCGCCAGGCAAAAGGTTGAATATGTCTTGCAGCCACTGTTCCATCGCGATCACAGTTGTGAGATGTTAAATTTTAAATTGTTTATGCCATTTATCAAAAATCGTCACTTTATACTGCCCGTGACGGGCTAATGATTCACGGACTTTCTCCACTGTACGTTTTCCTTTCCCGGTTTTAGAAAAGGACAGGTCCGTTTTGGAAAAAAAGAGGTCGGCGTAAGCGACGATCTCTTCCTCAAGATTTTGTGGCCTCATGTCACGTAGCGGCAGCGGCAAACCTTGCACCTTGATATCCTCAATACTCAAACCAACGCCGATGTGGCGCTCGCAGACCAGAGCGTGACGGGGAAACCCCTCCTTGCACAGCAGTTCAGCGCCGATAATGCCGTGGGTAATATAAGGTTGGTCACCATGACATCCAAGCTTAGGCGTATCGGTGTAAAGCATACCGATATCATGCAGCATAGCGGCCTGTTCAATAAAATCTTTGTCGACAGTCTCGCTTTGCATAACGTTTTCTGCCACGGCAATGGCGAAAGTGGCGACCTGGTGGCTGTGTGCGATCAGGATGCTTCTGGCCTGTGTGTGGTCGTTATAATATTTATTGATCAGTTCAAGTGGTTGCACCGTGACCTCTCATCCTAAGTATACACATTATCCGCTTGCCAAATCGCATCCCGCAAACCTGAAGTCCTCTGTACTCTGCGCTGAAGAGCCAGAGAGAAGACATCCTTCTTTCCCCATATTTCTACTTCGCTCTTTGCTCTGGTGACGCCGGTGTAAATTAACTCTCGCGTCAAGGCCCGGGTGTCATGAGACGGCAGCAGCAGAAGAACTTGGTCGAATTCAGACCCCTGGCTCTTGTGTATGGTGGTGGCAAAGACGGTGTCATGTGCTGGCAGGCGAGAGGGTGCCAAAGATCTGAGTTGTCCATTCGGGTCCGGGAAGTAGGCTCTGAGGCTCTTCTCTGGGCTGTCATCGGGCCAGAGGATGCCGGTATCACCATTGAAAAGGCCGAGGTTGTAGTCATTCGTTGTGATCATAATCGGACGGCCTTTGTACCAGCGTGATTCGGGCTGTATCAGACCCTGCTCAGCAAGGATCTGCTCAGCGAAAGGAGTGATTGTCGACACACCAAAAGGCCCGTTCCGGAGCGCACAGAGAACCATGAAGTTGTTGAACTTTGCCAAAGCATCCTCAGCGCAAATGGCTTCGAGATAAGGCGTAAATCCATTGAGGATATGCTGTTTTAATACGTTCCGTATTTGATTTTCAGGCGGACATTCAAGCCATTTGACATCAGTCGTAGCAGTGTCATTCAGAAGACCCATGGCTTCTTTGCTAAGACCTGCGTTGACAGCAATGCTCAGACGACCGATGCCGGAAGTAGCATCGAAACGGTAGTTCTTCTGCAAAGTCACCAGAGAATCGCCAGGGCCAGTTTTTTCTTCAAGGCTGAAAGCCTCATCAGTCAGTCCCAAAAATGGTCCAAGAGTTTTCTGCATCTCCATCGAATAGTCGGTTTCGGAGCCAGTCTGACAAATATCACCAAGAACAGCTCCGGCTTCTACCGATGAAAGTTGGTTCTTGTCGCCCAAAAGAATGAGGCGGGCGTGATCGGGTAAGGCGAGAACCAGTTTGGCCATCATCGGCAGGTCGACCATGGAAGCTTCATCAACCACCACGACATCATAGGGTAAAGGGTTCTTGGCGTTGTGGCGAAATGATGGCGAATTACGAACTGTGCCAAGCAGGCGATGGAGGGTGCGTACATCTTCAGGGATTTTACTTAGAACTTCTTTGCTGCAGGGCAGATCTCCCTTGGCTTTGGTGATGGCAGCTTTCAGGCGAGCGGCAGCTTTACCTGTTGGTGCGGCAAGGGCAATCGAGAGAGGCTGAACTGCTGCCATCTCGAGTAACAGGGCGAGTATCTTGACAACCGTCGTTGTCTTTCCTGTTCCAGGGCCACCTGAAATGACGCAGAAGGGACGGGTTGCAGCAAGCAGTGCCGCGACGTTTTGCCAGTTTGTTTCTCCCTCATCATCTGCTTCGAAGTAGTCATCCAGTTTGCCAGACAGCGATGCCAGTCCCGTTACTCTGAACCCTTCTGATCGAGTAAGAATTCCTTGAGCGAGCGCCTGTTCATAAGCGTGGTAGCGGTAAAGGTAGAGGCGGTTGGACTCATCAAGAATCAATGGGTGGAATGATCCCGGTGGGCCGACGACCTTGGTGGAACGTAGTTGCTCTGCCCATTCAGTCACTGACCAGTTTGGTTGCAGTTCTCCGTCAAGACCAAAGGTCTCTAGAAGCTCGCCCTGGACTTGCGATCCTCCCTGAACAAGGGCGTCCAGATCAAGACAGACGTGACCGTTATTGACCGCCTCGCAGAGGAATTTGGTGGCCAGAGTCAGTTGTGGGAGATCTCGACCCTCAAGTCGACCGATGAAGCTGGCAAAACCTTCACTGATGGAAGAAAAAGCTGTGTTACTTTTCATTATGCGGTCTCCTTGCCAGGCGCCAGGTAGTTGGCAAGGGCTTCAACCAGGACCAGATCTGGATAATCGTTAAAAATACCCAGTGAAGCATCGGGACTCTCATTGAGAGCTGTGCCGCGCAGGTACGCATAAACAACTCCGCCAAAATGAGTTGCGTAGGCATAGTCGGGCAGGGTGGAGTTCAAGTATCTGTGCAGTGCAACTAGATAAAGGTGGTACTGAAGAGTGTAACAACTTGTCTTCATGGCTGCAGCGAGAGCCTCTGGTCGATACGACTCAGCTCTGGTGCCCAGAAAGTTAGATTTCCAGTCAAGCAGGTAGTAGCGGCCTTCATGTCTGAATATCAGGTCAATAAAACCTAGCAACATACCGTGATGACGTGTAAATCCCAACTCTGACAGATGGTCGGAGAAACCTTCGACCTGAACTCGTCCGCTAGAGTTTTTGGCAAAGAGTCTGGCCAATCCCGTACTCTCAATCGACCCGAGTGGCAAGAGGAACTCCATCTCCGCCAACTGATCTTGTCGTGAAATCTGATTTAGGCGTAAAGTGCTTCCTTCCGGCGTTATGATAGGGCTAGCCAGAGTTCTCTCGACCATGCCCATAACAGCAGGAACCCAGCGTAGATCCAAATCAAAGGTTTTCAGAGCTGATCTTGCCACCTGTTCCATTTCATTGGAATTGGTTGCGCAGAAATCGAGGTTTTCAAAAAGCATATGCAGGCAACTACCAGCAGTTGCCCCTTTGGGAAAATCCATAAAGGAGGCGAAGCTGTCCTTAGCGGTGTTGGTTTCGACAAGGTCGCTTTCGTCGCGGGTCCAGTTCTTCTCCTGCGCGTGGAACTCATGTGGATGATATGGTCCCGCAGTTAGATTGGAAAAACTCGAGACACACCATGACCGGTCAATCCTGCCCGTGAAATCATGTGCTTTCAGGTTACTTTGCTGCGGTGATGCCTCACCTGTGTAGGCAGCCTGGTTTTGTTCTGGCAGAGCTTCAACCAGAAGGCCTCCATCTGCTTGCTTGGCAAGATGGGCCAAATCACTTGCGATTGTTTCGCTCTCCAGGGTGGCAGGGTAGTTGATTGCCAGGCCCGAGCCGTCTGTGGGCTGTTGTTGTGCATGCAGCAGATAACCGAGAGACGATTTTTCTGCGGACTTGAACTGCCCCCAGCCGACATAGCAGCGGTATTTTGCCCGGGTCATGGCGACGTAAAGGAGGCGCATCTGCTCGGCTAGTTGCTCACGTTCGGCAATGGCGGCATGTGGTTGCAGATCCTCTGAGCCGAGGTCCATGGTTTTCTGGTTGTCCTCGTCAGAGTTATGGAAGAAGAGGGGCGCTTTGACACTAACCTTTGCTGAATTCCAGCAGAAGGGGCAAAAGACGATCGGATACTCAAGCCCCTTGCTTTTGTGAATGGTGACGATCTTGACGGCATTGTCATCCGATTCGAGGCGAATCTGGTATTCTTCCTGACCACGTTCTGCTTCGAACTGCCTGGAGAACCATTTCAACAAGCCGTCAATGCCGAGGTGCTGTTCCTGAGCTGCTTTATGCAACACTTCAAAGCAATGGAGCAGGTTAGTCAAACGTCTCTGCCCATCTGGAAGTCCAAGTAGCCGCCGACGAACAGTTTGCCCTGCAAACAGTTTTCCGGTCATGACGATCAAGTTACGGCTTTGCCATATCCTGTTGTATTCCAGAAACTCATCAAGCCATACTTCAAGTAACTTCTCATCAGAAATCATCGCTCCAAGGTCATCGCCAGACACGCCGAAAAGATCGCTGGTCAGTGCCGCTTTAACCAGCGACTCGTTAACAGGATCGGCAATAGCTCTGAGAACGCGCATCACTTCCTGGGCTTCTCTGGTGTCAAAAAGACTGCCCGTGCCGCTTTGCACGCTGGGAATATTATGCATCTTGAGTGTCTTCTCAACCAGGGCGCCTTCCTTGTGAGTGCGCACCAGCACGGCAATATCGCCAGCTGCAAGCGGACGCTCTTTAATGGTCGCCTCTCCTTGAGTGGACAAATTCAAAAGCCGGGCAATTTCATTGCTGACTGCCTGGGCAAGCCTCTGCCGAGAGACATCCACATTGTCGGCCTTACCTGCCTCTAGTGGATCGCATGTCCAGATCTGCAGAGGATGTGGATCTGTGATGCCATTGAGCGTCAGAACATCTTCCGTATCAGCTTTTTTCTGATCAACAGGTTGAAAGGTAATCTCTTCGAAAACGAAAGGGCGATCATGTGCGGCAAAGACCGTATTGATGGCTCGAACCAGTTCAGGCGTACTGCGCCAGTTCGTCGACAGGGTGTAGCGGTGTTCCACTACTTTGGTCGCTGCAATATAGGCAAAGATATCCGCACCACGAAAACTGTAAATCGCTTGTTTTGGGTCGCCGATAAAGAAGACGGGCTGCTTCTTGTCAGGGTAGAGTTTTCTGAAAATTTCAAACTGAACCGGGTCAGTATCCTGAAATTCGTCGATAAAGGCCGCCTTGAACTGACTGCGGATCGAATCACAGAGGCGCGGACCAACTGAACTGGTGAGCCGGTCGCGGACGTCAAGGAGTAGATCATCAAAATGCCTGATGTTCTGTACCTTCTTCCGATGTGGCAGTTCCAAGCGCAGGTAGCGAATGAAGCTGACTTTCAAGGCAATAATGCGCTCACTATAAGTCACTTCAATGCGCGTATAATTTTCAGCCGCCTCTTCACATAAGTCAAAGAAAGGGTGCTGCGGTGGCTCTGCGCCTTTCTTTTTACCTTCGATCAGGGCTGACACGGTAAACCGCTCAAAGAGCTTCTCAGGAGCCTGAAAGGCTGTTTCTGATGAAAAATAGTCATCAATTTCATCAAACCACTTCACCAGGCTGGTTTGACGGTATTTGCCCCGATTCAGACCCTCTGAGCTAAGCAGCAGCTCCTTAATGTCGCTGCGGTGCGTCTGCCAACTCTTGCGCAGTCCCTCTCTCTGATTTTGCCACTCTCTTTCAATAGTGGTCAAATCCACATTGCCACGTTCAGGAATCACGGCGATACCAGGGTCCCCAGTGACCTGCTTGAGAACTTCTGTAAACGAAGCGGGGACAATCTTCTTCTCAAAAAGGTAAGAGGCAAAAGGCCCGGCATGATTGGCACAGCGCTGACGCCAGAAGTCCTGAGCGATTTCATCGAGCAAGAGGGTCTGATCGGTGATGAGCTCTGTGTCGAAGAGGGCTCCGGCCTCGAAAGCTTTGTCTTGAAGAATCCTCTGGCAGAAACCGTGAATTGTGTAGATAGCCGCCTCATCAAAGCAAATCAAGGCTTCCCGGAGTTTTGCTCTGGCCTGCTCGCGCTGCTCTGTGGAGGTTAGACTGCCAAGCAGGTCTTCTAAGAAAAGGTCGTTAACCTTCTCCCCACAAAGTCCTTCAAAAGCCTCTCTGATTCTCTGACGGATACGATCACGCAACTCTTCTGTGGCCGCCTCGGTAAAGGTGACAACCAGGATTCTGTCGACGGTCAAATCTGTTTCCAGCAACAGGCGCAGATAGAGTGCCGCGATGGTGAAGGTTTTGCCGGTCCCGGCGCTGGCTTCAAGCAGGTTTCTGGCCGCAAGAGGACTTTTTAAGAGGTCGAAGCGTGGAATTATCTGCATAGCTTAGGCCTCCGATTCGCTGTTGAGGAGTGGTTCCACAATCTGCTCTGCAAGACGTACAAACTCTTCATTGATGGGATTTAAACGACCGAAGCAATAGTCGAAATCTGCGTCTTTGTATTCGCCGACGGAATATTCGTTGCCAAGCCATTTTAGGCGGGCTTTGTCGAGACATTTTGTCACCGTTTTACCCTTGAGTTTTTCTTCACAATAACCGAAGGCCGCATTGGGAAAGAATGACAGTGGCTTTAACTGACCAGACTGGAATAGTACAAGTAGTTCGGTGAGATGCTGCCGACAGTCAGCAACGAAATTGTAGGTCAGATCTTTGCTGCTGTTGCCAAGCAGATAGCTCCTGGCAGAAGTGGTGGCCCCCTCGTCAGTAACAGAGCAAAAAGCCAGGTGATGGATCCAGGTGCTCAACCGATCTTTTGATTTGATACTGGCGCAGCGATGGCGCAAAAGCCCCTGCGAATAAAATCCTGTCAACTCACCAACCAGTCGTATGCCGTCGAAGCTCTGGTCGTATGCGAGGGACTCTGGTTGTTTGTCCTGCGTAAAGGACTGTACTTTGCTGGCAAAGGAACGGGCAGTGGCAACACATTTCTCAAAGGTCGGGGCTGCCAGGCTGCCTTGTGGCAAGATGCACTTCGCCACATAGAGCTCAAATAGCTGGGGAGAAACTTCGTCGGCTAGAATTTGCTCAACCAGTTCCTGTGAGATCTGGTAATTGGAAAGTCCATCAAGACGGAACGGTTCCTGATCCTGAAGCGTGTCTGATTCCTGGTTGAGGAATATGCCGAGTTGATTGCGCAGGAAATACTGGGTCGGGTTTTGAATAAATTTGACCAATTGGGCAAGAGTCACAGTTTTCAGGTTATCTTCGCTGACCACGAGCTCTCTTTGCATGAAAGCGTTCGGTTCTTTGTCGGACGAACTGCTTTTCTGCAACAGCTTTTCTTTCTGAGACACGAGCGCGCGAGCGCCCGCATAATTGTCGTGGCTGTAGCTGAACAAACGTTGGTCAGCAGAGAAATAGACTGGGTTAAACCCCTGCAGCCTGTGTCTGGTAACGATGTGTTTGCGCACATTGTCTGCATCGGCCGTCTTAAAACCCTGATCAAGGGCGTCTAGTAGCTCACAGACCACAACCGATGGCGGTGCCTCGCTGTTATCTTTCACACTCTGACCGATATAGCTGATGATGAGCGCATTGCGCGCCGAGAGAATCGCTTCCAGAAAGAGATAACGGTCTTCCTGGCGGCGGGATGGATCGCCTTTTTGCGGTTCCTGGGTCATCAGATCAAAACTGACGGTTGGTGATTTACGCGGAAAGGCAGCGTCGTTCATTCCCAACAGCGCGACGACTTTGAACGGGATACTGCGCATCGGTAAGAGGGAACAGAAAGTAACTCCACCACGCAGAAAACCTGAACTTGAGGCAAGCGACAGCTCCCTTTGCAGAATGCAGTGCAGAACTTCAAAGTCAATGCTTTCTGTGTAGCCGCTGAGGTCTTCAGTCTGTTCAAGATCCTGTAGCTGTCGGGTCAAGGTGATCAGTTCGTCTTTAGCCTCAGTCTGAAAAAACCCTTCGACCAGATCGACCAGGAACTGTCCCCACTCGGCAAGACTGCGACTCTGGTCAAGAGTTTCGATGGTCTTAAACAGCTGGTCACAGAAACCATAAAAATTGCCGAGCACCACAGAGGCACTGCCTTCGACGCCATCGTAGGGGAGAATGCCTTCGAATAGCGCTTCTTCGTTAGCGGGCAGGGCAAAGCCGAGAAATAATCGGTCAAAGCCCGCTTTCCAGCTATTATTGTCGAGTGGTGGTAGATCAAAACGTTCCTTAAAAGCACCATCGATACCCCAACAAATGTGGGTGTCAGAGATCCATTGTCTTACTTGATCAAGATCCGCAAGCGACAGGTCGAAACAGTTGCGAATCGTTGGCTCCTCAAGCAATTCAAGGATCTGGCTAGCGGTTAAGCGAGCGCCTTTTAAGGCCAGAACTTTCAGAAAAGCCTCTGCCACAGGGCTTTCTTTTTGTCGGGAACGGTCTGCTATGGAAAAAGGGATCTTCTGTTTTTCCAGAGTTTCGCCGTCGAATACTGCTGCGATGTAAGGAGCATAGCTTTCAATGTCCGGTGCCATCACCAGGATGTCACGCGGCTCAAGGGTCGGATCTTGGGATAACTGTTGCAATAGTGCATCGCGCAAGACTTCTACTTCGCGGACCGGTGAGTGGCACGAGTGGACCTGGATTGACTGGTCAGTCGGTGCAATAATCTTTTTTTCAGTCGTTGCAGGGTCGTTTAGTTCGAGGATTTGAGTTTGTAGAGTTGAGAGGATTCCCGGTTTAGCTGGAACCTGGAAAATATCTTGCAATACAGGGCTGTAATCACCAAGCAGGTTGAGAAACTCCTGGCTTAAAGTTCCAAGTGAAGAGAGGAGCGGATGTCCACGATCAAAATGCAGGTCTTTAATGTTTTCAATTGAAGACGGCTTGGCTTTTCTAACCAACTTGATCTGGAGCTTGTCGGAGGCGATATCGTGCCAAAATTCCTGACAAGGGTTCATCAGGAACATATGCACATCAATATGCTTAGCAACTGCAGCTAAAACCTCAAGATGCAACTTTGGAAGAGTCGAAATACCGAAAATTAAAGCTTCTCGGGGATACTGTTTAACGTCCCTTGCCACGCCTGGATTTGCTCAGTAAACCGATGAAAAAGTGCCGGACGGTGCCTCTGACGTTCAGAGTCGTCAAGCATACGGTTCCACAGAGAACCGTGCCACGAGTCAAAGTCACCTTGATCCCACGCTCGGATCATCTCTGGTCTAAAAGTTGCCAGTTGATCGTACATGCCAGCAATTTTTTGACAGAGCTGGAAACGGCGCAGATCATCATCGCTTTTACTGATGTATTCCTGTAATGGCGCGAAAGCTTCTTCAGCAAGGCAGCCTGGCAAGGTTTGCATGGCACGAAAGGTTAAGGAGTCGGTATCGAACAGGTTGCTCTGCGAGGCATCGGCCATGACGGCCGTGAAGATTTCGCTCAGGATGGTATTTGGGAAGGGGAAACGGGCATTGGCGATCAGCCCCATTCGTTGTGCCAGCTCAATACAAAGCCAGCGTTCCATGCCACGGCTTTGCACGACAATCGTAACCGGGGTCAGAGGGTCACGGTTGTAAACAGATAACTCGCCAGCGAGTGCCTCGGCGAGACTCTCAACGTGATTGCTTTGATGAATGATCAGGCCGGGCATATATCCCCCAGGATGTGCTGCAATGCAATGATTAACAGAGAGAGTCAGATGTTTCATCTCTGTCACGAGTGTATGACAGATTAAGTCATCGCCTGTTGCCCTTGACTGAGACAAAGCTGCGGATGTTCATTCTCTCACTGATAACACCTGGCGATTATAGTCTTTTCATCCTCAGGGTCAAAAAGGATTTCGGAAGATCTGGGCCGCTTTCCTCTATCCACATAATTCTGCGTCATTTTTTATCTAATAAATGCGATATACTGTGAGCGGTTAAGCTCCACATCAACAGGAGATTGACATGCGAAGAGTGTGTGATTTGCCATGCAAGGTCCTCTTTCTTCTGCTCTGCTTCGCCCTGCTGCCGTTGGACTGTGCTTTGGCTGAAGACGATCGGTCCGCTGAGCGCAAGACGATGGTGGCGGAGCAGATTGTGGCGCGGGGTGTGAAGGATCCGGCAACGCTGGCGGCCATGCGTGCGGTGCCGCGACACAAATTCGTTCCCCTGGTACAGACTTTCTTCGCCTACGATGACCGCCCTCTGCCGATCGGCCATGGGCAGACCATCTCCCAGCCGTTCATCGTTGCCTACATGACAGAAATTATCCACCCCGGCCCCGGCAAGAAGATTCTCGAGGGCGGTACTGGTTCCGGCTACCAGGCTGCGATTCTGGCGGCTACTGGGGCGGAGGTATACACCATCGAGATCATCCCGGGTCTGGCTGAATCAGCATCGAAAAAGCTGCAGCAGTTAGGCTACGACAAGGTGAGAACGAAGGTGGCCGACGGATATTACGGCTGGGCCGAGCATGCACCATTCGATGCGATCATCGTCACCGCCGCGACCGAGTTTGTCCCACCGCCACTGATCGAGCAACTCAAGGATGCGGGACTGATGATCATCCCGGTCGGTTAGCCCTTCTTCGTGCAGACCCTGATGCTGGTGCAGAAAAAGGGAGAAATACCACTTCTGCCAGCCTGATGCCGGTGCGCTTCGTTCCGTTCCGCAGAGCCGAATAGTATGGTCGGGCTCTGCAACCTCCGCCATCTCTCCCTGGCGTTGGTCTCTGCCGCCTTACTCGCCTTCCAGATCGTCCTGCTGCAAAGCCTCGCCACCAGCCAGTGGCACCATTTTGCCTCTTTCGTCATCTCTATTGCCCTGCTCGGCTTTGGTGCCGCCGGTACGATCCTCACCTTGACCCGTAACTGGATGGTCGCACGACAGGGACCACTGCTGCCGCTCTTGCTCTGCGCTTCCGCCGTGGCTCTGGCAGGGGTAATGAGGTTGACCCAGGGGCTGTTGGGTGGCTTCGATTCCCTGCTCCTGTTCGTCGTTCCAGGCGAGATGCTGCGGCTTGCGGCGGTGGCGTTTCTGCTGATGCTCCCATTCTTTTTCGGCGCACTCGCCATCGGCCTGATCTTCACCGTCGAGACCGAAAGGATCGGCAGCTACTATTTCGCCAATATGTTCGGTTCCGGGCTTGGCAGTATTCTCGGTCTGGTCGGCCTTTCCCTGCTGTTGCCGCAGTCCTTACCGCCGTTTTGTGCATTATTAGCACTGGCTGCGGGCGCCGTGCTGATGCCGGGGACTGGCAGAAGTGTACGCAGCGTCATGCTGTGCGGCCTGATTCTGGTGGCGGCCTCCCTGTTCCTGCCTGCGCAGTTGCATCTCTCGCAGTACAAAGATCTGAGTCGCACCCTTGATCTGCCGGAGGCAACAATTGTCGCCCACCGGCCGGCAGCGGCCGGACAGGTCCATATCGTCGCCTCGCCGGTACTGCGTAGCGCCGCCGGTGTGAGCCTCAACTGGTCCGGCCCCATGCCGAGGACCAAAGCGGTCTTCATCAATGGCGACATGGTCGGCAGCCTGCCGCCCCTCCCGGCAATCAATAACCCGCGCGATGCCTCGACTTTCGCGCTCCCCTATGCTGTTCGCACACCGCACAGTGTGTTGGTGCTCAATGCCGGCACCGGTGTCGATGTGGCCCAGGCCCTCGGCCAGAATGTCGGCACAGTGGTCGCTGTGGAACCGCACCGGCCGTTGACTGAGACATTGCGCAGAAATGCTCCGGAGAGTTTCGGCCGGCTGCTCACCGACATCAGAGTCACCTGGCAAGAGACCGCCTCACGCACCTGGCTGGCCCGCGACCGGCAGAGCTACGATCTGATCATACTTCCTGGTATTGGCGGCTTCGGAGGCAATGCCGGACTTTTTGCCTTGCGCGAACAGCCGCTGCTGACTCGCGAAGCAATGCGACGAATCTGGGAAAAGCTCACCCCTCAGGGCATGCTGACGATTACTGCATGGGTCGATTACCCGGTGCGCAACCCGGTGCGCCTGCTGGCATCTCTGGTGGAAACTCTGGTCGACGAAGGTGTTGCTAAACCCACTGATCATATCGCTGCAGTACGTAGCTGGGGTACCATCACGGTCTGTCTCAAGCGCACCCCTTACACGTCAGGAGAGTTGGACAACATCAGGGCCTTCGCCACGCGCTGGGCCTTCGACCCGGCCCTTCTCCCCGATCTGCGACCAGAGGAGCGGCAGGTCTACAACCGCCTACAGGACGAATCCCTCTTTGTCCTGTTCGATGCGATCATCAATGATGAGCGAGAAGCTCTCTACCGTGACTATGCCTTTCGCGTCTGGCCGGTTAGCGACGATCAGCCATTCTTCTCGCAGTTTCTGCGCTGGGGCCGGCTCACCACCATGGCCGAGCTTTATGGGAAGCACACCACCCCATTTCTGGAGTTGGGGATGCTGGTGGCCGGGCTGGCCGCGCTGGTGTTGACGATCCTGGCCGTGCTGCTGATCATACTGCCGCTGGTACGACTGCCACGGGAAGGGCGGCACGGGTGGGAGACTCTGTTCTATTTCGGCGGGCTTGGAATCGGTTACATGTGGACGGAGTTGGCTCTTATCCATCGCTTCATATTTTATCTGGGTCAGCCGGTATACGCGGCTGCGCTGGTTGTGGGGGTCCTGCTTGCAGGCTCGGCGACTGGCAGTGCCCTGACCGGGCGTTTCACAGAACTTCGTCCTTGGCGTTGGGCCGCCGTGGTGGCTGGCACCCTGGTTCTTTACGCCCTGCTGCTCACATCATTGCTGCAGGCAACTCTGCCGTTGCCTCTACCGGGGCGCGTCACCCTGGCAGTACTGATATTGCTACCGGCAGCAGTGGTGATGGGAATGCCTTTCCCCCTCGGTCTGCGGTTGCTCAACCGGGTGCGCTCAGCCGAAGTCCCCTGGGCCTGGGGGATCAACGGCTGCCTGTCGGTGGTCGGTGCCGCTGTAGCGACCTTGATCGCGGTAGAAGTAGGGTATAGCCTGTTGCTGATTCTGGCGGCCGGAGCCTACCTGGTGTCAGTAGCGGTGCGTTTTCGTGGTGAGGAGTGAATGGATGCTGCAAGGGAGGCTTTTCTGTATGCATGACCATGTTTGTCAAGTATCGCCGCCGTTTTAATGTATGCTTTATACAAAGAGTTTTCGTAACTATTCAGCACAAACTGAAATGTTAGTAAATATCTATAAACAGGACACTGATTGCACGGATGAACACGGATTTAGAGAAAAGGTATCAAGGCTTTTTTGTTTGATCCGTGTAAATCAGATTCTTATCCGTGTCCAGAGGTTTTGTAGTTGTTGTCGGAAAACTGGAGAGTTGAAGCATGACATGGATAGCTATTCCCAATGAGACTGGTCCTGCGGATAAACGGACCGCGATGACTCCGGACAATGTCGGGAAACTAACGCACGCCGGTGCCGAGGTGCTGGTGGAGACAGGACTCGGGGCTGGTTGCGGATATCATGACGAGCTGTACGAGGAGGCAGGAGCCAGGGTGGCTGGCGAACGCCGGGAGCTGTTTGAGAAGGCCGATATCGTACTGCGGGTACATAAACCAGGGGCTAATGAGATTGCGCAACTGAAAAAAGGCACCATCCATATCAGCTATCTCGATCCCTTCAACGAAAAGCGCCTGGTCGAGGCACTCAGGGACCAGCGTATCAGTGCGATCAGTATGGAAATGATTCCCCGAACTACCCGTGCCCAGAAAATGGATGCTTTGAGCTCTCAGGCGAGCCTGGCTGGTTATGTCATGGTGATACAGGCCGTCAACAGGTTGAATCGCATCCTGCCGATGATGATGACACCGTCCGGTACGATTAAGCCGGCCAAGGTGTTTGTGATCGGTGCAGGGGTCGCCGGACTGCAGGCGATCGCGACTGCCAAGCGTCTTGGCGCCAGGGTGACGGCTTTTGACACCCGTGCTGTCGTCGCGGAGCAAGTTGAGTCTCTGGGGGCCAGTTTCCTCAAAATCAATATCGGTGAAACCGGCCAGACCGAAGACGGATATGCCCGTCCATTATCGCCGGAGCAGGTGACCAAACAGCAACAGGGCCAGGCTGACGAGATCGCCAAATCAGATATCGTCATCACTACGGCCCAGCTTTTCGGCCGCAAACCTCCGCTGTTGGTGACTCGCAACACGATCGGGAGCATGCAGCCAGGCAGCGTGATCGTCGATATGGCTGCGGAGACTGGCGGCAACGTCGAAGGCTCCGTACCCGGCGAGACGGTTGACCTCGACGGCGTAACCATTATCGGCAGTGGCAACTGGTCAGGCCAGGGGTGCCGCGATGCCAGCAATATGTACTCCAATAACCTCTTCAACCTGGTCGAAGAATACTGGAACGCTGAACAGAAAAGTTTCGAAGTCGACCTCAACGACGACATCCTTGCCGGTTGCTTGATCACCCATGGCGGGGAAATTGTCAATACCACCATCCGTAAACACTACGCATAAAGGAGGGTCCATGGAGCTGGTCTATCTATCATTTATCCTGATCTTATCGGTCTTCCTCGGCTTTGAGTTGATCCAGAAAGTTCCGTCTACTCTGCATACTCCGTTGATGTCAGGTGCTAACGCCATCTCCGGGATCACTCTGGTGGGGGCGCTGGCGGGAGCCGGAAGCGAAAGCTCGATACTGACGATTATTCTCGGCACCACGGCTGTGACTTTCGCGACCATCAATGTCGTTGGCGGTTATCTGGTCACAGATCGGATGCTGGCGATGTTCAAGAAGAAGGCTACGGAGAAGTAATGCCGACGATAATGCTCATCAATCTGTCCTACATTGTCGCCGCGGTTCTCTTTATTCTCGGCCTGAAGCTCCTCGGCAGTCCGGCTACAGCGCGGCGGGGGAATATGCTCTCTGCGCTGGGGATGCTGCTGGCGGTTGTCGTGACCCTGCTGGATCACGCCATCATTGACTATCGCTGGATCCTGCTGGGCATGGTGATTGGTAGCGTGGTTGGCGCACTTGCTGCGCGGCTGGTGGCAATGACCGCCATGCCCGAGATGGTTGCCCTGTTCAACGGTTTCGGCGGCATCGCCAGCCTGCTGGTTGGTTGGGTGGCTCTGGCGCAACCACAGCTGGACAACTTTCTCCTGTTGACCGTTTTTCTGTCGATTCTGATCGGTGGTGTCACCTTTACCGGCAGCCTTGTCGCCTGGGGTAAACTGAGCGAATTGCTTCCTGGACGGCCAATTGTCTTTCGCGGCCAGCGCCTGGTGAATGTTGCCCTCCTGCTGGCGAACTTTGCCTGCGGCGCGATGTTTGTGCTTGATCCGCAGCAACCCCTGTGGCTCTACCTTACGATAGCGCTCTCTGCAACCATGGGGGTGATGACAGTGATTCCGATCGGCGGGGCCGATATGCCGGTGATTATTTCACTGCTCAACAGCTACTCAGGACTCGCTGCCTGTGCGGCCGGTTTCGCTATCAATAACAATATTCTGATCGTGGCGGGTTCACTAGTCGGGGCAAGTGGCATCATTCTGACCAGGATCATGTGTAAGGCCATGAACCGGACGCTTGGCAACGTCCTCTTCTCCGGGTTCGGCGCCGCTGCCGCTGCCAGCGACAAGATTGAAGGGGAGGGGACGGCGCTCTCTGCCGAGGATGCCTACTATGTCCTTGAAGCCGCTCAGAGCGTGGTTATTATCCCTGGCTACGGAATGGCTGTTGCGCAGGCCCAGCACGTTGTCAAAGAACTGCAGGAAGTTTTGCAGCAGAACGGTTGTGAAGTTGTCTATGCTATCCATCCGGTGGCTGGACGAATGCCGGGACATATGAACGTACTGTTAGCCGAAGCGGATGTTTCCTATGATCTGTTGCTGGAGATGGATGACATCAATCCACGTATGGAGACTTTCGATGTTGCGATCGTGATTGGTGCTAATGATGTGGTTAACACGGCTGCCCGTGATACGATAAGCAGTCCCATCTTCGGGATGCCAATCATCAATGCCGACTACGCCCGTAGCGTGTTCGTCCTCAAGAGGTCAATGGCCTCGGGTTTCGCCGGGCTGGACAATCCGCTGTTCTACGGAAAAAATTCCCGAATGATCTTTGGTGACGCCAAGGAGACAGTCAACAAACTGATTCGCGAGTTCTCTACCTGACCGCGCGGAGTTGAAGACCACAATTTGTGCGTCACCTCTTTACTGTCTATCCTTTGTCCGGTCACCAGCCGTTGACCGCCTCGTCAGCGAGAACCTTGGCTAATTTGTCCTGGACATGGTGCAATCGCTCGCCGGTGAGGGTGGCGATGTTGCGCATAAAGACGTAGGCCAGGTGATAATTTGTCTCAAAGATCACATGGAGGGTGTCCCGATCGATCTCGAGTAGCGTGGTCTTGCCCCTGCAGTATCCGGAAAGCCGGTATTTGTGCGGTGGCACAATTGCTGACCAGCCGACTGCAGATCCTGGATTTCGTGATGCGATGGTGGTGTCTGCGTTCTCCCGTTGAGGCATCTCAAAGTGGAGATCGATACCCCCTTTCATGATCAGGTACAGTTTAGTCGCCTCAGTCTGCTCCATGAAAAGGTTGGTGCCGTCCGCATAAGTATTCTCTTGGCACCGGCGTAGAAATGCGTCCGTTTCATCCGGAGCAAGGCCCATGAACAATCCATCCGCAAACAGTTCCGCAGTCTTACTCATAAAACCCACCTTCCTTTCCGGCGCTAGCAGCCAGTTCATTGTTTGTACGACAGGCTGCCGCCACTCAGTTTTCCAGAAAAACTACTACCTCTTTACAATAAGGATACCTTCTTTTCGGCTGATTGCATGGTTTTGGCGTTGGTCCCAGAGAAAGAAAGGGTTGGAATAAAGCATAGCTACTAAAAATCGTTTTCAGATAGACTTAAATCAACCAAAACAAGTATCTTGAACAATCACAATGTTGTAGAGAATATCACCCTATCCAACCCAAACAAGAAAGGCCCTTTCCATGACAGAAATCGATCAAGCCCTCGAAGTGTTGCGCGCCAATCCAGACGACCATAAAGCACAGTCGGGTTTTTATGACCTGTTTCTCACCTCCAGCTTCTTTATTCCCACCGTCGACGAGATGGTCAGCACTGATGGAAAAAGTGCCAAAGAGAAGGTCGAAGTGCCGATGATCATCGCGGATGATGGCATCGATTATCTGATATTTTTTGATCAGCAGCAGAGATTGAACGACTGGGCCAATGAAGAGGTTCCCTCTCTGCAACTGCCGGGGCATGTGCTGGTGGAGATGACCACTGCAGAGCTTCACTGGGCGATGAATATCGGCACTGATTACAACAAGCAGTTTGCACCGGATGAGATCACCTGGCTCAAGGAGGTGGTTGAACGTTGCAAGGCAGAGGGTGGGGAACAGCAGTCATGAGTCATAGAATCACAGGCACCCAGCATATCTCAAAAAACTGTCTGGTCTGCGGAGTCGACAATGATTATGGTTTAAAGACTCGCTTTTACGAGACAGAGGATAATGAATTGATTGCAGTCTTCAAGCCCCTGTCAGAGCATCAAAGCTATCCCAACGTTGCTCATGGTGGTATCTCGGCGGCAATTCTTGACGAGGTGATCGGCCGTGCCATCATGATGACCAACGACAGCAACACTTTCGGGGTAACGGTTGAGTTAAAGGTTCGTTACAAAAAACCGGTCCCTCTCGGCGTGGAATTGAAAGCAATCGGTCGCATTACCGATGAGAGAAGCCGGACCTTTGCGGGAACCGGAGAGCTCTACCTGCCCAATGGAGAAGTCGCTGTTGAAGCTGAAGGCAAGTATATGAAGCGACGCCTGGATCAGATCACCGATTCTGATTTTTCAGATAGTGAGTGGTTTTTGATGGATGATGAATTACCTGAACAAATATCAATTTAGAAGAAGTGTCTTGTCTCATCTCCCTGAAATAACTGACAATTCTTGACTCGTTCGTGAGTTAACTGTTAATAATAAACGCAACTCTTTGTTCAAGGGCAAACCTGCAGTGATGCAGGGGCGCAAAATTACGGGTCCCAAGTGGATCGCCGGATTACCGAAGAGAACGATTGCAATCAGTGTGAACTGAATGCGCCCGTCTTCGGCTTGTCGGAGATGGGCGAATTTGTTTTAAATCGTGAATATAGATCATCAGGGGGTGGACAGATGTCGGAACAACTGTATCGCATCGTCTTTAAGGGGGAACTCGCTTACGGCTTCGAGCCAACTGAAACGCGCAACAATCTCAAACGTCTCTGCAAGTACAATGATGAGACGCTCGATAAACTCTTCTCTGGAAAACCTTTTACGCTGAAAAGTAAAATTTTACAGGATGTGGCCCGCAAATACAAGGCCGCGATCGATCAGACTGGTGCCGTCTGTGAAATAGAAAAAATTCTGATCTCAGCACCGAAATCTCCTGCTGTAGTAAAAACGGAACAAATTGAATGCCCCAAGTGCAAGCAACTTCAGGCTGCTGGTGAAACTTGCCTGCACTGTGGTGTGGTCTTTGCCAAATATCAACAGATGCAGGAACGCAAAGCTGCGATTGAGAGGGGAGAAATCCCAGAAAAGCAGGCCTCTGATGACGACTCAGCTTTGCCGCCCGATTCGAGCATGATGGATCGGTTGGAAGCTTACTTTGCCGAGCATCAGGAACAGGCTTTTATCCTCAAGGCGTTTCTGGTTATCGCAGTCATCCTTCTCGTTAAAGAGTACTTGAGTGGCTTAATAACGCTTCTGATTATCCTCTTCCCTGTCCTTTTCCTGATCTACGTTCGGCTCGATGCTGCATCGACCGGAAAATCACCCACGGAAGTTCTCGCTCAGCACATTACCTTCATGCCTGTGATGTACACGGAAGGGGAGCGCAAGAAGGAGGGGACGACTTGGGCCACTTACAGCCTTATTTTTATCAATGTTCTGGTTTTCTACGGATTTGAGATGCGTGTGAATCCGGAGTTTATTTTCAATAATCTGATCTTCCTGCCGTATGAACCGAACCTGATCAATGTGCCGATCAGTCTTTTCACCTCTATTTTCCTGCATGCCGGTGGTGGCCATCTTTGGGGAAATATGATTTTCCTCTGGGCAGTCGGCACCGTGGTTGAGAGGCGTATTGGATGGGTGCGTTTCCTCAGCTTCTACATGGCGGCTGGTGTTGCTGCCTGCCTGTTAACTGTATTGGTGGAGTTCGTGTTCTTTCGCGCTCCGGCGCATCTGCTTGGTGCCTCCGGCGCCATTGCCGGAGTGATGGGTCTGTTTGCAGTCCGCTGTTATTTTAAAAGCATGGTATTCCCCTTGCCGATCCTGGGAATATTTTCACTGATACTGCCGATCAGCTTGAAAGTGCGTTTGAACTCGCTGGTGATTATCGGGCTCTTTTTTCTTGCAGATCTTTCTGGCGGAATCACCCAGGTTGCGGGACAAAGTAACTCCAATATCGGTCACTGGGCGCATATAGGTGGAATGCTCTGTGGAATTATTCTTGGGATGACGTTCAAGCTCGGTGAGCAAGCCGTTGAAGAGCGTCATGTTGAAATTGGCAGCCGGGCACTTAATGACAAGGGCAATCTCATTGAGGGCAAAGAATCACTGCGTTTAGCGTTGCAGAAAAACCCGGAGAATACTGAGGCGATGTTTCTGCTGGCCCGGATGTTGTCAAAGTTCCAGCCGACTCAAGAGGGTGAAGAACTCTACCTGAAGGCAATGGACATGCAGATAAAATCCAGGCCACAGGAAGTCGCTGCTGCTTACAAGGAGTATTATAACCGCTATCTGAAGGGGGCCAATCCTGCCACCCAGTTTCGCCTGGCCGCATTTTTTCATCAGCAGAAAGATTTTGAATGGTCGGCTCAATGCCTGGAGCTACTCTCTGACGACACGACGACTCCAGCAGATATTCGTGAGAAGGCGATGTTTCAGTGTGCACGGCAGATGGAATATATCGGCAAGTTCGATATTGCCCGTCATTACTATCAACTTTTTGTAGATACCTTTCCAAATTCAGGGTTTACACCCAAGGCGAGTGCTCGATTAGCTGAGTCTGAGGCTTGATAAAATGATTGGACTTGTGATCTAGTGTAAAAACAAAACGGCTGCAATCAAATGATTGCAGCCGTTGTTATGTATATGGTGGAAGGCGAGAATCGAAATAAAAACATAAGTATCTAGTTTGTATAGCTATTAACAAGAAGATGATTCATAAATACCCCTAAAATCTTATAGGACTATTATTTCTACATCCTGAGCGTTGGTGACAATCTAGGTTGTAGTATGAAGACAACGACCTTTGGTACACCTGAGTGTCTCACTGTTCTTCAAGGGTGACGGATTGGGATATGTATAAGGGAACGAGCGGCACCAATGGACTTGTCTGCGGGTGACTGTTGATCAATGAAGGGCTGTGAGACGCAGGGAGGGTACGAGGGGGGAACGCAAGCGTCCTCCTTATCGATAAGCACCTCAGATTTTTAGCGGAAATTTTGTTAGTGATTTATTGAGTACCTAAATTAATTAGGCGTTTACAGTGTTGAAGGTGCCGGTTGTTTTGTGCAGTCAATCCCAATAACTTTGATCTGATATTTTTTTGGAACATTTCGTTCCAAATCTTTTGTCATGTTAAATAATGAATCATACTTTGCGGGTTTGCCAAAAGTATCATTCTTAAACCAAAGCACCAGATAAATGCCTTTGTTTGTACCCTCGTCCTGTAAATACTGAGGGAGTTGTTGTGTTAACCCATTTAATAATTTGTCATGATGCGCCTTTTTCAGTTCTACCCCGACTTTAAACAAACGGCCGTCAAACGTGTACGTACATAGGAAATCCAGACTACCGTTGGCGGCAACAATTTCTCTGCTGATTTGCACCCCTTTCGCTTCAAGGATTGGCTGAAGATGCGTTTTTATAATAGGTTGGATGTCTGTCTCATTCAACGGCTCTTCAAAGTTTCTATTGCTCCATAAATATTTATTTATCCCTCTAAGTTCTATTGATTTTTTTACAGTTAAATCAATCGCACGATATATGAACTCCTGTAATGTTCTGGCCGAAACAATCTCTGTCTCAAACAGTAGTTCTCGCATATCCATAAATTCGCTGGATAGGTTGAGTTTAGCGATTTCTTCTAGATATCTCTTCTTGACTTTGAGGTAACTGTCCAGGTTCGTGACTGTGTGGGCTTGGTGGTAAATCCCCTGCATGTTTTGATCGAGATAGTTTACTAGGTAATTCGAAACTAGATTGATGTCGATTTCTTTCCTAGGTAAGTCAAACGGTATCTGCTCTGGGTGCACCTTCTGTAGGTCTAACAGCATTTCAATAATTCGGTCTTTATGAGGGTAGTATTTTCTCCCTAGTTTTGCTTCCTTCTCTTCAAAATCTATGAACGTAACCTTGTCATCTATAAGCTCGAAGTCTGGGTGGAAAAATTCATTCATTGTGATACGGACAACCGTTGAACTCTCTATGTTCCCAAGTGCGTCCGAAAATATTGTCGTCGGCATGCCATTTATATTTTGTTGAAGTTTGTTGAAGAATTGAAAAACTGGGTCATCAAAGAGGTTGTGAACCTTAATAAACTCGATAGTGTATTTGTCCTCTTGCTCAAATCGAGAGTAATCCTTTCTACTCGCGTAGGGAACAACAAAGGAAACCTGTGTTCGGACTTTCTCATAATCTTGGTTCTTGAAAGTTTTGCCCCCTCCATCATCATCAACAAGCATTATTGAAAAGTTTTTGAGCTCTATGTCAGCAGGTGAAAAGTTCAACATATCGTCTAAGACGGCATATTTATCGTCACCAATAAGCCTGCGGTGCTCCTCCAGTTCGTCACGTATCGTGTCTTTTCTTTCAAGTAAAAACAAATTGTTATAGACAATGAGGTTGTGCAACAAGGAGACGATTGTTTGCTCGGCATGGTGATTTTCAAGCTCTACATACAAAAACTGAAAGATATCTACAAATTTATTGTTTGATATCAAAATATCAATTTTGTACTGAATGTATTTAGCAATTACTTCGTTGAAGGCTTTTTTATTCTCTTCGCGTATTTCAGTCGTTTCCGCATCGTTTTTTTCAAGGTCACTCAACTCTTGAATGGCAAAGTTAAGTCTTACGTCTATAGCCGCCTTTGCCATACTTTCAGGCATTTTACGAAGAGCCAAAGAAAACACATCTTTTAGTACAGTGTTTTCTGCATTGAGAATGCTGAGTTTATGGTCTCTCTCAAGGCTTGGAGTCACCAGTGCAGAACTGAATAATTCAATTAGGCTGATAATATGGTCTAGGCGGGCGCTTTTTAGTAAGTCTTTGCAAATATCACTTAGAAATACGTGCGACATCTTTCCAAGGCTAACGGTAGTGTTCTCGCTAGTGTTTATTTGGACTTCATAAAACTTTCCGCCTGCTCCTTGCACTGTGTATTTATCCATGTCAGGAGAAGGGAACAGTAAGACTGAACGTAAATATACGGAAAGAAGATTGACGAGTTTGTCAGGGTTTAATACGGCATCCTTTTTTCTGTTACTCAGGTACCCATTAAACTCTGGAATATTCTCGAAAAACTCTCTTTCGCTGAATTTCTTTAGTTGGCTATAACTATGTTTATTGCTCATAGCTTGCACTTCCTTAACAGGGTTTTGTTGTAACGATTTAGTTTGAAAATCTATTATGCTCTGGCATTTGTTTAAAAATAAAACAACAGCAAAAGCAAGGATTGTGACAGACAACAGAGGAGAGTATTTCTTGATGATTGACGCTGTCGCAGCTGTGATTTCTTTGAGGAACTTTGCATGCTTTTTGCGCTTGAATTCTTCTTTTGCAAAGTAGATTACGAGTGAAACTGTTGAAAGAAATATAACTATATAAGGAGCTAACTGTATCCATATACTGTTTCCTAGTGTTATGAGGGCGTATGCGGATAGAGATAAGGTGGAAAGAACAGCAATAGAGTTTGACTTGAAGATATGTTGGTCTAAGAAATCAATTGCTTTTCTAATAGGCAATCTGATCATAACGTCCAACTTGAGGTTATTGTTACATAAATCAATTAAAATAAAGTTTAGACTTTATACCATGTCATATTCAAAATCGTAAACAAACATTAATAAGGCTGGTATCTTGCACACAGGGTATTTGCCTTTGTGTTTCCTGTAAGTGGGAACTTGAAGCCATAGGAGGGTCGCCGGTTCGATGGAGAGACTGTGAATCGAATTGAGGGGTTGTTAAGTGGTACACTCACTGGTGCACTCAGCATAAGGTATGTCAGTCTAAGTAGTTAAAACAACGACATAGAGGTGGATCGTGTAGATTCCCGCCACCTCCACCAATATTGAGCTCATGCCTGAACACTCCAATCACCCCCCATACCCAAATATTGTGACGGGGTAGTGCGTTTTGCAGAGGTTGGGGTGTTAGCTGAGCCACATTATCCGCGGCAACCTATCCTACCATTGGGGTCAGACCAAGATAATTACCCGTAATTAAAAGAAATAACGACTAAAATTCGATCCTTTATGGCCTTATAAGCGAATGGCGCTAGCTTAAGGTGTTGCAGCACGATATCTGTGCCGATGCGGAATCTTCCCCATCGTATTGCCCAGCTCTCAAGTCACGTAAAGAATTTATGACTGCTTTGCCTCACGATTACCTCATGATTCTTCTGATTCATGGTCAAAATCAGTGTAATCTCGAAGAAATCAAGAGGCTAAATTGTTTTTGCATAAATTTTCCTTCAGATGAGCTTTTGGCAGAATTTGCGTTGTGTATCGCAGAGGCCATCCTGAGTTTTCGACAATGATTGTAGGGGCTTTTCTATGCAAAATGACCTTAAACTAGCGCCATTCCCTTATAAGCCCCTTTTTGATGTCAAAATTAGCCACATAACCGTTTAATCCTGTTATCGTTAACGAGCCTTGAATCTGGGGACATAATACCTGTTTTAATGAACGGGGTCAGGTTTTGAATCGTGATTTTATGCAAGAAACAAGACCTGTCCCACAATGCCAGGCGTGGTAATGGCTATAAATATTAAGGTTTTGCTTTTTGGGGGAGCCTTTCAAATGTATTATCAAACGATTAGAATGTAATTGAATAAATCCTGGAGAGGGAGAAAACCATGTCCGAAGACATCCGTTGGGTACAACGCTTCGATAACTTCAAGCGCTCATTGAAACAGCTCGACAACGCCATGAAGCTAGTCGCCGAACGCGACCTGAGCGAGCTGGAGAAGCAGGGAGTGATTCAAGCCTTTGAGTATAATTACGAACTCGCCTGGAATGTTATCAAAGACTTCTTCGAATATCAGGGCGTAGAAGGAGGTCTTAGTATGTATGGCAGTCGTGATGCCTTTCGCCTCGCTTTCCGCCGTGGCCTGATTGTTAACGGCGAAGTCTGGACCGACATGATCAAGAGTCGGCAGCTAACCTCACATACCTACAATGAAGAAGTTTCTGCCATGGTTCTTGAAGATATCATAGAGAAGTATTATCCGGAATTTGTTGCCTTGAAAGAAACCTTAACCCGCCAATTGGATTGAAATGCACGAACAATATGGTCTTAAAACTGATGTTATAGACAATATCCGCGCTGTTTTGTCCGGGTTCGAACAGATTCGTTCGGCAACACTATATGGTTCTCGCGCCAAGGGAAACTTCAAAACCGGCTCTGACATCGACCTGACGCTGGTCACTGTTGGGGAACTTCCAAACAACTTCCTCAATCGTGTGTTAATTGAGATTGACGATCTCGACTTGATCTATTCCTTCGATATCTCCTTGCACCATCAAATAAGCAACCAGAACCTGCTCGATCATATTGAGCGGATCGGTGTTGAATTCTACAATGCTGAAGAATACGTCTAAAGGTATTCAGTAAACATCAGGGACACTTCCGGAAGTGTCCCTGTAGTGTCTCCTCGTGATTGGAATGAGAATATCCGAGGAAACCACTTGAAGAAGATACTTGCTCTTTGTGGTGAAAACGGCCCATTGGGGTAGGACCAGCCCAAGCCACCGTAATTAAAGAAAATACCCGTCAAGAAGCCGCTTTTTTTAGTTCTTGAATGCTCATTTTGATGTCGAAATAAAACTCTAGCCGCTTAATCTTGAGAGCTCAAACTAGATGCCAAATACCGAATTTCTCATAACCTCCTTAGTCGTTGTTCTGATCCCCGGAACAGGGGTCATCTACACCGTCTCCACCGGCCTCTTTCAAGGCTGGCGTGCCAGCATCGCCGCAGCCTGCGGATGCACGGCAGGAATCATTCCACACCTGCTTGCCAGCTCTTTGGGTTTGGCAGCTATTCTCCACATGAGCGCCGTCGCTTTTCAAATGCTCAAATTCGCAGGGGTCGGCTACCTCCTTTACCTCGCCTGGTCGATGTGGCGTGAAACAGGAGCGTTGAGTTTGGATGCATACAACGATCGCCAAGGAGCTGGAAGGATTGCTCTGCGGGGTTTTCTGATCAACATCCTCAACCCTAAGCTCTCGATCTTCTTTTTGGCCTTTTTGCCCCAGTTCGTACTTGCCGGAACAGCAGATCCGTTGTTGCAGGTAGGGTGGCTCTCTGCAATCTTCATGGTCATGACCTTGGTCATCTTTATCCTCTATGGATTCTGCGCCCACGGCGTGCGGTCATACGTTGTGAACTCACCAATACTGATCAAACGATTGCAACGCTCCTTTGCTCTTGTTTTCGCCGCGCTTGGTTGCAAGCTGGCCCTGTCTGATCGATAGAAGGGCATGTCCCCAAATTCAACGGAAACCTTAAAGAAAGGATTTACCCAATGAAAAGATTTACTATCCTCTGTCTCATCGCCTCTCTTAGCCTTCTCACCACCAACTCCATAGCCGACGAAACCTACACCTGCACCTACGGACTACAAGAGCGCATCATCAGTGTGGTCTATCAGGACCAGGAAGGGAATTCCCTTGTGAAGTCCAATATCAGAAAGAGGGCGTTACACAAACACTCTGGAGCGCACAGGGAGAAGTCGACTACTGCAAAGAAAAAGCCAAGGCTTTTGTCGAGAAACAACGCAGTTGGGGTTGGAACTGTGTAGAGTTTGAGGCGGGATCGTAATGAAAACACTTATGGCAACAGACGACCCTTTTTAGGCCTTAAAGGCTCATCTTTGATACTGAAATCAAACCCTGGAGCTTTGGAATCACCTCATAACCTCCTTAGTCGTCGTTCCCATGACTCAAACTGCTGACCTCCTTGACCCCGGAACTCAATGACCTCATGAATGTCTCTTCAAATGTACCTGCGTCATCAAGCGGGATGACTGTTCCTGCATATTTGGCGGGCCGGTTTACTTATTTGTCAGCAGCTGCGTGGTGCCAGCTGATCGAGGAGGGGAGAATCTCTTGTAATGGCGTCATCTGTGGTCTGGCAACGACGGTTGTCAGGGGCGACACCATCCGTTGTGACATGCCTGACTTCGACACGCCTGAAGTCAATCTCGACTATAGTATTGTCTACGAAGATGCCTGGCTGTTGGCTGTCAACAAACCTGCGGGACTTCGGGTTCACAGTGGCGGCAAATTCGTTAATGCCAATCTGATTTATCACCTTCGCCACGTCCACCAACCCCCTTACCCGGAAGTCAATCTGGCAAACCGATTGGACGCCGACACCTCGGGATTAGTGCTTTTAGCACGTGACAAGACGGTGCTCAGCCAGTTGATGCAGCAATTTGCGAATGGATCGGTGGTTAAGCACTATCTGGCCGTGGTGAGTGGCCGTCCTTCACCTTCTGCAGGTACCATCAGTCTGCCGATTGGCCCGGTTAAAGGTGGCAAGGTGCCCTGCTATGATGTCAACAGGGATCACGGCAAAGCTGCCGTCACCCACTACCAGACCCTGCGCGAACTTAGCGACAACTGAACGTTGCTTGAGTTACAGCCGGAAAGCGGGCGCACCCATCAACTCCGAGTCCATATGGCAGCCATGGGGCATCCCATTGTCGGCGACGCCCTCTATACTATGAATGATGACGACTATCTCGACTGGTTACGAAATCCTTCCACGCAGACAGGCCTCAAGCGTCAAGCACTGCACAGCCACCAGCTGCAGTTTTTTCATCCCATCGACCAAACCACCTGTACCCTGACCGCACCTTTGGCCCCTGATCTCGCGCAGTTCATTAACGATGTGACCACGACAGGTTGATCAACGGCATGAACCGGCGAAGAAAACGGCATGATTGGAGGTGAACAGCGGTGGGGTGCGATTGACGATCTCCCGGATAGCTGCAGACCCGAGCAGCCGCTTCTCCAGGAAACGGCGTGCAGCGGCACGGTTCCAGTCACTGTCGCTGTGAAACTTTTGATAGAGACCGAGGGGGGCGTCAGTCTTGATCGGGGCCGCCGTCGTAATCCCGTATTGCCGGGGGTCATCGAGCAGTTTTGAAGCGCGTGGCAGGTTCATGATGGCAAGATTGAGGAAGCTGATTTTGTCCGCATGTAATTCGAGAAACGCCAGGGTTCGTTCGGCATCAACCTCTGTTTCACCGGGAGTACCAAGCATGATGTAGACAAAGCTGGCGATGCCAGCGGCTGACAAGTTATCCAGAATGCGGGAGGCCGATTCAAGGCGCACCCCTTTACCGAGACGATCAAGCACAGGCTGAGAACCACTCTCCAGCCCGAGTTGCAGCATGCGGCAACCACTTTGTGCCAGCCGGGCAACGAAGGCGGCATCTTCCAATATTGGCTCAAAACGGACAAATCCGAACCAATTGAGCCCCGCCAATGTGTCGGCGCGATCAGCAAGGGTCTTGAGCATATTGACCGGGACGGCATTGTCGGTCAGTTGGATATGTCGAATTCCATAATTATCGGCCAGCTGGCGCATCAGATCAGGAAGCTCGGCTGGACGGCTGGCGGTGTAGGGGGGGACTGGGGAAGCCGCCTCGGGGCAAAAGAGGCAGCGTTGCCAATAGCAGCCACGCGAGGCACTTAAGGGGAGCACCGGCTGTGGTGAAAAGTAGTCGGCAATACGGGCAAAGCTAAAGTCTGGTACAAAGCTGATGGTCGTCGCGTCGGCCAAAGTGTAACGGTCATCCATCTCACCTTTTGCAAGGGCGGTCAAAGCTGTTTCACCGGGGCCAAAGACAAGTCGATCGAAGGGTGGTAAGCGCAGTTTGAGACGTCGCAGCGGCTCTTGCCACGAAGTGATCAGTCCACCACCGGCGACCAGCAGAGCATCAGGCAGAGCGCGGCTCAGTAAACCGGCCAGTTCAAAGCCTGGCAGGGCCTGGTGCAGAAAATTGATCGAGATGGCGATGGTGCGAGGTTGTAATGCAACTATCTGGGGCAATAGCTCCTCGCGAAAATAAGCAGCGAACAGGGTCTCCACTTTGCCGCTGGCAGCTCGTTCAAGGTCTTGCGGATTGAAAGGTAAGAGGCCGTCATGCTGATAGTCACCGAGGGTTAGTCGTTCGTCACCTTCGTGGCTGTTCCACAAGGATAACAGTCGGTTGAGATAGCGTACGGCCGTGTTGTAACGCGCAAAGTTTTGCGTTGCCGCTGGCGAACGCAGTAACCCCAGAGAGGATGATCTGTGTCGCAGTGCCCGACGTAGATTGGTTTTATCCACGACACCGGCCCGGGCGGCCAGACGCTCGCCATCGAGCAGGTAAATGTAAGCAGCCAGGTTGGCGTCAATCGCTGTAGTGATCAAGCTTTGGGCACGCAGATGGGCCAGCAGGATTGCCAGGGCGAGTGGTGGCTCAGCAGGCTTCAGCGCCGGCGGTTGAAGCAGCAGGACATCTATCATCAGAAAATCCCGGACGCAGCTTGCGGCCCATAAGAAAATTCAGCCACTTGGGTTGCTGGAGGCATTCGATCTTGCCATGCCGCAGCGAAAAATTGGATAAAGTCAGAAGTATTCATTGATCGGCAAAATAACACACTCCCTATGCCTCTCAAAGAGGAGTTAGGAGATGCTCTGGTTGGTACACTTGCAAATTGACTCTGCCAATGATAGAGATCGTTTATTGATAAATTAAAACAACGAGGCTGTAACGATCTGCCAGGGAGCTAACGATGATTTTTCAATTAACCGAAGAGCAAAGTTTGATCCGCGATATGGTCCGTAGTTATGCCGAGGCTGAGGTTGCCCCAAGTGCCATGGCGCGCGATGAAGAAGAACGTTTTGATCGTGAGCTGATGTTTGACAAGCTGGGCGAGTTAGGTCTGACTGGGATTGTTTTCCCTGAGGAGTATGGTGGGGCAGGGGCTGACTATATCAGCTACGCCATCGCCGTTGAGGAACTTTCACGGGTTTGTGCCTCGACCGGAGTCACGCTTTCAGCCCATCTTTCACTCTGCGCTAATCCAATCTATCTGTTCGGTACCGAGGAGCAGAAACAGAAGTATCTGATCCCTCTGGCCGAGGGCCGACTGCTTGGTGCTTTTGCTCTGACTGAAACCTCGGCTGGCTCCGACGCTGGTGGCACCAGGACCACAGCGGCTCTCGATGGTGATGAGTGGGTCATTAACGGCAACAAAATTTTCACTACCAATGCTGGTGATGCGGACATTTATATTGTCTTTGCGCGAACCGATAAAGAAGCTCAGAAACATCATGGAATCAGCGCTTTTATCGTTGAGAAAGATGCTCCTGGTTTCTCTCTTGGCCGGAAAGAAAAGAAGATGGGAATCCGTTCTTCACCAACCATGGAACTGATTTTCGAAGATTGTCGTATCCCCAAGGAAAACTTGCTGGGAGAAGAGTGCAAGGGCTTCAGTCTGGCAATGAAGACCCTCGAAGGTGGTCGCATCGGCATCGCTGCTCAGGCTCTCGGTATCGCGCAGGGCGCACTGGACGCTGCAGTGAAATACGCCAAGGAACGCAAACAGTTTGATGTACCCATTGCAACTTTTCAGGGTGTGCAGTTTCAATTGGCTGACATGGCAACTCAAATTGAAGCAGCCAGGTTGGTTGTCTACAACGCTGCCTATCGGGCGAGCAATGAACTTTCATACGCAAAGGAATCGGCGATGGCCAAACTCTTCGCCAGCGAAACGGCGATGAAGGTAACAACCCAGTCAGTTCAGATTCATGGTGGCTACGGTTATACCCGCGAATTCCCTGTAGAACGCATGATGCGTGATGCCAAGATTACCGAAATTTATGAAGGGACCAGTGAGATTCAACGTATGATTATTGGCTCTCTGCTGGTGAAGTAGGGGCGTTGCTTGTCTTGTCTGGTTTGTTAAAACTTAGGGCGTAGCAAGTGGTACCCCTACGAAAAATCGTTCAGAATTGATCTTCTGTTAAAAACTAAAAGGGCCGCAATCAAAAGATTGCAGCCCTTTATTTATAGTTGGTGCGGATGGGGAGACTCGAACTCCCACGCCGTAAAGCACACGCCCCTCAAGCGTGCGTGTCTACCAATTCCACCACATCCGCAAGCGCTATATTTATACTGATATGACCCAGCTCTGTCAATAAAATTGACGCCTTACTTTGCATCCGCAGGAGGTGTTGCGGGCGGAGTGCTCTGAGCGGGCATGGAAGCCGGTGCAGGGGTCGGTGCAACCTGGTCTGGCATGATGCTTGAGGAGCCAGTCTGACCCCAGAAAATGGCGAGCGCCAGGCTGGTCAACATGAAGATCACTGCGACACCTGTGGTCACTTTACTTAGGAAAGTCTGGCCACCTGTTGCACCGAAGACAGTATTACTGCCGCCACCACCGAAGGCTGCACCAGCTTGAGCTCCTTTTCCGCCCTGAATCAGAACGATGCCGATCAAGGCAAGGCAAACTAGAATATGTATGATTAAAAGTATCTCGTTCATGTTGTCCCCTTAAATGCCGAACTCTATTTTTGAAGAGCAGCACTCTAACATAATAGTTTTTGTGAGAAAAGGTAGAATTTCACTTTTGTGAAAATTACGCAACTGCCTGGAAATTAACGATCCGTGCGAAATCTTCTGATTTGAGGCTAGCACCGCCGACCAACGCTCCGTCAACGTCTGGTTGATTCATCAGGCTGTCAACATTGCCTGGCTTGACACTGCCACCGTAAAGGATGCGTGTAGCGTTTCCAGTTTGCTCGTCGTACAGTTCAACCACGAGTGCACGGATGAAAGCGTGTGCTTCCTGGGCTTGTTCATCACTGGCTGTTTTGCCAGTACCTATCGCCCAGACTGGTTCGTAAGCAATCACTACATTTGTCATCTGTGTGGTGCTGAGTTTTTTACCCCTAAACGAATCTGGCGGCGCAGCACATCAAAAGTCCGATCATCCTCTCTCTCTTCCAAGGTTTCACCGATACAGAGAATGATGCCAAGGTCAGACTCAGCCAATGCATGAGCTTTTCTGTTGACCTGCTCATCAGATTCACCGAACAGTTGACGGCGCTCTGAATGGCCGATAATGACATATTGACAACCGACATCTTTCAATAAAGATGGAGAGACTTCACCGGTGAAAGCTCCCTGAGGTTCAGGGTAACAGTTGTGAGCCGACAATTTGATGTTGCTGCCATTAATCGTTTCTGCAACCTTGCTCAAGGCGGTATAGACCGGAGCGACGACGATATCGACATTATGGTTGTCGGCTACGGCTGGAATGAGCTCAGCGATAAGGCTGGATGATTCTTCGAGAGTCTTATGTAATTTCCAGTTACCGGCGATCATAGGTCTGCGCATGAAAAACTCCTTAAAATAAGCTGTAAGGCTTTAGGATTGTGAGACTGTAAAGATTTAAAACTTACAGCTTTATAGCTTTCCAACTTTAATTTTGAAATTTCTGTTCCAAAATTAAGCATCCGTCAGGGCGGCAAGGCCGGGAAGAATTTTACCTTCCAGAAATTCAAGTGAAGCGCCGCCACCAGTTGAAATATGGGTCATTTTTCATTCGACCCCAGCTTTCTTGACGGCTGCCACAGAATCACCTCCGCCGACAATCGAGCGAGCTTTTGACTCTGCCAGAGTTGCCGCAAGGGACATGGTCCCACTGGCGAAGGCGTCAAACTCGAAAACTCCCATGGGACCATTCCACACCACCATACGGGCATTTCGCAACGCACTGGTGTAGGTAGCAATTGTGGCCGGTCCGATGTCCAGAGCCATCCAGTCAGGCGGGAAATTGGCATCGCTACATATCTTGTGCTCGGCATCCGGACTGAACTCAGAGGCGACCACATGATCCTGTGGCAACAGTAGACTCACACCTTTGTCTGCGGCCTTTTGCACAAGTCTTTTAGCGAGTTCGATCCGATCTTCCTCAACCAGAGATTTACCCGTCGGACGACCATTGGCGCGCAGGAAGGTGTAGGCCATGCCACCGCCAATAATCAATGTGTCAACTTTGTCCAACAGGTTTTCGATGACAGCGATCTTGTCACTGACCTTGGCACCGCCGATAATCGCGACGAAGGGATGATCAGGGTAGGCAAGGGCCTGACCGAGATATTTGATCTCCTTTTCCAACAGGAAACCAGCAGCAGCCGGTTGCAAAAAATGAGTCACACCCTCTGTCGAAGCGTGGGCACGATGGGCTGTGCCAAAGGCATTATTGATGTAAATGTCGGCATTTTCAGCCAAAGCTTTGGCAAAAGCAGGGTCGTTTTTCGTCTCACCGGCATGGAAGCGCACATTCTCTAACAAGAGAACGTCACCATCCACCATCTGGTTGACCATTCTTGTGACATCAGGACCGACGCAGTCAGGCGCCATCTTTACCGCCTTGCCAAGATACTGTGACAAGCATGGAGCAACCGAGGCAAGACTGAATTTTCCTTCAGGACCATTTTTGGGTCGACCAAGATGGGAAGCCAGAATCAAACGTCCACCATTGTTGATGATGTGACGGATGGTCGGCATCGATGCTTTGACACGCGTATCGTCAGTAATCTGGTTGTTCTTGTCGAGGGGCACGTTGAAGTCGACCCGGCAGAGTACTCGCTTACCCTGGAAATCGATATCTCTGATGGAGAGTTTTTTTAACATCTGCATACCCTTTGCGTCTTTCTCTGACTTTCTTAGCGTCTTTGCGATAAAAAAAGGGCAGGTTGTTAGCCTGCCCTTGATGTAAATTGTTAAGCTTTGGCCATCAGTTTAGTCAGGTCAACTATGCGATTTGAATAACCCCATTCATTGTCGTACCAACTCATGACCTTGACCATGGTACCACCGATCACAGTGGTCGTTGCAGCATCAACGGTGGACGATGAAGGGTCGCCGTTGAAGTCACAGGAAACCAGCGGCACTTCGCAGTAAGCGAGAATCCCTTTTAAAGGCCCGTCGGCGGCCGCTTGCAAGGCTGCGTTGACTTCTTCAACGGAGGTCGATTTTTCCGTTTCAACTACCAGGTCGACCAAAGAAACATTTGGCGTCGGTACACGAACAGCCAGACCATCAAGTTTGCCTTTCAACTCTGGAAGAACCAGGGCAACAGCCTTGGCGGCGCCAGTGGTGGTTGGGATCATCGCCAGGGCCGCTGCGCGGGCACGGCGCATGTCGCTATGTGGAAGGTCGAGGATGCTTTGATCGTTGGTGTAAGCGTGAACCGTGGTCATCAGGCCCTTGACGATACCAAAGTTATCCAGCAGAACCTTGGCGACCGGAGCCAGACAGTTGGTTGTGCAGGAGGCATTCGATACGATGTTGTGCTTGGCTGCATCATAAAGATCGTCATTGACACCCATGCAAACGGTCAGATCAACTTCTTTGCCTGGTGCACTGATGATAACTTTACGGGCACCAGCCTGAATATGCTTGCCAGCGTCATTACCATTCGTAAAGAAGCCTGTTGATTCGATAACAATGTCTATGCCGAGTTCTTTCCAGGGCAGGGCGGCAGGATCCCGCTCACTGAAGACCTTGATCGATTTGCCGCCAATTTGAATCGCGCTGTCAGCAGCAGAAACATCCTCTGCGAGAATGCCGTGGATCGAGTCATATTTGAGCAGGTGGGCGAGCATCTCTGGACTGGTGAGATCGTTGATGGCGATGATTTCGAATTCTGAAGTGTTTTGTGCTGCACGGAACACATTCCTGCCGATGCGTCCAAAGCCATTGATGGCTACTTTTCCCGACATAGTACTCATCCTCTCAAGTGTGGTTTTAAAAAAAAGAAAGATGCCTGACGGAGATCCGCTCAGGCAGAAAAATTATCAACGCTGGGATGATAACGAATCGTCCAAAGGTGGTCAACCGTTTTTAATCGTCACTTTTAATCACATTTAAGCAATGTCGGTTGCCCTGTCGCTGTGGTTTGTGATATGTAGTTGACGCTAATTTTGTTGTATTTAGCTAGTTTCTGTCCGGAATCCGTCCTTTTCCGCAAACTCGGCGTCAATCTGCACATGTGATTGTGCGGCGTAAAGTACTACGCCTCCGCTCAAGTGTATGATTTCCTTGACCTTGCGAAAAATTACTGGTTTCCAAATCAGAAACAGACATGGCACTTCATCCCATCATTCAAGGATGTCCTGAGGCTTTCCTCTACGATTATGAAAAATTCTCTGGAAAGACGCATCCTGATCTTCAGCTTACTGACGCTGACCCTTACTGTTTCGGTTAATACCTGGTTCAATGTTGAAAGCTTCCGGCGTAGCTATCGAGACGGTATTCTGCAACGAGCCCAGACGTTCACAAATGCATTGAAAGCCCAGATTGAAGCGGTTGTTAACCTGGGTTTGCCATTGGATGAAATTGACGGTATCTCAGAACGCTGCCAGGGTATTGTTGCCAATGATCCGGAAATCTCTTACTGCCTGATTGAAGATTCTTCCGGGATTGTTCTCTACCATAGCGATACTGACTACCCTGTTCTTGCCACCTCTGATTATGTTGGCAACCTTTCAACCGATGTTTCTATCCTTGAATCACAACTTATGGGCAAGGTCTATGACTACGCTGCTCCGGTCTACGACTATGATGACAAGGTGGCTGGTCGGGTCCGCATCGGTTTTCAGGATGAAGTCCTCGATGCGTTGGTCATGGATCATCTTGGTTCGACGGTTCAGGTTCTTGTTGCTGCTTTTGTCGTCGTTTTTTTCCTGATAGTACTCTTCTCTCGTTACGATCTGGTTCTGCCTATTCGACGGCTCTGTGGTATGGCAGAGGATCTTGCCGCTGGAAAATTTGATGTCAAGATACCAGCCCTGAGAACCCGGGAACTGGCCATATTGGGGGATACCCTGGCCAGCATGGCAAGCTCCCTGCGTGAACGTGACGAAGAGTTGAGCCGTAACTACGAAGAAGTGGAACATACGAACCTCGAGCTGCAGAGATCTTACGAAAATCTGGAAAGTCTCAGTTCAGAACTTGGGCGCAGCCGCGAGATGTATCGTTCCTTGCTGGATGAAGCTAGTGATGCAATCCTGGTTTGTGACGATGAAGACAATCTTGTCATTACCAACAAAGCTGCAGAACGTTTCTTTGGCCTGCCTAAGGCGAGGATGGAAGAAAAGAACTATTTCTCTTTCCTGGAATTGATCCAATGTCGTGATTTGGAAGGCCAGTTTGAACGGCATCAGACTGTAAAACCTGGTGATTCGGCTGAGTCTGAAATACGTTTCTGGCGTGAGATGGACCAACGCAGCCTGCTTGGCCGGACCTCAACGTCTGTTATCGTTGGTAAAGATGGCAGGCGATTGGTACAGATCATCGTTCGTGATGCGACCAAAGAAGAGGAAATCCGACTCAATCTTGAACGTGCGGCAACCGAGATGGAACGGCTTAACCTGATGAAGAATTCTTTCCTCGGGCTAGCCTCGCACGAGCTGAAAACGCCTTTGACGATTATTATGGGTTACGTGGAGCTTCTTCTGATCGATCGAGATGAGTCTTTTGATGATGACACCCTTAGTCTGATCAGGCATATCTCCAAAGCCAGCGAGCGTCTTTCCGAGATTGTTCATGACATGGTTGACGTCTCACTGATTGACGGCCGGACCATAGATCTTGTCAGCCAGGATGTTGACATCAATGTTCTTGTCCAACGTGCGGTCGATAAAGTTGAGCCCTCTATTCGTCAGCGAGAGCAGATTCTGACGCTCGATCTGACACGAGATCTGCCGCTTGTCAAGTGCGACATTGAACGCATGATTCAGGTGATCGGTAATGTGCTTGGTAACGCCATTAAATTCACGCCGGACAAAGGGCTTATTGTTGTACAGACAAAACTGGTCAACAGTCCGCGACAGCCGGAGAGATTTGCCACCAGTCGTGAAAGAGGAACCTGTATAATAAGTGATGAACAGGTTCCCTATGTTGAGATTGCTATCTGTGACAAAGGCATCGGTATTGTCGAATCGGAACAGGATGCGATCTTCGATAAATTTCACGAGCTTGGCGATGTCGAAGAGCATTCTACCGGCAAGGTGGCTTTTAAGAGTCGTGGCGCCGGACTTGGTTTGAGTATCGTAAAAGGGATCGTCGAACTGCACGGTGGCGCAGTCTGGGTCGAGAGTCCTGGTCATAATCCGGAGACAATGCCCGGGAGCACATTCTATATCTTGCTCCCTGCTACTACTCTTAATGTTTAGGGCCGTTTTTATTGTTCTTCTCGCTTGCATCCTTTGCTCTCTTACGCTATGTATCCGGCCACAAATAATGATTTAATCATCTCCATGATTCTTTGCATGCATTACATAAGGAACATATGAGGATCTGCCTGTTGGCAAGTGGCAGCAAAGGGAACTCCCTGCTGATCGAATCGGGTCAGACGAGAATTCTGATCGATGCAGGCCTTTCTGCACGAGAATTGCGCAAACGTCTTGCTCTGGTCGGGGTTGATGCTGAGAGTCTCAACGCTTTACTGATTACCCATGAGCATACAGACCATGTGCGTGGGCTTGGCCCGCTGGTTCGCCAACTTGGACTTCCGGTTTATCTGCAAACTGATCTGTCCAGAAAATTGCCTGATGTCGGCAAACCGGAGTGTGTGCATGAGTTTGTGGCTGGCGAGAGCTTTACGGTGGATGATTTGACGATCAGGCCTTTTGCCATCACCCATGACTCTCTGGCTCCGGTTGGTTTCAGCCTTTCCGGAGAGCATGGCAAAGTCGGGATTGCTACCGACCTTGGTGTTGCTACTCGTCTGGTGGTTGATTGTCTTAAGGATTGCCGAGCCGTTGTGATTGAAACCAACCACGACGAGGAACTGTTGCGCGATGGGCCATATCCCTGGAAATTAAAGCAGCGCGTTCGCAGTAATCATGGCCATCTCTCGAATAATGCCGGTGGCTCTTTATTGCAAGAGCTGCTCTGGGATGGGTTGGAATCGGTTTTCCTCGGCCACTTGAGCGAAACCAACAATCGTCCTGAACTGGCTTTGGGTGCGGTTAATAAAGTCTTGGATAAACAGAATGTCTGCGCACCGCAGATCCTAGTAGGGCGGCAACATCTGCCGATGATGTGGGCTGCTTAAGGACAAGCTTTAAGGCTGTAAGCTGTAAGGTTTGTGCTGACGGGAAACAGTCTACTGATTTTGTGATTATTCACACAATTAATATGAAGGCGTCATTCCCGAGGGTGTAATTGGGAATCCAGATTTTAAAGCGTGGATCCCCGATAGAATCATTCGAGGATGACGGACTTTTTTACTAACCATTCAAAGATTACTGAATAGTTGCCTGATTCTTATTAATTAAGGAGCTTTATCAATGATTCCACGTTACACGCGTCCGGAAATGGCGCAAATATGGGAGCCGGAGAATCGTTTCCGCATCTGGCTTGAGATTGAAACGCTGGCTTGTGAGAAACAAGCTGAGCTTGGTGTTATCCCTGCGGAGGCGGTGAAGGTTATCCGTGAAAAAGGTGATTTCGATATTGACCGGATTGATGCTATCGAAGCTGAGGTCAAGCATGATGTGATCGCTTTTCTGACTTCTGTGGCCGAATATGTCGGCCCCGAGGCCCGTTTCATCCATCAGGGAATGACCTCTTCTGATGTGCTGGACACCTGCTTCTCGGTGCAGATGGTTCAGGCCGCTGACGAACTACTGGCCGACCTTGATATGGTGCTTGAGTCGATCAAGGCCCGCGCCATGGAACACAAGGACACGGTCTGTATCGGGCGCTCGCATGCTATTCATGCTGAACCGGTCACCTTTGGCTTGAAGTTGGCTTCCTGGTACGCTGAAATGGATCGCAACCGCGAACGCCTTAAGGCTGCCCGCAAAGGTATCGCAACCGGTGCCATTTCTGGAGCAGTTGGTACCTTTGCCCATATTGATCCGGTTGTTGAAGAGTATGTCTGCGAGAAACTTGGCCTGGTTCCCGAGCCGGTTTCAACACAAGTTATCCCGCGTGACCGTCATGCTGAGTATTTTTGTGTGCTGGCCATTATTGCTTCGTCGCTGGAGCGGATTGCTATTGAAATCCGTCACCTGCAACGTACCGAGGTCCTTGAGGTTGAGGAGTTTTTCAGTAAAGGCCAAAAAGGCTCGTCGGCGATGCCTCATAAACGCAATCCGATTCTCTCCGAAAATCTCACCGGCCAGGCCCGCTACATCCGTTCTTTTGCCATGCCGGCGATGGAGAATGTCGCACTCTGGCATGAGCGCGACATCTCACACTCTTCAGTGGAACGCTATATCGGCCCTGATGCTACGGTTGCTCTCGACTTCTCCCTGCGTCGTCTGAATGGCCTGATCAAAAACCTGGTTGTCTATCCGAAGAACATGGAAAGAAATCTCAACCAGATGCGTGGCCTGATTTTCTCCCAGAAGATTCTTCTTGATCTGACCCAGGCCGGTGTCTCGCGTGAAGAGTCTTATCGCATGGTTCAGCGCAATGCCATGAAGGTGTGGGATGAGGGCAAAGATTTCCAGGAAGAGCTGCTTGCTGATACAGCCGTTGTCGACGCTCTCGGTGAAGAGAAGATTCGTGAGTCTTTCGACCTCGAATACCATTTGAAGCATGTGGATACAATCTTTAAACGTGTGTTCAAGGATTAGCTGTAAAGCTGTAAAATTTAAACCCTACAGCCTTAAAACGTTACTGTATTACAGCTTCCAATATTGATAAGGAGTTTTCATGGCCTGGCGAATAGTAGTCGGTCTCAAAGATAACGTCCGTGATGCTCGCGGTGAGCGCGTGCGTCGTGAAATTCGTGAGCATCTCGGTATTGATCTGCAGTCGGTTCGTACGATCGATGTCTATACTGTTGATGCGCAGCTTTCCGATGAGGAAGTTGCTGCGGCGGCTGCCGGACCATTCAGTGATCCGATTATTCAGGATTATGCTATTAATCAGCCGCTTGCCCACAATTTCGATGTACTGGTTGAAGTCGGTTACCGACCCGGCGTGACTGATAATGTCGGGCGGACGGCCCGTGAGGCGATTCAGTACCAGACTGGTCGCTCTTTCGCCAGCGATGAGGGCGTCTACACTTCGGTTCAATACTTACTCTCCGGCAAAATCTCAACAGATGATGCAGAACGAATCGCTCGAGACTTTCTCGGCAATGGTCTGATCCAACGTTGGGACATCATTGCCCGGGCTGGCTTTGACAGCAATAAAGGTGTTCCGGTAACGGTTCCTAAAGTAACCAGTACTGTTAAACCAGCGATTCGTCCTGTTGACCTGGAAATCTCCGATGAGGATTTGATGGAGATTAGCCGTCAGGGAATGCTGGCTCTGAATCTAGAAGAGATGAAGGCGATCCAGTCTTACTATCGTCAGGATGAAGTGATCGCGTCACGCAAAGAGGTTGGTCTCGGCGCCATGCCTACTGATGTTGAGCTTGAAGCTTTAGCCCAGACCTGGAGTGAACACTGCAAACACAAGATCTTTGCAGCGCGTATCGAGTACGAGGATGATCAGGGGCAGCAGGAAGTCATTAACTCACTCTTTAAAAGCTGTATCATGCAGGTTACAGCTGACGTTCGCAAAGCCAAGGGCAAGGATGATATCTGTCTGTCGGTTTTTAAGGACAATGCTGGTGTTATCAAATTCAACGATGACTGGAGTCTGGTTTACAAGGTTGAAACCCACAATTCTCCAAGTGCTCTTGACCCCTACGGTGGTGCCCTGACCGGCATCGTTGGCTGCAATCGTGACCCTTTCGGCACCGGTATGGGCGCCCGCCTGATGTTTAATACCGATGTCTTCTGTTTTGCATCACCTTTCTATGACAAGCCTTTACCGCCGCGTCTGCTGCATCCTCGGCGGATTTTCGAGGGTGTTGTTGAAGGTGTTGAACATGGTGGCAACAAGAGTGGGATTCCCACAGTCAACGGCTCGCTGGTTTTTGACGAGCGCTTTGCTGGCAAGCCGCTGGTTTACTGTGGCACTGGCGCAATTATGCCGCGTGTGCTTAACGGCCAACCGGGCCATGAAAAAGAAGCCAAGGTCGGCGACCGCATCGTTATGGCTGGTGGTCGGGTCGGCAAGGACGGTATCCATGGTGCGACTTTCTCGTCTGAAGAACTCCATGAAGGTTCACCGGTTACGGCGGTGCAGATCGGCGATCCGATTACCCAGCGCCGGATGTTCGATTTTTTGATCATCGCCCGTGATCGTGGTCTTTATAATGCGATTACTGACAACGGTGCTGGCGGCTTGTCCTCGTCGGTGGGTGAGATGGCTGAATTTACCAACGGCTTTGAGATGCATCTCGATCGTGCCCCGTTGAAGTACGCTGGACTGCAACCCTGGGAAATCCTGATTTCAGAGGCCCAGGAACGCATGACCATGGCTGTGCCTCCTGAAAAGCTGGCTGAATTCTCAGCCCTGGCAGAGGAGATGGGCGTCGAGATCGCAGATCTCGGTGAGTTTACCGACTCCGGTTATTTCCACTGTCTCTATAATGGAGAGACCGCTTCTTATCTGCCGATGGAGTTTATTCACAATGGTGTGCCCCAGATGGTGTTGCAGGCCCGTTGGACGCCACCAGTTCACCAGGAGCCAGTTTTCTCGTTGCCGCTTGATATGAATGCGACGTTGCGGCAGATGCTTGGTCGACTTGATATTTGTTCCAAGGAATCTGTTGTGCGCCGCTACGATCATGAAGTACAGGGTGGCTCAGTGATCAAACCGCTGGTAGGGGTCACCAATGATGGCCCGTCTGATGCCGCAGTTGTTCGGCCTTTATTTGACTCTTTTGAAGGCGTGGTCGTCGCGCATGGTATTTGCCCGAGCTACAGTGATATTGACACCTATCACATGATGGCCAATGCGATTGATGAAGGTCTGCGTAACTACGTGGCTGTTGGAGGCAATATCAATCATGTGGCTGGTCTGGATAACTTCTGCTGGTGCGATCCGGTGGCCAGTGAAAAGACCCCGGATGGTGAGTACAAGGCTGCCCAGTTGGTACGGGCAAATAAAGCCCTCTACGATTACTGTCTTGCCTTCGGTGTGCCGTTGATCTCCGGCAAGGATTCGATGAAAAATGATTACATGATCGGTGGCACCAAAATCTCGATTCCACCGACTGTACTCTTCTCAGTGATTGGCAAAATTGAAAATCTGCGCAAGGCGGTCACCATGGATGCCAAGGCGCCTGGTGATCTCGTTTATCTGCTTGGTCAGACTCGTGACGAACTCGGTGGCTCTGAATATTATGCCATGCATGACCAGATTGGCTGTAATGTGCCACATGTGGATGCGAGCAGCGCCATGCAACGCTATCGTACAGTGAATGCAGCGCAGGATGAGGGCTTGCTTGCCTCTTGCCACGATCTCTCTGACGGTGGTCTCGCTGTCTCCCTGGCAGAAACGGCCTTTGCCGGCGGTTTTGGGATGGATATCGATCTCAATAAAGTTTTGGTTGATGCTGCCATGCGTGAAGACAAATTGCTTTACAGTGAATCTGCAAGTCGCTTGTTGGTGACGGTAAAACCGGCTAGCCAAGAGCGTTTTGAGACTCTTTTTGCAGGACAACCTTTCGCTTGTATTGGCCAGGTATCCAGTGACGAATATCTGCATGTCGCTGGCTTACAAGGCGAAGCTCTGATACACAGCACTATAGATGACCTCAAGGAAGCGTGGCAGAGCCCGCTGCGGGAGATGTAATTATGGCGAAGCAAGTACGGGCTGTTGTTATTTCCGGCAATGGAACCAACTGTGAACGCGAAGTGGCTAACGCCTGCCGACTGGCTGGTGCAGACGTTGTCGATATTGTCCATGTTGCGGAACTCCTTTCTGGTCGTGCGCGTCTGGATGACTATCATTTTCTCAACCTGGCAGGAGGCTTCCTTGACGGTGACGACCTGGGTAGCGCCAAGGCTGGCGCCAACCGCTTGTCCCACGCTGCAGTCAAAAACAGTGAAGAGACCCTGAGTGACCAGCTACATCGCTTCATTGCTGATGGCAAGTTGATCATGGGGGTCTGTAACGGTTTTCAGTTGATGACCAAAATGGGACTGTTACCAGCGCTTGGTGGTGACTACAAAAGACAATCGGCAACACTGACCTTTAATGATGGTGGTCGTTTTGAAGACCGTTGGTGTTATCTCAAGGTCGATCAGGAGTCGCCTTGCGTCTTTACTCATGGCCTGGCTGGACTTTACTTGCCTGTCCGACATGGCGAGGGCAAGTTTGTTGTTGAGAATGACAGTGTGCTGCAGGAAATCGAAGCGAAACATCTGGCTGTCGTAAAGTACTCTGATTCGGAATACAACTCTCCCGTTATGGAGTACCCTCTGAATCCCAATGGTTCGGTAGCAGCTATTGCTGGCGTCTGTGATGAGACTGGACGACTCTTCGGTTTGATGCCGCATCCAGAGGCATATATTCACCGAACCCATCATCCGCGCTGGACTCGTGAACCAGAGCTCCCAGAGGAAGGTATGGGATTGTTCTTATATAACAATGCTGTAAGCTATATCCGCAAGGAATTACTCTAAGGTCAGGAAAGTGGTACGCGGTAATAGTAAAATCAATAAACCAAGCTGATTATCAACGGCGGAGATTTTTAAAACATGTCTGACAAGTTTCATGATGAATGCGGTGTCTTCGGTATCTTCGGTCATCCAGAGGCTGCCAATCTAACCTACCTCGGCCTTTATGCTCTACAGCATCGCGGTCAGGAGAGTTGCGGAATCGTTTCTAGTGATGGCAAGAGTGTGCGTGCCTATCGCGGTATGGGGCTGGTCTCCGATGTCTTCAAAAAGGATTCTATTTTTGATGGACTGCCAGGACGTAACTCAATAGGTCACGTTCGTTACTCAACGGCAGGTAGCAGTGATTTCAAGAACGTGCAGCCAATCATGGTTGATTATGCGCGCGGCAGTATCGCCGTGGCACATAACGGTAACCTTGTAGACGCTCAGGATGTACGTAATAAACTGGAAAATACCGGTTCGATCTTTTCGACAACATCTGATACGGAGGTTTTGATCCATCTCCTGGCAAAATCGCAGAGCGATTCACTGGCTGATCGTGTCGCTGAGTCATTGATGTCTGTTAAAGGTGCCTACAGCATCGTGTTTCTCACTGAAACCCGCATGGTTGCTGTACGTGATCCAAATGGTTTCCGGCCACTGGCTCTTGGCAGAATTAACGATGCCTTTGTCGTCGCCTCGGAAACTTGTGCCTTCGACCTGATCGAAGCCGAATTTATTCGTGAAATTGAGCCGGGTGAGATGATCGTAATCGATAAACACGGCATGAAATCGTACAGGCCGTTCAAGGAGACCAAACCCTCTCCCTGTATCTTTGAATTCGTCTATTTTGCCCGACCTGACAGTACTATCTTTGGTGAGCAGGTTTACAAAGTACGTAAGCAACTCGGTCGCCAATTAGCCCAGGAACACGCAGTTGAGGCGGATGTCGTCATCGCCGTACCTGACTCCGGAGTCCCCGCCACAATTGGCTATGCCGAAGAGTCTGGTCTCCCCTTTGAGCTGGGGTTGATCCGTAACCATTACGTTGGCCGCACCTTTATCGAGCCTCAACAGTCGATCCGCCACTTTGGTGTCAAGATCAAGCTCAACCCGGTACGCGAGGTCATCGAAGGCAAGCGCGTCGTTGTCGTGGACGATTCTCTGGTACGCGGCACCACGGCCCGCAAGATCGTCAAGATGATCCGCAACGCCGGAGCCCGTGAGGTTCATGTGCGTCTCTCCAGCCCGCCGACCAGTTTTCCTTGTTTCTACGGTATAGACACTCCGTCGCGCAAGGAGCTGATTTCCTCATCGCATACGGTCGATGAGATTTGCCGCTATATTACCGCTGATAGCCTCGGTTACCTGAGTAGGGAAGGGATGCTCTCCGTTGTCGGTGTTACTGATGACGCGACAACCAACTCCTTCTGTGACGCTTGCTTTAGTGGTGATTATCCGATCAAATTTCCGAGGTTGAGGGCGGATAGACAGCTTGGCCTTTTTAGGCCCGGCACGTGTAACAAGGGACGAGAAAGGTTAATCTTAGCTGCTTATATACAGTGCAACTTGATAAATTGAGGAGAGAGAGATGACAGAGCAGGAACGCAATGAACTGATGCAGATTGTGCGTGAATTGTCTTACGAGGAGCGCGATGTAACTCTGGCTTCCGGGCGTAAGAGTAATTTTTATTTCGATGGTAAACAAACGGCTCTGCATGCCACTGGTGGCCTTCTCGTTGGTAAGGCTTTCTGGGAGATAGTGAAGACTTTTGAGGGTCCCATCCACGGCGTTGGCGGTTTGACTATGGGTGCTGATCCAATTGCCACGGCAACTTCAATTGCGGCAAACCTTGAAGGCCAGCCTGTTCACGCATTCATTATTCGCAAGGAGCCGAAAGGCCACGGCACCGGACAATGGCTGGAAGGGCGCAAGAATCTGCCCCCTGGATCCCGTGTTGTGATTGTTGAGGATGTCACTACAACTGGTGATTCTTCGCTAAAAGCAGTAGATCGTGCTCAGCAGGAAGGCTTGACAGTCCTCGGTGTCATCACTCTGGTTGATCGAGAAGAGGGTGCTCGTGAAAATATCGAAGGCCAGGGACAGGTTCTCAAGTCAGTCTTTACTCGCACAGAGGTTGTCGGTTAGCTTCCAGATCAGAAACGTAGATTTCAATTTGAATGACAAGGGCAGGGGTGCGATATCGCATCCCTGCTTTTTTGTTATAATGATTGCAGGATGGAGAGGAGAGAAAATCTTATGACAAGCAAAGTAAAGAATATCTTCCGTGGGTATCTCTGCCTATTGTTTTTTTTAGTCTCGGGGTGCGTCGAAACGGTATCCATGTATCATGGTAATAAAGTCTCTAATGTGCAAGTTGTGACACTTCAGGAGGGTGTCCAAAACGCAGGAACCTGGGAGACCTTTGATGTGGTTGTCGACTACTCATACCTCAAAGAAGGAGAGGTTCTTGAACTCACTGGGAACGTTGAGCTAGGACAATCCTACCAGATGACCTATGACCGTCTAAGATACCTGGACCTTTTTCTCTTCTTTACCGATGAGGGCTCGAGGGTTCTTGAGACTGTCGCTTTCCGTGGTTTCCTGACAAACACGACAGATGACCAGCGTAAGTTCACACGCTCTTACAACGTTCCTGCCGGAACTGTGGGTTTCTCGTTTGGATATAATGGTGCCGTTGGTGGACGGGATGGTCATATCACCTTTAGCCAGCTGCCATTGAATAATTCAAAGGGCCGCTGAATTGCTTCCATTCAACTTTAGCCTTCCTCGGGAATCTTGAAAATGACATGGACGCCATCCTGTTGCTCAATTTCGCTACGATTCGCGGATTCGGTATCGCCGATGACACCAATAATGGTGCGGTTGGCACCGGTCGATTGGTGAAAGTCAAAATCGTGATCAACAAGATACTGTTTCACCTGCCGCCGTTCTTCTTCACTGGCGCCTTTCTTCATAACAATCAACATTGTTAGATACCTTTCGTAAGAATGCGCTCAAGGCTGCGCGATTCGTCGATAACACGTTCAAAGAGGCGGACAATGGCATCGTTTTCCAATGGTCCTGGATTGGAGGCGGATATGGCCTCGAAAATACGTTTCTCTCGTTCTGGATCGTAAACCGGAATGTTCTGTTCTTTTTTGATCACACCAATCTTAAGAGCAAGCGCTGCGCGTTCGTTGAATATACGCAACAGTTCACTATCGAGTTGGTTGATCTCTTTACGGTAATCATCAATTGTCACAATGTTCTCCTGAGTGATACATGATGGGTGTCGTGTCAGCTTCTGTCTGGAAACTAGAAAGCTTTCCGGATCAAGGTCTCCTGCTTCCAGTGGATATCGTCTTTTTCCAGATAGTCGATGTTGTAATGCAGGCCACGGCTCTCCTTGCGTTTGAGTGCGCAGCGGATGATCAGTTCGGAAACTGTAGCAATATTGCGTAGTTCTATCAGGTCAGAAGTGATCAGGAAATCCCAGTAATAATCGGCGATTTCTTCCTGGATCATCCGTACCCGTCGCAAAGCTCTGACCAGGCGCTTGTCAGTGCGGACAATGCCAACATAATTGCACATGCAGAGCCTGATTTCATCCCAGTTGTGGGCGACGACAACTTCTTCGTCGCTGTCTTTTGCGCTGCCTGTATCCCAAGATTCAATATCCAGAGGGGGAGGAGATGTTTGCTGGGAAACAATCAGTGAACGTTCTGCTGCACGCTTGGCAAAAACCACGCCTTCAAGGAGGCTGTTGCTGGCCAGCCGGTTGGCACCATGCAGTCCGCTAGAAGAGACTTCACCGATAGCAAAAAGATTGTTGATATCGGTTTCACCCCAGGAATCTACCTTGATACCGCCACACAGGTAGTGGGCTGCCGGTACGACTGGAATTGACTCTTTGGTCATGTCGATGCCGTAGGAGAGGCATGTTTCGTAAATATACGGGAAACGGTCCTTGATGTAATCGTCCGTCATGTGGGTGATATCGAGGCACACACAATCGTCACCATGCATTTTCATCTCATGGTCAATCGCGCGGGCAACTATGTCGCGCGGTGCCAGATCTTTCAGGGGATGATAACTTTCCATAAAAGCAGTGCCGTCACGGCGTCTTAATATGCCTCCCTCACCTCTCACCGCTTCGGAAATGAGAAAACTTTTGGCATGTGGATGATAAAGGGTGGTGGGGTGAAACTGCATAAACTCCATGTTGGCGATTGTTGCGCCAGCCCGGTAAGCCATAGCAATGCCATCGCCGGTAGCGATATCCGGATTGCAGGTGTAAAGGTAGACCTTTCCGGCACCACCGGTTGCCAGTACTGTGATCGGTGAAACAAATGTTCCAACCTGGCCGGTCTTGCGATTGAGAACATAGACGCCCAGGCAACGGTCTGGCTTGATACGTCGCCTGGTGACCTTGGCTTCAGTGATCAGATCAATAGCAACATGGTTTTCGTAAATAGTGATGTTAGGGTGGGCCTGAACAGCTTCTACCAGGGCTCGCTCAATCTCTTTGCCGGTTTCGTCTTTCGCGTGGTAGATGCGACGTTGACTGTGGCCGCCTTCTCTGGTCAGATCGTAGGATTGATCCTCTTTGCGCGAGAATTTTGTCCCCCAGTTGATCAAATCCTCTATTGCTGCCGGACCGTTCTCAACCACCATGCGGACAATCTCTTCATCTGGCAACCAGGCACCAGCTTCCATGGTGTCGTGAATATGTTGTTCAAAGGAGTCTTTCGCGGTGGCGACTGCAGCGATGCCCCCTTGTGCAAGTCTGGTGGCGGTTGTGGCAATCTCTCTTTTCGTGATCAGTGAGACCTGTCCACGTTCAGCGACCGTCAAGGCGTAGCAGAGTCCGGCAATACCGCTGCCGACAACAAGGTAATCAGTAAATATTCTCATACAGAAATGGCCCGTGGCTTGCAATGAATTTAATGAACCAATTCACGTAGAATTTTGAAGGAAACTCATTATCTGAATGCAATACCTCTCTGTCAAGTCCTAAACTTGTTGAAATACAGAGGTTTTTCAGATATATAGTTAGGAAAGAGAATATACCTTAATGATTTTAATTCGTAAAATATTGATTGCTGGCGTATTTCTTGTGCCGTTTCTTGCCGGCATTACACCTGCCGATGCTGACATTTATCGGTACGTGGATGCTAATGGCAGAGTACACTTCACTGATACACCAACCCACGGGCGATGGGATATGTATCGCAAGGAGGGTTCTGCCATTAGTAGTCAACACCACTCTTATCTCAGCATCATCCGTCGTTGCGCCAAATCTTACCGACTTGAGGAGGCGCTCGTCAAAGCGGTGATCAAGGTAGAGAGTGATTACCAACCTCATATTGTTTCTAAAAAAGGTGCCCAGGGTTTGATGCAGTTGATTCCTGAGACCGCAAAATCTCTTAAAGTGAATAATCCTTTTGATCCTTCAGAAAATATTCGCGGCGGTAGCGAATATTTGCGTCGGATGCTTGATCTTTTCAATAACGATCTTGAATTGGCTCTGGCCGCTTATAATTCAGGGCCATCCACGGTTCAGCGCTATGGTGGTATCCCCCCCTATAATGAAACCCGTAACTACGTCAAAAAAGTAAAACGCTACCTAGACCATTATCGTCAGTCAGGGGACACACTGCTATGAATCTACGTACTGGTGTACTTAACCTGCCAAATCTTCTGACGCTTGCGCGTGTTGCCGCTGTACCTGTTGTGCTGGTCTTGTTACTCTCTGATTCACGTGAATCCGGTATCTGGGCTGCGGCAATCTTTGGTGTCGCTGCTATCACTGATTTTGTTGATGGCTGGTTGGCACGCAAGTGGGGTATCGTCACTGTCCTTGGTAAATTCCTCGATCCTCTGGCTGATAAATTGATTGTTATGGTGGCCTTGATCATGCTGATCCCTCTTGATCGGGTTCCAGCCTGGGCCGTTTTTTTTATCCTGGGCCGCGAGATGATCGTCACCGGATTACGGTCAATTGCCTCAGCGGAGGGGATTGTTATTGACGCCAGTGAGTTGGGTAAGTACAAGACGATCTATCAAATGGTCGCTATTCCAGGACTTATGCTGCATTATGATTTCAACTGGCTGTTCGGCTTGGACTGGGGAATATTCCATGTGAATATGCATAATTTTGGTATTTTCTTCTTTTATATCGCCTTCGGACTGACCCTTTGGTCCGGCTTCGATTATCTGCAGAAGTTCTTCCGGGTGTTTGCCCGCTGATCATATCTTTCCACAATGAAAATTTCGGTTGACTTGTCCAAAGGGCTTTTGCTATAAAGTGCATCCGTCGTTACTGATGGACTGAAATTTGCGGGACTAACTCAGTGGTAGAGTGCGACCTTGCCAAGGTCGAAGTCGCGAGTTCGAATCTCGTGTCCCGCTCCAGAAATAATGCCCCATGGCTTAATTGTCATGGGGCTTTTCTTTGCCCTGTTTTCGGGGGCTTTAGCCCAAGTTTACAGATGCGTCAAATGTGTTGAATCTGTTGTCAGTCTGGACAGCTCTAATAACCGTGCAATCCGCATAACATGCAGGTTTGCCTATCATTGGACGATTCCCATTTTGTTATTGACACTCACTAGCGTGTAACGTTACAAAAACAGTTCATTTATTTATGTATGTTTTGCTGTATGTGTCGCTATATATCGGGTTTTTATTGAGGAGGAAAGAAGATGTTGAAGAGTCAAATGAAGAAACTGTTGGTTGCAACTTTTGCCCTGGCGTTCGTTGCATGTTTCGGAACTGTCGCGTTGGCTGAGCAGGCGATGCTGGGTGTTGGTGATTGTGCCAAGTGTCATAACGAACAACCTGCACAGATTGCTACAGACGGAGCATCCCACCAAACGGAAATCGATTGCCAGGCGTGTCACGAAGGGCATCGTCCGAGTGTAGAAAACAACATTCCCAATTGTAATGACTGTCATGATGGCAGCACCCACTACGAAGTAGAAAATTGCCTCGGTTGCCACAATCCGCATCAACCTCTTAATGTCAACCTCGATGGCGAACATAAGAAAGTCTGCGTCTCTTGTCATGCTGGCCCCAACAAGCAGATGGTTGCCAGCCCCAGCAAGCACGCAACCTTCGCCTGTAACTTCTGCCATGCTGATACACACGGCAACATTCCGGAGTGTATTGACTGTCATGAGCCTCACTCTGAGTCGATGACCCAGGCAAACTGGGCAACCTGTCACCAGGCCCATCAGCCTCTCCAGTTGATTTATCCTGCCACTACGGGATCACAGCTTTGTGCCTCATGTCATGATTCGGTCTTTGCGACTCTTTCTGCAAGTCAGGCCAAACACAGCCAGATAGCTTGCGCA
>JAJRRB010000018.1 GCA_024279915.1 Deltaproteobacteria bacterium
AGAATTCGTCTGCAGCCAGTAGAGAATCCAAAGCCGGAAACCGGATGGCTCTAAATTGATCAGTCGCTTGTCAAAGAACGGAAGGGAAAACCTTTTGCGTTAACGGATCTTTTTACTCTTGACCGCCGGGGGCCTGATAAGTGTTAGTGTAGCTACTTTTAATAACGGTAAGAATCAGGCTTATACGGCCCATCCACAGGCAAACTGATGTAATCAGCCTGCTCTGCAGTAAGAGTCGTCAATCTTGCGCCTAATTTACCAAGGTGCAAACGAGCGACCTTCTCGTCAAGAACCTTTGGCAGAACATAGACTTTGTTCTCATAGTTATCTGGACGCATAAAAAGCTCGATCTGTGCCATCACCTGATTGGTAAAGCTATTCGACATAACAAAAGAGGGATGACCGGTAGCACAACCAAGGTTGAGTAATCGCCCTTCAGCCAAAACAATGATTGCATGGCCGTCAGAGAAAACCCACTGGTCAACCTGGTTGCCATGCTCGCGTGGATTCTTGATGTTAATCTTTTTGACACCGGCGATCTTAGCCAAGGGTGCCATCTCGATCTCGTTGTCGAAGTGGCCGATATTGCCGACAATGGCATTATGCTTCATCTTCTCCATGTGCTCGACTCGGATGACATCTTTGTTGCCGGTTGTCGTGACAAAGATATCAGCATCCGCAACCACATCTTCCAGAGTCTTTACTTCGTAACCTTCCATCAACGCCTGCAAAGCACAGATCGGATCGATTTCAGTCACGATAACCCGGGCACCCTGGCCGCGAAGCGACTGGCAGCAACCCTTACCTACATCACCATAGCCACAGACCACGGCTACCTTACCTGAGATCATGACATCAGTTGCCCGCATGATACCGTCTACCAGACTGTGACGGCATCCGTAGACATTGTCGAATTTCCTCTTGGTAACTGAGTCATTGACATTCATCGCCGGGAACGGTAGCTTGCCATCTTTCTGCAGCTGGTAGAGGCGATGGACACCGGTTGTAGTCTCCTCAGTCACACCCTTGATCGAGTTACAAATAGCAACCCAATCGATCGTCTTGCACTCAATGGATTTCTTGAGACAACCGACAAGTTCGAGCCAGTCTTCTGGATCATCAGCATTACAGGCGGGTACATCCTGCTGCTGCCATTCTGAGCCGTAAAGCACCATCATGGTCGCATCGCCGCCGTCATCAAGGATCATGTTTGGCAATTGACCATCAGGCCAGTTCAATGCCTGTTCAGTACACCACCAGTATTCATTGAGCGTCTCACCCATCCAAGCAAAGACCGGGATTCCCTTAGGATCCTCAGGCGTACCTTCGCGGCCCACAGCGACGGCCGCAGCAGCCTGATCCTGGGTCGAGAAAATATTACACGAAGCCCAACGTACCTCCGCACCAAGGTCGAGCAAGGTTTCGATCAGCACCGCGGTCTGAATCGTCATATGCAGAGAACCGGTGATTCTGGCTCCCTTGAGAGGCAGCTTATCGCGATATTCCTCTCGCAACGCCATCAATCCTGGCATCTCGATTTCTGCCAGTCCAATCTCCTTGCGCCCCAAAATGGCCAGAGATAAGTCCAATACTGTAAAATTTTGATTGTCTGTCATCTAACAAGTTCTCCTTAATTGTTATTTTGTTATTTCCTGTTTGTGTATGTATCAGGTTCACATCTAAATTGCCAAGCAAACCATATCCTGACCAACAACGCTGTCACTGTACGACCGAACCAATGGTTCGTCAATGGATTAAACCAACGATCAAACCAGTTTAGCCAGTCTTTGTTCTGACAACCCGGCTCAAGACCTTGTCGATACGCTTTGCGACAGTCCAGAGCCAAGCCAATCTGCCAAGCCTGACTTCGAACGTAACCTCCAGTTGCCAACCATATACGCCATCGCTTTCGCAACGGCATATCGTGAAGAAGCTTTTTGATCAGATGAAAGAAGGGGAACAATTGAAGTGGCTGAGTTCGATCCTGCTGGCAATAGATTTCAGGTGCTTTAGCAAAAAACTCCAGCCAGCCGATTGACATAAAATTCATCATCAAAGCATTGAGTGTTTGACGGGACTTTAACCCTTCCACCTGAAATCGTCGGGCAGAAGTCACAATCTTCCCCGGCAGAAGCAACCATTGGCCAGTAGCACGAATAGTTTCTGCGATAGAAGTGTCTTCCATAACCGGCAAGTCTTCACGGAAAGGGCCTACTCTATGAAAGAAGGATTTCGTCATCAGCATGCCTTGGTCACCATGAATACATCCAGAGCGGTCGAGTCGAGCCTTGGCTTCATAATAAAACAACCCAAAACTTTTTTCACTACTGGATATATCAAACAGTAAGGAGAAACGTCCGGCCGAAGCATCGGAAGTCTGCTTCTTTTGGTGAGCGTGTATAAAGCCAAGCGCATTTAGTAGTTGATTGACATCAACAAGGCGGCTATCAGCATGCAGGAAGAGCAACCAGTCTGAATTTGCAACCGCCACTCCGGCATTCAATTGCTGCCCCCGTACACTCGGACCAACATGACAGGATCCCGACAGCCGATCCGAGACAAATAAATCATTGGCAAGTTGACAGGTTGTGTCGATAGAGCCACCATCAGCGATGATAACTTCGAAAGAGATTCCCTGCTGACGAGCAAGGTCGGCAAGCAACAGCGGCAAGGCCTCTTATTCGTTGAGGGTGGGAATAATAATGGAAAGATCAGGTTTCGACATAACCAACGACCTTGAATGCAAACGGGCGGATCACAAATACGATCCGCCCAAACGATTCAGGAGTCAACCGATAGAAAGAATCAGATACCGGCGCGCTTTTGCAAAGATTCGATACGATCAGTGCGTTCCCAGGTAAATTCAGGCAATTCACGGCCGAAATGTCCATACGCCGCTGTCTTCAGATAAATTGGGCGCAACAGATCGAGAGTCTCCACGATAGCACGGGGACGCATGTCGAATTCATCACGCACAACTCGGGCAATATCATTGGACGGGATTTTTCCCGTACCAAAAGTGTTGATCATAACCGAAACCGGCTCGGCAACACCGATTGCGTAAGCGAGCTGAACTTCACATTTATCTGCGAGACCTGAAGCAACAATGTTCTTGGCAACATAACGAGCCATATAAGAGGCACTGCGGTCAACCTTGGAAGGATCCTTACCGGAGAAAGCGCCGCCACCGTGGGAGCCTTGGCCACCATAGGTATCTACAATGATTTTACGACCGGTCAAGCCACAATCGCCCATCGGTCCACCAACCACAAAACGACCAGTCGGGTTGATGAAGTATTTGGTGTTTTCATCAAGAAGATTTTCAGGAATAACTTTACGGACAACTTCCTCGATGATCGATTCCTTGAGGTTTTCATAAGTCACATCCGGTACATGTTGCGAAGAAACAACGACCGTATCAACCCGGATCGGCTTGTCGTTAATGTATTGAATCGACACCTGCGACTTACTGTCTGGACGCAAAAAGTTGAGCAAGCCACTTTTTCTTACATCGGCAAGGCGTTTGGTCAACTTATGGGCAAAGGTGATCGGCATCGGCATCAACTCGGGAGTTTCGTTACAGGCATAGCCGAACATTATTCCTTGATCGCCAGCGCCCTGTTCGGTGAAGAGTCCCTCACCTTCAGAGACACCCTGTGAGATGTCTGGAGACTGGCGGTCGATCGAGGTCAAAACCGCACAGGTTTCATAATCAAAACCCATGGCGGAATCATCGTAGCCTATCTCCTTGAGGGTTTGACGAACGATAACGGGCATATCTACATAGGCACTTGTAGTTATTTCCCCGGCGATCATTGCCATACCAGTTGTAACAAGAGTCTCACAGGCAACTCTGGCCTTGGGATCCTGGGCAATGATTGCATCGAGAATAGCATCAGAAATTTGGTCGGCGACCTTATCAGGGTGCCCCTCGGAAACCGATTCGGAGGTAAAGAGAAAATCTGTCATAGGCATAAGTCATACTCCTTAAAGGGCTTTATTAAGAGACGGAACGTTAATCTTTTTCTCTAACACTGTCAAGAACTTAGCAACTGTACGTAGAGATGGATGACCACAAGACTTTGACAGCGACTAGAAGTGTGCTTCTGAAAAAACTTGAGGATAACGCTGGGACATTTCCTTCTCCAGGGCAGCAGCAACCTCTTCGGCCGTTGCCAGAGTCATAAGCTGGTCGAGGATTTGTTCAACTTCTGAGATTTTGACCTGCCGTACGATTCGCTTGACCCGAGAAATATTGACAGCGTTCATTGACAGTTCACTGAAGCCAAGAGCAATCAGGACCAGCGAGTAGAGATCTTCTCCTGCCATCTCACCGCACATACCAACTTCGATACCGGCAGACTTTGCTGCCTGACAAATCAGCAGTAACGCCTGAAGAACAGCAGGGTGCATCGGCTCATAAAGATAAGCAACGTGCTCGTTGCCGCGATCAATCGCCAGACAGTATTGAATCAGGTCATTCGTCCCAACCGAGAAAAAGTCAACTTCCTTCGCCAGCAGATCAGCAATCAAAACTGCAGCTGGAGTTTCAATCATGATGCCGACTTCAACATTTTCACCGCAAGTAATGCCTGCCGAAAGCAGTTCCTGACGTTCTCTTTCGAGGAATTGTTTGCAGTCACGCACTTCGGCGACTCCCGAAATCATCGGGAACATAATACGTATGTGACCAAACGCAGCAGCCCTGAGGATTGCTCGCAGCTGAGTTTTGAACAGGTTAACTTCTTTGAGTGAAAAACGTATTGCACGCAGTCCCATCGCCGGGTTGACCTCATCGGCGAGGTTAAACTCGGGGACGAACTTATCACCACCAACATCAAGGGTTCTGATGGTCACTGGAAAAGGTGCCATCTTCTCCACGGCAGCGCGATAGATGTCAAATTGCTCATCTTCGGAAGGTGGCCCCTCGCCCGACATAAAGAGGAACTCGGTACGGAACAGACCGATGCCCTGGGCTCCCTGTTCCCGTGCCACCGTTATTTCTTCAACAAAATCGATGTTGCTGCGCAGAGCCAGAGAGTAACCGTCCCTGGTCTCTGCCGGTAAGCTGCGAAACTGAACAAGTTCAGATTCCAGGTAGTCGTAGTGCTGCTTCTTTTCCAGATAGTCGCGAAAAGTCTCTGTCGAGGGTCTGAGGATCACCGTGCCGGTGCTACCATCGATAATCATTGGCGTACCGTCTGGCACCAGTGAGGTCACAGTCTCCAACCCGACCACAGCAGGAATACCGAGCGAGCGAGCCAGGATTGCAGTGTGCGAGGTACGCCCGCCAATATCGGTCACAAACCCGATGACCTTTGATTTGTCGATTTGCACAGTATCGGCAGGAGAAAGAACATGGGCGACAACAATGACCTGTTCATTCACATCGGCCAGAGATTCACGTGTTTCACCAAGCAGGTTGCGCATTAAGCGATCACCGATCGAGTCGATGTCCGAGCGCCTTTCCCGCAGGTACTCGTCACTGATTTTATCGAACACCCGGCGCAGTTTACTTAAGACCCGGTTCAGAGCGCCCTCGGCATTGATCAGTTCCCCACGAATCAGGCCGATGGTCTCACCGATCAGCATCTCATCATCAAGAATCAGCAGATGGGTGTCAATAATATAGAGGTGCTCAGTCAACTCCTTGCTATCAGCCTGGTCTTTGACTTCAATTAATTGAGCTTTAGATCTTTCGACCGCATCCTTAAACGCTCCAATTTCTGGATCGACCTCTTCCGGAGAGATACGACGTTCAATAACGGTCATCCGGTCACGATTAACCAAGTGACTCCTGGAGATCGCAATCCCGGGTGCTGCAGCGATACCGACGAGCATGGTATCTTCAGCTATATTAATCTTCACCGAAGCCATCATCGATCAAAGTCCCGATTACCTTCATTGCCTCTTCGGCATCTTCACCAGACACCGTCACAGAGATTATTGACCCTTGCGGAGCCGCCAGCATCAACAGACCCATAATACTCTTGCCGTTCACGTCATTACCGTCTTTCTCGATGGTCACATCCGATAGGAACCGGTTAGCTGTCTGGACCAACTGAGCAGCAGCCCGGGCATGCAATCCCAAACGGTTAATAATCTTGAATTTTGAGTTTTCTGTCGTCATCTCATCCCCTCTATTAAAACAGCAACGCCAACAACAACAGGCTGGACGTTGTCAATCAAACAAGAAACAGACTGGTCACACCTTTATGAGCCAACCAGGCAAAAAGCAGAACAATTGGTAGCTGAATAAAACCCCATGCGGCAGAAATGTCCTGATGCTCACAGCCCTTAAAGGAGAGATATGCGCAGAGGACACCGATCAGCACTGTCGTTGATTCTTTGAGTCTGATCGCCAGGTCCGGCAGATGACATTTCTGTATCGTTTCAATGGCCTTCAGCTCCTGAACATAGCCGAGCGCAAGCCCGATGCCACGAAACAGCAGATGGGGCAGATTAAAGAGCACCAGAAAAACCACCGGAGCCCAGAGAGACCCCTGGCTCGCTATCAGAAGACCAATCAGTGCTGCCAGAGGACGGACACCACCCCAAAAGAGGGCATCTCCCATCGCGGCAAGAGGTGCCATAACCATTTTTTTATATGTTTCAGCATCAACGGCAGGTGCTTCACCGGCGAGACTAAGTAATTCCAGGCGCAAAGTAGTCCCCGCAACCAGCGGCGCAAAATAAGGATGAGTGTTAAAATAAGCCCCATGTCGCTGACGAACATCGGCAGGGATTTCATCTCCGTAGATACTGCGCAACCCCGGTAGTATCAAATAGAAGAACCCGAGGTTTTGTAACTTCTCGAAGTTCCAACTGGCCTGCAGTAGAAACGACCGAAGGTACATGCGTAAAAATGTCAGCCAGGAAAGGCGAATCTCTTTCATAGAGTCATCTCATCCAGAGAACCAGCATAGTGCCAATAAACGCGGCACAGAACAGGGAAGCGCTACGATTGACATTAATCGTTCCAAGGAGTGACGCCGCTCCCACCAGAATCAGGCTGTACTGTAGGCTCAGTCCAGTTTCGCGTACCGCTCCGATCAGCAGAGGAGCGACAGAGTAGAGAGCAAAACTACCGATCAGAACAATAACGACTGCCGTAGCCAAGCTCGCAAGGGCAAAACTGGCCAAACCAAAAAGATGATAACGCTCCAGGCCATTCGTATCCCCTGTCATGAGGGCATCGTGACCGGAGAGAGCAAGGCGGTCATTGACATGACGCGCCAGACGATCAAAGACCTGTCCAAACTTGCCCAAAGGGATAGCAATCAGCACAGCCAGGATCACCATTGGCATACCGTGCAAGTCGAGCAAGTGCCCCACGCTCAAGGCCAGGACAGTCGCACCCACGGCAACCTGCGTATCGTCAGGAGGAATTGCGGCCCCAACTGGTAGCCTGCCGAGCCAGAGCAACTCGAGCAGCATGCCGCCCTCCATTCCAACCAGAGGATTACCAAGGACCCAGCCTGTCAATGGTGCGGCAACCAAGGGTCGGGAAATCATAATCTGAATCAGAGCAACCCGATCCAGACCAGTCAACATGGCCACCAGACCGGCCAACAGATAGTCGCCAACAACCATTTAACGACCTCCAGAACGAATCAGTTTATGCCAGTTCTGCTCCCTATCTGTGGGGACACATTGAGAAACAATGGTGACACCATGGTCCTCAACCTGCTGCAACTTCTCAATGTCATGCTGGTCGAGGGCAATTGTGCAAGTATAACGATCCTTACCTGCGCTCGAGTGCATGTTGCCAAGATTAAGTTTTGTATAAGAGACGCCGAGCTGACAAACCTTCAAGGCATCCTCGGAGTTGGTAAAAAGCAACAGGACTCGTTTCTTGAGCAAGTCAGCAGAACTAAGGATACTAGCAGTTTCTTCTAACGTACCAATAATCAACTTGATCGAACTCGGTATGGCCGCTTGCATAACCATGCAATGAAAAGACGCTCCTGCGACTTCGTCGTTGGCAACCACAATACAATCGGCATTGACATAGGGCACCCAGGCTTCCAGAACCTGACCATGCACAAGGCGGCTGTCAATACGCGCCAGAACAATACTCATTACAAAAGGCTCCTAACGAGGTGATTATATTGGATAAGAGACGACTATGACGAGCTTTGCCAGAGAATCTCCTATCTCTGCAAATATTCACTAGCTAATGCGATGCTCTGTTGACCATACGACTTGAGTATTCCTGCCAATTCGTCCAAGCCAAGGTGTTCCTGGCTGTTGAAGAATTTAAGCAGCATAGGCAGATTGACACCGCTCAGGACTTCAACGACCTGTGGCTCAAGGAAAGTCATGCTGACATTGGCTGGAGTGCCACCGAACATATCCGTGGCAATGATGACGCCATTATCGTCTATTCCGACCTCTGCAATAGCTGCCACAATAGCATTACGAACATCTTCCATCGATCTATCCTGATTAATGCTGACAGCCCTGGCATTTCGAACCGGGCCGAGAATCATCTGTGTTGACGTCAATAGCTCCGCGCCAAGATTGCCATGCGTCGCAACAATCAAACCGACCATAATCTTAATCCTTACTGATATCCCTGTGATTTACCTGCACAACGCTTCCAGTGCCAAGCAAGTACGGTCCCAAGTCCTCTGCAATAGCGACACTACGATGACGCCCACCAGTACAACCGATGCCTATTGTCAGGCTGGTTTTCCCCTCTTGACAATAACGTGGCAAGAGAAAGAAAAGGAGGTCTTTCAGCTTGCCGAGAAAAGCTTGATAGTCAGCTTGACTCAATACGAAGTTACTGACAGCAGGATCCAGCCCGGTTTTGGGACGTAACTCTTCAACGAAATGGGGGTTATCAAGAAAACGTACGTCGAAGACGAGGTCTGCGCCCAGAGGCAGACCATTTCGAAAGCCAAAAGACTGCACCTGCACCCGTAACTGGCCTTCATGATCTTCCGCTCCCAGAACGGAAGCCAGGACTCGTTGACGCAGTTGGTGAACAGTCAGCCCGGAAGAATCCAGAATGATTGTTGCCAGCCTGCGCAGCTCTGACATGATTTCACGTTCATTATCAATGGCAGCAAGAATTCCCTCTTTCTGCACCAGAGGATGACGACGGCGGGTCTCTGAAAATCGTTTTACCAAGTCCTGGTCCGATGCTTCAAAAAACAGGACATCGACGGCGTGTCCTTCTGCCTTTATACGACTCAGAACTTCACGACAATCACCTAAAAAATCAGAGCTTCTGGCATCGACAACGGTTGCTACTTTTTCATATCCGTGATCAGTTAAAGAGAGAAAATCAGGGAGCATCACCAAGGGGAGGTTATCAATAACAAAAAAACCAGCATCTTCGAGAGAGCGAGCTCCTGTACTTTTGCCAGAGCCAGACAGCCCGGTGATAACAACAAGTTGTCGTTTCATTCCAGGTTATCCCCAATGATAGACTGCGCATGGATTCTTGCTGTTTCAGCCATTCGTTGCTCCAGCCTCTCTTCAAACTCTACCGCACTGTGATATCCCATTTCCTTGAGCAACTGGTTGCGGGCCGCAACTTCAACAATGGTTGTGATATTCCGGCCTTGACGAACAGGAATCGTTTGCAAAGGTAATTTGACCCCAAGCAGTTCATAATGGTTTTCTTCAAGACCAAGGCGGTCGTATTCATTGCCATCCTGCCATTCCACAAGTTCGATAGCCAGATCGATTTTCTTTCGCTCGCGAATTGCAGCAACACCAAACAAATGTTTAATATTGATGATACCAAGACCACGAATCTCCATGTGGTAATGCAACAGATCACTACCTTCACCGAAGAGCACAGCAGGCAACTTCAGGCGGACTTTAATCACATCGTCAGCCACCAGACGGTGTCCACGAATAACCAGGTCAAGAGCACATTCACTCTTGCCGATGCCACTTTTACCGAGCAAAAGGACTCCGACCCCAAGCACATCAACAAGCACGCCGTGCACATTGGTCTGGGGAAGCAGGCGCTCTTCCAAATATTGGGTCAATAGGGAGATGAAGGTTGAGCTTTGGTGATGACTACGTAGCAGAGGAATGTTGTGGCTTTCCACTTCACGTAAAAGGTTATCAGGTGCATCCAGGTCTTTGGTGATGATAAAGCAACAGATATCAAGCGCACAAAGCTGAGAGACATTCTCTTCAGCCTTGGCTGGATCTCGCTGATATAGTTCTGCAAGATAACTGAGTTCGGTAGCACCCAGGATCTGGATGCGATCAGGATGGAGGTTGTTGGTATAGCCGGCCAGCGCCAGACCAGGCTTTTGAATTCTTGGAACCTGAACAACACGGCTCAGGCCACGCTCGCCGGCCAAAAGCCCCAGGTCAAGCCCGGCCTCTGTCTCGGACAATAGTTCAGAGATACTCAGACGGGGCATCGATTCAACCGTTTAGAGTTGTTCTTCCTCTTCAGAAATAATGCGATGGATTTCTGCACTATCAACCGCTGACTGCAGGCGCTCGCGCACTGCCGTACTTTTCAACAATTTGGAAATACGGGCCAGAGTCTTCAAATGAACACCGACGGACGCCTCTGGCGCAACCAGGAGGAAAAAAAGGTGAGCTGGTTTGCTATCCATGGAATCGAAATCAACACCTTGACGACTCAAACCAAAAGAGATCAGGAGACGGTCGATATCTTTTAATTTACCATGAGGAATCGCGACTCCATCACCGATACCCGTAGATCCGAGTCGCTCCCGCTCCATAAGGACTTTCAGGACATCGTCCCGAACCAGACTCGAATCAGATTTCAACAGAGCATCTGTCAACTCAGCGAGAACTTCTTTTTTTCCCGTACCATTTAACTCTGCGACGATCGCCGCAGGATCAAGCAACTCCGAAATTTTCATTTCACGATTAACCTAGTAACTGTCTGGAAGTTAGTAAAACAACGGCAGGCGGCTACATTGACCGCCTGCCATAGAAGATAGCCTTAGGACTGGGGGACAATCAAGCCATAATTGCCATCCTTGCGACGATAGACCACATTAATCTGTTCGGATGAGTCATCTGTAAAAACCAGAAACTCCTTTTCCAACAGGTCCATTTGCATAACGGCCTCATCCACTGACATAGGCTTCACCTGAAAACTGTCAGTCTTGATAATACTTGGTTCTTCATGAGCCTCATCAATACTCTCAGCGGTGTAAATCGTTTTGTTGACACGCCGTTCCCGCCCACTCAGAGGCTTGTGTTTTTTAATCTTATCTTTGTAACGCTTCAATTGTCGATCAAGTTTATCCAGCATACCGTCAATCGCGGCATACATATCTGATGTCTCTTCTGTTGCCTTGATGGTGATTCCCTTGGCGTTCAGAATGGCTTCAGCTTTGTGACGGATTTTCTTTTCTACAGAGAGAACCACCTGTGCTTCAACGGGCTCTTCAATGTATTTTTTGACCTTTGGAAGTTTCTCTTCAACATAATTACGTACAGGTTCACTGGTTTCCATATGTCGAAAGGTCACATTAATCCGCATAATTTTCGTACCTCCTCGTAGATGTTTATGAAAAAGATCGTGTTCCTATGAATTATACCTGCTAGTTTTCATAAAACCATGACACGATTAAAACTAATCGAGATTGAATAAAACTAACAGGGTACAACTAAAACAAATGGCACAAGACTAAAACAGGCGCTTACGTTGAGTAGAAGAACCGATGCCCAACATCTCTCGATACTTGGTCACCGTCCGTCTGGCGATTTCAATCCCCTGATCGTGCAAGATTTCAACAATTTTCTGGTCTGAAAAGGGTTTACGGGTGTTCTCAGCGGAAAGTATCTCCTTGATCTTGCTTTTCACACTCTCCGAAGCTATTGAATCCCCCGCGGTCGTGTTGATACCACTGTTAAAGAAGTATTTCAGTTCAAAAAGGCCCTGTGGTGTCTGCACATATTTGTTTGTCGTCACACGACTGACAGTGGACTCGTGCATCTCAATATCTTCTGCTACATCACGCAGTACAAGGGGTTTGAGATGGGCAACCCCGCGATCAAAAAAGTCCCTTTGAAATTTAACGATGCTCTTGGTGACACGATAAATCGTCCGTTGACGCTGATGAATACTCTTGATCAGCCAAAGAGCACCGCGTAGTTTCTCCTGAATATACTCGCCTGCTTTTTCATCAACCTTTGCAGCACCAGACAGTGCATTACGATAGAAGGAATTGATCCTCAAATTAGGCAAACCATCATCGTTGAGGACGACGATGTACTCATCACTGACTTTGTGCACAAAGATATCGGCAATAATGTAATGAACGTCTTCCTGGCCGTATTGACTGCCAGGGCGAGGGTCCAGACCACTGATGAATTTCGCAGCAGAGAATATTTCATCCAAGGGGACCTGAAGACTTCTGGCAATTACCTGATAACGACGATTTTCCAGTTCATCGAGATGATCTCGAAGAATGACAGCAGCAAGGTCCTCTGACATCTCCAACTGTTCAAGTTGCTTGAGAAGACATTCCTGAAGATTGCGGCTGGCAACACCGGGGGGGTCGAAGTTCTGAACTGCGGAGAGGACTCCTTCAACATATTCACAGTCACAACCAGCCTGTGCGGCTAATTCCTCGACAGAGACATGCAGATAACCATCATCATCTATGTTGCCAATAATTTCACAGGCAATGGCTCGTTCCTGGCTTTCCAACCGTGAGAGGTTCAGTTGCCATAAAAGATGGTCAGAGAGAGAAGGTTTTCTGGTTAGCAGATTTTCGTAAGAAGGTCGATCCTCATCATCCTCATAGCTGTCAGCGGTCGTACCACCCAGGCTGTAGCTTTCCAGATAGGTCTTCCAGTCAATATCCTCCATGCCATTGCGATCGTCTTCTTTGATGTTCTCCTGAACTTGTTCATCGTTTTTTTCAACGGTCAGCTCTTCTTCATTCGCTTCCTTCTCTTCAGGGGATTCCTGGCCTTCTTCCAGGACAGGATTCTCCTCTAGTTCTTCGCGCACAACATCCATTACCTCCATGCGCGAAAGCTGCAGCAGTTTGATCGCCTGTTGTAGCTGGGGCGTCATAACCAGTTGTTGACTGAGCCTAAGTTGTTGTCTTATTTCTAAAGCCATATCACCAACATAAGGGGAAACAGTCTCAAAAGGTCAAGTCATTGACCATAGTGAGCATTATATGGTTTACACTAACACTTCAAAATCAGAGTCGAAACTTTTCTCCCAGATAAATCGCCCGGGCTTTTGGACTTTGAGCAATTTCATCGGGAGAGCCATGCTCCAGGATACAACCTTCGTTAAGGATATAAGCTCTGTCGCACACACTCAGGGTTTCACGGACGTTGTGATCGGAGATCAACACGCCAATATGACGTTTTTTCAATTCATTGATGATTCCCTGGATATCAAGAACCGCAATCGGGTCAATTCCCGCAAATGGCTCATCAAGTAAAATAAACCTTGGGTCCAGAACCAGAGCTCGCGCGATCTCCACGCGGCGTCTCTCTCCGCCGGAAAGAGCATAACCGTAAGATTTTGCAACATGAGTCAGACGAAAATCTTCGAGCAATTCATCTTTGCGTTTCAACTGGCCCTGTCTGGATTTTCCCGTCGTTTCCAAAATCGCCAGAAGATTTTGTTCGACCGTTAACTTGCGAAAGATTGAAGCCTCTTGAGGAAGGTATGAAATCCCCATTTTAGCTCTCTTATGCATAGGTAGCTCGGTTAAATTTTCATCGTCGAGAAACACTTCGCCCTGGTCTGGCCTGACCAAGCCTACCACCATATAAAAAGAAGTGGTTTTCCCGGCACCATTTGGGCCAAGCAGGCCAACCACTTCGCCTGACTTGAGCTCCAGATCAACGGATGAGACCACCTGGCGCTGTTTATAGGCTTTCGACAAACCGCGTGCGGCTAAGAGGTGGTTCAAGGTTTTTCCTCCGCCTGCGGCGTAAAGACAGCGTTTACCCTGCCACCCTCGCCACCAGTGACAACACTGCGTTGGTCATTCAGGTAAATCGTGATCTCCTGGCCCTGAACAAAACTGTCGCCATCAGTGACTTTCGGTGAACCAGTCAAAACAATTCGTTCTTCAATATGATAGAGAATCGCCTTCTCGCTCGTTGCAACACGTTGTCCCTGGATGATACGTACCGAGCCCTCGGCGATGACCATCTCTATCTCGCGTTTCTCGCCTTTATACTTTACCGTAAGGCGATCACCATGAATTGTGACATCATCCTGAGTCGCAACTGCTTTTCCTGAGAAAACAAGCGTTTGTGCCTGGTCATTGGCTTCAAGACGGTCTGAAGAGACCTCAACTGGGCCACGGTTTTGCTTCGGCATTTCGAGCTCTGCAAACGCTGATAGCGGCAGGACCAAAAAGAGGAGAGATATACACAGAGGAGCAATTTTCGTCATAGGATTTGTCATTCCAGCTGTTTAGAATCGAGAGACCCTTTCACATTCGCTTGCAGTTGCAAACGCTCCTGTTTTAGATAAAACACCAACCCCGTACCTTCCAGGTGCACACCGTCACCAATCATGCGAACATGTGCATCTGTTATTGCCCGCTGTGTTGTATGGTCGTAATCGATAGAGTCCGTATACAGCGTATAGCCAGCAGAATTCTTTAGAACAACATCGCCACGCAATATCACCAGCTTATAATCATCGCTGACGTCACCTTTGTCAGCCTTTAGAAAACCTTTTACTGCCCCTTGCTCGTCATAAAAACTAAGTTGAGGGCCCACAAGTCCTAGAACCCCCGACGCGGATTGACGTTCTACCTGCTGCGCGACTAAACGCCAACGAGCTCGACCTTCTTCAAGATGAGTATAGTCGATATCCTGTAGCGACACATCGATCCCCTTCGGCAAAGCTTTCACCAAAGATTGCAAATGGTTCTCGGTTCGATACCGCAGGACAATAACGGCCAGCAGAACCAGTGCCAGAACCAGTGCCAGTACGAGGAGAAGATTGCGGGGCTTGAAGTATCTCATTGACGGAAGTCAGTATAGCACCCTGAGATAATGAGTGTAAAGAGCTATGTGGCAAGTTGGCATGGGAATTGTATAGAAGATTAATCTTCAAAGTAATGACGTGTTACAGCTGACCAGCGGCCAGATTCTTTGAGCAGGAATTCACAGATTTCCCTGACGCCTCCCCTCCCCCCTGAGCGCTCGGACACCATGTCTGCATAAGGTTTCACATCGTCCACAGCATCAGCCACGGTTGCGGAAAAACCGACTTTTCGCATGACCGGAAGGTCGACAATATCATCACCAACATAGGCAACTTCCTCCGGCGTTAATGCGAGCTTTTCCAGGATATCGTTAAAAGGCAAGCTCTTGTCTTTGGCTCCTTGATATACCAGCTCAATACCTAGCTCTGCAGCCCTGCGCGCGACAACCGCGGACTGGCGCCCGGTAATAATACCGACCTTAATTCCTGCCCGCTGCACCAATTTGAGCCCATGGCCATCCTTAACATCGAAAGCCTTGGTTTCACCACCATCGTTGTCATAAATAATTCGACCATCAGTCATGACGCCATCGACATCAAGCAGCAGAAGTTTTATCTTTGCCAGATCATCAACCATCAAATAACCCCAGCCTTAAGCAAATCATGCAGGTGAATAATTCCAATCGGTTTCTGGTCTTCTTCTGATTCGAACACAAACAAAGAGGTTATCTGGTATTGCTCCATGCGCTGCAACGATTTAGCGGCCAGATTGGTGCGCAGAATACGCTTCGGCTTTCCACCCATAAGCGTGCAGATAGGTCGGTTGAGAACCTCGATCCCCTGCTCAATTTTACGACGTAAATCACCATCGGTAAAGACGCCAAGCAAAGCTCCCTGATCATCAACAACCCCGGTAATCCCCAATTTTTTGCTGGAGATCTCGTAAAGTGCATCCTTTAAAGGGATCCCTGCATTGACTGTCGGAATGTCTTCACCCTCGTGCATGAGATCTTCAACCCGTAATAGCAAACGCTTACCTAATGCACCTCCAGGGTGGTAGAGAGCAAAATCTTCTTCCTTGAAACCTCTCTGCACAAGTAACGCCACAGCCAGAGCATCACCCATAACCAAGGTGACTGTGGTGCTAGCCGTCGGTGCCAACTGTAACGGACAAGCCTCTTCCTTAATCGAGATATCAAGAAACACATCTCCAGCCCGAGCCAGAGTACTTTCTTGGTTTCCAGCCATGGCAATCAGGGGTAATCCCATGCGCTTGATGATCGGCAATATGCGTGTGATCTCTTCTGTCTCACCGGAGTTAGAGACCGCAATAACAACATCGTCCTTCATCAACATACCAAGGTCACCATGGACACCTTCTGCCGGGTGAAGAAAAATCGTTGGCGTGCCTGTCGAAGCCATGGTCGCCGCCATTTTCTGGCAAATCAGACCTGATTTGCCCATCCCTGTGACAACCACACGACCAGAACATGCCAAGACCATCTCGACGGCCTTAGCGAAGCTTTCATCCAGCCGTTCTGCCAGGGCTACAACAGCATCGGCTTCTATCTTAACGACCTTACGGGCGACATCCCGGATTTCAGTATATTTATTCATCATGACCTGACGATTTCATCGAGAGCCAACATTTGACATAGCAGAGTTTCTACCACATCAAGCGGCAAGCTGTTCGGTCCATCACAAAGAGCTTTGGCGGGGTCTTCATGAACTTCCCAGAAAAGCGCGTCTACTCCAGTAGCAACTGCCGCGCGAGAAAGAGGTGCAACAAATTCACGTTGACCGGATGAGGTCGACCCTGCACCACCTGGTAGCTGCACCGAATGAGTTGCATCAAAAACAACCGGGCAACCGGTTTGACGCATTATCACCAGAGAACGCATGTCACTGACCAAATTGTTATAACCGAAGCTGGAACCACGTTCCGTCAGAAGAATCTGCTCATTACCCGTCGAGAGGACCTTGCCAATAGCATTCTCCATGTCCCACGGTGCCTGAAACTGGCCTTTCTTGATGTTGACGACACAGCCCGTTTCGCCGACAGCAACCAGTAGGTCCGTCTGTCGGGAAAGAAAAGCCGGGATCTGCAGAATATCAAGGACTTCAGCGGCAGCTTTTACCTGAGAGACATCATGGACATCAGAGACCACTGGCAACCCAGTCTCCTCCTTCACCGCACTCAGAATCTTCAAACCTTCATCAATACCAGGCCCACGATAGGACTTTACAGACGTTCGGTTGGCTTTGTCATAGGAGGCTTTAAAAACCAGACCGACTCCGATACGTTCGGCAATCTCCTGCAAAGCCCTGGCAAGCTTCAGAGTGTGCTCTTTATTTTCAATCACACAAGGACCGGCGATCAACACCAGTGGATTATCACCGCCGATATTGACCGACCCAGCAGAGAGGATTTTGCTCATTGGCCTTCCTGATCTTGCCGCACCTTGAAACAAGCGCCGACAAAGGACTCAAAGAGAGGATGTGGCGTCATTGGACGCGACTTGAACTCCGGGTGGAACTGACAGCCAAGAAACCAGGGGGGATCAGCAATCTCTACAATTTCAATAAGGTCTTCTGCGGGATAAACACCAGAAAGGACCAAACCGCACTTTTCAAGAGCTTTTCGGTAGGCATTGTTAAACTCGTAACGGTGGCGATGGCGCTCATCCACATCTTTCTGGCCGTAGATCCTGCGGGCCAAACTCTCCTCTTGCAATGAGCAAGGATAAGCGCCCAGGCGCATAGTCCCACCCTTGCTTTTCACCGCTTTCTGTTTCTCCATAATGTGAATCACCGGGTTCTTGGCATCTTCCTTAAATTCACTGGAATATGCCTCTTCTATGTGGCATACCGAGCGAGCAAACTCGACAACAGCCATCTGCATGCCGAGGCAGATACCAAAGAAAGGAACTTTATTTTCTCGGGCATATCGGATCGCCGCAATTTTGCCCTCGCTGCCACGCTCCCCGAAACCACCAGGGACCAGGATACCGTCAACATCGTCGAAGGTCGTGCCGACACCATGACGCTCAAGCGCTTCTGAATCGACATATTTCAGCTTCACCCGGCAGTTATTGCCAATGCCACCATGAGTCAACGCTTCAGCAAGAGATTTGTAGCTCTCGGTAAGACCAACATACTTGCCAACAATAGCAATGGTGGTGACACCTGCCGGTTCCTTGACCCGCTTGACAATTCGTTGCCAGGCACTTAAATCAGGTTTTTTGGGCCAGATATTCAGAAATTCGATAATTCTTTCATCAAGGCCCTGTTCATGCAAAGCCATGGGGACTTCGTAAATAGTCTCAACGTCCCGTGCGGTAATGACAGATTCTTCGCGAACATTGCAGAAAAGAGAAATCTTACTCTTCATGTCGCGTGGCAGTTCACGATCGCAACGACAGAGCAGAATATCTGGCTGGATACCAATCTGACGCAATTCTTTGACACTGTGTTGGGTCGGTTTGGTTTTCAGTTCACCAGCTGTCGGAATGTATGGGACCAGGGTCAGGTGGACATAGAGAACATTCTCATGGCCAAGATCGTTGCGGAACTGACGAATTGCTTCAAGGAAAGGCAGCGATTCGATATCGCCGACCGTACCACCGACTTCAACAATAGCAAGATCAACGCCATTGGAATTTGCCAGAATTTTTTCTTTAATTTCGTTGGTGATATGAGGAATAACCTGGACGGTTCCGCCCAGATAATCACCACGGCGTTCCTTGCGGATAACTGAATCATAAATTTGACCGGTGGTGAAATTAGATTTTTTGGTCAGACTTGCCGTGGTGTAGCGCTCATAATGACCGAGGTCCAGATCAGTTTCAGCACCGTCATCAGTGACAAAAACTTCACCATGCTGAAAAGGACTCATCGTGCCCGGATCAACGTTGATGTAAGGATCCATTTTCTGCATGGAAACCCGTAATCCACGTGCTTCCATGAGTGCTCCGATAGATGCTGCAGCCAACCCCTTGCCGAGAGAGGAAACAACGCCACCGGTGATAAATATGAACTTGGTCTTCATAGGGTCTCCTGACCGAAAAAACTTGCTTAACGGAACACAAACAATTTAAGCAACGAATGTTACACTTCCAGAGCTTAAATGAAAACCTTTATTACCGAAAACTTTACTCTATGAAGTAGAGGTCAGGAGCACCTTTACTCTTTCCAGATCTTCCGGTGTATCAACGCCCTGCCCCACCAGAGTGGTCTCTGCCACCCGAATCCGGTAGCCATGTTCTAGAGCACGTAGCTGCTCAAGACATTCCTGGGTTTCCAGAGGCGTCGACTGGAGGTGGGGATATTGCAGCAGGAAATCACGGCGATAGACATAAAGACCAACATGCTTGGCGGTCGCCAACTCCTGCCAACGTTGCTCAAGTTCGCTACTGAAATCACGAGGATAAGGGATCGGCGAACGAGAGCAGTAGAGAGCGAATCCCTGCCGATCAGTGACCACTTTGACAACATTAGGGTTTAGATATTCCTCCATAGACGTCAAAGGGGTCTTGAGTGTACCCATAGGGATCGAGTCATCTGATAATAGCGGTGCCACAGCTGTCTCGATCATGACCGGATCGATCAAAGGTTCATCACCCTGCACATTAACGATCAATTCATCATCGAGTCCTGCGGCAACTTCCGCAAGACGATCGGTACCGGTCGGATGATCGGCACGAGTCATAACAACATCCCCGCCGAAAGATTCGACCGCACGGGCAATGCGGTCATCGTCTGTAGCAACGATGACCCGGTCAACCGATTCGCATAGAGCAGAGCGTTCATAGACCCACTGTATCATCGGCTTGCCACACAGGTCGGCAAGTGGTTTTCCTGGGAATCTGGTTGAAGCGTAACGTGCTGGGATAACAACGGTAACACCCATGCTATTTCAACTCCTAAAGTCAGTTAACAATTGTGGGTAAGATCAAAAACAAGCAAACTACAGATTTTTGCGACTCAAACGACCGTCAACCAGGCGCCAGAGGTTCTGTTTGTTATGGTCACGTAACGGTTCAGGTAGTAATCCCTGTGGGAAATCCTGATAACAAACCGGGCGCAAAAAACGCTTTACAGCCTCAGTCCCGACCGAAGTACTCCTGCTGTCAGTTGTCGCCGGATAAGGGCCACCATGATGCATCGATGAGCACACCTCAACCCCGGTAGGAAAATTGTTTATGATCAGACGTCCCGCTTTGCGTTCAAGGACACTAAGCAGAGAACAAAAGACATTGAGCTCTTCGCTAGTTCCGTGTACGGAAGCTGTCAACTGGCCCTGAAGACTCTCTGCCACAGTCAACATCTCTTCTTTCGAGTCACAAACGACAACAAGTGCAGAGGGACCGAACACTTCTTCAGCAATGGCAGAATTCGCGAGTAAGGTCTTCGCATCAGTTTGCAACAAGATTGGAGTCACCAGGCAGCCGTCAAGTAAAGGGTACGAACTGTCACATCCCTTGACACCTTCAACTGACGATAGATTGTTTACTCCGGTAAGGAAATTCTGTTTAATACTATCGTGCAGCATAACACCCGGGGGCTTGGCTGCAAGACAGCTTTCGACTTCACTTAAGAATGCATCCGTTACACTATTCTTGAGCACCAGGACCAATCCTGGTGCGGTGCAAAATTGTCCGACACCAAGGGTCAATGATTCGACCAGCGCTGCAGCCAGTGATGCACCTTTGTCATCAATAATTTGCGGCAGAAAAAAGACCGGATTCACGCTGCCCATTTCTGCATAAACTGGAATTGGCTCAGATCGCAAACCAGCCAAGTTGTAGATTGCCCGCCCTCCCGCGAGTGAACCTGTAAAAGCAACCGCCTTGATCGATGGATGCTGCACCAAGGCAGCACCGACATCTATATGCTTCGCTTGCAGGAGCGAAAAAACTCCTGCGGGAACATTGTTGTTTTGAACCGCCCGCATAACTGCTAGGCCAGCCAATTCGGAGGTTCCGGGATGCGCCGGATGGCCCTTGACCACAACTGGGCAGCCCGCAGCTAGCGCCGATGCAGTATCGCCCCCCGCAACGGAAAACGCCAAAGGGAAATTACTCGCGCCAAACACGGCAATCGGACCGATTGGAATCTGCAGAGACCGAATATCTGGTTTTGGTAGCGGTGTCCTCTCTGGTAAGGCGCGGTCGATGCGCGCTTCAAGATAGGACCCTTGGCGAACATGTTGCGCAAAAAGGTGCAATTGGTTGGCGGTTCGAACCAACTCCCCTTTGAGTCTTGATCGTGGGAGCGCCGTCTCCTCATGGGCACGGGCAATCAAGTCTGGGCCAAGAGTCATTAATTCTTCACCGATACTTTCCAGAAAAACTGCACGCTGTTCTGACGATTGCTTACGGTAACGATCAAAAGCATCTACAGCCGCACAGGCAGCACTTTCAATATCATCCTGAGATGCCTCACAGAATTGCGGTTCAAGAGCAACACCTGTGGCTGGGTTTACCGCAAAAAATCTCTGTTCACCCGACGAGCAGAATTCCGAGCCAATAATCTGTTTTCCAGTGATGGGCACGACTGCACTCCATAATTTAAACGAAAAGTGAATTTGACCAAGACTATTGGATTTCACAGGATAACAACAAAAAGACAAGTCGGCAAAAAAAGAGGAAGGTTATGAGAGTGTTACCAGTTTTTCGCGGGGACCATCGGCGACCACACGCCCACCATCCAGCGCAATAATACGCTGAACAGTAGCAAGCATGATCGGACTGTGGGTTGTCATGATAAGCACTGCAGAGCTGTCCAGAAGTTTCGGCAGACGCTCAGCCAGCATCCGTTCACTTTCAGGGTCAAGCCCCAAGGTTGGCTCGTCCAGAAGCAGTACCTGACTGGGTTGGGCAAAGACGCGTGCCAGAGCCATCTTCATACGTTGTCGGTATGTGATGCGGGGTGGTACAAAAGCACCAGACGAGACGCCTAAAAAACAACAAGGAGCTAGCCATGGACTGGCTAACCCCTTATTCTCAAGATGGTACCCGGGACGAGAATCGAACTCGTACAGGATTACTCCCGAGGGATTTTAAGTCCCTTGCGTCTACCAGTTCCGCCACCCGGGCAAAGTTTGAAAAGTTCGGCTATTATTAATGCATTATTGATTGATGTGTCAACAGGAGGTTACATATGCAGGACACTTTCATCTGCCCTCATTGCGGCAAACAAAGTAAACGGTACCGCAACCCCATTCCGACAGTTGATATTATTATTAAAATAGAAGACCGGATTGTTCTCATTGAGAGACGCAATCAGCCTTGCGGTTGGGCACTTCCCGGTGGTTTTGTCGACTATGGTGAATCGCTTGAAGACGCCGCCACCAGAGAAGCTCAAGAAGAAAGTGGCCTGACAGTTAATAATCTTCGTCAATTCCGAGCATATTCAGATCCAGACCGTGACCCGAGACAGCACAACATTTCCATGGTTTTTACCGCAGAGGCCAGCGGTGTACCTCTTGCTGGCGAAGATGCCAAGAATGCTCAACTCTTTCACCTGGACAATCTACCCTTCCCACTCTGCTTTGATCATGCACAGATATTGCGAGATTACATCGCTGGAAAGAAATGAAAGTCTGGAACCTTCTCCAATAAACCATGTTTATGACAAAGGGTGAAATAGAGCCGCAATCCTTCTATATGCCCATCACTCAAATCGTATGACATCCCACGCCAATATGCTTCTAACTGCTCTGCAGTAAATCCTGTTTTCTCAGAGAGCTGTATCGACATTTCGGACAAGTTTGCAAACGCATGGTTACGTGACTCATGAAGTTGTTTCGCCAATTTTCTGATCTCTTCAGGTGATTTTGTAACGGCCTCTCGCCGCAAGATCCCAAGTGCAAAGACAAATGGCATGCCGGTAAAATGATACCAGAGCGCACCGAGATCAGTTATCTGCAAACCCGGCGGGCAGTCTTTTGCTGCAGACAAAGCCCGGTCACCAATCAGAAGAGCACTCTGCCCGTTACTGAGAAGTTCTTCAACTTCACCATTGGGGACTTTAAAGGAAACATCATCGATACCGCAAAATTCCTTTAAAAGGATTTTCAACAGATTGATCGAGGTTGCTGATTCACCAGTTATGGCGATCTCCGATCCCATGAGTGTATGTAACGGACCAGGTGTAAAGAGCAGGACACTGTGTACTGGACCGATACTGCTGATAGAATGACCTGGTAGCAAGAAGTAATCATCTGAGTGCAAGGCGTATTCATACGAAGAAGAGGGACACGCATCAATGATTCCCTCTGCCAGCATGGCATTCAACTCGGAAGGGACTCCGGCAACGATCTCGCCAGTAAATCCTTCCTCATGCAGATAATGGAAGTAGGGAGCTACATTCAGATAGGCGATACGCCCGATTCGCAAAGTCATGGCATCTACAGAATTTGAACTGAGTTAGTGCCCATCCGGAAACTCTAGATGACCACTAGTGTAGTTTTCGATTTGGACTAGCTTTCAAATGGAACGATTTCAGGGAAAATCAATACTGTCAACATCCCGTGATTTGATCTGAAAAGCACCAAAACCTGTCGATCCGTAGAATTGAGCTCGTGAACGAATCGTCAGAGTCATAACCGTTCCAGACTTGAGTTTGGCATCGATGGTGACTTCACCACCTTTGAGTTCTCCAAACGAAATAGTGTCAATATGCTGAAAAGGAATCGTTAATTTACCCTGGCCGCGCCAGGCATCCAGGTAGGTTTTGCCATCCATTGAGAACTGGCTTAGATTGGTTTTAACACCACCACGATCTGTGATATCAGCCTGAATACGTATTTCTGTCTCTGGAATGGTGCCTTCTGGTTGACCACCGAGACCGCCCATCCCCATGCAAAATGTGGCAACGACCACAATCAAAAGAGAAATCAATCCGCGCTTCATACCCACCTCCATAATCGACCTGAATGTTGCGGCATGTTAGCATGGCCAACAGGTCTGTTCAATGAACAAACAATCCCTTTTATCGCTTCATGTTCCACTCTGGATGATTAAATTTTTCATCATACATTCTTCTGGCTTCCTTCATCTCAACATGACTGGGTTCTGAATAAATCCAATTAATCTGTAACTGTTTTGCGAACACCTCTGCCAGCACTTTTTCTAAATCATCGATAGCTATCGGCTTGTCACTCCACTGGTTCAACCAGCCGACACTATTCAACAAGCCAGTGGATGAATTATTGCTCTCGGTTTTCAGAGCCTTGCTCAGCAACTCCAGATCCATCTCAATAGGGATTGAGCCATGCTGTAAAAATGCTTGACCATGTCGCTTCTGGGCACTCCCGGCGACCTTGCGACCATCAATTAACAGTTCATACTGTGAAGGAGTAGAGAAACAAACCGCTTTCGCGGCAGCCTGATTTCCACCACGTGGCTTTCCAGGAACAAGTAGAGCAGGTAAGCCAATTTGAATCAGTGTCTTCTGTAAGATTTCGGAGATAACCCGATAATAGTCGAGAACAGAATTGCCAAAAAAAGCAGTATTGAGTGGGGCAATCACTGAGTAAGTGACTTCATGATCATGAAGTACGGCACGCCCCCCAGTTGACCTTCGGACGACATCAAGACCTGCCTGACGGCAGACCTCCAAGTCCAGATCTGTGACGACCGACTGAGCATAGCCAAGGGTTACTGTGGCAGGTCGCCACCGGTAGAAGCGCAGAACTGGCTGCGAGTCACCATTAGCCACAGAATGCAATAAGGCCTCATCAAGCGCCATATTCATGGCACCTGTCTGGAAGCCTGAATTGATTAACCGCCAGTTATGCATGCTTAGAAAAAAATCAGAAAAAAAGGCCAGGAGAACCTGGCCTTTGTCGTTAGAGCTTTAAACGCTCAATGAAGCCGGTATCAATGTCACCTTCTATAAAATCTTTATTGTGCATAATCCGTTGATGGAATTCAATCGTTGTCTTAATGCCACCGATGATGAACTCGTCGAGAGAGCGAGCCATACGCTTAATCGCTTCTTCGCGAGTGTCGGCATGCACAATCAGTTTGGCAATCATAGAATCGTAGTGAGGCAGGACGACATACTGGTCATAGACCGCACTGTCAATACGTACTCCCAATCCTCCTGGCGGATGATAACCGTCAATTTTGCCTGGGAAAGGGGTGAACTTTACCGGGTCCTCAGCATTGATACGACACTCGATTGAGTGTCCGTTGAACTTGATATCCTTCTGCTTATATCTCAAAGGCTCACCGTAAGCGGAACGAATCTGCTCTTTAATAATATCAACGCCGGTGATCATCTCTGTGACAGGATGCTCAACCTGGACACGGGTATTCATCTCCATGAAATAGAATTTGCCTTGAGCATCGAGAAGAAACTCCATGGTTCCAGCACTGGTATAGCCAATTGCCTTTGCAGCATTGACGGGACATTCACAGATCTCTTTACGTTGGGCAGCCGAAATAGCAGAACAGGGGGCTTCCTCAATCAATTTCTGATGACGACGCTGAATAGAACAGTCACGTTCACCAAGATGGATCACGTTGCCGTGTTTATCACCCATTATCTGGACTTCAACATGCCGTGGATTTTCGCAGAACTTTTCGATATAGACATCGGAGTTGCTGAACGAAGCTTTGGCTTCAGCACGTGCCATAGCATACTGATTCGGCAGAGAAGCTGGCGAATGCACGACCTTCATGCCCTTACCACCACCGCCAGCAGTTGCCTTGATAATAACCGGGAAGCCAATTTCAGCAGCAATACGCTGGGCCTCTTCGGCAGTAGGAACATTATCCTCCGTACCCGGTAAAATAGGCACGCCTGTTTTAATAACTGACTGTCGAGCGGCAATCTTATCACCCATCAGGCGAATGTTTTCTGGCGTCGGACCGATAAATGTCAGACCACAATTTTGACAGATTTCAGCGAATTCAGCGTTCTCAGCAAGAAAGCCATAACCGGGATGAATTGCTTCAGCATCGGTTACTTCGGCGGCGCTGATAATCGCCTTCATATTCAGATAGCTCTCACTGCTTGGAGCACTGCCAATACAGATGCTTTCATCAGCAATTTTGGTATGCAATGCATCGACATCTGCATCAGAATGAACTGCAACCGTCAGAATACCCATTTCTTTGCAGGCACGGATAATGCGCAATGCGATTTCGCCGCGATTGGCGATCAGAATTTTACGAAACATGGATGCCTCCTAGCAGCGTTCCACCTTAAAGAGCGGTTCACCGAATTCTACCGGGGCGGCATCATCCTTGAGAACTTCGATGATTTTGCACTTGTACTCGGCTTCGATTTCGTTAAAAAGTTTCATTGCTTCCACCAAACAGACAGTCTGACCGGCTTCAACAACATCGCCGACCTTAACAAAATTATCCGCCTCAGGGCTCGGCTTCTGATAAAAGCTACCGACAATTGGAGAATTAATCGTTTCACCGCTGTCAGCAACAGTTACAGACTCAGCTGAAGTGGAAGCTACGGCAGGAGCAGCGACTGGAGCCTGCGCAGGAACAGCAGCGACAGCAGTTGGAGCTGCAATTTGGACGTATTCTTTATCAGGACCGCGCTTGATAAGAATTTTTTCTTCAGCATTCTCCATTTCAAATTCAGTGATATCAGTGTCAGTAATAATTTTCACCAACGCTTTTAAATCCTTGATCTCCATTTATATCCTCCTTTATCACCGGCACTGATCGACCAGACCGGCTATATGTTGAATCAGTTTAACAGAATGTTACGAAACATTTTGGGGATTTTTGTTAAGGTCTTCTGACTATCCGCTGTCACCAGAACCATATCCTCTATCCTCACCCCACCGACGCCCGGCACATAGATCCCTGGCTCAATGGTAAAAACCATACCTTCTTCGGCAACTGCCTTGCTACGCGGCGACAGAGTCGGTGCTTCATGAACTTCCATGCCAACGCCATGCCCCAAACCGTGACCAAAGTAGTCGCCGTAGCCGCATGACTTGATATGATCCCGGGCAATACGATCCAGCTCAATTAAGGCAATACCAGGGGCTACTGCCGCGAGTGCTTGATCATGAGCCGCCAGAACTGTATCAAAGATTTTGCGAAGTTCGTTATTTATTTCTCCGATAGCCAATGTGACGGTTTCATCAGAGTGATAACCTGCAAGGCGACAGCCAAAATCGATCGTCACCAGCTCGCCCTCAGCAAGAAGCTTGTCACTTGCAATCCCGTGCGGCAAAGCACCCCTTAAGCCGGAGGCAACGATGATATCAAAGGCCTTCTCTTCAGCACCCAGTTTTCTTAAAGCAAATTCAAGCTCCAGTGCTATTTCATTTTCTCTGACGCCTGGCCTGATCATCTCTTCAATCTCAGAGAGGCCTGCGACATTCATGTCAGCTGCGCTGGCCAGCAAGCTGATTTCATCCGCCGTTTTATACAGACGTAAGGTGTGCAGTTCATCTTTGAGATGAAGCCACAACCAGTTTGGATCACCCTTCGCCTGAAATCCCTTGACGACACCAAAAGCAAGATCAGACTCAAATCCAATACGCGACACACCAAGTGATAGCAATTGGTCAGCAACACCATCAGCCTGGATTTTATACTCAATGACACAATCGGCTGAAACTTCTTCATTAGACTGTGTTGTATAACGTGAATCAGTTAGAAAAACAAGTTGATCTGGAGTGACCAGCAGGACCCCGGAGCTTCCTGAGAAACCGCACAAATAACGAACATTCTCAGCGTTACAAAGGATCAGGACGTCAAGTTCTAAATCCGACAGGAGATTAACAGCCTTCTGCCTGCGCTGGGAAACAGTCATGGTAGATGAAAACAGTTATTTAAGGTGAGCAAGCAGACCACGCAGTGCCAGTTGGTAGCTCATGGCGCCAAAGCCAGAAACCTGGCCAACGACCACCCCGGCAACATAGGAATGGTGACGAAACGACTCGCGAGCATGGATATTAGAGAGGTGAGCTTCTATAACAGGCAGATCAACAGAAGAGATGGCGTCACGTAAAGCTACGCTGGTATGTGTCAAACCACCGGGGTTAATAATGATACCGATAAAACCATCATTTTTGGCCGTATGAATTCTATCGATCAGGTCACCTTCGTGATTGGACTGAAATGCATCAATCTCAGCATCTAACTCAATTGCGAGAAGAGACAATGATTCATTGATATCAGCAAGCGTTTGCTGACCGTAAACATCAGGTTCTCTTTGGCCGAGAAGATTCAGATTTGGTCCGTGCAGGATTAGGATTCGGGTCAACATGTCAGCCCAGGGCCTCAAGAAGATTGAAACCCTCGCGAGTCATAAGATAGCGCCCCTTGCCAAAGTTACCGTCACGACCAATAACCAGTGCTACAAAATATTCCTCATTGAGCATACGGATCACAATAATAAAACGATTGGTACGGATAGAAATCTCTTCCATATCGCCAAGACTCAGAATTTCTGCTGTTTTGCGAATTTCCTTAAGCACGTTCGAGTACTCAACGACAACCATGTGCAAATCGAGTTCCTCGTCAGGCGAGAAAAACTGGTCAATGGCAATGCCGTCATATCCCATTAATACGGCACCAATACCACCACCGGTTTCTTCAACAATTCTTTGCAGGATTTCGCTAAACATTTGTCCTCCCAAGTTTGATTGCAGTCAACCAGCTTTTTAATATAGATAGTGGCGATTGATCATTAAGCATATTTTGAGATTCAATAGCAGTTACAGGAACTACAGGCTTCTGTGCCACTTCAGCAGGGGACTGCTTCACAGCATGAGTGTCAATTTCGGAGGGCCGGTCAGTCTCGAGAGTATCAGTATTACCAACTGATTGTTGTTGAAGCTGCACCATCCGATTACGAGCTGAAATACTATCCGGTTCCACCTGGAGAATGTCCTGGTAAATCTTAATGGCTTTGTCTAACAGTCCTTGTTTTACATAGATCTCCGCCAAAGTCGCCGTGGGGATGGGTTCACCTGGCTCGTCTGATGTCCCTGCTTTGTCCGGTGCTCCGGACTTCTCTGGTATGGCTGCTACCTGGAGAACAGCTTCCTGAGCTTGCGAAGCTTTTTTGATTTCTGCCCACGGCCTGGGAAGATCCAGAGCATTAAGCATGTCCGATATTTTTTCATCATCAGGATGGAATTCTTCTGCTTGTTTCAGTATTTTCCGAGCCATTTCACGCTCAGCACGAATCAAATGGAGACGTGCCAGACCGACCAGAGCAGATTGACTTTGACGATCAATGCTTAGCGCTTTTGCATATGCACTCATTGCTTCATCGATACGTCCCATCTGGCCAAGGATACGGCCCATAGTAGAGAAACCAGGGCTGAAATGTGGCAGCATTTTCGTTCCCAGACGAGCTACTTCCAAGGCATCATCCAACAACCCGATCTGTCGGTACGCTTCTGCCAGAGGGACGAAAGCTGTAGAGCTCGGATCTTTGGCAAAGATCTGCAGATAACTGCCGATTTTGCCAATGAGACTTCCACCTGTGTTTGCCGGGGTCATTTTCTCTCTTCCAGAATCAGGTTAGTAATTCGCCTAATAATTTGTCCAGATCTTCGACCTGGTGCAATTCGGCTGTACCTATCCCATGGTTCAAAACGACTCTAACCACGCCATCTTTGACTTTTTTATCACGCTGCATAACACTCAGATATTCCTTAACGGAGTAATCAGGAGGTGTTACAGGCAGATCAAAGTAGGTCAAAAGCTCAACAATTCTTTCAATATCGTCATCAGAACAGAGCCCAATACCAGCAGAAGCACGAGCGGCCATAACCATGCCGATTGCAACAGCTTCACCATGCTTGACTACACCATAACCAGCAAGCGTTTCGACAGCATGACCAAACGTGTGCCCCAAGTTAAGTAATGCGCGTAATCCCTGCTCTTTTTCGTCTTTTTCTACAACATCCGCCTTGATTTGGCAAGACCTCTTTATAGCATAAGCAAGCGCTTCGGCAGATCGACCTGCAAGGACTTCACGATGAGCCTCCAGCCAGGTGAAGAACTCCAAGTCACGCATGATGCCATACTTCACAACCTCTGCCATACCTGAGGAGTACTCTCTCTTCGGCAAAGTCTCCAGTGCCATAACATCAATATGTACATGTTTGGGTTGATAAAAAGCTCCGATCAGGTTTTTACCTTGCGGATGGTTAACTCCAGTCTTGCCACCAACAGAGCTATCTACCTGGGAGAGTAGCGTTGTTGGTATCTGCACAAAGGGAAGACCTCTAAGGTAAGTTGCTGCAGCAAAACCTGTCAGATCACCGATACCACCACCACCGAGAGCGATGATCCCACAGTAACGATCAAATTGTCTCTCTATGAGTACATCGTAGATATTTTCAAGGGTTTCAAGGGTCTTATATTCTTCTCCGTCTGGCACACGTATGACACTGACCTGACGACCCGAGGCAACCAGTGTATCTATTAATTGTTCACAGTACAAATCACCAACGGTTGGATTGGTAACGACTGCCACCTTTAGTGGGAAATCAACTTCATCCAGTGCCGATCCTACATTCGACAGAATACGTTCCCCTATCCAAATGGGGTAACTTCGCTCGCCAAGACCCACTACAATCTGATTCATAATAATAATTCCAAATCGATTTTCTGTGCAATTTGCAATGGATTAAGCCCATCCGTCTTGACGATGATATCAGCTTCCTCATAAAAGGGTTGTCTCTGAGTCCAAAGAACTCTCAGATCATCCCAACCGCTTGCAGAATTAACGAGTGGTCGCTCTATACTCTGCTGTAGCCGTTTCTGCAAGACTGGCCAACTGCTATGTAAGTATACAATAAGCCCAAGGTTGGCCATCAGGCGACGATTTTCGCCTCTGACAACAAGGCCTCCACCTGTTGCATAAATGGCCATTGGACTTTGAAGCAACTCGTTCAAAAGTACAGTCTCGCAGTCTCTAAAATAGCCCTCACCCTTTTCAGCAAAGATTTCTGCTATCGTATGCTTCTCACGCTGTACAACCTTTTCGTCAAAATCGACAAAAGGACATTCCAACAGATCAGCTAACAATCTACCTACTGTCGATTTGCCAGCACCCATAAACCCTGTAAGAAAAATGCTTTTCGGAGTTTCTCTCTTCATATTTTCAGGCATGTAGTTGATACAGCAAAGGACAGGGAGTTCCTGTCCTTTACTGTTTAATATTTAATGTTTCGCTTAAGGTTCTACTATACGTGGCGTGATAAAAATCAGCAGTTCACGACGATCTCGCGTTTTGGTGGTTGATTTGAATAGATGGCCTAAAACCGGGATATCTTTCAGAATTGGCACACCAGAGGCTGCGTCCCTTTCGTCTTCTATAAAAATACCGCCGATGACCGTGGTCTGTCCATTTCTCACTAATACTTTAGTCTGAGCCTTCTTCTCGTCGATAGAAACGGCATCACCCGTCGCTGTCGGTACAACGGTACCAACGGCACTATTTGAAACATCGATATCAAGAAGGATTGTACCATCCGGGTTGATCTCCGGGGTCACCTCTAGCTTCAATTCTGCATTCTCAAATTTTACATCTGTGCCTTGGTCACTGACACTCGAAAACGGGATTTTGGTTCCTTGCGCGATAGTAGCCTTCTCACCATTTAGAGTGGTAATTCTGGGTGTCGAAATAATCCTACCTTCACCTGAGTTTTCCAAAGCCGAAAGGCGTAAATCAATGTTGAGCTGCTGTTCGAGTGCAGATATGCCAATTTTCGTAGCAAATCCGGCTGCAGCAGGATTTAGCACAGGGATGAGAAAAGCGCCGCCCATACCGGTCGCAACATCATTTACAGTGATAGATTCATCGCCACTTATACCATCTTGCTGGTAATCGAAATTCCACTTAACCCCCAGACTACGTGAAAAGTTCGTATTTGCCTCAACAATACGAGCTTCGATCATCACCTGACGTTCCGGCTTATCAATCTGAAGTATCATTTCCTGCATTTGTTCAAGTACGGCAGAAACATCACGGACAATAAGCTGTTTATTGCGAGAGTCAGCGATAATGGAGCCACGATCCGATTTAATATCAGACAGGTAACCCTTCATATCGTCGACAGAGGCATAGCTGATAGGAAAAACTTGTGTTTCAAGGACACCTTCTTCAATCGCAACGATCTGCTGTTGCATCTTAGACTGATCCATCTCTCTGATTTTTTCCACAGGCAAAATGCGGAGAACGTTACCTTGTTGAATTTTACCAAGTCCTGCAGTATCCAAAACAAGATCAAGGGCTTGATCCCATGGGACGTCAATTAATCGCAATGTCACTTCACCTTTAACATCACCGCTAGCCAGGATATTCAATCCGCTGACATCGCCAATGAGTTGTAAAATGCTGCGAACGTTTGCAGAATCAAACACCAGAGTGATTTTTTCACCTGTATAACGCGTGGCCTCAGCAGTCATATCTTCTGCTGTAACAGTTGACATGACTGGTTCAAAAGAGGGCTTCTCTGTAACAACCATTGGCTTCTGAGCCACCACAGGCGCAAGAACTTCTACTTGACTTACAGCAGGAGAAAGTTGCTCAGCGTAAGCAGCATCATCAATGACTAAACGGATGGTATTACTCTCCTGCTCGAGAGCGTAGGCAACCGATCCTTTTAGATCAACCGCAATGCGTACATTCTGATGATTGCCATCAGTGACAGTATATGGTGTCACGGCTGTAACAGCGCTAGGGAATGCAGAGGCGTCTATTGTTCTACGCAAGGCACGGCTGATTGAAGTGTTGACGATTTCAAAACGCACCAGGTTGCCTTCTTCAAAAGGCCCAATAACCTTCGCCGGACCAGAAAGAGCAACAGCTATGACACTTCGCCCATCTTGATTAAGAAAATCAATAGCCTCGACACTTACCGTGTCCATTGACTCATTAACAGTTGGTACAGCAGTAGTTGGTACAGAGACAGGCTCTTCACTGACTATCGGAGCAGGCGCTGATTCTACCTGACTCTCAGCAACAATCGGTTTTACTACAGGTTCTTTTTCTGCCATCGGACTGGGCTTGGCATCACCCCAAGAGACCAGGATATCTGTCGACTGCCCTTCAACGATGTGCTCTGGCAATACATTTTCGGTTGAATCACAGACCAGCCGGGTTTTGTCATTGTAAGTGCCGATACGCACCTGTTTGAATCCAGAATCTGTTACAAAAGAGCGTTGTTTAAAAGCTGGGCGTAAACCATAAACATCAACCACAAGCCGTGGAGGGTTACTAAGTGCAGAATACTGAAATTTGCCTATTTTACCATTTGTCTCAAGTAGAGCCTGGCCTGTTGAAAGGTTGATACTTCGAAGTATATTTGCAGCCTTAGAGGCATCAACAATGATTTCTTTTTCCGGCACAGAGGGACTAGAGCTAACAACTTCCTTAGTTTTGATGGCTGGAGTTTCCGAATCAACTGCTACCTCAGCAGCAGTAAAAGCAATCTGGAATTTCTTACCATCCAAATTAACCTGGTATTCTGTATCTTGCGTTAGAACGATTTCAACTCTGGTCAATTGACCAGACGACAAAGCAAACCCGGCAACCCGAATTTCCTCAACAGCCCCCTGACTAACGGGAATCATTTCAGGGATATCAGATAATTCCATGCCGGGGAAATCAACCACAACACGCGTCGGCCCAAAGGAATCGTAAACGGTATATCGGTAACCAACCGGTTCAGCTGTTTCAATAAGTACGGTTGGTGTCGCCGCACCAGAGTCTACAGAAACAGCAAGCAATTTATTAGCGTTATCAGCACCCCATGCGAACCCGTTTACCAATAAAAGTGCAACTAAGCTACAAAAGAGGCACTGCCAAAAACGGGCTGTCTTGCTACCCCACAGCTGATTCAACATGATATTCACCCCACGCATTGATTAGGCTCCTTCCCGCTTTGGAACTGTAATTACCTGAATATTTTCAATTACATTACCTGAATAATCGTAATACTTCTCTTCGACAAGAATTGCTTCACTGTTGATATCTACAACAACGCCGTTATTCTTGCCAATTTTTACCCCTCTAGCGAGGATATAAGACTTGCCATCCGGGGCAACCACCATAGCCTTAGCTTCACCTTTACCGACAATGACGCCTGCAAGCCGGAACTGCGCAACATCATAACTCTGTAAAGGTGTTGCTGGCTCGTTATCTACGTCATAAATAGGTTTCATGATTCGAGAAAGCGGTACAAATGGGTCACGTTTTCCTTCAGCAACATAGGAGAACTCAACTTCCTTCTTTTCCTCCTGCTTAGCCTTGGGAGGAGCAACCTTCTTAGAGAGTTTTTTCGTAGCGACCTTTTTCGTCTTAGCACCAGGAGTGGAGGTAACAGATTCCTCCTCAAAACAGCCTGCCAGGCAAGTACAAACGAAAAGCCCACATATCAGCCATGTAAACCGACGTGTCATCTCAAACCATCCTTATTTTTCAACAAAACGGAACGTGGTTACTTTGCACTTAATCTTCAAAACAGCCAGATTGTCTACTACCTTGGGGCTTGACAGGTCCAGGTTACTCAGGTTGACAATTCTGGAAAGCTTACCAACGGCTTGGGCAAATTCAGCAATCTGATGATAAGTACCAACCAAGTCCAATGCCGCTGGAACTTCTGCATAAAAGCCTTTAGAGACCTCGCCCTTGGGGCTAAAAGACGTCACTTCCAAGCCACTATCTTTCGCAAGAGTCGCAAGATTTGTCAACAGGCTCGGGATCTCTTTTTGTTCGGCAGCTGGGTTAAAGCCTCTTTGAGGAGCACTTCGAGTTTTGCAAATTCAGCGTTAAACTTAGGCAAGTTGTCAGAAATCTGTTTTTTCTGAATGTATTCAGCTTCCAGGCGACTAACTTCAGCCTCCATCTGACCAATTTTTTCATATTCTGGCAACCAGAGAAACCAGACAAAGGCACCGACTATCAACAAGACCAGTACACCCAAGATCGCGGATCTCTGGTAAAGTGGCAGTTTAAGAAGTTTTTCAACCTTTGGATTCATTGATAACACTCTCCCTCGAATGATCGGTTCAGTCGAGTCAGTTATTTCTTTTTAGCCTTTTGGCCTTTTTTATCTGGCTTGCCACTTAAGGTCTTACAAGTCAGGTCGAATTGTTGGAATTTTATCTTGTTTTGCACTTTCTGCTTTATCACTTTAAGTTCTACGCCTTCGTAGAATTCTGACGCCTCCAGATTCCTCATAAAGAGTGCAACGGTTTCTTCACTAGAGCCAATCCCACTAATCTTTGCTTTACCAGATCCTTCTTTAAACTTCGTCAACCAGAGCTTGTCCGGCATTGCCTTGTAGAGTTCATCCAGCAAATAAACAGGACCGACCCTTGCAGTCTTAAGTTTCTCGAGAACATTTAGCTTGGCGCGAAGATCTTTTTGGCGCTTTTCAAAGTCTTTAACTTCTTTGATAACTCTCTGCAGTTGTGCAATCTCCGATTTTTTCCGGTCAATCTTCGTTTGCATATCCTCAACCTCACCCACGATATGCATATACGCTGCGCTACAAATACCCACAGAGACAATCATGACAAGCGCCACAAGCAGCAACTGGCCTTTAAGCATCTCTTTTTTCTGGGCAGCCTTTACGGGCAGAAGGTTTATACGGATCATCGGTCTCCCATCCTTCTCATGGCCAGGCCAGCAGCTACAGTATAGACGGGGCCCATAGCCTGCAGGTATTCAAGGTCAAAATCTTTTTCGCTGAAAGTAATCTGACGCCAGGGATCAATCACGTGGACTTCAACACCGAGTCGGTTTTCTAGCGACGACTTAACCATCGGAACCTTGGAAACGCCACCGGTGATAAAAACTTTTTGCACCTTCTCATCTGAGGAGGTTGCTGAAAAGAAGTCTATTGAACGCTGAACTTCTTGCGTCAGGATCTCTGTTGCATCATCCATAACTTCAGCAACCATTGCAGCAGTTACATCCGGGAGTTCCCCACCGAGTTTAACGATTTCAGCGTCCTCGTTATTCAATCCTAAACGCTTCTGGATCTCTTCGTTGTAGGCGCTACCGCCTACTTGAATATCCCGGGTAAAAACAGACATGCCACCACGCAACACATTGACATTCATAGAACTCGCACCCATGTCGATCAGGGCAACGATTTCATCTTCATTCGAACCGTAATTTACATCATAGACATTCTCGACAGCAAAACAGTCGATATCCATAACCTGAGGATTCAAACCGCATTCTTTGAAGAGTGCGACATAATCGTTAACAAAATCTTTTTTAGCTGCGACCAGGATAACGTTCATCAGAGACGCATCATCTGCATCAGGCCCCAAGATTTGAAAATCTAGATTAACTTCGGAAATTTCAAAAGGGATATACTGTTCGGCTTCCCACTGAATTGATGCCTCCATTTCCTCCTCAGTCATAATCGGCAATTGGATCTTGCGAATGATGACCGAGTGTCCGGAAATCGAAGTAGCGACATTTTTTGTCTTGAGCTTCTGGCTTTCCACCAGTCCTGTGACAACATCGACAATGGAACTAGAGTCCATAATCGCATTGTCAACAATAGCCTCAGCAGGCAGCATAGCCAATCCAAGCCCAGCTAGCTGGTATCCCCCCTTAGCCTCCCTAAGATGGACCATCTTTACCGAACTGGAGCCGATATCGATGCCAATCACGTCTGTTCTCTTTTGGAATAACATGTGCGCCCCTGGCTAAACCGCTAACTGATATGAACAGTTTAAAAAGAATCTGTTCTTCCAACACTCATTACCATCAGCAAACAACATACCAACATCACTCATCACCAGGAAAAACTTCGTTGCGATCGGTAAGTTTGAGTCCAAGAGCAAGAATAATCTTGCGTTTGGTCGACATACGGCACTCCGCACCGTTTTCAAGTCGATCAACAGTCACCGGCGAAACACCAGCCTTACGAGCCAGCTCTGCCTTACTCATCAATTGGGCTTCACGAATTTCTCTGATTTGGTTTTTCATAGGCTACCATTTAGTTATAGTGAGCATAAGTTATATGAAATTAGGGCTAATTATAGGTATATTAAAACAATTGTCAACTAATTATATCTATATGGAGACCATATGATGGTGAGGAATATCACAAATCACAGCGTTTAACACAAGATCAAGGGGATGAATAACTGACAACCACAAGATAAAGTGTCATATTTTTTGCAGAATTACTGAAAATAATTGAGTTTTTCAGACAAAAACAGGGTGATTTACCAAAAAGAAAACCACAATTGTTGCAACATACTGGCATACCAGCGCATGATCGAATCAGAATGTTGGATAAAGAAGAGATGGATCAAGGCACCCGCAGAGAGGAAGGGGCCAAAAGGCACAGCAAGCTTGCTATCAGCCTTTTTTATCAACATGAGTGGCACACCAACCAATGTTCCCAGCAGTGAACCGATAAAGATAATTGGAAAAATTGCTGTCCAACCAAGAAATGCGCCTAACATGGCCAGGAGCTTGACATCACCAAGCCCCATCCCTTCTTTCTTGGTCAATAACTCATAACTAAGAGCTATAGTCAGAAGAGAACCACCGCCGAGCACAATGCCAAGCAAAGAGTCTTGCCAGGAGACCCACGGCACGAGATATGAACAGAGGAAGCCAATTGGAATCCCGGGTAAACTGATGACATCTGGAATAATCTGATGATCCAGATCAATAAATGTGATCACCACCAGGGTTGCCACCAAGAGCAGAAGGACTGGAGTTACAGGGTGAAATGCAAATCGGTAGAAGAACAGCGCAAAGAGAACACCGGTGAGGGCCTCTACAAAGAGGTAGCGCACCGGTACCTCTGCGCTACAGTAGGCGCACTTGCCTTTGAGTAGCAGCCAGCTCAGGATCGGGATGTTGTGATACCAACGGATTGGCGTTTCGCAATGGGGACAGCGGGAACGGGGGCTGACGACTGAGAGGCCCTCTGGGATGCGGTAGATGCAGACGTTCAGGAAGGAGCCGATGATCGACCCAAAGATGAAAGAAAACAGGAGCAAGAGTGAATAGTGATAAGTAGTCATCTGGGCCTTTTACTCATTTTTGAGGAACGTCAGCAAGCGATTAACTGCTGCAGACACATCACTGATAGAGATTTCATCCATACAACGCATATCAATTGGACATTTGGGAACGTTGCCAAACAGGGAACATGGTGAACAGTCCATGCTCTTGTCAATCACGACATGGCTTGGTCCACGGGGAGCCCATTTGGACTGAGAACTGGCACCGAACAGGGAGACAGTCGGTCGTCTCAGAGCAGATGCCAGGTGAAGTATCCCGGAGTCGGTACTAACGACAACGGTAGCTCGTTCCAGAACAGCGGCCGTCTGCACTAGGGTCGTCTTTCCTGTCAGATCAAGAGCCGAAAGCCCTGATACAATCTGAGCACCGGCCTCGCGGTCCTGTTCACCCCCAACGACAACAACATGTGCGCCCTGTTTTTCACACCAGTCAACCAACGCGTGAAATTTTTCACTACTCCAGCGCTTTTCAGGAACGCTGGCTCCAGGAAACAAGACAACTAAGTCTCCGCTTCCCTTTAAATTGTCAATCAAGGCGCCCACCTCTTTCCGAGCACTCTCCGGTACGACCAGGAGATCATTTTCCAACAAAACGGAAGTTGACAGGCTAAGTGGCTCAAGCAGTCTGCCGAAGACTTCTGCTTCATACCCTTCGGAATCATAATCAACGGTCACGGTAAACATTCGACGACGTGCATTGGTCGAAAACCCGACTTTCACCGGGGCTCGGACCAACCGGGCAACAACTGCGGACAACCGGTACCACTGCTCCGTATCGATAACGACATCATACGTCTGTTTCAGAACCTTTTTTATGGATCCGAAATCATCATAACAATAGACCCTCCTGATTCCATCGACCATTGAGAAAACAGCGGCATTGCGTTTTTCAGCAAGGGCATCTATGGCAACATCAGGAAGGTGATGTCTAAGCAACCGAACGACTGGCGCCAGCAGCAGTGCGTCGCCAATCCCTCCTGGCCTAATCAAAAGCAAGGACAGGATTTCTCCAACCTCTCGTCGACAGGGCCTGGGCAGGAATTTCACGGCCAAGGCACCAACCACACCATCCAAGGTTTTCAATAACTTAATTTTACGCATAAATGCATTCTAGTAGTCGATTGATCAGACTATACTGTGATATAGGTTCAGGTAATGGCTTGCAATATCCTTTTGATCAAACTCCGCAACAACCTTGCCGCGTGCCTTTCAGACATGCCCCCAAGCAGTGGGCGATCTCCAAGCAAATGAGCTATCCCTGCCCCAAATTCGTGAGTGTCATAAGATGAAGCCAAATAGCCGTTAGTCATATGATTGATGAGATCAGAGACACCGCCAACATCAAAAGCCACACAGGGCACCCCGCAAGACATGGCCTCCATCACGGTATAGGGCAAGTTCTCCTCCCGCGAAGGAAGCACCAGTAGATCGGCGGAGGAGTAGACCAGACAGATCGACACCTCATCACTCATCCGGCCGAGATAGTGCGTTTTGATCCCAAGATTGTCAAAACCAAGATCCACCGAGGTTCCGAAAACAACAAGTTCAAAACGATTCCCCTCTCGGATGGCTTGACTCTTTAGCGCCTCCAGAAGCAGGGCAGCCCCTTTATTCGGATCGACAGCAGCCTGAGAGCCACAGTAGAGCACCAAGTGGACGTCTTGCGGCAGACCAAGAAGATTGCGCGCCTCCCGCTTGTCCAACGGTCTGAATTTATCAATGTCCAAGCCATTTGGAATAACTTCGACTTGTTTACCTGCTAATAATGAGCTGCTTTTTGCACAATCTGCGAGCCACCGGCTCGGGGTGACTATGGTCAGATCGATGTCATCAAAGCCCTTCCTTTTGCGCTCCCAGACCTTTCGAGACAAGTCCTTATCACGCCTGGAACCGAGCACCGGGCATGCGCCGCATGCCTGTTGATAGCACTGGCAGTCCCCCGGAAGATGACAGCCGCCTGTAAATGCCCATGAATCATGTAACGTCCAGACCACAGGCTTTTTGAGTTTACGAAGCGACTCAAGTCTGACCAGCCCATTGCAAATCCAGTGCAGGTGAACGATATCCGGGGAGATTTCAGAAACACTTTTCAGCCAATTCCCGGGCAAGGCTGCGGGAGAAAAGAGTGCTCCTGTTCGCTTTGGATAAAGACAGGTAGGTAAAGCATCGAGATGTGGGCGAAGTTCGCCCTGCCAATAGCCGAGCACCGGGCGAGGGCCAACCACCGTCTCCATGTCAGTGTGTTTTTTCTGCACCAGAAGCTTTGACTCGATATCGAGCGAACGCAATCCGAGATGCAGACGCATAGCAGCCCGAGCAGCACCACCCGAACCATCATCAGAATTGATCAGAAGAGCCTTCATACCGGGTACATCCAGAAATTCAGCGGACATCGAGAAAAGACTTCTACAGACCGATTGCGGAACAGATGTCGTGGCAGACAACATGATTCAGCCAGACGGTGAGCCAGTAAAGTGTCGTTGAGGCTTACTCGCCCATTCATGTATTTATTTACAAACATTGCCACGCCGTGTTTGGTTTCTGCTGGCGCTATGGAAACGGTCGACAGTCTCACCTGTCAGTCTTTAATAAAAACGATAGCATGAGTATGCCCGGGGCCACCGCAATGCCCATAAGAGAAAGGCGCATACAACGCATCAAAGCAGTCACCCAAACGCCCCATAACCCGACCGTAAAGACCACGACCTGATATCTTCCGCCTTCTTGCAACAATGATACTTCGATAATGCTCAATTCTGAGTGGCTCACAATAACCAGACACTTTTGTGAGAGGAAAATACTGAGCGATATTTTCAAGAGCCTGCATACTCCAGCGGGTCATATGGTGAGGAGGGTAATCCAGGGCATCATCCACTTCCTGTAAATAAAGACTCTTCGGGTTCGGTACCGTCAATAGCAGGTGACCACCACTTTCCAGTTTATCCACAATTTCCGTTAGGAACTGCCTGACATCGGCAACATGTTCCAACACCTGAAAGGCCACAACAAAGTCATATTTGTGCCCCTCGCCATCAAGCGCGATACCTTTCTTCTTCAGACTAACAACAGCGGCGTCGTTTGTCTCACTACCAGCGACTCTATACGCAGACTTAATTTTTCGCAGAAAGTGACCGACCCCACAGCCCACCTCAAGGACCCGTTCGGGCCTTACTTGCTGCAAGACCTCTCGGGCAAAACTAAACTCCGGTTTGTCCTCCTCATAATACATCGGAGAGAGTTGCAACTGCCGGTAGAGAGCTTCATCCCCAAATTGAGCGGGATAATAGCTCTGCAAATCACAATGGCAACACTGCCTCAAATCAAATTCGGCATCACCAAAGTAACCGGACACATCCAGCTTGAAACGCTCGAGGTATTTGCGGACAACATCTGCAGTCTGATAATAATGTGCGCAGGTAAAGTCAGAGCTGCGGCATAACGTACAGTGGTAATGATTCATCGTTCAAATTGCCTCCCTCAGTAAGGACGAAGATGGGCACTGGAAATATTCACTGAAATCAAAGGACCTATAAAACCTGTAGGCGTTGAGAGTGTGCTTTATAAGAGGATTCATAATAACTGCTTTCTGGGCTTTGAGAGTTTACTGTTTATCGCTATTTGAAGTAAGGATAAAGTGTAAAGGGTTGAGTGAAAGGACTTAAACTCCCTATAATGATGATTGCATAGTAAAATTTTGAGGCTTGATAAGCGTATCGATAAATTTTCAAAAACATCTCAAATGTTAAATGAAGGCACTAATCAAAGCGAGTAAAATGGTCTGTTAATCTTTGCGCAGCATTTTCTCTATCCTTGGAATTACTAGATCTTTTCCGAACTTGGACAAATGATCATCATCAATATAGTAGGATTCACTTATTGTCCCCATTGCACACCTGAGGTCATTGCAAAATATGTTTTCAAAGTCAATAACGTTAATACCTTTATAAGAATTGAAGATTGATGATGTATAGGAATGCAAGTTATCGTGTTTTTCACGTGAAATTGACCATTTATCAATGTCAGCCCTGCTGCCACCATCTTGCATGACCCTTTTGTACGCTTCTTCTGGCCCGAATAACTGCTGCGGAACTTGCAAAACTATAGTTAGCTCAATGCCAATTTCTTTATAGGCCTTAATGGTTTGTTTTAATCCATACTCAAAAGCTTTGCGTGATTGTTCTTTGTTTTTTTCGTCATTATCATTTAATCCAATAAACGAGAAATCTCTCCCATTATAACCACCATCAGTGTAGTAGGACCATCGAGCCACCAAAAATAGCTTTTCAATGTTATTATCACGGACATAATTGTAGATACGCTTATTCAATAAATTACAATTGCTTTCATTTTGATCCCCTCTTAATGCATAAATATCTAAAAGTGGTGTGCAACCGTTGGCACTGGTAGAAATCCCTTTTACTTCAGCGTTAGAAGCAGCGACATGGAATGCATATGATAATGCCGCCGCATGCGAATCACCGAAAACAACAAAAGAAGCTTTGTGTTGGCTGTCACCTAACTCGCAATACGAATTTTCAAATAAGTGATCGCTTTCTCTGTCATAACAGCTTTCAACTCGTCCTAACATTTTAAAGGTTTCTAGTAAATTATTAGGTATGCTAAATCTTTCTGGAAACCCTTTACTTAGATGGCCATTTGAGCCCACAGCGATAAAAGCCAAGGATCCAATAAGAGCAATATAAAAGATGCTTTTACGGCTAAAAGTGGCTCTGTTCCTAAATGGAATTTCCACATAGCGCCAACTAATAAATGCAAAGATGATTGACAATCCTGACAAAGCAAGGAGGGTTGACGTGTTTAGTTCTGTTGGGGCTCTATGGCGGGCAAAAGCGAAAAGAGGTTGATGCCACAGGTAGGCACTGTAGCTGACCAGCCCAACACCAACCATCCCCTTTGTTCCAAGAAGTCGCCCAACAAGGGTTTGAGGGGTCGTGAAGACTATGATGAAGCCAGTACCGATTGTTGGTATTAGGGCGAGGAAGCCTGGGAATGGGGTTGCTTTGTCGAAAGAAAAAATTGAATATAAAATTAGAGCGATGCCGAGCAAACTTAACATTTCATTGGCGTGCTTATTTGACACGATAAAATCAGTTTTTTTTCTCTTGTAAAGAAAGCAGAAGGCAATGAGCGCGCCGATTGCTAATTCCCACCCACGAGTTGGTAGAAGGAAGAATGCAGCCGATGGTGCATGATAGGAGCCCCATTGTGCTAGAGCCAAGCTCGTAATTGCAATAGTTATCAATGAAGCAAATATCCAACGCTTATGTAGCTTGCACATCAGCATGAGGAAAAGTGGGAAAAGTACGTAGTATTGCTCTTCGACAGCTAAACTCCATGTGTGCAGCAATGGGTTTAGCTCAGCAGCGGTGGCGAAATAACCACTTTTTTGCCAAAAAACGATATTGGATGAGAAGCTAGACACAGCAACGAGATTTTGTGAAAAGTCTCTTAGATGATTTGGAGGGAGCCAAAGCCAGGCAAAAGGGAGACAGCAGAGCATTACGAAGAACAAGGCGGGAAGAATACGCCTTGCCCTACGTTCATAAAAATTAACGATTGAAAATGTGCCTTTTTCTTTGTCGGTTAGAATAATTGTCGTTATTAGGTAACCACTAATAACGAAGAAGATGTCAACGCCGACAAAACCACCGCTAAAAGTTTTGAAACCAGCATGGAACAATATTACTGGTAGCACTGCAACAGCGCGTAACCCATCAATTTCTCTTCTGTAGTGCAGAGGACTTGCCTTTTTTTGATCTAGTGTGCCGAGTATTACTCCAAGTCGCGGGATACATTCCCACAATTAGTTCGAGCCCCGCACGGCTTCCCAGTACGAACAAAGAGGGGCACTGGGAGTATAGGTTAAACTCTGTCGAACCTTACAGTCTGTAATGAGATTAGTTGTGATCCCTCTAAAGTTAAGCCTGAATCACCACAACCTCTCTATTTTATGGGGTGGCCTTATCCGGTCACCTTTCATGGATAGAGCTTATTGATCACAAAGAACAGAGAATTTTTGAACTAAGTAACGGACTTGAGCATACGATGGATTTGTTGTCATAATTCAGGGTCAATTCAACAGTAATTCTTTTATCTATTTCGCTCTCAAAGTTTTCTGGCTTATTTTTTTTACGTCACTCATGCGGCTCAACTCTGTTGAAAAGAAAGAATTATTGCCGTTAATAAAATTTCTTCCGCTTTTCACGCCAATTCTTGTCTTTGCCGTTAATATCAGCATTTTTGACATTTCATCAAGTAAGCCAGCTTTTATTTCTATATCTTTATCAATCGTTGATTGCATATGTAATACATATTGATTGGACTCATAGCTGTAATCGATAAAAGCTAGGTTTTCTCCATCGTCAAAATAATGTCTGTAGGCTGACTTCTGAAAAACATCTTTAAGCCCTAGATTAGTTTTAAACATAACAAATTCATGAGCAGAGACAGGTGACTCCATTGCAAAATTGACACATTTGTCGGGAGCAGAAAAAGCAATAGAAGGACATAAAAGAATGAGTGTGACAATGACGTTATTCATGGTTCTCCTTTTCCCCTTCTGGATAATATGCATTAACTAGTGTCTCCATTTCAGTAACATTGGGGTTTAATAAATACATTAACAAAAAAAAAGCCTAGAATTACTACAGCCATCAAAGACGGTTCAAGTCAAGTCCATCAGAGCACCTCATTGTATCCATGAAACAATATTCACACCGTATAGTTACAACGTTTCACCGTCAAGAATGTTAATTGTGAAGGTTGCCTGTTGACAGGGCTACTTGGCTTCCATGACATTAAAGACAACCGTCCAAATGCGAATAGTCAGTATTCAGGCCGCTGCCTCAACGTACAAGGTTAAAATCCATCGTTTACTGAGGCTCAGCAACAAACCTCATCCAACACTCCGGAAGGAAAGCAATCAAGCCATGAGTCCTTGGAGAGATTTTTAACCACCACTTTCTGTCGAGCCAATAGATCCCTGTATATCCCATACTGCAGAAAAACATTCATGCTATAGACGTGTGAGTTGACAATCCCATCCCAACTCTTCTCAGTCGTCGCGTTTGCCCTCAGCTCCTGACCTTCTTGGTAAAAATTGTGGATCGTGCCTCCGTAGTCCCTCATCACAGTGTGGTCACAACCAAGCAAATATATCTCCGAATAGCCCATATAAAGCAAAACAGGAAGAATCATAATGGTCCCTGTCTGAGGAGATAAGACAGGCCTAGTCAGATCGACTTTTTTGGTATTCACAACATCGGCCAGATATAAATAGTGAATTTTCCTAGCAGGGAACAACTGATACTTTTCAACCAATGGTAAGCCACTATGCCCCAGGACAATTGCAGTCTCTGCCGGGAGCTTACGATCAGCCTCTCGAAGCCATTCAATATAGTTTTCGAGTACCAATGGCTCATGGTAGGGTACAAAAAAATGATATTTCGGTCGGATAATTTCAAGGTCTTCATGGAGGAAAAAGTTGCTAAGAGTAAAACAATCCTCTCCACACAAAAGCGTCAGGTCTTCTTGGTTTAGGCTGGGACCGGTTGCAATCAGAAAAGCACGCCGTCCGCCGCCCTTCCCCTTCAGTTCCAGATTCGTTTGCAAGACATCGTTCCGGTCATACCTTCTGAAACGGAGATCGGAGACAAAATGTTGCATCGTCCGTAATGCAATTGGCGGAAGCCACTCCCTAAAAGACTCTAAGTTCATTGCTTAGCCTCGACGATCATCTCGCAAATATCCCGCACAGCACCGCATCCACCGTTAAAAGGCGAGACATATTGTGCCGTCGATTTGATTGCAGACATAGCATCAGCAGGGCAGGCTCGGAAACCAGACATACTCATAGACTCAAAGTCATTAACATCGTCCCCTATATATGCAACCTGCCCCAAATCAACCCCCAGGGAAGAGCAAAAACTCGCGAGCTGAGCTCGCTTGTCAGTCACGCCTATAAAGCAATGCTCAATTCCAAGCTTTCTTGCTCTAGCCTGCACAATCGGAGACTTCTCTGTGGTCATTAGCGCCACTTCAACGCCAGTAGCTCGCACAAGTTCTAAACCTTTAGCGTCCCGAGTGTTAAATTTTTTCAGGACCTCACCATCAGCCGAATAGTACATCCCCGCGTCAGTTAAAGTCCCGTCAACATCCACAACCAGTAGTTTCAACTCAGACAACAATGATCCAAAGTCCAACGACCGCTGCCTGTTCAACAACCGTTCCACTTCGCCCCAGTCCTCAGGCTCATCAATTTCAACAGCCGATTCTGGAGCCATTTCATAAGTTGCAATCAGCCCCCCTAGTCGGCACCCGGACTCCTCCAGCAACTTGCGCCGAGTAAAATAGAAAGCACCATTCTCCATTAGGAGACCTGTAAAATTCTGCCGCATGGGCCTGTCTGTCGGGTCGTAATTTATTGGAGTCCCATCATCAGCCCAAAAGAAGCGACGGACTCTTACCGCCGTCAAAAGAGAATCGTAATTATTTGCAAGAAAAAGGTCACGTGACTTAATAAAGTCATTGGCCGAAACAAGTGGAGAAGTCACCTGAATGGTGACCAAGACGTCAAAAGAGACGCATTCTGCCAGATGCGACATAACCGATTCAGTAGAGGCTGAGTCCGTTGCAAGCTCACTTGGACGCTCCAAGATCTCAACGTCAAGGGCTAGCCGTCTGACAGCGTCTGCGATCCGTTCACAATCGGTTGAAACAACAATTCGTTCAAAAACCCCAGATGAACAAGCCGCCTCCAGTGCCCATGCGCAAAGCGGTTTTCCAGCAATTGGCTTGATATTTTTATCGGGGATGCTTTTTGAGCCACCACGCATCGGCACCAAAGCGACAAATTTACACATCGACCTTCCTTTTCAATTTTTCCCTCTGAATGGCTTCTATCGGCAAGATCTCTTGACTTTTGTATGTCAGCGATTTTGAAACATTACGTAGATCACGAGCCAAACGTCTCATACCATCAGGCTCCAGACTTGCAGAATGATCAGTCCCCTTCCAAGTCCGATCCAGAGTGAAATGCCTCTCAAAGCTTACAGCACCCAAGGCCAGAGCTGCAACATCTGCAGCAATCCCGAGGTGATGGCCAGAGAAACCAATTGACTTAACCCGACTTGCAAATTTTTCTCTCAGACGGGCAATCTCCAGCAAGCAAATATCTTCAAAGGGGACGGGGTAGCCGGAAGTACAAGAATAAAGGACCAAATCTTTTTCACGGCTATGACGCTCAAAAAGTGAGACTATTTCATCCTCCTCCGCGTGTGAGGTCATTCCCAGAGACAAATGTATTTCCCCACCATAGTTTTCTGCAAGCCATGTCAGCATCTCTATATCGGTATTGCACGCTGAGGGAATTTTGATCATCGTCGGCATCAATGGGGCAATCTCTTTCGCAGAAGTCAACTCCCAAACCGAAGTACTGTATTCGCAACCCCATTCCTCGCACCATGCCTTCAACTGCCGATGCTGGTCAATATCTAACTCCAAAAATTCCCTATGCTCACCATAGGTCTCGCCATAGGAATGCATCTGGTTCGGATGCGGCGAATTAAACTCATCGGGAGACAACAGTTCGCGGTTTGAACGTTTCTGAAACTTGATAATATCAACCTTACAAAACTGTGCTGCAACTTTGATCATCTCTTCTGCAACATCTATTAGGCCAAGATGATTACAGCCTATTTCAGCGATAACAGTCGTATTCATATGCACCTTTCATTCAGTTGCCATGTCCCAAGAGTGGGACAGCCCCCAGGATTCAATGTGTTTTCCGCTACATGTTGCGTGCCAGAGATTGCAGATAAGCCCTCAACCCAGAGAAGCAGGCCTCAGGGGAAAACCTTTTACGCAACAGCACAATAGCCTCAGTTTCGTATCTTCGACGCGCATCATAGTTCGTCAATAAACGAGCAATCTCTTCGTACATGTTCTCAAATTCTGTTTCTACAAAAGCCTTACCACTCGCCTCTTCCAGCCCCTTGACACCAATCTTAGTAGCGACCATAGCCCGCCCAGAGGCAAAAGCCTCAATCGATTTTATTTTGAGTCCTGATCCATAGAGCATCGGGTTAATGATCACTGCCGCAGTTGAATATTCTTTTTTCAGATCATTAGATACACCAGCAAGTTCAATGCCACTTCCAGATTTACATTCAAAGTCTAACGCATCACAAACAGCACCAACAATGCGTAGCTTTGCCTCTGGGACAATCGACCTGACTTTCGGCCACTGGTCTTTAATAAACTGTTTAAGCCCATGCACATTGTGCAGTGCACCGGAGCCAACAAACAGAACCTTTCTATCCTCAGGCTCCGAGGGTGGCAAGTTAAAACTTTCGAAGGGGTGCTCTGTAAGAATAACCTGAACATTCGGTACTGATTTCTCCAGCTGTAGCGCTTCGTTTTTTTGTATTGCTAACAGAACGTCCTGTAGCTCCAGTAGGTCCAGCTCATCCTGCCAAGTAAAGTCAAAACTCTGAGGCAGACCAGCGGACACTTCTGACTTGGCTCTTTCTGCCTGAATATCATGTGTATCCAGAACAGCCGGGATCTTATTGACTTTCGCAGAGACCGCGACTGGCAATGCAGTCCAGACGTACTGCCCAACTAAACAAATAGGTCGATACTTCCGACATAACATATTTAAAGAATTTGCCAGCACACTGTATTTACTGACAAACGGATTATTCAAAAATGGTTTCAGCAAAGACCAATAACGAAACGCATTCACAACCCCAGACAAGCCGATGAGCATTTTAAAAGGGGTATGGAGGCGCGGGTATTTTGCCCAAATCTCGGCCCGAAAGGGGCCACACCATACTTCATCGCAGTACGCGTTCAACTCATCGGCATAAACAGGTGGTTGCGGAAGAACAAGGGCAATTCTGTAATATTTATTGAGGAAGCTCAGCAGAGCGAGAATCCGCTGAGAGTTCCCAGCCAAAGGAGGGAATGGCTCAAAAGGCACCTGCATCAAGATCCACTGTTTGTCAGTGGGTTTCAATGTGTTTCCTCCATGGCGACAGATCGGAACCTAAACCGATCACAGCCACTCTTGTTTGACAGGATAAGGACACAGGGGCAAGTGTCACGAGATACCCACAATTAATCATCGTCGGTTCCTACTTCTCAGAGCCGGAAGACCCACCTTTAAATACACGTATACAGAAATAGTGCTTCACATTATGAAGGTAAAAATGGACATCAAATCTCAGCAGAATAAGGGCTTTAGAAGTCACCCCAACAGTCGAAAATATCATCGGAAATTGGGGTTGATCAAGATAGCTCTTCAAACCAAATGGTGCAAGCAAGCTCAAATGTGCCAAAAACCAGCTTTTCTGCGCACTCATAAATCGTTGTTGCAGCTTCCCGTCGGTACAGGTTGCCGAAGCAAAGTGGTTAGTGAGCCAATCTATATAGGTTACCAAGGCTTGCAATTTTCCAGCGTGATAGTTCGCCCCCCCCATAGAGATATTACTCCCACTTTGGCGCCAGTATACACAAGACTGAGGTATTGTAGAGATCCCCTTCTCTTCGCCAAATTTTATCCATGTAGCATCGTCAGCACACCACGCCAATGGAAAATTCACGAAGCCACTTTTCTTGTCATGAATGTCCCTGGAAAAAATGTATTCCGAGACGAAACTATCCCGCTGGAATCTCAATTTGTCGTAGATAAACTCTAAGGGTGTTTCGAGAGGCGGATGTGGAGAGGCTTTATAGATGGTGGTTCCTTCTGCATCTATTCTGTTTGTGTTGAAACGATAGAGTTCAAACTGACCATCGGTTTGTTTTAGATGTGCATAAAAGGAGGAGACACAATCCGGGGCCATTACATCATCATCACAAAAGAGCCATATCCAGCCTTCTTCTGACAAAGAGATACAACGTTCCCACTGGGCAACCAAGTCCTGCCCACCTAGATTGTCTTCAAAACGGTGATAAACAATATCAATGGAATCTGAATACCTGTCGCAAAGACTTCTTATATTGCCTGGGCTGGCATCATCGCCGACATAAACCCGAAAGTTCTTGTCGGTTTGGCTAGCAATCGACTCTAATGTCTTGCCAAGAAAACTGGATTTGTATGCCGGAATAACAATGGCCAATTTGGCGTCATCCCTCACAAAAACCTCCTGGAGACAAGAATATGCTCACCGCAGAGCACTTTAAGTTCTTTCATGTTTTTGATAAAACCCAATTTCCCCCGGTATCTTAAGACAATGAAGACAGGCCTATTTTCTTGCGATGAAAAGAGCTTGCTCGCCCCCCAGATAGCCGTATTCCCGAGACCAAAACAATAACGCATACACATCTCTGAAACCGGCGGCCCTGAGTCCATCAAACATTTCCCACCCATAATGACGAAAACATAAGCAGCCAGTTTTACTCATAGGGTCACCATGGTATTCCGGCTCTAAGATATGTTCAATCACACCGTCATGAGACATATTGGCCCGCGTTACATTCTGAGGCGAAGCTAGGTTGAACGGCACCGAGAAAAGCATATTTCCACCTGGAGCAAGGACTCTAAAACACTCACCAAAAGCCTTATGGTAATTCGGGATATGCTCAAAGCAATCAAAAGACAGGAGGTGGTCAAAACTAGCATCTGAGAAGCTTAAACTTGTTAAATCCTCATGCCTGATTCCGTCGGGGTTAATCGAACCAGAAGGGAATTCAGTCCCTACGAACTCACTACCTGTAATGTTTTCATATCGGGGAGAGAAGTATCTGTATAGTGCCGTGACCTGCTCAGTAATATAGATGCGGTCTCTTAGGTATGGTGCACACTCCACATCAAACAACTGCACTGCAGCACGCATCCTGCAGTTTAGACCCGACTCTGGGCAAACCAAACGCTCACGCCAGTTGGGTATCCCGTGGTTGCCTCCATACTCAAAATCAACGTGAAGTTTAACACACCGTCCGGCCGGATATGAATAACCTTTGACCTTGAGACTCTTGCGTAAACGGGGCAAGAGACTCTTCTCATACTCCTTGCGCACAGCATATTCCTCCTGCATCAACTCCGAATGAGATTGGTAATCTTCAAAATTGTTAACACGGTAAATTTTCATCTTCACTAGCCCCCCTTTTTCTGTGCCAATGACGAAAGGATTTGATTCATTTTCACTTTCGCTGCTTTTTGCGTCAGATTTTGCGTGGCATATTCATTTAATTGAGTACTGCATTGCCGGAGCGCCATTTCGTTATTATAAAGTTCAACAACCCGTTCTGAAAAAGATTGTGGGTCATCGGTTGCCGGAACTATATCCTCCAAACCAACACCTTCGATACCAATAGCTGTCGAGACCAGAGGGAGAGAACAGGAAATCGCCTCCATTGTCTTGCCTTTGACTCCCGCTCCAAACCTTAACGGAACAACAGCCAGACGAACTTGTTGGTAAAGTTTAGACAGTTCTTCATCGCTCACAAAACCAAGGATTCTGATGTCCTCACTTGCCAAGGCAGCAATCTCTTCTGGGGGATGATTGCCGACAACATGAAGAATCACGCAGGGACACCGTTCTCTGATCCTGGGAAAAACCTCCTTAACAAACCATAAAACCGCATCGATATTTGGGTTGTGCTTGAAACCTCCCACGCACAGCAACCCATGTCGTTGTGAAAAGTTGGAGATAGCGGGGGCGAACTTTTCATAAAAGTAGAGCGGAATCACTTCCGCTCTACTTTCGGGCAACCTTTTAGAGATAATGTCCTTTTCATGTTGGCTGAAGGTCAGAAACACATCAGCCTTCCGGATCAGATCCATCTCGAGACGTTCACTCTCATATGACTGCGCAAAAGTCCTCGGGTCTTCGTCAACCAGGTACTTTCGGCGCAGACGGAGGAAATGCAGATCGTGACACTGGTAAAGTTTTTTCGCTTCTGAAAATCTGGTCACGTAACCGATGAATAGCTTCGTAGGTCCGGGCCGGTTAAAAAAAACATAATCGAACTGACGAGAGCGAAAGAGCAGCCACAACCTCCAAAAAGCGCGGAACCACCGTCCTGTCAACACCTTGACACCAATAGACCTCAAAGGCATCGAGTATGGCTCGTCATCCAAAAAGTCAGCAGCGATGAACGAGATGTCCAGTCCCATATCAATTAGCAGACTGAGATAATTGTAGCTCGTCCTGGAACCTGCAGACTGATCAAAACGCGGGACATGGTCGTCAATGAACAGCAATTTTTTCATGATATCGATCAGGCCCCTATGATCTTCTTGATGCATCTCGCCATAGCGTTTACGAACGGAACCTTGTTCATAACGGCTTCGATGACCTGAACCTGATTTAGACGATCAACAAACATGTCAAGCAGTTTGCGAGCCTGCGCCTCCCCGCCATGCCGCATCAGGACGATTGCCAAGTCCGCATACATAGCATTGCGCTGTGTCGTTGTTTTTGCCCCGGGGTGGGACAATGCAACCGACAACAGGTCCGGGATCTGCTTGAATTCATATCGCTTGGCAATTTTTAGCCACAAATCGACGTCGAGAGAGTAATTGAGCCCCTCGTCTAAGGATCCGCAATCCTGCCAAGCCAGCCTTGTAAACAGGCAGGACGGCTGCATGAAGTCACCTCCGTTGGCCCACTCCAACAAATTATCCCTATTGATCTGCACCAGTTGCGGAACGTGGGTAATGACATTATCGGCGTTGACGACATGCCCTTGCCCATAGACTGCCCCAACGGACCTGTCTTCGAGATAAGCGGCAGCAAGTTTAAAGAGTGCTCCTTCAGTGTACCAATCGTCAGAATTAAGCCACCCAAGCAATTCACCGGTCGCACGTTCACGCCCCTTGTTGATCGCATGGCTTTGACCATGATCCTTCTCGCTCACCCAATAGGTGAGCCAGGATTCATACTTCTTGATAATCTCAACAGAGTTGTCTGTAGAACCCCCATCAATGATGATGTATTCGAGATTTGGATAGCCTTGCAGCAAGACCGAACGGATGGTTTTTTCGAGGAAAGCCGCTTGGTTGTATGTAGGGGTGACGATACTTATTCGGGGCCAATCATGCTCATTTTTAGCATGTGGGGTTTCTTCCGGATGGAATGGATCCATCGGCCAAGGTTCTGCCGGCACACCAGGTGGGAATACTGCTTTTTGATTGATCAAAATCTTTCCTTATAATTCTATCTGCTTAGGGCACACCTCTTTTTGGTCCTCCCCGAGCGGTTTTTCAGCGGGCAGATAAATCTGCGAGAGTCAAAATCAAGGGTCCCTAGCCTACGTTTTCATATAGAACATCTTGACAGGGCCTCTTCATAGGAAATTTTCGGAAAGATTTCCAAATCCCCATCGACCGTCGCATCGAAAATCTTACGATTACTTCTATTATAAAAAAACCTCGCGAGATAATACGACAATTCAGAGGCCTCAAGGTCTGGAAGATGCCATTCTTGCCCGCCGAAATACCCGGGATCGAAATGGTTTATGTCCTGACCACTCAGCAGCTGCTTCTCGTTGGGGTTACCACTGACTGTAAAGTTGTGGTCAACACCGATCAAGTAGACTTCTGAAAAGCCCATGTAATAAGCGAGCTGCATCGCAACAAAAGTGACTGTGTAGCCCTCATGGAGTGGAGAGGTTATATCTGTACTAAAAGTGTAGGGAGACGCCCTGTAACTGCTTGTCATAAGATAGTTGGCATTCTCAAAATCACTCACAACCCCTCTGCACGCGTGATAAGACAGAAAAGACGGGCAGTCCAGGCTCTCAAATTCAGCGGCGCTTTGTTGAATAACCAAGGGGTTCACAGCCACGTGGTAATCTATCTTCAACTTTGACCGTTCAAAAAGCATATAGATCTTATTCAGACCAAAGCAAAGGCAATCGTCCAAAAGAGAAAGGTCCATCTTATTGAGTGAAGGACCGTTCCCGATGATAAAGCACCTCTCTCCGGAATGTATATTCCGGAACTGCTCCAACTGCTTCCTGTGCTTTAAATACCACTCCCGATAAATTCGGTCAGAATACAGATCTAAAGACAGGTCACACATTTTAATCAACTTGTGCAGCATCATCACCCCGGAGGTCTTGGTTTAGGTTTATCTATTCCGTACTCAATCTGGCCAAAGCACCGCCATCGACAACCAAGGTCTGACCCGTTATAAACGATGCGTTGAGGTCGTCACAGAGGAAGAGGATTGACCTTGCCACCTCAGCAGGACGGCCAATCCTGCCGCATGGAGTTTTAAGCGCTAGCTCTGCCTTCATTGACTCAAACTTCCCTTTGGATAGATGACCACGGCTGAGACCTTCTTCAAGCATTCCAGTATCGACTGCCCCAGGCAGAATGGCGTTAACTCTTATCGACTTCTCGGACAACTCCAGGGCCGCAGCCCGTGTCAAAGAGACTAGGCCCCCTTTGCTAACGGCGTAAGCAGCAACATTCCGGGATGTCTGAACGGCGTGGACAGAGCTGACATTGACAACGGCAGCAGCTCTGCCCTCCAGATGCGGCGTCATCAACTTGATCCCGAGAAAACTGCCGGTGAGATTGACACCCAAGGTTTCAGCCCACTCATCCTCCGTCGTTTCGAGCAGGGATTTATTCAGTTGAATAGCAGCATTGTTGACCAATGCATCCAGCCCAGTGTTCAGAAACGGCGAGGCAGCGATCTCTCGCCAGATTTCTGACTGTGAGATATCGCCTTGCCAGAAATTCACCAGGTCGAACGAATGGTTGAAGGGCTGGCAGTCGACACCTAAAACTCGCCAGCCTGTCTCGGTGAAGAGACTGGCCGTTGCCTTCCCGATACCACCACACCCCCCTGTGATCAAAACAGTTTTCATTCTAAAGTCCCTTCTAGAGTATCGAACAGATTGTTCAGGGTGTTTTCATGTACCCTCTCCCAGGCTTTCGGGCTACTGTTCGAATTGTGAGGGGCCAGCATGACGTTGCTCATCCTGTACAGTGGACTGTCCTGTGGAAGCGGCTCATCCTCAAACACATCCAGCGCAGCCCCGGCGATACGCTTCTGCCGCAAGGCCGATACCATGGCAGTCTCATCAATGATTGGCCCACGCGCCAGGTTGCAGATCATCGCTGTCGATTTCATAATTGAGAACTCTTCAGAACCCATCAAGTGACGGCTGCTAGGATTGAGATCACAGTTCAACGTTACAAAATCTGATTGTGCCAGAAGAGCTTCTTTATCGACCATCTTGATCCCCGTTTCATCGATAAAATCTTCAGGCATATCAACCAGGTCATTGCCAAGGAGTTTCACACCGAAAGGTCTGGCTCGGCGAGCTATCGCCTTCCCGATTTTACCTACACCGATAACACCAATAGTCGTTTCATTCAAGGCTCGCCCCGGTATTTTCCCCCAGTAGCCATTCTTCATCTGCACATCCATCCAAGGGAGCATCCGAGCAAAGCAAAGGATGTAACCTAGGACAGAATCTGCCACAGGGTGGGTAAAGGCATCCGGAGTATTTTTAACCGCAACGCCCAACTCCCTGCAAGCGGCAAGATCGAAGGAATCGATCCCTGTTCCCCACTTTGAGAGCACCTTGAGCCTGGGGATCGCCCTCTCCAGGACTTTACGGGTGAATTGGTCATCACCAGCAACGACACCATCGATCTCCCCAACCAAATCGAGCAACTCCTGTTCAGAGAGTCTTTCATTGACCTCCGGCAGAACAATCTCAGCCTGATGTTTCTCAAACACCTGCCTGTATTCAGAGATGACCGGTTGCAGGTAGGGTGCTGAAACCAATATCTTCCATTTCATGGTTGAGCCCCTCCCACATTTTCACGGTTCAGGTAAAGCAACTCGGCGATCTGGAAATCTGATTCATCATCAATATCCCAAGACTCGACAGCGTCCATCTCGAACAGCAAGGGCTTTGCCCCTATACGATTATTACTCTTGAGAAGACTGTCCCGGCTGAAGATATATATACAGGAGTTCTCTTCAAAAACCGGCGGCAGATCCTGAGTACGGAGCAACCTTTCAGGGTCGTGATTGATCGGCTTACCTTGCTGGTCCCACAGTCTGGTCTGCAGACGCTTTACACTGAAAAGGGAATCGTGATCATTCTGCTTGGCAAGGAACGTGTTTATCGCTCTTGAGATCGTTGCAGACGTAAGTAACGGATTGGTACTGTGTGTTTGGAGGTAGAGATCAGCCTGTCGCTTGGAGGGCGTATGTACCAGGACATCATTCATAGGGGTCAAGCCGTCGCGCAGATGCTCTGGCCTAGTCAGAACGGCAACCTCAGGGAAATGCTCGGCGGCGTCCTCAGTGATTATAGCACTGTCTGTATCGATGAGGACTTTACTGATCTCAGGGCAAGCCAATAAACTTGAGACAATGCGGTGGTAAAGAGGTTTCCCAGCAAAAGGCCTGTAGTTCTTACCCGACACTCTTTCGCTTTGGTGGCGGATTGGGACAATCGCAACGATTTTTGGAATACGGTTGTTCAATTTTCAGCCTATCGCATAAAACTTGCGTTTATCTTTTCAAGAAGCGCTTGAGAAATCGAGTGAGCTCATTACAATCAACGACAATATCCTGTCCTTTTTGGCGGCAGACAAAACTCGTGTAGTTGAAATTGAGTCCATTCGCAAGAGTATAAAAGCAGGGGTTAATATACTCCCGGCCGAAAATCTCAAACACTTTAGTTTCCACTGGGGAGAAGATCATATTGGCCAATCCGGCGCCATGCGGCGCAACAATCGTATCTGCCTGTGAAAACAACCTGACCTGATCAGAGAAACTCATCTCTTCAAGGACATATGTTTTAAACCCAAGGGGTTCAAGGCAATCAACGAGCTGTTCCTCATTGACAATTCTTCTTGCAATGGCCTTACGCCTTGACACAAAAATTCTCAGGGATCCTTTGCCGTTAGAATCATCAATGGCAAGACTTGAAAAAAGTTGTGCTTTTAGCCACTGGCAGGCTTGAATTGAGGTCCTTCCAGCTTGACGTCTAAATGATGGTAGCACAAATTTCTCAGCATGTAATACACTGGAATCCCATATTATTAAGTCCTCTTGAGTGTAACCAAGTAACTGCAAGGATTCAATCATCCAGTTGGGTGGGGTTCTATCAATCAACAACTTAGGTCTATTGCCTGTCCTCTTGACGTAGAAGTCCAGCCCCTCTAACCTTGTCAAACACTCGAGTAGCCAGTGAAAATATGCTTTGCTCCAAACGTTGACCAGGGAGCAGATGACCTCGACCCTTGCCTGTGTGCGGACAGTACCCGGCAGAAGCATCTCCCGCATGGAGCCGTGGAGATCAACGGTCAGGTTAATAGACCTGTCCATACAATCTTTTCTTGCTACTGCATTATCAAAAACGGGAGAAGAACCGAGAAAAGCCAGCGCAGCTGGGCCCATCAATTTCACATCTGGTAATTCACAAACGAAGGGAGGGGGAAATCTATAGCAACGGTTTATTCGTTTTATTTCCTCCGGGATATCAGAATCAGAAAGATGCTTGGGCTTTTGACAAATTACTTCCTCATCAGGGGTATTGAGCTGCTCAAACCAATATCCCCTGTTTTCAGAAATCTCACTTAACTTGTTTGAGTTGACAATCCGCTTTTTTAATATTGCGACAAGTAAAGATCGATGGAGGCTGCGAATTCTACAAATAAATGTACTTATCAAATTCACCACAGAATTAACTCACCCTCACAATTGCCTTGAATTCAACTATCAAGCATTCAAACTAAAAACAAGAGGTTCATCAAGGGTCAGGTTTTTCAAGTTTCCTCAAGACAACCCGGGCCGGTGAGGCCTCAGCACCCACAACAGGCAAAGGAAGACAAATAAGTTCATACAGACCTTCGTCTACACCACCAAGATTAAGTCCTTCAACGATCACAACTCCAGCAGAGAGGAGTATCTCATGCGTCCGGTTAGAATCATGGAACCGCTGGACGGACAATCCGTCAACACCGACCAAGCTAAGAGATTGATCGATCAGCCACTCTGCCCCATCCAGTGTCAAGGCAGAAAAGTCTTCCCTGAAATGCATCTCACCAGCAGACCACAGCTGTGAGTTATCCGTTCTGATTAGGAGTCGTTCAACCCCGTTGGGCAGCGCCAAACGACTCAAGTCATCCGCTGTTACTGAAGCCTTTCCACACAGATTTGCCACATAGGCCTTACCGATCAAGACATCGAGTGGCAAGACGTCCACAGTGGCACCACTCTTCAGGAAATGGCTCGGAGCGTCGATATGGGTCCCGTAATGACACCCCATGGAAAAGCTTGTTTCGTGATAACCATCCTCATCAATGGACGCGACATCCGAGACAACCAACCCTGGGCTACCGGGCCAGGCTGGAAGTTCCGCAGTGATCGGCAGTGTGATATCAATGATTTTTGTCAACGTCATGTCCTTCGAGTTCAGCATAATCAATAACTGGCCTGGCTTGACGTTGAGCAGACACGTCCCGTTTCATCAACTGCGTCTCCCCAGGGTAGTAAAACTTCTCTTTAAGCTGCCTTGAGACGCTACCATGCTGCACATAACCACGATAAGTCCCCAAAAACTGCATAAAGCGAAAGACCGCTATCTCATTAATATTGCGCCAGAAGATAAACTCACGTGCGGCCTTACAGGCATCACTGAACACATTCTTCGTGTACATGTGGAGAAAATCGTAAAAACCGAATCTTTCGTGTGGAAGAATCTCTTTCAGGGCAATCGCTTCCCTCCGGTATCGGTTGTAAAGAGCATTTGAAGATTCATTGTGGACATGAATGACCTCAGCGTTTGATTGATAAGCGATCTTGTACCCGGCACCCAGGAGTTGCTTAGCAAACGCAAGGTCTTCGAGGCCAGTCAGGCTTTCATCATAACGGAAACGTTCCCACAGACCTCTACGGACTGTAGCATTGGCATTATTACAAAAAGGATGTCCCTGATTGGTTGACGACTGATCGGGAAACCACTTTGTGAACACCTGATGCTCTGAATACTTGGTTGTTTCATTCCCCCTTTGTTTACCATAGACCAAACCAACCCGTTCATCAGTAAAAGGCGTCAGCAGATTATCCAGCCAATCATGATGAATCGGGTAAACGTGCGCACTGACGATGACGAAGAACTCTCCCGCGGCAGCTTCGCAACCAACATTCAGTGAATATCCGAACGAAAAGTCCTCTTTCTTGATAGAGACGATCTTGATCGGGTAACGAGATGCTATCGCCAGGGTGGCGTCAGTGGACCCGGAATCAACCACAACGATCTCAAAATCCTTCATCTCCTGCTGGAGGATGCCAGAAAGCAATCGGCCAATATGCTCCTCTTCATTGTAACATCTTATTATGATTGAGATTTTAGGCATAATGATCGCTACGAGTCTATCCCGAGGACTTCGTCTCTCACGACTTCCAGATAAGCCCTTCCAAACTTTAAATCAGGCTCAAGGTAATTTCCTTCAGCCCATTCATTCCAAGACTTTACAAATAGAATTTTTCGCTCATATGGTTTGTGACTACATCTTGTCAAAGCATCTTTTACATGTGCCCTGAATAACTCAGGGCTAGCCCCCTTTAACACCACACCGCGATAGCCAAGTCTAGGAGTACGGTCCCACCCCGGCACAAGGGAGGGATATTCATTGATTGGGATCTCACCGGCCTTAAGGAAAAATTTCATTGCATCACAGTAGTTGTAGATTTCAGGACGATTGAAAAATTTTCGGTATGTCATTAACAGTTTTTTCAAGTAAGTATTACCATTGATACCAGCATAAGAAATCTTGCGGTGATGAGAATAGGCACACGCATCAATACCATATTTTTCACATTGACCCGATTGAACCCCTTCGCCAACAATGTGCAACCCCTTCAATCCAGCATCAATGGCCATTTCCCTCCAAAGGTCCAGTAATCTTCTTATCTCTGGAATTTGAAATGGAAGATAGATATAAAAAAGTGGCTTCCCATCGACAGTGATATAACGGTCATCACTGAATGCCCGCAGCAGATGACGAAAGTGTGCTTTATAATCATCAAGTCCGGGGTACGTTTGTTTGGCAAGAACCTTCCCTTGGGATCCAAACCAGACTCCGGTCCAGTCGTGATTTGCCCATCCCAGACAAAACGGGAAATCAGGGCGGCCAGAATTCAGAACTTCCTCGAAAGGACGTTGCAATAATTGCCGGCCATTGCCAAGCCAATAATGCCAATAACAGAATCCTTCGATACCGTGATCTCTTGCCAAATCAGCTTGAGCGCACCTTGTCTCCGGAAGACGAAGATCATAGCACCCCAAATCTGCAGGGACATGAGGTTGGTAGTGCCCACGAAACAAAGGGCGTGCCTTAGCAACAGAGACCCATTCAGTGAAACCATTGCCCCACCACTCATCATTTTCAGGGATAGGATGATACTGAGGGAGATAAAAGGCTATCAAACGGGCTCTGTTCATGTTGACGACATTAACTTATAATTAAAGTGCATATCTAGTCATAACAATAACATCAAGCGTCCAGAATGTTTATCAATTCACCCAAAACAGCATCGACTGACAAATCAGCTGCGGGCCCATCACTACGAAGAATGCGAACTAGATCCGACTTATCAAAAAAGCCGGCATAAGGCATATAGCGTTTGAATGAGCGATACTTTCCAAGCAAAATCACGCTTCTGGAATCAACTGCATTTGCCAAATGAGCTGGACCGCTGTCGACCCCAATAAAAACAGATCCTCTTTTAATTAATGCAGCGGTCTCCAGTATAGAAAGCTCCCCACACAAATCAAGGTAATGTCTTAACGATCCATCATTTAACAGAGGGGAAAGCCCAACCTCAACTATTTTGATATCGGGCTTGCGAGCATTGAACCTTCTTAATAATTCTCGCCATTTCTTTATAGTCCAATCGCGACAGCTTTCATTTGATAGACAGTGTATCACCACATAAGGATCGCTAAGATCATATTTTTCGAGCCCATCGTATACTTTACGGTTAATGTAAACCTTCGGTGCGATCATTGGGACGTCGATGTTCGCCGCCTTACAAAACACATTAATCAAACTACCAGAATGATAATAGTTGTCGAAATCTACCCCATTACTTCCGTCCTTTTTTTTAAGGAAAATACCACATAAATGGCAGAATCTGTTTTCAATATGAAGATCAACAACCGAGTCGAATATGTTTAATTTTACAAAAAGCAACCATTCCGTTGTGCATTTAACAGCTAACGTGTAATCAATAACCGGGTTACTATCTATAAGTTCTCTATATTTTTTTTCAACACACCATATTATAAAGGCTTCCGGATATTTTATCCTATACTGCTCTGCAACAGGCTCACACGCTACAATATCGCCAAGATGTATGACTTTAGAAATGACAATGATTTTATTATTATTTTTTATAATTCCCAAAAATATCTTTATCAGAAATATTTTTAAGAGATTAATCACACACGATAACCCCACACCGGCCATATGAATTTTTTTCTTAACAAATTGGTCTGTCAGCATATTCCCCATAAACCTAATTAACATTTGATTATTGTATCTATCACAACTTAGGAAGAACCCATCTCAGGAAAAAACGATCTACTCTATCAAGCGCGGACTCCAGTCTAAACATCGATTTAATTCTCGCCCTAAATCCCTTTGCGAAGTAAGTTTTTTCCTGGATGACATCATTTTCATTCTTTAGTGAATAACCAAGGCTTAAATACTTTGAAGAGGGAACCCCAAGAGGCAGCATACTCTCAGCATATTTGACCATACTGGCAACATGGTACCTTATCCCCGGCAGGTATTCTTGATCAGAGCAGAAGGCATCAGAGACCGAACCAAACTTCTCAAGAGAACTCTTTACTCGCGGCTCTAACGAGCTATAACACCCAAGAAAGGCCAGAAAAGCCTTGGGGGGAGCAATACTGAGAGGGCGGCCACAATTAATATAATGCCGCAAGTACTGATCAAGCGTATGACGATAAGAGCTCATCGTCCACTCGGTCTGTGCGCACGCCTTATCCTCAAGCTTACAAATATTTTGTATCTTTGCACATGCAAGTTGTTGAAGTTCACCAATTATCGACAATGCCTCAGAGCAAAGTATCATTAACCTTTCTGTACTGTCACCAACAGATTGGAACCATTCTACACGTAAATTCTTAACCTTACCCATAAAGTCCAAGTGCTTTGACGGCACGTCAAGACCTGCCATTCGAGCGAGTTCTACTGTGTATCTGAGGCTATACAGGGTATTGATAACAACACGCTGGCGGACGGGCCTCTGGAGGGAATAGAAAAGTAAATCCTCCGGCATTTTAATCAGGAGTGTATCCACAAGGTGCGACAGCGCTAATCCAGGCCCGATTTCTTCATCCATTTGGCGAGGCATGGAAAGCACTTCTCCCCATAAGTGCTTTAAATTAAAGGTTGGATACCAGGCATACAATTCCTGCCAAAGTTCCCGTGTACAAAAATAAGGGGCATGGACCAGATACTTACGCATTGACAAATCGAAGTTTGTGGGATGGAATTTATCATGTGGAATATTCTGATCATTGGGCCAGACAACAACAAAATCCAAATCAGAATGCCCAAGAGCGTTGACTGAACCAATCTGATAGATGGAAATCGGCTTAATGTCTTGTGTTGTCCAGACGTCAAGCAAAGATTGTTTAGCGTTATCGTAATTTTCGGGAATTGCCGTGAAAGGAAGGTCTGTGTATTCCGTACTTGTTAAATGCCCAAAGAATGCCCTTTCAAGTGTTGCTGCCGCTCCGCCCGACCAAATCTGCTGAGGAGAGGCCTCTTGACAAATTGCCCGTTTCATAGAGAGACAAAGAGCAACGACATCATTTAAAAGCCCTTCACGAAGTTTCTGATTTACAGAAATAAACCGTTCCGGATCATCGGAACATTCCAATGCCAACTTCTGTAGTAGACCTGGCCACTTAAGCCTTAGCGCCGTTTCAACCTGATCTTTACGGGGGCGCCATCTAGGCTTAAGTTCCTGTCTCAGATCTGTTGCAATTTCTATTGGTTGCCATGCATCTTCGTCAAAATGGACTCTCGCTTCCGAAAAGGTGTCACGCTTGTAGCGATAAACACCAGTTATCCTCTGCAGGAACAATGCTGGCAAAATCGCTATAGAACCTAACAACAGCTCAAGGTCATAACTGTTGTCTATATAACGATTATGGTCAATGTAGTCTCTAAAATGTCTGAGGTATCCGTCAAACAAATCATCCGCAAAGATATTCGCAGAGTATCCACGATAAAAGATTTCATCTTTTTGCGGGTTTAAAGCCACACCGTGTTGAAACAATACCGAAGGGAAAAGCGATTCAGGATAATAAGATAAATCTATTTCAGAAAGGTAATATGGGCCATGATGCATATAGGGATCGAACGCATAAGTTAGGCACAGTGAGTCAACACTGAATCTCCGTAACTTGAGGAGTTGCCCCTTGTTACACAGCACCTCTTTCTTCACAATAAAGGCTAGATCAAGATCACTGAAACCCGCAACATCATCTAATGTTCCGACACTACCATGGACTAGTGTTTTCAAGAACAAATCTTGATATTCAGAATTGAGAATTTCTTTAAGCCGATGAACAGGCCAGTATTGATTGGCCTCCCCTCCCCTTTGCAACCAATCCTCATATACCTGCCCTTCAGGCAAGCGAATGACTTCGGCAACTGACTTGTCCTCCAGGACAAGTTGTGACCAAATGGCATAAAAATCGGCTAAATATTCAGCAAAGTCTGCAACAGATAAAACGGGTGGGATAGGCCGGGAAGTGAGAGCTGAACAGTTTAGATCAAATCGGTCAAGGATGTTGAGCCATTCCCTGAGATGTACACTTTCTAGCTTCCTTGAGGTATAGAAATAACTTAAATGATGCCCCGTGATACTTCCATGCAAAAAATAATTCAGACATAGGTAGAGTTTTTTTTTGCAGCGCAGAATAAACGAAGAGGTTCATTGTTTTTTAAAGTGTATAGCACGCATCGGGTTATTGATTAAAGCGCCAGCGTTCCGGGTCATATCTGGGACATCGACCCCATTCAGAATACATCTACATATAGTGGTGGAGAGGCCTGCCCTTTCTGCAACGGCTAAACCTCTTCTTTGCAGTGCTTCCTCATCATAAACACGAGCGAAAAACCCTGTATTCTCACTCCCAGGTAAAGTTGCCGTTTCATCTAGAAGCGTTTCTGCCAACGGGTCAAACTTATAGCCCGTCGACTTGTTCCAAGTTTCAAAATAATTCCCAGACAAAAACAAGGGGAGAACAACAGCCTCTCCTCCATGTTTGAGTAAACGCCCTAGTTCTCTAATAAAGCCAATATCCTTTTTTCCGTGAAAATGTTCGAAAGAATGGTGGCATGATATTTTTGACACGGAAGCATCTGGCAAATCTATTGCACAGACATCACCACCTATGTATCGGATGTTGTCTTTTTCCTCAACACCTACATACAGATGGTCATTCAGAAGGCATTTACAGCCAACCTTTTCAAACATAATTTTCAAGAAAAGGGCATTTCCACCAGCAGCATCCAAAAGGACATCGTCTGAGTGTATATCAAGTAAGCGATAAGAAAAGAAGAATTACAGTAGCTTTTTATGAGGATACCCCAGGGACTTGTATTGTTCTAAATATTCACTATCAACAAAAAAAGAATACTCACTGGCTTTCAAGTCATAACAATTCACCTTAAGCAATGGCATTTCATTGTCTTGAATTGGCAGAACAAGTTTATCCAGCCTGCAATTATTTTGATCTCTAGCATCAATCGACTTTTTCTTTCGCCAAAAGCTTTTAGTCATCAAACGCATGAGACTCACCATATCTTCAACAACTCAGTTTAACAACCAATTGCTAGGCAACTGAACAGGTGCAAAGGCCATAGGGAAGCCTCCCATAACCTTAATTTGCTTGGCATTTTGACATCGCAACAGTACCTCGCCCCAATCATTACCATCAACACCAGTTACCGAAAAGGTTACGGAATAAACTCCATTACTCAGTAACATTTTTGGAATAACAATCTGCAAAAGGCACATATCCTGTAAATCACTAAAATGCTTACCCGTGGCAGCCAGGGATGAGCATTCAGCCACAATCTGCATAGTACGATCAAAAAAAGCCAAGCTCACTCTAAATTGTTTGACGCTATTGTCGATGGACAACTGCATTTGGACTTGCAAATCATCACCATAATCAATTTCCAACAGATCATCTGCATCACAATTCCCATTGGTTGACAGTTGAAGGTGCTCGAGCTTTGCTTTTCCGCTCCCCGAAATAAGCAATTGTTTGTTTTGGAAATTCTCAAAATAACGACTTATCCCTTCCTGCACGGACTTGCCAGAATATACGGTGAGGCCTCCTCCCATCAGCAGGACATCAGAACTAATTCTGCCAACATAATGCATCGAATGAGACACAAAGATAACTGCAGCCTTTTGAGAAATTTCGTTGATCTTATTAAAGCATTTCATTTGGAACCCAGCGTCACCGACAGCCAACACCTCATCGATGAGGAGAACATCTGGCTCCATCTGAGCGGCTATGGCAAAACCAAGCCTGACCTTCATGCCCGAGCTATAATTTTGGACGGGGGTGTCAAGGGCATCCTCAATTTCTGCAAATTCAATAATTGCTTCTAATTTACGATCAATTTCTTTTTTGCGAAGACCGAGGACTGAGCCATTAACATAGATGTTTTCTCGGCCGGTCAAAATGGGATTGAACCCTGCACCCAGTTCAATCAACGCACCTACTCGACCACGCATTCTAATTTCACCTCGGTCAGGCTTAATGAGTCCATTCAACATTTTAAGAAGGGTACTTTTACCAGCACCATTTGGACCAATCAGACCCAGACATTCCCCACGCTTAAGCTCAAAGGAGACATCCTTAACCGACCAGAACTCACCGGTGCGCAGGTCGTCCTGGTTCCCCGCGCGACAAAACACTTCTCCGACCACATCCTTCACCCCATACCAGAGCGAACGCTTCAGCGTGCGGCAGAACTTCTTCGATACATTATCAACCTTGATCAGAACGTCGTTACTCATAATCTTCTGAACTTAAGCGCTCATACGCGCGATGAGGTGCGGCATGGCGATACGGTAAAGCAGCCAGCCAAACAGCAAGAAAACCACAGAAACAGTCGAAACGATCCAAAACCCCGTTAACTGGCTTGCTCTTCCGAGAGTCAACCACTCTCTCACAGTGATCAGCACTGGCGTCACGGGGTTGAGTTGTGCGAATTCAGCAGCGATACCGCTCTTCGGCATTGGATAAACCACCGGGGTCAAGAAGAACCAAAACCCGGTAATGATACTGATCCCGCGGCCGATATCACTGTAGAGCACACCAAGAGGTGTCAGCAGAATACCGAACATCAGACCTAAGGTAATTAAAGCCAGTACACCCGGCAGGACAAGTGGAACTGTCGCTGGGACCGCAATTTGGAACCAGGTAAAGATTGCCACCAACAACAGGACACGGATGGCAAAATTGAAGAGCACTTCGCCGAGCCCGGCTAGAATCAATGCTTCGCGTGGAAAGTTGATTTTGGCAAGCATCCCCCTTGACTCGTTTACCACTTTAAGAGGACTGTTGATCGCATCAACGAAAGTCTGCCAGAGCACCGTTCCGGTCAGCACAAACACGGGATCAGGTATACCCGGATCTTCGACATTGATAATATTTTGCTCGTTGAGAAATACCCAGACCGCCATGGTGAAAAGCGGCGGCAGAAAAGCCCATAGATAGCCGAGCAGGGACTGCCGATACTGGGCGCTGATGTTGCGTACGAACAAACGCCAAGCCAACCCGCGCGAAGCCATCAAGTCAGCCAGCATCTCGCGTACCAGCAGGCGAGGATTCCGCAACTGGGAATCCGGAGAATAGACAGTTTCCTTCAAGGCTAAGTTGCTCATCATGAGACCATTAGTTGGACTTTATCGGTTGGTTGATTTGTTGATCTACGACCCATTTTCAATCTAAATCAATCATTAAATTTGAGGGTACACGACGGCAAAAGCATCTATTTAATCGATTTAGCGAACCACAGTTCAAAGCCATGCTGTGTCAAGCTTCAAAAATACCATAAATCCTAAGTTATCAAGACCGCACAATTTTAGCACCGTTCTCACTTAAAATGTACGACATTTTCCTACCTTATTTTTCATAGCACATCAATGGCACATAAGTTGACATTGTCATCACATAGCACACAACAATTTCCAACGAATTCGGAGCTACGCGATTCAGTATCAATCACCGAGAAAGCTGTGTACCAAAAAGGATATGATTAGAAAGTTTTTTCAGGACGTAGACAAAGTTTCTGAAATAAAGAGGCTTATGTCGCCAGACCATCAGGCTGAACATAGCCAGTTTCCTGATAAACCCCAAGGAGTGATCACGGGATGAACCTCTAACCCGATAGAGAAAAAGCGTTACTGGCAGTTTGACGACCCTCTTGTTGAGGCGAGACATGGAAATCCAAAATTCCCAGTCCTCCCAACCATGGACCATCGCATCACAATAGCCACCGACCTTCTGCCAGTCGGTCTTCCTGAACATCGCCGCGGGGTAGATGAGGTTTTCTACCAGCAGTCTGCGCGGGTCGTAATCCGGTAGGGACAACACCCCTTCTTGTTCACCGAACATGAGCCGCTCTCCGAACACAACAGCGACGTCCGGTTGTGCCTCTAAGACGGCAACAGCCTTCTCCAAATAGGTCGGAGCGATCATGTCATCTGCATCGAGTGGCAAGATATATTCACCTGTAGCCTCTGCAATTGCCCTGTTCCGTGCTGCCGAGACACCATTATTTTTTGTATGGACAACCTTGACCTTGGGTCGACACAGACTGCTGAGCAGGTCACAGGTCGCCTGGTCAGTCGAACCATCATCAACGATAACAACTTCGTAATCGTCAAACGACTGGGCATGCACCGAGTCGAGTGTTTCTAGTAGAAACTCACCATGGTTGTAACATGGGATAGCGATTGTTACTTTTGCCATACAGATCCCAGAATCACTGCTGCTTCCGATTAGAGGCGAGCAATCCTCGATAGAAGAACCGGTTCAGTCTACTCTTTATCTGATAATCGAGTACGTAGAACCAAGTCAATTTTCCAAGTTTATCGAGGTAATTCATTCTGACACGAAACTCCTCGGCATAAGCCTGTTCCGACTGGGAAATGGACCGACTGTCATCATGCACCCTGAAACAGGTCAATTGTTCACCCAGCAACAACGGGGCCGCACGACTGCCCAGGCGCAGGAACAAATCGTAATCCATGCAATAGTTCAAGGACTCATCGAGAGCCCCGGCCGAGTAAAAGGCATCGCGCTTGATAAAGGTCGCAGGGTGCAGAATAATATTGCCGCGTATAAGCCGCCTAAATGAATACCTGCGCACGTTGACCTCTTTGAGAAATTCACCATCTTCTGACATGAAATTGAAACCAGCCGTAAGCCAGGTCGCTGCCGGATTGGAGACAAAACACTCAACCACCTGCGAGATCACTCCGGAATGCGCGTAATAATCATCCGAATTGAGATGGGCAACCACGTCTCCAGAAGCCATCGCCCCCCCCTTGTTCATTGCATCGGAGATCCCCTTGTCCGGTTCTGAGCGCCAGACAACGCGCGAATCTGTTTCAGCATACTGGCGGATCAGGTCAATCGTGCCATCGGTCGAGCCACCATCGACGATCACGTATTCAAGATTGGGGAAAGTCTGAGATAGAACGCTCTCAATCGTCTGGCGAATAAATTTGCAACTGTTAAAGCAGACTGTAATGACAGAAACTTTCACCTTAGACCATCCTTAACATATCAGCATTGGCAGCATTTTTACGACAGAGGTAGATGGTCTCGTCCGGGTCAAGGCCGCATTGTTCAACCACTGTTGCGCTCAATGTATCAGGATACGCCAAAATCTCTACGGCAAAACCGGCTCCAGCTAGTCGACCTTGGAAATCCGTGCCATATTGCCGTACATGATCATACTGCCCGAAGCATCGCTCTCGCTCCTTTGGGCTGATGATCGTCTCATCCTCCAGAGTCTGACTGCGTTTCCTGTCAATCGGGACCTGGAGCAGTGCCCACCCACCAGGACGGAGGATCCGGAACAGTTCCGATATCGCCTCCCTGTCAGCAGGGACATGTTCCAGAACATGATTGCAGAACAGTACATCAAAGCTATCCTCTGCAAACGGCAGACGGCAGACATCAGCCCGGCAATCAACCTGCGACATTTCAAGATCCACTGTCACATAATACAGGTTTTTCATCTTGCGGAAATACCGTGCGAAACAGAATTCCGGGGCAACATGAAGGAGCTGCAACTTACTCTCGAACAGCTCACCATGCTCTGCGCAGAGATAGTGCCATAGAAGTCGATGCCGGGGGTGAGCGTCACAACGAGGGCACATGACAGACGGAACAAGTATTCCCGCACGTGTCCGCATCGGCAGAAACTTTTTAAGTCTGGCCGAGCAACAAGGGCAGATTCGCTTATTACCCCGGTAAAGCAGTTGATAGCGGCAGAAATAGTAGCTTTCAACAAAAGAATAACTGTATCGTCCCAACCTCTGCCGCAGCCATAGTTTAAGACTGTCCATTCGTCTCCACGGTTTCACGAATCAGGTCGCGACTTGTCAGCAGGCGCCAGATCATCCCGGCCCGACTCCAGTGCCCAGCCATCAAGCGTACCAGCAAGGCGGTCAGAACAGACAAGTAAATAGTCGGCAAGACTTTTGGATGGAAGCGCCGGGTAAACAGCAACCGGTTCCTGATCGCATAAAAATCACAGGTTCGACTTTTCCTGCAAGGATTGGAACTTGTGCCGACACTGCCTCCGATCTTGTGATACACTCTGCTGAGAGGGGCGTACGCCATCCGGAATCGGCCACGACTTCGCACGGCCCAATCGAGTTCTTCGTAAAACAGGAAATAGTCCTCGGTCATCAAACCGATTTCTTCCAGGAAATCGCGGCTGACAAATAGCGAGGCCCCGACGACATAGCTCATCCAACGTTCGATACGCTCAAGATTAACCGGCGCATCAGCGTGCCTCAACTGGCCGAGGTGCCAGGGCAGGCCCAACCATTTACAATACCAACCTCCCCCTCGAGCCTGGACTTTGTCCGGGTCATCATAATGTAAAAGAGTCGAACCACACATTCCGGCATCAGGCCTTACTTCCATGCGGTCGACCAAGGCCTGCAGGGCATTGGCGGCCACAACCGTATCATTGTTCAGCAGCCAGACATAGTCAAAATCAGGTCGCGACATCAGGTAGCGAAGACCGACGTTATTGCCACCTGCAAACCCGAGGTTGGCTACTGTATCAATCAGCACCAGTTCAGGATCGATAGTTGTATCTCCCCCCTTTTCAGCCTGAGTTCTATCGTATTCGGCAAAGGGGATTGGCTTTGCTACTTCAGGACGCGAGAGTTTACCCAGAGGACTGCCTGGAGCGGAAGAATAGCCGGTGTTTCCCCTTGCCCACTCACGGATGCGGTGAAGGGAGCCGTCATCTGAGCCATTGTCGCACACAACGACCTTCGGGTTCTGACAACCGGTGCTAAAAAGGCTTTCCAGACATTCTATGGTATCGAACCAACCGTTCCAGTTCACCAACAAAACATAGCATCGCTTCATTGGTAAACACACCAACTCACCAGAGTAAGCCAGAGGATTCCAGTGATCAATAACGGGGCATCCTTGATCAGAGCTTCAGTGGGATCCCCTCCCAAGCCTAACTTAATCCGCATTAGATAGCGAAACAACCCAAAGAGGCAAAGAGGTACGGAATAGACCATCAACGGTGTTGACGTAGCATAAATAGAATAGGTAACCAGAACGGCAGAACCGGAGAGATACATGGCACTTTCAAGGAAACCGTCCGGGTAAATTTCGAGCGTACGCCGATGCGATCCCGCAACATCCCCGAGAGAGCTCCTTTCACTGTAGCGCTTGCCCACACTCAGGAAAATAGCGAGCAGAAAAACCGTCAAGAACAGCCAATCAGAGATAAAGACACCGAAGGCTTCACCTCCACTGTAAAGACGCAGAACAAAACCGAGTGCGATACAAAACAAATCAATGATCGGCAGGTCCTTCAGAATCAAACTGTAGAGAGCTGTAACCACAGAATAGATCAAGACAAAACTGATAAATCTGGCTGATATCTGCCAGCTCAAAAGCATGGCGGCCACAAACAGCAAGGCACAGATAAACATAGCTGTACTACGGTAAACCTTGCCGGATGGCAGTGGACGGTTCTTCTTGTCAGGATGAAGGGTGTCGCGCTTCTGATCGATTAGATCGTTGAAAACATACATTGAGCTGGAAGCACAACAAAAGGCAAGGAATGGCAGAAGTCCTCGCACGGCCATACCAGGATTAAATAGTGCGCCACTTAATAACGGTGGGAAAAACAACATCAGGTTCTTTATCCACTGGTGCGGTCTCAGAAGTTGTATATAGGGCAAGAGGTTCTTGGTCATTGGATTGAGTGTGCCAATTTCCTGGCCGGATCCCTATACATAGAATCGGCCGGTAGAAGTTTAGCCGCTAGAGAAAAACTTTCCCGAGCACCGCTATGATCACCGAGTGCTATCTGAAATTGCCCTTTTCGATAAAGGAAGAAAGGGTCTTCTGTCCTTTTCCAGACTTTATGAAGATAGAAAACTGCTTCCTCCTGGTGCTCCCGTGCCTGCTGGACAGTAGGGGCACTGTTGATCATCCGTTCGAGGATGCCGACCAACTTCAGATGGATTGTCGTTTCATAAGGGCCCGGATTCTGTAATCTCTCCAGCAGCAGTGATCGAGCCTCCTCCAACCGTCCTTCTGCAGCGAGAACCATGATCCGGTTCAGTGACGCAACCTGAAAATCAGGCAGGTCAAGATCTCGCAAAATATCATATGCCTTTTGATTTTGGCCCTTCGCCAGCAGGGCCAAAGCAAGTCCATTCTTCGCTGCGGCAAAACCAGGGGACTTCTCAACAGTATCGGCAAAGAGTGTGCCATTGTCCTGCCAGACCAGACTACGCTGAAAAGTTCCAGCGAAAAACAGGATTATCAGAGCCACAACAAACCCAAGCAGAAGTCGGTTCGAGCCACTGAATACGGCACCAGTGGCTGCCGACATGCAGCTCAAAGAGAGAACCGCAGCAGGAATATACATATAACGCTCTGCAATTGGTGTCCAGGAAATGCCACCTAAAGCTACCAGCAGAGCGATCGACCCAAGGCTCATGGCGGTCAAAGCCAGACCGCTGGCAATGGTGTGCCGACGAAACAGGATGATAGCTGTCAACAGCAGCACAACTCCGAGCCAGAAGTAACCATCTGGGACATCTATGATACCGAAATTCAGCGGAAATGGCCAAAAAAGTTTTTTCGCGTAAAACCCGGAAATCGCAATAAGAGACTCTGCTTTGAGAAGCAGGGGGTCCAGTGAGAACGGCTGAGCCTCCGTCACCGCATGCGGAACAGGCAGAGCATCAGAAACTGCCGCCAGACGAGTCACATGCCGCAACCCAAGGTCACGACCATGTAGCGCCCAGGAGCGCAGTAGAAAATAGACCGTAGCTGCTGCAGCAAAGGGGATCTGAGTCAGTAGCGGCTTGAGCATTGACCGCCAGAACGGCAGGGCCTTAAAGAACGGAGAACTGGACCGGGCCCAAGTAAGCAGGAACAATCCAGGCAAGACGAAAAGGGCCGTCTCCTTAGCCAGACATCCGAGAAAAAAGCTGAATACTGCAAACAGTAACCAGAGTAAGTTGCCGACCGATAGGTAGCGCCAGAAACAATACAAAGTCAGCAGCACGAAAGTTCCGGCCAACAGATCGGCACGGCCAGAAATCCAGGCCACCGCTTCGACATTGATCGGATGCAGTCCGAAGATCAGAGCTGTAACTGTCGGCATTCCAAGTCCGGACCGGCCCAGGAAACAAGCCAACTGGCGCGCCAAGGCAAAGACCAGCAGAGTATTAATCAGGTGCAGGATAACATTTTCAAGATGCATCAAGGGCGCTTCCATGCCCCAGAGAATCCGGTCAAGTATAAATGAACTGTTGATCAAGGGCCGGTAGTAACTTCCCGAACCGGGAACCAGATAATCACGCCAGGAAAAGTTTTCCTGGTTCAACAAGTGGTTCACCAGACGAACATCGTCCACGGTATTGAGAGGCGCAGACAAGGCCGGATAATAAGCAACCAGAACGGCACAGGAGAGAAGTGCGAGAGCATGCCAAGTCTTTATCTTCATGGTCCCTTCAAGAAATGGTCTTGAGAAAAAAATCTTCTAGGCTCTTGCGGCGCGGCTCAATGAGATGAATGGCGCAGCCGGCTTGATCGACCTGTTGCATGAAAGCATTGAAGTGATGTCGAGGGACGTAGAGGTCACCTGTCTTCACAGCCAGTTCTCCATCCAGATATTCCTGCAGTTCAGGAGGGGGAGGTTGTTCCAGGCGGACTCGGTAACCCTCAATGCCTTCGGCAATAATATCACTGACGGCATTTTCCGCGCGCAGCTCACCCTGGGCAATAATTGCGACCCGATCGCAGACCGCTTCAACATCGGCAATCACGTGAGTGCTGAAGAAAACCGTTTTACCACGCAGTTTTAGATCGAGAATCAAGTCCCTAACCAAGGCCCGCCCAACCGGATCGAGACCGCTCATTGGTTCATCAAGGATATAGAGATCGGGATCATGCAACAGGGTCTGTGCCAACCCAAGTCGCTGAACCATCCCTTTGCTGTATCCGCGGATCGAACGCTCGGCCGCCTCTGTCAACGCCATAATTTCAAGAACCCGATCAGATTCACGACAAATGGCGGCAGAATCCATGCCGAAGGTCTGGCCGACCAGATCAAGGTATTCACGAGCCGTTAGAAAATCGTAGAAGGCTGGGTTCTCTGGGAGATAGCCGATCCTTTTTCGGGCCTCAGTCGACCCAGCCAGCTCCCCGAACAGCATCGCCTTGCCAGAAGTGGGACGAATCTGGCCAACCAAGGTCTTAATCGTGGTACTCTTGCCAGCACCGTTTGGTCCAAGAAATCCCAAGACCTCGCCATCGGCCACCCCGAGAGACAACTCTTTCAAAGCCTCAATACGGCGACCTCGCTTGCCGCGGAACGTCTTTGTCAACTTATCAACTTCAATTGGCTTCATGGCAACATCCATAAAAAGTCATTGGTCGGAAGCAGCTAATTTGCTGGTCGTTCGCACCTTGCCGTGGTCATCTAGATAAAAGGAGCCGCCGTAGGGATCTACCGGTAAATCTTCCAATATACCAGAGGTAACTAGTTGCTGAAGAGTTTCGACTCCACCACCAAACTGGTCAAGGTACATATTCTGTGCTTCCTCAAGAATGCTCATCGCCAGCAAAGCATCACGACGCATTGCGTAGTGACTCTTCACAGCAGGATCCTTGGCACCTTCAATCATCGTTTCAAGAAAGGCCAGCCCGAAAGCAGTTTGCTCCGATTCATAGAAGTAGCGGGCCGCCAAGTTGGTGAACAAAGGGTTGCCAGACAGTTCTGCAGCCCGTTGCATGTAGCCAGCGGCCTGTACGTAATCCTTCAGAAAGTAGGCGTAATTAAAACCGAGATAGAAAGGTATCCAGTAATCCCAATCACGCTTTTCCATGCCAATCTTCAAGAGATGGTTCACTTCTTTAATCCGCCCAAGATCCCAGGTAAAAGAGGCCTGAGCAAAGTAATATGCGTCCATATTGTAAGGATCCAGATAAAGACTACTCTGGAGCATTTTGTACATGTTCATGAATTCGGGACGAAGGATCACGTTCTCCTCAAACTTCTGGAGGACCGAACCAAAATAGAACAAAACCCTCAATACCGCCATCTCGGCAACAGTGGTTCTATGCTCTCCGGAGGCGACTTTGAGCACCTGCGGGTGAGGGAGGTAACCAAGCTTGACTTCGACCGGCCGCTTCTCCAAATAGCCCGTAAATGGCGACAGAAGAAGAGCATAGACAACCACCAGAGCAGCAAAGCCAAGACGCCATTTCACGGCAATTCCCGACGACCGAATGCATAAATAGCCAGCCCCAGCAGAATACCGATATAGACCAAGGCATACAAGGCAGAAAGCAACAGCCCCGCGACTGGAACCGTCAAACCGTACACGGCCTGAATCTGAAAATCAAATGCCGACAGATTGGGCAGACAGTAATAAACCGCGGTGATGGACTTGACTATTGCGGGGCTGAGTTCTTGGCCGAACTGACCGGACACATACTCAAACACCTCTTGTGAGGCACTGCCGCAAAAGTAGATGGCCACAGTACCGAAAAAAGGAAGATAAAACGAGGTGCTCACGGTTGAGAACAATATGGCAAGGGAAGCTAGTATCAGGTATTTCAGGACGTCACCGACCAGGGCCAGACAGATATTCCCCCAATGAATCGGCAAATCAGAAGGATAGGAATCTGAAGCCAGGGAAATTACCAAAGCACTGCCCAAGCCGAGCACGATAGTGCAGAGGATCAGAAAGAGGGCGATACTGACAAACTTGCTGAACAAAAATGCTCCCCTGCTAAGCGGCAAAGTCAAGATCGATGCCGTATAGCGACGTTCGATATCTCTCCAGACCGATGACGACCCAAGCAACAGGGTAACCACCAACAGGATCAGAGATGTCGCCGAGAGAGAAAGTGTGATCGAAAGTTCCTGGACTTGGCGCATAGAGAAACTGCTCAAAGATGGGACCAGCAGAATCATGACAAGCGCCACTCCCAGAACCGCGTGTAAAACGCGATCACGCAGTATGGCGCGCAGGTTATTCTTAACCAGAACATTAATTTGAGAGTACATAGTTTGAATAGTAAAAAGGCCGGTGTGAGGTTGACTCACACCAGCCTTTGATTGTGGTAATTAACCAATATTCTTACAGAGCGGTCCACAAAGTTGCAAATTCAACCTGACCGTAGGCAGTAGGAGCAACAATGTCTGCAGGATCGATTTCCTGAGTATAGAGAGCCGTAGAGTCATGGGCCGAGCCATAAGCTTTCGAACCATTGAGATGAGGAGTAAAAAGAGTGTAACCGAGCAAGGTGGTGTTCGCTGTTACAAAGACGCCCTTGGACATCTTGGAAATAGTAGCAATTGCAGGGGACTCGGCAACGAGAGTACCACCGCCAGTGTCAGGGTTAGCACCCTTGTTAAGAGTTGCAGACCCGGCAGCAAAAGCACTGCCTGCAGTCAGAGCAAGCATAACGATAAAAAGAACGAAATATTTTTTCATAATAATCTCCAATGAATAGATGATTTAGATTAAGGAGCAGTAATGCTAAGGGTCGCAGGATAGCTCTGGTTGTCCGCCATAAATGCTTCGAATCCTGTCTTAGAGTTTTTCAGGTCGCTCTGAGCCGCGCTATTGTACGCTTTCTGACGATAAGACGAGAACTGCGGAATGGCGATAGCAGCCAGGATACCGATGATCGCAACAACGATCAGCAGCTCGATCAGGGTGAAACCCTTTTGGTTCTTACGGAAGCGGAACTTGCTAAGCATAATTTTCTCCTTTTCGAATGTGGACACCGTGTCCATGTTAATAGTCGTAAAGCTGAAACACTTGACTCTCATCACTTGAATACGAAATAAAAGCAAGCGCCGTGCCAACCACTGCAAAAAGAGCTAAAACCCATAATAACGGCGTTTAGCACGAATCTCTGCTACGAGAGTTCCTTTTGTTGGCACACTTCGCGGACACGGTGTGACAGGCAGGGTGACAAAATTGGGCATCACAGAGTTCTTTGGGCGTTTTTATCGTTATGAAAAGTTATTAACACCTGAGAGATAATGGCAAAAGAATCTTGCTGCCATCAATCATTCGTCACCATTGTCATCATCACCCAAACCATACTTGGAGAGACGATAGCGGATCGAGCGGAAGGTAATACCTAACAGTCCCGCAGCGCCCTTGCGCACACCATCTGTCTTGGCAAGCGCCTTAACCAGAATCTCCTTTTCAATTTCACCGAGGTAGGCGTCGAGATCCATGCCGGAGTCGGGGACATCAGTCAGAGGTGTGACCGAAGAGGACATACCAGTAACAAGGTTGGGCGGTAGGCAGTCGAGAGTTATTTCATTCTCTTTGCCCAGCACTGTAGCCCGCTCAATGACATTTTCCAGTTCACGGACATTCCCCGGCCACTGATAGTCGATCAGACGTCTCATAGCATCTTCAGAGACCTTAACCTCTTTCTGGCCGGTAAACCTTTCCCAGAAAAAATCGATCATGACAGGGATATCTTCGCGACGCTGACGTAACGGTGGCAAATCGACACGAATGACATTGAATCGGTAATAAAGGTCCTCACGAAAGCGGCCCTCGGCGACCGCCTCTTCGAGGTGTCGGTTAGTCGCTGCCAGAACACGCACATCGGCCTTAAGATCTTTGGTGCCGCCGACCCGGCGGAATTCATTCTCCTGCAACACCCTTAGCAGTTTGACCTGCATCATGGCTGGCAACTCACCAATCTCATCAAGAAAGATCGTACCATTGGCGGCCGTCTCAAAGAGGCCTGGTTTTTGCCGGATAGCGCCAGTGAAGGCACCCTTTTCATGACCAAAGAGTTCACTCTCCAGAAGATTCTCGGGGATGGCTCCGCAGTTGATCGGAACAAAAGGACCGCCACGACGATCACTGTTGTAATGAATTGCCCGCGCAACCAGCTCTTTACCGGTACCGGACTCGCCAGTAACCAGGACCTTGACCGGGCTAGCTGCAACCTTTTTGACCATGGTGAAAACGTCCTGCATGGCCTTTGATTTGCCAATCAAGCCTTCGAATGAGAAACGCTTGCCCAATTCTTCTTTGAGAGCAAGGTTCTCCTGGCGTAATTCACGACGCTCCAGGGCGTTTTTGACAATCAGGCGGATCTCTTCATTTTTGAACGGTTTGGTAATGTAATCGTAGGCGCCTTGCTTCATCGCTTCGACGGCTTCATCTGTTGATGAGAATGCAGTCATCATCAGAACCACCGTTTCCGGCGTGCGTTCCTTGATATGAGCAAGCAATTCCAGACCAGTCATACGCGGCATCTTGATGTCTGAGATAACCAGGTCATAGCTATGATCACGCAAATGAACCACCGCCTGGGCACCATCGACAGCTGTGTCGACATGGTAACCCTCGCGATGCAGCATGATACTTAAAAAGTCACGCATACTTTCTTCGTCATCGACGATCAAAATACGATATTTATTCGATTCAGCGGTCATTTTGAGAACACCTCCTCATGGTATTGGCAGTCTGTAACCTTATCGCACATAGTTAAAGCGCATAATTTACAGGGATAAAGGGGATGAAAGGGATAAAACAACAATCAAAATGCTTTTGGTTTGCCCTATCCTCTTCATCCCCTTCATCCCTGTAAAACAAAAAACTTGATTTGCGATTGATGCTTTGGAAGGGCCATCCTCTAGGCCCGGCATCCTTCCGGTAGTTCAATAATAAACCGAGCACCACCAAGGCTACCAGGCTCAACATAAATACGCCCCTTGTGAGCCTCTATATTTGCGTAGACATTGGCCAACCCCAACCCTGTCCCCTTATCTTTGGTCGTATAAAACGGCTCAAACAATTTATCCTGATCCTCTTTAGCAATCCCTGCCCCGGTATCCTCGATAACAATCTCACCTTGGCCTTCATTGATTTCGATTCGAACCTTACCTTCAGGGCTAGCTGCCTCTCCGGCATTGATGAGAAGATCCCAAAGGACCTGATGCATTTTCTGAGGATCAACATTCATCAAAATTGGCCCACGATAGGCCTTTTCAATCATTACCTCCGGGAACTGTCCACTAACGCTTAACAGAGCAATCAATTCATCAAGCAGCAAAGCGATATCAATCAATTCTATCTGCAACCGTGCCGGTCGAGCAAAAGTGAGGAAATCGCTGAGCAACAAGCTTAAACGATCTGCCTCTTTAACAACAATGTTCATTAACTGCCGGTCTTCATCATTGACCTTCTCATCTTCGAGGAGAAGCTGTACCGAACCACTAATCGACGCAAGAGGATTGCGAATCTCATGAGCCAACCCTGAGGCAAGGCGACCAACAGCAGCCAGGCGATCAGCTCGATGCAATTGTTCTTCAAGAGCCTTAAACTCGGTTAGATCCTGAAAAGCGATCAGTAACCCAAGGCTGTCATTATCCTTATCAACAACCCGACTGGCTGAATAGCCTAAAGTAAGTATGCTTTCTTCACTTCGACGATAATGTATTTCACCACGGTCGACACCATCCAATGCCTCCGAATCAAAAGTATCGAATTCCGGGAAAATTGCTTCTATTGGTCGGTTGTAAACTTCTTCCAAACGATAACCGGTGATCTTGCTGGCAGCATTATTGAAGGAACGGATACGCCCTGCAGCATTAACGACCATCAGACCGCTGTTAATATTAGTCAAAATTGACTGATTGAGTCGTTCCAGTTCACCGTAGTCAATCTCCCGCTTTTCTCGTGCCTCTTCGCTACGACGCAGCCGTTCTGCCAACGCCCCGCTTAATAAAGCCGTCAGAAAGAAGGCACCGACATGGAGAAAGACCGCATAGAAGACATCGTAATGCTGCAAGTCTTTCGGTAAAGACTGGCCGACGAGACGTGGCAAGTAACCATAGTACTGGAGATCAAGCAAGCTGCCGTAGAGAATAGACGAAGCGGAGGCAACCACCAGTAGCTGTGGCCTGGGACAGAAGACACTGGCGGCGATGATCACCAGGATAAACAAAAAAGAGTAGAGGCTATCGACACCGCCGGTTAAGTAAATGATCAGGACAATAAAGAGCAGATCCCAACTGATCTGAGCATTGATGAAGTGGTGGTGACGCCTTATCCGAGCGAGGAGGAGACCTGATACAAACGTCTGCAGAACAGCAAGAAGAGTAAGATAAGTCAGGTAACGGGCTGCTGCAGAGACCGCCCAGGAACCTTGTTGTAATTGATAGAGGATGGTACCGCCGAGAAAAAGGCAGACCACAGCCAGGCGGACAGCAAGGTACCACGACAGTAAGCGACGTGGGATATTATGAGAGTATTTTCGAACGGGCGTTACCGCCATAGGGATATGAGCCTCTTGCAAAAATCGTCACCTCCGTAAAAGCGGGCATCCAGTCTTTTTGACAACCTTTACTTTTTCTGGATTTCCACCTGCGCAGGAATGACGATTGCCAAACTTTAGGGCGTTTTGCAAGATCCCCGTATGTTAGCCGAGCGCATCGCCCATTGCAAAAATAGGCATATACATGGCGACAACCAGGCCGCCAACAGTAGTGCCGAGGAAAACCATTAGCAACGGTTCCATCATTGCTGTCAGGTTACCAACGGCATCATCGACTTCATCATCATAAAAGTCAGCGACCTTATTAAGCATTGTATCAATCGAACCGGATTGCTCGCCAACAGCAATCATCTGACAGACCATCGAAGGAAAGACCCCGGACTCGGCTAATGGCTCTGCAATTGTTTTGCCTTCACTGATACTTTGGGCCACTTTGTAGATGGCGTTCTCGACAATCTTGTTGCCCGCTGTTTTGGCAACAATATCCAGACCATCCAGAATCGGCACTCCACTGGAGATCATGGTGCCAAGCGTCCTGGTAAACTTGGCAACAGCAACCTTGCGAACCAGGGGCCCCATAACCGGCAGTTTCAGGAAAAGTGCATCAAAGAAAAGCTCCCCTTTAGGCGTTCCATAAATCCGTTTGAGTATCCACACAATTGCGTACCCCCCCCCAATAATAAGAAAGAAGTATCTCTGGATAGCGTCACTCAGCCAGATAACAATCAGGGTCGGCACTGGCAACTGGCTGCCCATACCTTCAAACATAGACTGGAACTGTGGGATAACAAAAACCAGGATGACAGCAATAACAAGTACAGCGATACCGACAATTGTCATCGGATAGGTCATGGCACTCTTAACCTGTTTTTTTAACTTCATTGCTTTTTCAAGATAGGCTGCCAGACGGTTGAGAATGGTGTCAAGAATACCGCCGATTTCACCGGCCGCCACAAAGTTAACGAAAAGCGCGTCGAATGCCTTAGGATGTTTTTTTAAAGCATCGGCAAAGGTAGAACCAGACTCAACATCTTCCTTAACTTGAAGAAGGATGGTTTTGAATGTTTTGTTCTCCTGTTGTTTACTCAGGATATCAAGGCATTGCACCAGAGGCAGACCAGCATCAATCATGGTAGCAAACTGCCGGATAAAAATAACGAGGTCTTTAGTCGTGACCTTCGGCTCAAAGCCAGGGATTTTGATATCAAGATCAAAGCCCTTGCCACGCTCCTTGATCTTCCCCGGCGAAATTCCCTGGCGTCGAAGTTGCGCCTGGACAGCTGCGTCATCAGGGGCTTCCATCTCCCCTTTCATGGACTGACCAGACTTTGTAGTACCTTCCCAAGCAAATTTACCCATGATCAACCTCTTCGGTTATTAGAAAAAACTCACTGACTCAACCTTACAGCGTTACAGCTCAACCCCACCTCTATCTTTTCACACCAGACCCCGATTTGACTCCACGCTTGAGCGCTGCCGAAGGATTGGCGATCATCTCTTTGAGCTCTTCGACATCAGGTGTGCGAGACATGGCATCATCCAACGATATTTTTTTCTCGTGAAAGAGAGAAAAGAGGCATTGGTTCATCGTCTGCATACCGTATTTTTCTTGTCCCATTTGCATTTGAGAGTAAAGCTGGTGGACCTTATCGTCACGAATCAAGGCACGAATTGCTGTATTCGGAACCATAATTTCAAGAGCCAAGGCCCGGCCCTTGCCATCCAGACGTGGCATCAGCGTCTGCGACAGAACACCTTCCAGGACAAACGAAAGTTGAGTGCGAACCTGTTGTTGCTGGTTGGTCGGAAAAACGTCGACACGACGATTGATTGTTTGTACACAGCCATTGGTATGCAGGGTTGCAAAGCAGAGGTGGCCGGTCTCAGCGATGGAGAGTGCGGCTTCGATCGTTTCCAGATCACGCAACTCACCAAGCAGGACAACATCAGGATCCTGGCGGAGAATATATTTCAGAGCATTCTTGAACGAAAAGGTATCGGTACCTACTTCGCGTTGGTTGACGATACATCTTTTGTGCGGATGCAAATATTCAATCGGATCCTCGATCGTTACGATATGTTCCTGACGCTCAGCATTGATGGCATCAATAATTGAAGCCAGAGTGGTGGACTTACCGGAACCAGTGGGACCGGTCACCAGCACCAGACCGTTCGATTTAGCAGAAATTGTTTTGATGACCTGTGGCAAACCGAGTTCATCAAAAGTTAGAAACTTGTAGGGGATTAAGCGAAAGACACCGGCGAGAGCCCCACGTTGCACGAAAACATTACCACGGAAGCGAGCCAGACCTTTGACACCAAAAGAGAAGTCGAGTTCGTTCATCTCCTCGAATTTACGCTTCTGGGTTTCCGTGAGGATACTGTAACAGATATTCTTGGTATCCGCCGGCAGTAAGGAGCGCATTTTCATCGGCATCAACTTGCCATTGACGCGAATCTGAGGCGGTGTTCCGGTCGTGATATGGAGGTCGGATGCTCCATGCTCCACCATTGATTTGAGCATTTGCTGAATCGAAAATTCTGACATAAGGCACCTGGTACGATGTGGCGCATAGCGCGTTTTAGTTAGTTTTCGTCCGGAAACGGCCCTTTTCCGCAATCTCTGCGTCAATCTGCACATTTGATTGTGCGGCGTAAAGTGCTACGCCTCCGCTCAAATGCTTAACTTCCTTGACCTTGCGAAAAATTGCTCATTTCCAAATCGAAAACTGCACCTGTGTCCATCCGGAGTTACCGGATGGACACTAGTTAGCTTCAAGGAGCTGGGGTCTCGGGGGAATTTCTCCAGCCTCCAGCCCCTATCCCCCGCTCCTAATCATCAGCGATGGTGCAACGCAGAGTCTCTTCAAATGAAGTGATTCTTTCATCCATCTTTGTCAAAGCTGCCTGACGCATTGTCTTGACACCCAGACGCATCGATTCCCGTTTTATTTCCGCGGTGTTAGCGCCGGCCAGAATCAACTCACGCAGCTCTTCAAACATCGGCATGACCTGGTAGAAACCGACACGGCCCTTGTAACCTGTGTCATTGCACTTGGCGCAGCCTTCACCCTTGTAGCTATTAAAGCTATCAATATCGCTCTCAAGGACTCCGGCCTGAATAAGAGTTTCCTTGGGAATGTCCTCTGGAATCTGACACTCTTTGCAAAGTCGACGGCCAAGACGCTGTCCGGTAATCAGGTTAACAGCTGAAGCCACCAGGAAAGGTTCGATGCCCATATTGAGCAGTCGGTTGACGGTACTTGGGCAATCGTTGGTATGTAGAGTAGAGAGCACCAAGTGCCCAGTCAACGCAGCCTTGACACCGATCTCGGCCGTCTCGAAGTCACGGATTTCACCAATCATGATGATATCCGGATCCTGACGTAAAAAGGAACGCAGGGCAGCGGCAAAGTTGAGGCCGATCTCGTCATGCATCTGACACTGATTAATACCAGCGAAGTTAAATTCGACAGGATCTTCAGCAGTTGAGATGTTCTCCGAGGGCGTGTTCAATTCACCCAGGGCAGAATAGAGAGAAACGGTTTTACCGGAACCGGTTGGACCGGTGACCAGAACCATGCCGAAAGGCTTGTGAATCTGCTCCTTGAACCACTTCAGCGACGTCTCTTCGTAACCAAGTTTGGTCATATCAAGCTGCAGGTTCGATTTATCAAGCAGACGCAGAACGATCTTTTCGCCAAACAAAGTCGGTAGGCAACTCACACGGTAGTCCATGTCTTTGCCGCCAGGTAGTTTGATCTTGATACGACCGTCCTGAGGGAGTCGTCGTTCAGAGATATCCATCTCAGACATGATTTTGATACGAGAGGTAAGAGCGTTCTTCAGCTTCAGCGGTGGTTTCATGACCTCGTGTAGCACGCCGTCGATACGATAACGAACCCGGAATGATTTTTCGTAGGGTTCAACATGGATATCAGAGGCACCTTTCTTGATCGCATCGGTGAGTGTCAGGTTAACCAGTTTAACAACCGGAGCATCCTCACTGGATTTCTCCAAGGCACCGAGATCAACATCATCCTCTTCGTCGACAACCTCAAGGTCGATATCATCAAGGTCGCCCATGACATCATCAAAAGAGGCACTCTGATCATAATATTTGTCGATTGCAGCCTTGATGCTTGCTTCAGCGGCCACGACAACTTCGACGTTGTAGCCAGTCATGAATTTGATATCGTCAATGGCAAAGATGTTGGATGGATCTGCCATGGCAACGATCAGCGTAGAGCCAGCACGATTAACCGGCATCAACTGGTACTTCTGCACAACCTCTGAAGGAATCAATTTAATGACACTTTCGTCGATTTCAAATTCACTGAGATTGATTGAAGGGACGCCATACTGACGAGACAGGAAAGCCGCGAGATCTTCTTCTTTCAGATAACCGAGTTTAACCAGGCTGGCACCAAGGCGGCCACCACTGGCTTTCTGCTCTTCGAGAGCCTTGACGAGTTGTTTCTCATCGATTAATTTATTGCGAACCAGAAGTTCGCCGAGCCGATTAGCAGCCATAAAAAGTTGTCTTCTCTCCCCGAGAATTTATCCGAAAAGTTTCTCTGTAAATTCAACCTTCGCATTCTAGCGAATGCGTCTGAGGCCTGTCAAGCGAGATACCATGTAACCAGTTGAAATCAAAACCCAAATCTAGCAGCCTGTCGCATGACATGAGCTTCTGGAGCACGACCAAACCAGAGCTGAAAAGCAGCTTCTCCTTGAGCTGAGAGCATGCCCAGACCATCAGCAGCCTCTAGTCCGCGTCTCCGAGCCTCATCGAGCAACGCCGTTGGCTCTGGGGTGTAGACCATATCGAAAACCGCGCCACCGGCTTTGACGCAATCTACCACCGGTAAACCGAATGCTTCTCCTTTAAGGCCAACAGCCGTTGTATTGATCAGCAGGTCAACCGGTTTCGAGGCATTCACCAGAGAAGGTCCGAGTTCATACTCAGCAAAAGCCGTGCCCGAAAAGTTTGGCGAGATTTCTTCGATCAGTTGCTGCGATCTCTCTCTGGTTCGGTTGGCGACACCTACCCAGGCAGCCTGCGCTTGACAGAGCGCAACCAGAGCCGCCCGACAGGCACCACCGGCTCCAAGGAGCAGAACTCGTTTGCCGGCAACATCGACACCAAGCTCCTGTTTCAGGGCATTCAGAAGACCGACCCCATCAGTGTTATAGCCTTTGAGACAACCATTCTTGTTAACAATCGTATTGATTGCACCTATCAGGACCGCCTGTTTATCCATTTCGTCAACCAGATGACAAGCGGCTTCCTTGTGCGGGATAGTCAGGTTGATCCCACGTAATGACATGGCACGAAGACCTGCAACTGCGTCACACAACTGTGTCGAGGTGACGTGAAATGGCACGTACACTGCGTCCAAACCACTGCTTTTGATCGCCGCATTTTGCATACGCGGCGAAAGAGAATGTGCCACCGGGGCGCCAAAGATGCCGACAACCGTTGTTTTACCGGTCAGTTGCATATCACTTAACTCCATTCAGTCCGGCGTTGTAACCGCAATCGAGATATTCTCGATACTCGACGATTTGCGAATCGGCCAGCATCTCTCGTGACTGAGCAATATCTTTGAGAACAGCGTCCTGCAGAGCCTCAACTGAAGCAAACTTCTTCTCGCCACGCAGACGCTCGACAAAGTAAATCCTCAAGCGTTCGCCGTAAAGATCGCCCTTGAAATCAAACAGATGAATCTCAAGGGTGGTTTCACCATCAATGAAGGTTGGTCTGTGCCCAATGTTGATAACACCATCATAGTAATTCTCACACCATTTTACCTTGACAGCATAAACACCATCACACGGAAGTATTTCCTTTTGGGTCAAGAGATTAGCTGTCGGGAAACCGAGTTTACGCCCCCGACCATCACCATGTACGACCTCTCCGTCAAGGGTGAAGTGGCGACCAAGGATACTCACCGCATCAGCAACCCTTCCCTCTTGCAGAATTTGACGAATTGCCGTTGAACTGTGCGCCTGTTGTTCTGCACGAATCGGCTCGAGGACCTCAAGAGTGAAGCCATACTCTTTGGACTTTGTCGTAAGAAATTCAGTATTACCCTGGCGATTGCGACCAAAAGCGTAATCATAGCCAACGATCAGATGTTTGACGCCCAGTTTATGAACCAGAATTTCTCTGACAAACTCCTCGGCTGGCATCTCTGCCAATTGTCGGGTGAAATTGATGACCACCAAAAGGTCAACGCAGGAGGCGGTAAGAAGACGTATTTTCTCTTCAGGTGTATTCAGTTGCAAAGGGGCTTTATCGGGTGCTAACAAGCGCAATGGATGTGGTTCAAAGGTGACCACGACCGCTGTCCCTTTTAGCTCACGCGCCCGGTCTGTGACCCGTCGGAAAATCTCCCGGTGTCCAAGATGGACCCCGTCGAAATTACCGATAGTCAAAACGGTCCGACAGGGTGGTTGTTTTAGTGTATCAAGATCCCTTATAACCTGCATCTATGATCCCCAGCGACAGTTCCCGTATGTAGACGATCACCTATGTCGCTTCTCACGCCTCGTCCTTCGTGCTCTCGGTTTGAGTTGACCACGTCCCCCGTACCGTGTTCCGCGTCCCGAATTATATTCTTCGACCAAACGGAAATCAATTTCACGGCGGTCGAGGTCAACCTTGTGAACACGCACCTCTATCCGGGTTCCGATACTGAACTCCCGACGACGATTCATACCGATTAACCGGTGGCGCTCTTCCTCATATTGGTAGAAATCATCGTCCAGACTGGAAACATGGACCAGCCCTTCCACAAATATTTCGCGTAGTTCAACAAAGAAGCCAAAAGCACGCACCGAGGTTACCATGCCAGAAAAGTTTTCGCCCACTTTATCCGCCATGAATTGGCATTTTTTGAGGTTGATGATATCTCGTTCCGCCTCCATCGCTCGCCGTTCTGTCGTAGAAGAATTCTGGGCGATTTCCTTTAGTGACATCTCGTTGACCGTCTCAGAAGATTGACCCTGAGCGAGTCGATTTTTCAGGATGCGATGCACCATCAGATCTGGATAACGTCGAATCGGCGAAGTAAAGTGGCAATAATTATCAGCAGCCAGACCGAAATGTCCAAGATTATTCACCGAGTAGTACGCCCGTGGCAAACTACGCAGCAGGACATGATTAATGACATGTTCTTCAGGTTGCCCTGCCACCTGTTCAAGAAACTCCTGCAACAGCTTCGGCTTCACGCCTTCGACGGGCAGAGAGATACCCTGATTGAAGGAAGCGATAAACTCTTGAAAGGCTGCCATCTTGCCTTCACTGGGAGCTTCGTGCACCCGAAAGATCATTGGCTCTCGCTGTTGGACTAACCATGCGGCAACCGCCTCATTGGCCGCCAGCATGAATTCCTCAATCAATCGATGGGCCAGGTTCCGCTCGGTACGTACAATATTCTCCGGGTAGCCTTGTTCATTCAGGTGGATTTGTGCTTCAGGAAGGTCAAAATCAAGGCTGCCGCGCTGGTGACGACAGGTAATACGCAACTCAGCAAGTTCACGCATGATTTCAAGATCAACAACCAGAGGCTGTTGCTCGGCGCGAACCTCTGGATCTTCATCAACCAGAATTGCTGCAACTGTCGTGTACGTCAGGCGAGCCCTGCTATGCATTACCGCCTGACAAAAACGTAACCCGACACGTTGACCAGAAGTATCGAAATCAAGTTCAGCAACCAGTACCAGTCGATCAACCTGCGGATTAAGTGAACAGATGCCATTGCTCAGAGCTTCAGGGAGCATCGGCAAACAGGCCCCAGGGAAATAAACACTGGTGCCGCGTTCCAGAGCCTCTTGATCGATAACACTGCCAACAGGAACGTAATGAGCCACGTCAGCAATCGCGACCCAGAGTCGATACCCCTTATCAAGACGAGAGATGGCAACAGCATCGTCGAAATCCCTGGCTGTCTCACCGTCAATGGTCATAAAATTCAGGTGACGTAGATCCTCACGCCCAACCAACTCCCGTTTGTCGACAGTCAAGGCAACCTTGTCAGCTTCTGCCAGAGCCTCAATGGAAAATTCGTAAGGGAGATTGAATTGAATGGCGGCAACCCTGATTTCGACCTCTGGATCACTGGCATCACCGAGGACTTCAACGATTCTGCCAACAGCTCCACGAGAATGGCCCGGATAACTCTCAATCTCAACCAGTACCATTTGTCCAGATTTGGCATCACCGGCGGCCCCAGGCGGAATCAGGAGAGCGTCCTGAAGGTGTGGATCTACAGGTGAGACATAGCCGACACCATGATCTGTCTGATAACGTCCGACCAGTGTCTGGTACGCCCTTTGTTCAATACGGATCACCCGCCCCTCCGGACGACCGGTACGTGGAGACCTCTCCAGACTTACGACCACCATATCGCCATGCATGGCAGGCCGGATATGTCGCGCCGGGACAAAAACATCCTGAGCGTTATTATCTGCTGGCGCAACGAAACCGTAACCATCGCGATGGACAGAGATCGTCCCTACCACCAGATTAACTTTACGCGGCAGGGCAAATCGTCCGCCCTTCAACTGCACCAGGGTGCCATCCTTGACCATGCTCTTCAGGATCTTGCCAATCGACTTACGCTCACCAGCACTCAGGTCAAGAGTCTCCTGGATCTCCTTGAGGCTCAAAGGACGATTGGCACGCTGCTGCAACAGGTTGAGGATAGCGCTGAAATCTATCTTGCTCATAGTATCTAAAATCTTTATCTGACGAAACACGCCCCCAAAAAATGGGGGCGCGTTGGAATCACGTTGTTGGTGCTGCCGGAGCCTTAGGTGGGGTATTACCACGTGCCCAGAGATGCTGACCAAATTTGCGGTAGCCGTAGACGTTATAAAGACGCATATCCTGCTCCGGATCAGTCTCCATAATTTCACCATTCAAGAGCGGCTTGAGGTATTTTGACAAGACTGCACCACCCCCGCCTGTAATAACCATTGAATCAATATCCCAATCGTCAACCCAGAGACGATCTACCTCATTAGCAATCGACGTAGCCAATTGGCTGAAGACCTGATCGGTCAGGCTCTTAAGATCGTAGCCCTTGCCACGGATTTTGATGCTGCCACTATCGACAGCTTCATAGAGGCGATAGAGCTCAATGTTAACGCCGCTGTTTTCACGCAGTTTGGTCGCAATCACGTTAAAGGCTCTAGCAATCCCGGAATCCGTAGTACGGCTACCACGCTCAGAGTAACGCATTTTATCGGAGATTGTGTAATCAGAGGTCCGGAAACCAATATCGATAATGCCGATTTTATCCTGAATCAGGCGTTTATCGCCCATCTCGCCGAGATCATTAAGCATCAGATTGAAAAGAGAACCAAAAGGCTGCGGTACGACCCTAACCTTGTTAATGCTGATCGTTTTCTCTTCCCGCTTGCCGTTGGCATCAACCAGTGCAACAGTATGTTCACCAACCAGGAGTTTGCCCAACTCATCTTTATATTGGCGGTAATAACCGATCGGCAGACCAGTCACCAGATTGACAGGAACAAAACCTTTTACCATCTGAGCCGTTGCTGCCAAAGCGAAAACCTTGGCAAATTTACTGATAAATTGTGCTTGGTCAAGAGTAAAGAATCGCACATTGCTCTGGCGCTCAGCCAACTCACCAACAAAATAGGATTTACCATCAACCTCGACTTGCAGGTGGCTATCCTCATCATTATGAGTAGCAATCATCTCATCACGAAACTGAATATCAGTCGCCTCACCAAGAACTGATTTGAAGATCAGGTCCCGCTTGCCATTCGTCGCTTTGGTAAATCCAAAGCCAATATCGATTCCCAGTAGTTCCACTCATTCCTCCTTCTTCAGGGGGAGCCCCCACCCTATAAGACATTAAGCTCTAGATCGTTAAGTTGTACGTTTCTGATTTGGAGATTAACTATAGGTAATCACAGGACCGGTTGCAAGAGATAAAGCGAGGCTAGCAATACTAGACTTTACGAACGAAAATTTCTCTGGCGAGTTCACCATCTACAGCAAACTCCGAATGGCCAACCTTAAAAATATAAGACGGATAGGTCCGCGTGAGCAAAATATCACAACCCGGCAAGACCCCCATACTCATCAATTTTTGCATTTTACTGACATCGGTTGCGGCCAAATAAGCGATTTCGCCCTTTTCGCCCGGTTTGAGTTCAGTCAGAGCCACAACACCCACCTCGCCTTCCTGGCGAGCCTGATCACAACAATCTCCGGGAGGAATCGGCTTGCCATGAGGACAAGTGGTTGGATGATTCAGAAGAGTGCAGATCTTGGTATCAACACCATGATGCAATAGGTGTTCAAACTCGCAGGCCCGTTCATCGCCAGTAATGCCCTTGATGTCGAGAATATCCATCATCAAACGCTCTGCGAGACGATGGCGGCGCACTGTCATACGTGCTTCGTCACGGCCTTCTTTACGCAATTTGACCCATTCACCATTGACCTCAATAAAAGCCAGCCCGACCAATTCGGCAAGTCCTTCATCGTCAGGAACGATCCTGAGCCTTTCAAAGCTAGCAGCATCTTCGCCTTGTTCTTCAGTCGCAATCCACAACGATTCCAAGATTTCTTCAGCTTTGGCCGAGACGTTCATGCACTGTTTCCTTTCTTGCTTATATGTTTATCAGATTTAATAAATTTTTCGAGCAACTCTGGAACGACAGGGTTTTCCTGTCCACAATAAGAACAGTGAATTTTGCGACAACCACCGATGCAGCTTCCGCAACCCTTTTCGCGAAGCATCTCAGGAAGCAATTCACGCTCGCAGAAGGTGCATTTCATGCAAGGATCCCCGTCATCAGAAGGAACTTGTTAAGCGACCAACCCACTGTGAAGGCCATACCTGTGACGAGGAAAAAAATCACCAGGGAGGTTCGCCAACCACGTTCTTTTTGCATCACCAGAAATTGCGCAACGCAAGGGACAAAGAGGGTCAAGGTGACTGCAGCAACTGTTAATTGCACCGGGTCGAGCAAACCTTGAGTCTGCAGGTCATAAAGGCCAGCAGCGCCAAAATCCCGGCGGAAGAATCCAAAGATAAATGCTGCTGAGGCTTCGTTTGGCAGTCCAAGGACACGCATAACCGGATTGAAAGCTTCGACCAGCCACTGCAGCGCACCCGTCAACTTGCCTGCCCAAAGCAGCACAGATGCAATCATGAAGAGTGGGAAAATTTCCATGAAGTACCACTGCATACGGGTCAGGGTCTTGATCATGACATTCTGCAGCTGTGGCAAGCGCATCGGCGGAATTTCCATATAAAACATCGGACGTTCGCCGGGCACAACCTGCGCGGACAGGAAACCGACCAGCAGAAAGACACCGATCATACTGACTGTCCAGACCATAAGTGCCCCAGGAACTCCAGACAATAAGCCAAGGATAACCCCCATCTGGGCGCTGCATGGAATAGCAAGAGCGAGCAAAAGAGTCGCGATAATCCTCTCGCGGGTCGACTCCAGTGTCCGGGTGACAACCGTTGCCATAGTGTCGCAACCGAAACCAAGCACCATGGGGATAACCGCCCGCCCATTCAAACCAATTTTTTTAAAAACCCGGTCGACTAGCATCGCCAGTCTGGGGAAGTAGCCGCTATCTTCAATCACTGCAAAAGCAATAAAGAAGGTACCAACAATCGGCAGGATGATGGCAACAGCATAGCGCACGCCCAACGTAAACAGTCCGTATTCACCAACCAGAAGTTCGTTGAGCCAGTACCAGGGGATATATTGATTGCACAGACCAATGACCCACGGGTTGAGATACTCTTCAAAGATGGATCCTTCAAGAAAGTCAACAATAGTTCCTGCACCAAAACCACCAACAAATTGGTAAAGACCCAGATAAAGGACAATAAGCAGTAAAGGAATACCGGTCCATGGGTTCATCGTCCAGTTGGAGAACCGGTCAGCAAATGAAAATTGCTCATTTTCCTGTTGGGTAATGACACCGTCCAACAAGCCCTTACATATCCTCTTGCGCTCAAGACTGATACGCAAGTGCAGATCAACCCGACGGGCAAAAATTGTATCATTGACAGCGTTCTCCACGCTTTCGTAGTGCTCTCCTTCACGGTCTTTAACACGCTGGGCAATTTCTTCGTCACGCTGCAGAAGCATAAGGGTCAGACTACGCTTATCGAGGATATAGTCACCCTGCATCAGATTACTGATTTCCTGAATGTCTTTCTCCAGATCCGTTGCGTAGACAAAAGTGGCCCTGTTGCCGGTAAAGTCTCGGATGGCATCACGAAGTTCCCATAAACCACGTTTAGCACGACCAATCGCACCACCCACCACGGGGATTTGCAACTTCTCCTGCAACAATTGGATATCGATCTGCATGCCGATCCGTTCGGCCTCATCCATGATATTGATCAGCAGGATCACAGGCAGACCCGCCTCAATCAGTTGCAATGTCATCGGCAGCATTCGCTCAAGATTACGGGCATCGATTACATGCAGAACCACATGCGGTGATTCCTCAAGCAGAATGCGACGGGCAACCCGCTCTTCTTCAGTAATCGGCAACATTGAATACATCCCGGGAGTATCAAGTACCTGATAACTTTCACCAGCAATCTGACACTGCCCACGAGAAACTTCTACAGATGTCCCAGGATAGTTAGAGACGGTCGTATAGCTGCCGGTCATGCTGTTGAAAACCACACTTTTGCCAACATTAGGGTTGCCGACCAGGATGATTTTCTTTTCAGTTTTCAATTGATTCTGCATAGACGTACGAATAACCTTCTCACTTGTTAATGATAATCATTTTCAGGATAACACAAAAAAAAGAGGTGTATTTCAGATTGAGGTTGAACAACTCGAGCAATAGCCGTAAAGCTCAAGACGGTGACGTTCAATGGAAAAGCCATGCTCCCCGGCTACTTCCATTTGCAGCTCTTCAATACGCGAATCTTCGAACTCTACAATTTTCCCGCACGAGATGCAGATCAGGTGGTCATGATGCTCGTCTTGAGCGCTGGCCTCATAACGTGCCTGGCCATCTCCGAAATGACGCTGTTCGGCGATGCCGCATTCAGCAAAGAGCTTCAAGGTACGGTGTACCGTTGCATATCCAATCCGGGGATTCTTCATGCGCAACCGAAGGTAGAGATCCTCGGTAGAAAGATGTGATCCAGCGCGCAGAAACTCCTCTAGAATAAGTTCACGTTGATTAGTCGACTTCAACCCTTGAGTGAGAAGAAAATCTTTGAATTTACTTTTGGTATTGCTCTTCCCCATAAGACCCGCCTAGTTGAAAACGGATTTCAATTTAAATAACACAGAGAGATATGTCAAGATAATTAAGAGCATACGAAGCAAACGATGAGACGTCAAAGAAGTTATCGTATGGGAAGCGAGCAATTTTTCGTGAGGTCAAGGAGATCAAGCATTTGAGCGGAGGCGTAGTACTTTACGCCGCACAAACAAATACACAGATTGACGCAGAGATCGCGGAAAAGGGCCGCTTCCCATATGAAAACTAGTGCCTTGTACATCTTAAAATGTCGCAAAATTGCGCCGGGATTTGGTGTGTCAGAAAGGCGTTATTTCAGTTCCATAGCCCTAGCTATATAACTGAAGTCACAACGAAGCTGGCGCGACAAATAACCAGCAAGATGCGATAGTTGAGGGTTTACACGGTACTAACCTTGGAGAGGAATGTATTGGTAGAGCAGCATGGTGAGTTTGCCCATCAGGTTAAACATGAGCATAATGCCAACAGCCATCAGCATCACACCAGTACCTATTTCAACCAAACGAATATACTTGCGGAATCGTTTAAAAGCGATCAGGAACTGGTGAAAGAGAAGACCTGAGAGCAGGAAAGGCACACCCAGCCCCAGAGAATAAACAGCGAGTAAGCCAACGCCTTCACCAACTTGACCTGAAGTCGCAGCGACCATCAGGATCGAGGCCAGAATTGGGCCGATACAAGGAGTCCAACCAGCCGCAAAAGCAATACCAACCACGATCGTCCCGGCAAAACCACTTGGTTTTTTATGTAAATGGACTCTTTTCTCGCCGAGTAGAACGCCGAAGTGAAAAAGACCGGTCATATGCACACCAAAAAGAAAGATCAACAGACCACCAATCTTTTCAATCCACTCCAGACCTTCACGCAGGAAAAACTGAAATTTACTCGAAGCGATACCGGCAATAGCACCGAGGAGAACAAAAACGACCGAAAAACCGAGAATAAAGCAGAGCGAATGGAGGAGGACCGTAAGACGCCCTTTTGCATCAGGGTGCGCATCTTCAAGCTGGCTGAAGGAGAGCCCGGTAATATAAGTCAGATACGACGGGATCAACGGCAATACACAAGGGGAAGCAAAAGAGAGAATCCCGGCGGTAAAAGCGATCCAATAGGTTATGTCAGCGACTTGTTGCAAGCTGGTTATCCTTTCGCCAGACCCTTAAAGTATTCAATAGTTTCAGGGTGTGCCCAATCAATGGCACCAATGACCTTATCATCTATAACACCATCTTTGCGTACAACAAAGGACTCGGGAAACTTGTACACTCCGTAAAGCCTCTGCACAACGCCCTGGTCATCGTAAAGAACGGAAAAAGTATGAGGAGACTTCTTCAGGAAGTCAGGAACAACAGATCGACCATTTTCTTCAACATTGATGGCCAGCATGACAAAATCTTCACCGGCCATGGCTGCATTGAGCTTATCCATTGATGGCATTGCCGCACGACACGGGGGGCACCAGGTTGCCCAGAAATTCACCAGCACAACCTTGCCACGCAAGCCAGCCAGAGACACCTTGTTGCCCGCTGTATCCTCAAGTTGAAAATCAGGGGCAGCATCACCCATGGCTGCAACGCTAATCGGCTCATAAGATGGTAGTGAACTGCTCGCAGTGCCAAGATAGAGCGATCCGCAAACCAACATGAGCACAACAATTACCAACATCAGACGACGCATTCGTTAATCCTTAAACCTTATTATATAGAAAAAACCAGATGTCTCTCTTTTGTAACCTTACAGGGGTAAACATGTCAACCGGCGTAAGCAACCATTTTCCTCCTCTAATAAATTAATCGCTTTATTCCACATCACGGTTTCTTGATATCATACTTCTCCATCCTATAAATCAAGGTGTGTCTTGGCACCTGCAGAAAAGCAGCAGCACGAGTCTGGTTCCAGTCATTACGTTCCAGTGCCTGAACAACCACTTCCTTTTCTATCATTTCCAGAGGATAACCCTCAGGTGGAAGTTCTACAATTTGGCTCCTTGATGAGGATGATGTAGAGATAATTTTCGCAGGTAAGTGATGAAAATCAAGCATTTCACCATGATTCAATATAACCATCCGCTCGACTGCATTCTGGAGCTCCCGGACATTCCCCGGCCAGCTATAGGCGGCCATGCTTTCGAGAGCCGACTCGCTGATGCCTACAGGAGAAGCAGAGCTATAACGTTTCAGGAAGTGAGTGACCAATAAAGGGATATCTTCTACTCTTTCACGCAAAGAAGGCAACTCAATCGGGATAACGTTCAATCGATAATAAAGGTCTTCGCGGAAGCGCCCTTCCTCCAAAGCGGAATCTACGTCTTGGTTGGTTGCCGCGATGATTCGAACGTTCACAGAACGGGACTTTCCTCCCAGGGGTTCAACCTCCATCTCCTGAAGGACTCGTAACAGTTTGGGCTGTAGCTCTATCGGCATTTCGCCGATCTCATCGAGAAACAGAGTACCGCCATCGGCCTGTTCGAATTTTCCAGCACGATCCCGTACAGCCCCGGTAAAAGCACCCCGAACGTGACCAAAAAGTTCGCTCTCCAGAAGAGTCGCCGGAATAGCTGCACAGTTAATGGCTACAAACGGCTCTTTACTGCGCCCCCCGCCCTGATGAATTGCCCTTGCAATCAACTCTTTGCCTGTTCCGCTCTCACCTGTGATCAGGACCCTCGCCTCGGTTGGAGCCACTCTTCTGACAACATCAAAAACATTCTGCATTACATCGGAGATACCAACCATGTGGTCAAAATCAACCTGATGCTCCAGCTCATCCCTTAAACGTTGATTCTCTTCCTGTAACCCAAGCAAGTTAAAGGCTTTATTAACCACGAGCACCAATTCATCACGGCTGAAGGGTTTTGCAAGGTAGTCATAAGCACCCTGCTTCATCGCCTCAACCGCTTTCTCTACTGAACTGAATGCGGTAATGACAATCACCAGAGTTTCCGGACGCTCGGCCTTGATCTGCTGAAGCACCTCGTATCCAGACATACCCGGCATCTGGATGTCGGTAATCACAACTTGCGGAGACTCCGTAAGGAAAGCAGCCAGGCCTTCTCTACCATCGGCAGTACTCAACACGTGAAACCCTGCAGATTGTAATGAATATTCAGTCACTCGTCGCAGTGAGGCATCATCATCAATCAACAACACCTTACGAGAACGATTGGCTTTCAGACTACGAGAGCGGTCAACACTCATGACGTTACAGCCTCCATATTTTTCAATGACAATGTCAGACAGATGGTAAAACTTGCGCCTTGTCCAAGAGTGCTATTAAGAACAATATGGCCTTCATGGCCTCGAATAATACGCTGTGTAATGGCCAAGCCAAGACCGGTTCCGCTGTCACGAGTCGTCACAAACGGATTAAATATCCGCTCCCTGTCATCAGGAGCTATTCCAGGGCCGTTGTCACTCACTTTTATATGGATTTCATTGGTTAGAATTGTAGAGGAGACGTTGAGTATGCCACCACCAGGCATCGCTTGAAGCGCATTCAGAACCAAATTGAGCAATGCCTGTTTGATCTGTTCACCCAACCCAGGGATTTCAATATCATCATCCAGTGCAACTTGTACCTCAACATGATGGCGTATCGCCTGCTGACGAGTCAGCTTAAGGACATCATTGACAACCGTATTTGGAGAGAACCGGCCATGCTCAACAGGCGCCGGTCGAGCGAAACGCAGGAAATCCTCCAGAACCTTATTGAGGCGATCTACTTCTCGAATCATAATCTCTGCAAATTCCAGTTTCGGGTCATCTGCCTCCACACCGTCACGCAGGATTTCCGCAGCTCCTTTTATGGAACCTAGTGGATTACGAATTTCGTGTGCCATACCGGCAGAGAGTTCGCCAAGAGCTGAGAGCCTATCCGCCCGTCGTAACTGTTCCTCTATTTCAATAATCTGATCCGCCTGTTTGCGCAACTCAAGGTAACTTTCTTCGAGTGTTTCCGCAGCCTTTTGATAACGAAGTTTCTGCTGTCGTTCACGCTGAGAGAGAAAACCGGTCAGACAGCCAATCACGTTATAGAGAACGATTTCCAGGTACTGCTCCAGGGCTATATCAGGTTGATGCTGCCAATGAAAGAGGACATGCGGCATGTAGAGCAAGGAGGCAAGAATCGCCGTTAAGATGCCACCCCGCACGGCAAACCAAACACCTCCAAGAATGATAGGCACATAGTAGAGCCGTCGATAGACATCATGGGCTCCAGCCTGCTGGGTCGTTGTCAGGTAATGTAGAGCAGTAACCAGCAACAGGGAACCGGCAATAATTAACAAGTGCAAATAGAATATTTTCTTGGGAACCATCACATTCAATCTTTCCGACATAAATTATCGGGTAGTTACAACCATCGCCATAGACTGTAGGATATTACACAACAGCATAAAAAGAAAGACTGCCCCCTTAGATTCAGTGGGGAATCAATGGTTCCGACTCAACGTTAATAAATCTTCAACCTGTTGAAAGAGCATCTTTGCCATTGAATTTTACTCAGCAATGACTGCAAACCGGGTCAGATTTATTAATGACAAAAGGCATAAGAAGATGTTCCTGGTCTACAGATTCTCCACCTGACTTGATATTACATGCATCATGCCAAAGCTCTTTAAACATGTAAGATGACGGATTAATTGATCATTTTAAAGTTTACAAATGCGTGATAAAAATCATCTTCACCGTTTTAGTAGAAAATTCTTCAGTACCTGTTGATTATCCTACGCACAACAGTTGTTCTGATTTTCTTTATTGCCCATACTAACGAAGTAGTTGTATCAGGGACATAATGAACAGATTTATCGTGACAGCTATAAGTCCATTGTATGAAGTGGCAATCTTAAAATACTCCTCCCGGATAGTTTTATCCTATATTCTCTCCACTGAATTCGGTATTGTTGTTTGCACTTTCATCAGGGTAAGTTGAATGCCACTATTCCTCGACATCATCAACATCGTTCTGCCGGTTTTCTCGGTCATAGCTCTCGGCTGGTTACTACGTCGCTGGGGACTGATCGATGCCGCATTTCTAAAGCAGACAAATAAACTGGTTTATTATGTATGCCTGCCTTTGCTACTTTTTTATAAAATCGGCACAGCAGACTTTTTTGCCAACTTTAACGGACGTTTGATTATCGGTTCAATAGCTGCTGTAGCGATCACCTTCGTTGCTTCATATTACTATACCGTTCTCAGAGCTTATCCTGACAAAGCCCGCGGCGTCTTCAGCCAAGCCTCATTTCGCGGCAACATTGCTTACATAGGTCTGGCCATTACGCTCAATGCCTACGGTGAAACAGGTCTGACCAAAGCCGGCATTCTGATGGGCTTTCTTGTTCCCTTCCTCAACCTCTTCGCTATTCTTGCCTTGCTCTGGCCACATCGCGGTGATGGAGAACAACGTGGTGCCACTTTTTGGTTACGTCAAATTGCTCTGAACCCACTGATTCTCGCCTCCTTTTTAGGAATCCTCTGGAGCTTTCTTGATCTGCCGATTCCTCTGGTCTTCGAGCGCAGCCTGAATATCGCAACGGGCATGACCCTGCCCTTGGCATTGTTGGCGATAGGCGGTGGGTTTTCACTTGAAAGATTGCGCGGCGATCTCTTCAAGGCGGCCCTGGCAAGTGCTATCAAAACAATCTGGATGCCAATTCTGGCAGCAATTTTGCTGATCAGCATGGGAGTTACGGGGATGGATCTTGGCATCGGCGTCCTGATTGCCGGAACACCTGCAGCAACGGCCAACTACATTATGGCTGAGCAACTCAAAGGGGATGCTGAATTAGCAGGTACCATAGTCATGCTCTCCACTCTCCTCTCTGCGGCGACCTATACCGTCGCTCTGCTGATTCTACGTAGTCAGAGGTTGTAACTCCGCTTTAAACAAAACAAACAAAGAGACGAAAACAAGTTAAAGATTCCTGCCCCCCCGACAAACCATTCGGGGGTGACAAGCATTGCACGCCACGAGGTTCTATGTACCAACCATTTAACATCGGAACAAAGTTCCGCATCACACCGCCAGACACTGCCATCGGCAATGGCGGTCGTATTGATTTGGTGATGAAACGTGGTGCTTTCGGCTCGGGAGAACATGAAACCACGGAGAGTTGCCTGGAGATCCTTGAGTGTTTGCCTGAGATCAGCGGTGCACGCGTCCTTGACCTCGGTAGCGGCACTGGAATTCTTGCAATTGCAGCTCTCAAACTCAACGCGGCGCATACCGTCAGTGTCGATATCGAACCGTCAGCGGTCGAAACCGCACGATTCAATTTCCAGCTTAATGATTTTGATGAACAAGTGACTCATATTACTGGCACACTGGATGCTGTCACAGAGAACAACTTCGACATCATACTGGCCAACATCTACGGTGATATCTTGCTTGAGTTGGCGGAGGCCTTAACCGCCAGGCTGAAGTCAGGAGGGACACTACTGCTCTCGGGAATTTTGTGGGAATATAATTTCGACGTGCGACAAGTGTATGAGAAGAGAGGCTGCGAGGTTATTCGCAACCGCATTCTGGATGAATTCAGTACTATTTTATTGAGAAAGAAATAAGCTTCAAAAAAGGGCGAACCGTATAGGTCCGCCCTTTAGAGCATCATAAATAGAACTGCGAATTACGTGACAAGTGCCTTCATATATTCGCGGTTAAGCTTGGCAATGAATTTGACGTCAACGCCTTTAGGGCATGAGGCCTGACACTCGTAATGATTGGAACAGTTACCGAAGCCATTCTCTTTAGCTGCTTCAGTCATTGCCATGACGCGGCGCTGGGCTTCAATCTTACCTTGTGGCAAGACTGCCAGTTGCGCAACCTTGGCTCCGGTGAAGAGCATGGCCGAGCTGTTCGGGCAGGATGCAACACAGGCACCACAACCGATACATTCAGCAGCATCCATGGAGTAATCAGCGATCGGCTTGCCAATAGGCAGAGCGTTGCCATCAGCAACACCACCAGTGTGACAGGAGGTGTAACCACCGGCTTGCATGATCTTCTCCAGACCGTCACGATCAACAACCAGATCTTTGATCACCGGGAAAGCGCGTGCTTTCCAAGGCTCGATAAAAATCTCGTCGCCATCTTTGAACTTCCGCATGTGCAGCTGGCAGACCGTGGTCCGTTCCTGGCCGCCGTGAGGGACTCCGTTGATAACCTGTGAGCACATCCCGCAGATACCTTCGCGACAATCGTGATCGAAAGCAACAACATCCTTACCTTCAATCGCCAGAGCTTGGTTGACGTCGTCCAGCATCTCCAGAAAGGACTGATCCGGGCTTACGTTTGGAGCGTCGATAGTCTCCAACTTCCCTTTATCATTTGGCCCGTTCTGGCGCCATATGTGTAGTTTGAGTTTCATTATTTGTAACTCCTTACGGCAAGCTTGACATTATCAAATTTCAAAGGCTCTTTGTGTAATTCGGGCTCAACACCCGCGCCTTTGAATTCCCAGGCAGCAACGTAACAGAAGTCTTCATCGTTACGCATTGCTTCGCCATCATCAGTCTGATGCTCGGTACGGAAGTGACCACCACAAGATTCTTCGCGGTTCAGAGCATCCTTGGTGAGGATTTCGGCGAACTCGAAGAAGTCAGCCAGACGACCAGCATTCTCAAGTTCCTGGTTGAATTGCTCATTGGTACCAACCACCTTGACATTCTTCCAGAACTCGTCGCGAAGCGCAGGGATAAGCTTGAGAGCTTCCTTGAGGCTTTCATCGCTACGAGCCATACCAACTTTCTCCCACATGATCTTGCCGAGTTCACGATGGAACTCTGAAGGAGTCTTGGTGCCGTTGATGGAGAGCAGCTTGTCAATATCAGCCTTGACATCATCAGCAGACTGCTTGAATGCTTCGTGATCGTCCTTGACTTCACCAGGCTTCACACCTGCCAGGTAACCGGCGATGGTGTAAGGGATAACGAAGTAGCCATCGGCCAGGCCTTGCATCAGCGCCGAAGCACCGAGACGGTTGGCGCCGTGCACAGAGAAGTTGGCTTCGCCGAGGACGAACAATCCAGGAACGTTACTCATGCAATTGTAATCAACCCAGAGACCACCCATGGAATAGTGCGGTGCCGGGTAAATACGCATCGGCTGCTTGTAAGCATTTTCGTCGGTAATTTTCTCGTACATTTCGAAGAGGTTGCCGTAACGCTCGCGAATGGTGTCTTCACTGAGACGATTAATCGAATCGGCAAAGTCGAGGTAAACACCGCGCTTGCCAGGCCCAACACCGCGCTCATCATCACACTGCTCTTTAGCCGCACGAGAAGCGATATCACGTGGAGCCAGGTTACCAAAGGAAGGATACTTGCGCTCCAAGAAATAGTCACGATCATCTTCAGAGATATCACCAGCAGGCTTCTCGCAATCTTCTGCCTTTTTGGGAACCCAGCAACGACCATCGTTACGTAGCGACTCAGACATCAGAGTCAGTTTTGACTGCTGATCACCGTGCTGCGGAATGCAGGTCGGGTGGATCTGTGTGTAACAAGGGTTGGCCATGTAGGCGCCTTTTCTGGCAGCCTTCCAGGCGGCGGTGACGCTACAGCCCATGGCGTTGGTGGAGAGATAGAAGACGTTGACGTAACCGCCTGTCGCGAGGATGACTGCGTCGCCCCAGTGGGACTCGATCTCACCGGTGACCATGTTACGGCAGGTAATACCCCTGGCAACACCGTCAACCACGACCAGATCAAGCATCTCACGGCGCTCAAAGAGCTTGACCGTGCCAGCTTTTACCTGGCGGGAGAGTGCCGAGTAGGCACCAAGCAGCAGCTGCTGACCAGTTTGGCCACGGGCGTAGAAAGTACGGGAGACCTGGGCGCCGCCGAAAGAACGGTTATCCAGGTAACCAGCGTAGTCGCGGGCGAAAGGAACACCTTGAGCAACACACTGGTCGATAATGTTGTTCGACACCTGAGCCAGACGCCAGACGTCAGCTTCACGGGCACGGAAGTCACCGCCCTTAATAGTGTCGTAGAAGAGACGGTAAACAGAGTCACCGTCGTTTGGATAGTTCTTGGCAGCGTTGATACCGCCCTGAGCTGCTATGGAGTGAGCACGGCGGGCGCTGTCCTGGTAGCAGAAAGCATGGACTTGATAGCCCAGTTCGCCCAGAGAAGCAGCCGCGGCACCACCGGCGAGGCCGGTTCCGACGCAGAGAACTTTATATTTACGTTTATTCTAAGGATTAACCAGCTTCGATTCGAAGCGATGACGATCCCAGGAAGTTTCAATTGGTCCAGTAGGACATTTGCCGTCGAGTATCATTAATCGGCCCCCTAAATCTTGATGAGTCCGGCAACGATCAGCAGCGGAATGGAGACGTACCCCACGAGGAGGACAAAACCAACCAACTGGCTGAACATTCCCATGACCGGAAGTGATTTGTCATTGCTCAGTCCCAAAGTTTGGAACAGGCTCTGGATGCCGTGACCGACATGCAGGAACAGGAAGATGAGGCCGGCAACGTAAGCAATAACCGGCAACGCACCCTTGAACCCATTGACCATCATGAAGTAGACATTGACCATGCCTTGGTCACCGAGCGGAACATAGATCTCAGGGTTGGTCACTCGAACAGTAAAGTGTAGCAGGTGATAAACAACAAAGAAGAAGATTACGCCGCCGGAAACGATCATCGTTTCAGCACCGAAGCCAGTCTTCAGTCGCTTGACCTGCATGTTGCTTTCAGGGGTTGCTGCCTTGTTCTCCAAGGTCAACTGGATCCCGAAAACAATGTGAATTGCAAAAGCTGCCAGCATAACCAGCCGGAAGACCCAGACGAATGGCCCGAGACTGTGCAGCTTCTGCGCATAAGCGTTGATTGCGTCTGCACCGACAAATATGGACGAGTTGCCCAACAGGTGCACACAAACAAACGAGACCAACACGATACCGGTAACGGCCATGATGATCTTTCTGCCCACAGAACTTTGCGTCAGTTGCATGATTTTGATCCCTTAATCAAATGTGTTGCGATGAATAAAACCCGAAAAAAGACCTGCTCAGGTACCGGACGAAACCGGTGCTACAGGCGAGGCAAGACAACTCGTCTTGTCTACACCTGACGAGGAGGTCCTCGCCAACGACTTGATACTCCTATATTGAGAGCCCTTGCCACATTGTCACAAGCCAGCTTTACTTCTCTCTCCTGACTTGTCACACACTAAAACACACAAAGCATAATGCATACTGTATACACAGACCCACGTATACTAAACACCGTTTGGAAAAAAATAAAGTAAAATTTTCCAAGGGACCGCATTCAAAAAAAATAACAGTAATTTGCAACTATTCCGCTCAACAAAAAAGGGTGTTATTCCCTGGTTTATAGTCGGGAATCCAGTTTTTAAAGCCATGGATCCCGATAGAATCATGCGGGGATGATAGATATTTTACGAAGGTTCCAGATTATGCTGAATAGTCACGGACATTTTACAAGATTCAAAGCTTAGCAGTAAAGAGATATTCAACGACCTGGCGCAAAGCCTGGCCGCGATGACTGATGCTGTTTTTTTTATCGAGAGGGAGTTCGGCCATAGTGCAGTCAAACTCAGATAACCAGAAGAGTGGGTCGTAACCAAAGCCACCGTCACCCTGGCTCTGGCTCAGAATCAACCCCTCAACACGGCCGCCAAAAAGACGGGTCGGTTGATCGGGCAGACAGAGGGCCATCACACAGCAAAAAGCGGCTTGGCGTTGTTTTTCGGGCACCAGTGCCATCTCCTCCAGAAGTTTGCAATTATTGCTGTGATCATTGGCATTTGTACCAGAGAAGCGCGCCGAATGAACTCCTGGACGACCTTGCAGAGAGGCAACAACCAATCCTGAATCGTCAGCCAGACATGGCAACCCGGTGACGCGTGCAATCGTCTCCGCCTTTTTCGCCGCGTTGCTGGCAAAAGTATCGCCATCCTCTTCGACTTCCGGGGCCTCTGGAAAGTTATCGAGGCTGAGGACGCTTATATCTTGTGACTCAAGCAGACGACGGATCTCCTTGAGTTTGCCCTTGTTGCGCGTGGCTACAACCAGCTCTATCATGTCTGGGCTCTGGCATCCTTTTGTAATTGCGTCAACTCACGACAACCTTGCTTGGCCAGATCGCGCAGAGCATCAAGCTCTACGTCGCTGAAAGGCTCGTCTTCAGCTGTCCCCTGTACTTCGACAAAGCGGCCATCGCCAGTCATGACGAAATTCATATCAACGCCAGCGCTTGAGTCTTCCACATAATCGAGGTCAAGAACCGGTCGTCCATCAACGATCCCGGAACTGACCGCAGCAACACTATCTTTTAAAGGAGACTTTTTGAGCAATCCTTGTGTTATCAGTTTCTCAATCGCATCTGCGAGGGCAATCCAGGCTCCGGTAATTGACGCAGTACGCGTGCCACCATCAGCCTGGAGTACATCGCAGTCAACAACAATAGTGCGTTCACCAAGAAGTTCAAAATCGACCACGGCACGCAGAGCCCGGCCGATCAACCGCTGGATCTCCATGGTTCGACCTCCCAGCTTACCGCGGGCAGCTTCACGGACCGAGCGCGTATGCGTAGCACGAGGCAACATGCTGTATTCAGCGGTGACCCAACCACGGCCCTGACCACGCATGAACGGCGGGACCTTCTCTTCGACGGAAGCGTTACAAAGAACCCGGGTTTCGCCGAAACAGATCAGAACAGAGCCTTCGGCATAACGGGTAAAACCACGTTCAACCTTGATCTGACGAAGCTGGTTCGGTTGACGACCATCGTGGCGGGGCGAGGAAGATGAACTCATTGTTGTACTCCTGCGAAAGTATCAAAAAAGGCCTGCAGCCCGTCGAAGAGGGCGCGGGCAAAATCCTGCTGGCGGGTTGGATCCTCCAGTATGGTCAGATCAATAGTGTTGGTCAAACTACCCATTTCCACCATAACACGTGGCAAATCACCACGCCCCAGAGGGTAAACTGGCAATTCTTTAATGCCATGGACATCAAAGCCTCTATCGACCAGCCTCTCCTGCAAAATCTCGGCGAGTTTCAGACTGGAATTTTCAACGATGACTCCATCGGGAACGTCACGTTCTGTCTGCGGCTGTATATAAAGATTTACACCTGATGTTTCTGCAGAGAAAAACGACTGCGCGTGTAACGAGAGCATGACATCAGCCTGCCCTTCTGCAACAACTTCCAGGCGGCGCTCCATATCGAGAGCGTAATCACCATCACGCGTCAGTATGACTGGAGCATCCTGATGCATTTTCAAAAGCTTTTCCAGGCGTTGACCAACGGCGAGAGTCACGTCTTTTTCTTTGCTACCATTCAGACCGAGCGCGCCGCTATCTTCACCACCATGTCCGGGATTAATGGAGACCACCCACTTGCTGCCATCGGCAACCGGCTCTTTTTTGCGCAAGAGAAAAGCAAACAACCGCTCAAGCGGATCTTCGTTCTGAGTCGGTGCTGGTGGATTATGGTTACGGTAATAAATAGGTTTTGTAAGAAGCGGGGCCAACTGACGCAGCAAAAAGTCTTCTGAAACACGCAATTTACCATCGATAAAACGGGGACGATGTACAATTGGGATGAAATTGTCACCCAGCTTCAGGAACTGACTGCCCGGTGAGATGACAGCTTTACCGTGAGGTGTGCGAATCGCATAGATATGAGCCACAGAGTTCCACTCGCCCTGTAGCTCAAGAGCCGCCAGGACATCATCAATGGAGACAAAGGCTGTCCCCTCTCGCAGGTAAACATCCTCGATGATCAACGGCTCCTCACCAGGACGGCCGACCTCAACAAGGGCGCCAGCAGGCATGGTAAAGACCAGAAGAAAAAAGGGTAATAAGAATGATTGCAGAGTAAGGCGAGACATGGCGCGTTTTATACTCCAGATTTGCCGGGCTGTCAACGCGGAGCATGAGTTCCAAGTAGAGTGTGAGCTTCTCATTGAACCAATGGCTCCGGCTCAACCATGTCGCGGTCCAAAGCTTTCAGCAGACGTCGCATCAACTCTGACTCCAGTTCGTTCAAGGCTGCTCGATCAGTCGATGCGAGATGCACTTGGCCGCCAGCTGTCATACTGTGGCCACCACCGGTACCAAGACCTTTGATGATCTCTTGCATCAGAACACCAGCGTGGGTTTCAAGGTGACTGGTCCGCATTGAAAGGACCCCTTCACCTTGGTAATTGCCAAACCCAACGACGATTTCAACACCCTCAACACGCATCAGGAAATCCGCGATTTCAGCGACAATTTCCGGGTGATCAATATCATAAAGGGTGAAAATCAGCGCATTGCCGTAAATCTTTGCGTTCTTCAAACCGATATTAAAATATTTGAAATAGATCCGCGACGATTTTGGTCGGGTAATTTCGTGAAGAATACGGTTGTTACAGAGCGGCATTAACTTCAGATAGGCATCACGGTCAGATTTACTCCAGTCACGACCAAGATCTTCCGTTTCTGACTTGATGGCATAGAAGAGAATCGTTGCCAGTTTGGTCGCGATTTTGACATCCTGAGATTGCAGGTACTCAAAAAGAATACTTGCCTACGCGCCATATTCAGGACGCACATCAACCCAGCGACAAGCATGGGTCTGTTCTTTAAATTGATGATGGTCGATAATCAGGTCGACACGACGATCAACTGGATAAGAATTATTACCCGTCCCCGGCTGAGTATCGACCATACAAACCGCATTGAACGTATCAAGATCAAGGTCCTCAATTGGCTTTGATTTAATCTCCAACTCATTAACCATCACCAGATTCTCACGACGACCGATCACACCACCAAAGGCGATCGTTGCTTCCTGCCCTGTCTTGATCAGAATCAGATGGTGCAAGGCAAAGGCGGCCGCAAGTGCGTCCGGATCTGGATGATCATGGGTAACAATCAGGATTGCCCCCTTACCACGCAGCCATTCGATAATTCCAGTCGCAAATTCCTCTGAATGGCTCAGGTTACAAGCAATTGCATCGTTCATAATTTCAGACTTTCAAAAGCAAGGGTAACCGCTGACACCGGAGAATCCACAGACACTGTCCCGGCCATTTTGGGACCACCTGGCAACACAAACACAGGCTTCCCAAGTTTGAGACTTATTGCTGTTTCTGACACTGTTCCGTACTCCCCTTCAACCGCAATCAGAGCGTCTGCGGTATGAGCAATAATCACGTTACGCGCGTGCCCCATATTGGTCGGGACAGGCAGAGTGACATAAGAATTTGCCGAAGATTTGTCCGGGCCAGGCAAAATACCCATGACATCACCACCGGCAACAGCAGCCCCCTTTGAGGCTGCTTCCATGATGCCACCAAGACCGCCACAGACAAGTACAGCCCCGCGTGTGGCAATCTCGTAGCCGACAGCTTCGGCCATACGCAGTCCTTCAGGTGAGGGTTGTGAAGCACCGATGACACCTATGATTGGTTTACGTTTGTCTGGCATAAGATTGATTCACCACGAGTTTCATAGAGAAGATGAAAAAGCATTAAACCCTAGAAACCATAAAAAGGCAAAAGAGGAAGTTATCCCGCTTTGATTTCTTCATAAGAACGCAGTTAGCGCCCATCAGGAAGCTTCCTTGCATACCGCTTCAACAACAGACTGTTCGTCACCACCAATAGGGATATGGGTGTGTACTCCGGTTTTATCGACAATGACAAAGGCACCGTCCAGCACATCCAGGTTGCCTTTTTCGACGTAAAACACCGACACTCGATCTTTCATCGGAATCGGTTTCAGCGGCGGTAACTGCTGTTGACTCATATCTCCCCCATAAATGTTGTCAATTATTCTTTCTTGCGTTCAAGCCGTTTTTGGCTTTCAGGTACCTCCAGATAATTCTCATCAGTCACAATGCTTTTGTCAGTTTCCTCTTCCAGCTTTTCACGCGCCTCCCCGGCGATTTTGCCCCCTTTGTTGGAAGCGGTACGGTTTTCTGTAAAACCTTGGGCGTCTTGAGTTCGGGTGATTTCAGTGGTTGCTGCTTCACCCAACATGGAGAAGATCAACTCAAGGTCGGTCATGTGGTCACGCAGGTTTTCGCGTTCGAGCTGTTTCAGTTTTTTGTATTCGGATGGCGTCACGCCAAAAGCCGCCTTAGATATTTCGGCAGTCAGAATAGAGTATTCGCGACTACCACCAACATCCCGGTTTTTCCATTCTTCGGTCAGCTCTGCCCGAA
>JAJRRB010000097.1 GCA_024279915.1 Deltaproteobacteria bacterium
CTGAGGCATCGGGCCATCAGCAGCGGATACAACCAGGATTGCGCCGTCCATCTGGGCAGCACCAGTGATCATATTCTTGACGTAGTCAGCGTGACCTGGGCAGTCAACGTGAGCATAGTGACGATTCTCTGTCTCGTACTCGACGTGTGCCGTGGCGATCGTGATACCGCGCTCACGTTCTTCTGGAGCATTATCGATCTGATCAAACGCTTTGAATTCAGCGCCGCCCCTTGAAGACAGCACGTTGGTAATCGCTGCTGTCAAAGTCGTCTTGCCATGGTCAACGTGACCGATTGTTCCGATGTTGACATGGGGCTTAGTGCGCTCAAACTTAGCTTTGGCCATTGCGTAATCCTCCCTTACTTAAAACTACTTAAATTAAGTGTATTCTCTTTGAAATAAATGTCTATGCCTGTTGCCAGCGGACCACGTGTCTTTTGACAATCATGTTTCCCGCTGAGCCCATCGTGAAACGAAACCAATACACTAACTGTCTCTTAACTACACTAACTTTGTGATATGGAGCCCACAATCGGAGTCGAACCGATGACCTCACCCTTACCAAGGGTGTGCTCTACCAACTGAGCTATGTGGGCCTGTCAGATCAACTCTTTGCTGAGACAGCCAAAAATTGGAGCGGGAAACGGGATTCGAACCCGCGACCCTCAGCTTGGAAGGCTGATGCTCTAGCCAACTGAGCTACTCCCGCATAAATCGTTTCATTGGGCTAATCTACTTAAAATCTCACGAAATTTTCTTTGTGGAGTCCGGCAGAGCCATTCTCGCAGTTGCTACGGCTACTAACCTCCTGCGGCAAACAATTCTACTTTTCTCCGGCAAGTCCTTAAATGGTGGAGGGGGGAGGATTCGAACCTCCGAAGTCTACGACGTCAGATTTACAGTCTGATCCCTTTGGCCACTCGGGAACCCCTCCAGGGGATCTGCTTTATTCAGTTTTAAAGGGAGTCAAGCTCCCCGTCAGCTCAAGTGGAGCTGGCGAGAGGAATCGACCCCCCAACATCCTCCTTACAAGTGAGGTGCTCTACCAGTTGAGCTACGCCAGCACAAGGGGCGTTATATACAACAGCATCAGACAACTTGCAAGAGTAAATTTGCCACTTTCTAGCTACGCCACCACAAGTGGGCAGTTATAACGCAAACAGATACCTATGTCAAACGACAAAATCCACTTTTCCCCGATCGACAAACCTAACCAAACTCAGATGCAAAGAAAACGCCACAGAAACATGTTGATAGACCTGCCATACCCCACCTAAGTACACTCCATTTTTTGTCTAATGCCTTCCTCTGGGTAGCACTCATCAGGTCCCAGAATTTCAGGATCCAGTCTTTTAGACCAGTGCTTCCTGAGAAAATAACGTGCCTGCCAGCAGAGTGTACACTCGTCTGCAAAGCCCGCCTCCGGTTGCCACCCGTTACTGACAGCCAACCGATAAAGTCCAACAGGCCCCTGTTCAGCAAGTATTTTCAACAAAGGGGACAGGTTGACCGAATAGTCACGCAGAATCTCTCCCAGTCGACTCTCGTATAAATTGCCAACAATCAAGCCATAACAGATCATGACGTTGCCATAAGGGTCAATCCAGACCATCTGCGGAGCGAAAGGTGTCGTCTCCCCCAAGCAACAGCAAAGATTGCGGCAGGGCGCATCAGGGACATTTCCAATCCGATCCGTATCACCGAGCACGTCAACAGCAGCGCCTTTGCCAATCTTGCGAACAAAAACAGGAGCCAGTGGCAGTGCAAAGTCTTTCTCAGTGAACGACGGAGGATCTCCCTCCGGTTGGCAGCAAACGACAAAGGAATGCTGCGTCAACCCCTGTGCAGCGATCTGTTCGGCGGCAGTACGCACATAATTTACGGGAAGTTTAGACTGGTGATAATCATCAGCAGAGAGGCAGAGCCCATTCACTCCGCGTCGTCTCAACTGCGAGACCGTCTGCTGAGCACGTTGCTCCGAATCACCCCAGAAGCCATTAGTGGCAATACCGATTGTCTTGCTGCCATGCTCCTGGATAACTTCAAGCAAACGATGAAGCTCTGCTTCGAAGAGCAAAGGTTCGCCACCACTGACATGCTGCCACGCCAACGGTTCCGCCTGTTCCAGGCTGGCAAGAGCCTCGCGGGCCAGTTCATAGTCCAGAATGCGTAAATCGCCCTGGACATCAAAAAAGCAATGTGCGCAATCCAGATTACAACGATAGCTGAGAATCCAGGTTATTCCTGAGATAACGAGGGGCACGCTTCAGTCTCCAACCGGACAGACATCAACAAAGGCAAAATCACCTCTGAAGATCTTCTCGCCGAGCTGCACTGCAATCGGGCGGGAAAACATCGGTCCAGCAGTGACCAAGGTATGAAACTCGCCATTTTCGCCGCAAGGGTCAATGTCAGGAGACAGCTCATCGAGGAATTGGTGGTCATATCGTCGGCCGAGAAATTCGGCAGAGAGAACGCGTTGGTCAACACAGGTCACAATAGCCTGCAACCCGCTGTCGACCATGTCACGACAACGCTGGCCGGTATCACGCTGCCAGAGAGGAAAGACCGGATCAAGGCCACTGCCCTGCATCTGTTCCTCACGATACTGACGAATGTCTTCAAGGAACAGGTCGCCGAAAATCACCTGTTTCACACCACGCTGACGCAATGTCTCCACAGTGAGACCAACGCGTTGCCGGTAGATTTCATCGTCACATGGCATCGGCAACATCACCATTTCCGCAGGCAGATCAAGAGCCTCCATCTGCATCTGCAGGAGTTCCATGCGCACACCATGCATGGCGATACGATCATTTTCCTCGTTAAGGGTGGTCACAAGCCCGACAACGTCAAGCCGTCCCTCTGTTCTGACCTGATGCAGCGCAAAGGCACAGTCTTTGCCACTGCTCCAGGAGACCACAGCTTTAGGCATAGTAGCTTTCTTCATAAATCATCCCGCTCATTACTGATCGGTGCATTACGAATCGGTTCACTATCGATCGTTGAAGCGACCTTTTCTGACACCAGGCTGACCCTCGGTGTACCAAGCAGCGGATTTTCGTCAACCAACAGAGTACAGCCGTAGCTCTGTGAAAGCAGTTTCTGGGTCAAAACCTGACGAGGAGTGCCTACTTTTTCGACCGCACCATCCTTAAGGAGCAGTAAGCGGTCAGCATAAGCGGATGCCAGATTCAGATCGTGAGAGACCATAACGATCGTAATCTTTTCTCTCTGACGCAATCGCTCCATCAGATCCATAATTCTCAACTGATGAGCAGGATCAAGAGAAGCGGTTGGTTCATCAAGAAGCAGAATTTTCGACTGCTGGCAGACGGCCCTGGCAATAATGACGCGCTGTCGCTCGCCGCCGCTGAGTTGGCCAAGTCGACGCCCGGCCAGATGGGCGATTTCGGTGAATTCCATAGCCTGCTCAGCTAACTGCAGGTCCTTCTTGCTTTCAACGGCCAGCAACCCGAGATGCGGGTAACGTCCCATCAGTACAGTTTCAACAACCGTAAACGGGAAGTCGGCGTTGATCTGCTGGGGAACCAGCGCCAGAGTCCGTGCCAGCTCTTTCCTTGAATAATCACCGATTGGACGCTGGCGAACTTGAATGTCACCTTCAAATAAGGGATGCAGTCCGGCAAGGGCTTTAAGCAAGGTAGTTTTACCCGCGCCATTCGGGCCGATAATGACAAAGAATTCGCCCTGTTCAACATCTACGGAGACATTCTTTATGACCGGGAGAGAGTCATACTGAAGGGTGACGCCACGGACCTCGATCAGGCTCATCGTCTCCCCCTCCAGAGCAGCCCGATGAAAAGCGGTGCACCGACGAGGGCCGTAACACTACCCACCGACATCTCACCCTGGCTGGGCCGGCTACGGGACAGCAGATCACAGAGAACCAGGTAGGACGCACCGGTCAGGATACAAGCCGGGATCAGGATACGGTGGTCGGAGCCCAACAGCATTCTCAAGATGTGTGGCACTGTCAAGCCGACAAAGCCGATCAACCCCGAGAGGCATACAGTCAAGCTCACCATCAGGGAAGCGGTCAGCAACAACACCAGCATAACAGCGGCGACATTGACTCCCATGGCAGAGGCACTTTCACGGCCGGTCAAAAGCAGGTTAAGTGGCTGGGCGAGAATAAAGATAAGTAGAAAACAAGGCAGAACTCCGAGCAGGAGCGGCAAGCTGTCGGCACCGGCGGAGGAGAGATCTCCCATCAGCCAGAAGATAATTTTCTGCATCTGAGCCGTTTTGCTGACAGAGATCAGGAACATGATGATCGCGCCGCAAAAGGCATTAACCATCACCCCGCCCAGCAGAAGAGAGTCACTGTTACCCTCTTTGCGTTTGCTCAGCAACAACACCAGCAACAGTACCGCGAGTGATCCGACAAAAGAACTCAGTGTTAACCCGGGGAAAAGGCTGAATCCTGCCAGGATGCCGAGGATAGCCCCGACCGCTGAACCGCCGGAAACCCCAAGGATATAAGGTTCAGCCAAAGGGTTGCGCAACAAGGCCTGAAAAACCAACCCGCCCAGTGAAAGGGATGCGCCGACAGTTGCCGCCAAAAGCACCCGGGGCCAGCGCAGCTGCCAGATAATCACTTCAAGGGTAGCATCCGGCTCACCTTGCCCCAGCCACAATTTCCAGGCGGCCCCGGTGTCACCGGACGAACCAATGGTCAAACCAAGCAGCATGGAGATGAACAGCAGCAGGCTGAGAACCAGCGTAACAGGGATCAGTTTTTTGTAGACCGGGATATAACCAATCATTTTCAGGACCGTTGTTCGCTGGTGTTATAGCTCTGGATGAAGCAGGCCGACCAGATGCTCAAGCGCATCGATCAACCTTGGCGATGGGCGATCAAACAAATCCGCATCAACCACGTATAAACGTTGTTTTTTCACTGCCGGAATCTGCGGCCAAACCTGCCAACGAGCTTTTAGTTCCTGCTCCGAGTAGCCGCCTCCCATTGAGGCCAGAATAACCACATCAGGCTTGAGAACCAACAACTCTTCCCAGGAATAACGAGGGTAGCCGGCACGATCTGCGGCCAGGTTGACAGCACCAGACCTGATCAGCAACTGGTGCAAAAAGGTATCTGAACCCGCCGAAAAAATTGGTTGAGCATCAATCTGAAAAAAGACCCGAGGTTTTTCCTTAACGTCCTCAAGTTGACGAGCGACCCTGTCCAACCGGTCTCGGTAAACAGACACCAGAGCATCTGCCTGCGCTTCCGTATGGTAAATATCTCCCAACCGCGTGACCGTATCAACGACATCTTCGAGGCTTTTTGGATCGAAAACATAGACCGGAATCCCCAGCGCTTCGAGCCTCTCAACTGCTGCTTTCGGATTGCCATCCTTGGTTGCCAGGCAGAGTTGCGGCTGTAACTTGACAATTTTTTCGATATCAAGGGCGATATAAGAGCCAACTCTCGGCAACCGAGCCGCCGCTTCGGGAAAAGTAGCAAACCGGGTCACACCAACCAGAACATCCCCGCCTCCCACCTCAAAGCTGGTCTCGGTCAGGCTGGGGATCAGCGACACGACCCGCGTCAAGGGCTCCGCCACTTCGACCTTGCGACCAAGTTGATCAATCAGCTCCCGCCCATGCGCAGGACAAATTTGCACGAAACAGACGAGTAGAAGAGAAAATATAGACAAGAGAGCTTTGTTTTTCATAGCGATTTTTTATGCCGTCGCCAGGAACATTCTCCTGACGACGGACCTGCAAAAGTTTAAAATCTATAACTCAGGTTGACTTGATAATTCCGTTCCGGCATCGGATCACCCTCAACATAAGAGTAATCTTTATTGAACAGATTAGCGACACTGGCTCTGATTGTACAACGGGATTCTAACAACAGCTGACTCACGCTCAGGTCTGCAACCGTAAAACCGCCTTTCTCAATGACCTCAACAGGGTCGGGCCAGGCCGCATTTCCCAGTCGTCAATCCACTTCCGGCCCTGATAAGCAAAATTAAGCCGGGCCGAAAGCTTGTAAGGCATTTTCAAGCCAAAACCGTAAGAAGCATTCATCTCGTTCATATACTTGAGATCTTCATTATTATCGAGATCACGATAGCGGTCAAAGTAGGTGAAATTCAGGTAGGGCTGTAAGCGCAGATCGTTTCGCCCTAAAAGAACAAAGTCGGAACTGAGCTGGGCTTCTATTCCGCTAATCTCGGATTTACCGGAATTTTCCCAGCTGTAGCCGGTCGGGATCAGCACCTGGGTGATTTTATCTTTGAAGCGGGTATAGAAATAGCCGAGACTGGCACTGAAAACCTTATCCACATAATCGATCCCGACCTCATAGGTCCGGCTCGTTTCGTGATCGAGATCCGAATTGCCCAGATAGTGGATCGGTCCCCAACCATAATCAACAGTATAATCGGCAGCCAACTGATCCGCACCCGGCATCTTGAAAGCTTCTCCGAAGTGGGCTCGAACTTTCAGGTGATCGTTTAACAGATAGGCCACCCCGAAGCTGCTGATCAAGTCACCTTGATCTTCAGTGTTGCCGTCCGGGTCGAGCATTTCTACTTCGGCGTATTCATAACGCAGGCCGGCATCGACAATCAGACGATCTTCAAGAAACCGACTCTTGGCCAGCGCAAATCCAGCCAGAGTTTCAAACGTGGAGTGGAATGGCGAAAAAGTGCTCTTCACATCATAATCGTACCAGTCAACTCCAGCCACCAGACGCACAAGATCCAGCTCACTGGCAATCTGCGCCTGCGCACCGGTCTGTTCGATTTTCGACTTGAAAGAAAGGCCGCCATCATCCCAGAAATCAGGATTGCTGGCCACCGGGTCGTAAGATTTATCCTCTGTTTCAGTCTCAAACAGACGTAATTCCCAAGCCAGAGAGCCATCGGTCGTTTCACCATTGTAAGAGAAGTCAATGGCCTGATAATCGGAGTCGCGATAATCATCCAGATCATTCTGGCTCAGATAATTCGGCGTACCGACTTTATCGATTTCCGTTCCGTTCAACATCAACCCAAAACGATGATTCTCCATGAGTCGATAACCTAAACTGAGGGAGTAACTCTCCTTGGAATCAAAGCCGGTGTTGCGATACTTGTCGCCATCGGCAGTGCGGTAGTCATCCATAGTTGAACGAGCATAGCTGACGGAATAATCGAACTTTTCCGTCTCGCCTTAGAGCAGACCTCCGCCCTCGACAAAGCCAAAGCTGCCCACGCCACCAAAGACCTTGGCGCTCAGAGGCCCTGCGCCTTGACGAGTAATGATATTAATGACTCCACCCATCGCTGCAGAACCGTATTGCACAGCACCAGGACCACGAACAATTTCGATTCGCTCGACATCACGGGTCAGAATCATGGCCATGTTACCGGTTCCGGCGCGACGGCCATTAAGCAGAACCAGCGAGTAGCCGAGCAGGTCACTCGTCTGAGCGTTGGTGCGAAAGCCACGAATAGCAACCGTGGTCAGCGCGCCGGGATTTTTCTGAATGTAACCAATGCCCTTCTCGGCCAGCAAATCACCCAGATCCCGCGCCGGCGACGCGGCAATTTCTTCGGCATTGATGATCGTCACACTGACCGTCTGATCCTGCACTTTTTCGACAACCCGACCGGCAGTAACGACAACCTCGTCCATAACAGCCGACATGAGTTCCGGTTCCGCCGCAAAGGCCGAACCGCATACCACCAGACCCAACAACACTCCCAATAAACCTCTGTACATTTCCAACTCCTGTTACACAAGGGACCGGGAAGCTGTAAATAAAAAAATCCCCGGTCAATAAAAATTGATCCGGGGATTCCCTGTAATCTCCACGAATTTTCTGGCAGCTATCCATCAACCACGAGGACAGCAACTCAACTTCTCTCAGACAGGTCTTCTGACTTCCGGTTCGTCCTACTGATCGCGCCTTCCCAACTCGTTATGAGTCAGTGACATATATGCGATGTTCGTCCCCGGTTACAGCGGCGGGCCCGTCCCGTATTTACACCGGGTTTCCTTTCAACCTGCAACCAGAAGTTTATTCATGGGAACAGGTTGAAGCCTTGCGGCATCTGAAATTTTAAGTTTGTACCTTACCCAATCCCATCCCATGAAGTCAAGCTGGCTCCGTCGGATGGGACGAGCAGGAAAACCGATATCAACAAGGAATCTAATATCATTAAGAAAATGTTCTTGTTTGACACACACAAATTGTCTTACCATCTCTAAATCGGACAAAAGTGCTCAAATCGACTAGTAGCCAGCTCATTAATTATCCGACAAGCTACTAGAACCTATTAACTCATCAACAAAACATAGAAGGAGTTTCATTATGGCGAAAGCAAGCGCCCGGCACATCCTGGTACCCAGCGAGGCAGACTGCAACACCCTTAAAAAGCTGATTGAGGGAGGTGAAGATTTCGCCGAGGTCGCCAAAGAGCATTCCAAGTGTCCGTCCGGCAAGCAAGGCGGAGCATTAGGTGAGTTCTCACCTGGCCAGATGGTTAAAGAGTTTGACGAAGTGGTTTTCTCAGGTGAAATCGGCAAGGTCCTCGGCCCGGTCAAAACCCAGTTCGGTTATCACCTGATCGAAATCACCAACCGCACGAGCTAAGAGCCGCACTTCATCAGTGACATGCTTAAAGGGACGCTCTCATCTGAGGGCGTCCCTTTGATATTGATAACCACACGCTGGTCTTCATTCTCTCTGCTTTATTCATGCTGTTTGACTTCGATATCGCTCATTATCGCAAACCCTTTAATGAGGGGCCTGTAGAGATGCCACAAAATCTCAGAGAGATGAGCTATTTATTCTGCTTTGCGGACTCCAACCCTTGCCGCACCACCTCAAAAAGAGCTACAGCACTTGCAGAAGCGGCATTGAGCGAGTCAACCTTGCCGATCATCGGTATCTCCAGCAAACCATCACAGAGCTCGCGCGTCCGGTGGCGCAGACCCTCACCCTCACTGCCTATCACCAAAGCAATGTTTCCGGAAAGATTCGTACTGAACAACGGCTGGGCCTTTTCCCCGGCAGCCAACCCATAAATCCAGAAACCGCTCTTCTTCAACATTTCCATTGTTCGAGCGAGGTTCGTCACCTGACAGACAGCCAGATGCTCCACAGCACCAGCCGAGACGCGATCAACCACATTAGTGACTCCGCACCTGCGATCCTTGGTAATCACCACCCCCTGACATCCGGCCGCATCAGCGTTGCGCAGAATAGCGCCCAGGTTATGCGGATCAGTAATCCCGTCAAGAAGCAGAAAGAGCCCGGTCTTCCCGGAATCTTGCCATTCTGCAAGAAGATCTTCGATCTCCGTATAGGGAAACGGCTCCATGCTCAAGACCACCCCCTGGTGATGAGTTTGGTCCGCCATTCGGTCCAGATCCTGACGCTGTCGCTGTCTTACCGGCACACCTCGTTCACGCGCTATAACCAGCAGTTCCTCGACTCGTGGCCCGGCACCTTTTTCATCGACAAAGAGTTCGAGGGGTTGACGCTTTCCGCGCAACCCCTCACGTACCGGGTGAATCCCGTAAAGATAATCGACTTTCACCGCCTAAAAACCTCCCAACACAGCCTAAGAGCCTTCCATGGCTGTTTGCATTTCTTCAAGAATCATTCGTGCCGCTGCCGCAGGATCTGCCGCGGCAGAAATCGGCCGGCCAATGACCAGATAATCCGCACCGGCACGCAAAGCATCACCTGGCGTGGTAACTCGTTTCTGGTCATCCTGAGAAGCGAAGGTCGGCCTCACCCCGGGCGTTACGATTAAGAAATCCTGGCCGCAGGCTTCACGGATCAGGCCAACTTCTTTCGGCGAAGCAACCACACCATCCATGCCGGCATCCTTAGCCAGTTTGGCCAGTTTCGGTACCATCACCTCCACCGGACGATCGATGCCAACTCCACGTAGAGTCTCTTGGTTTGACGAGGTCAGAATGGTCACTGCTAGCATGACCGGGCGGTCCGGGTTGCCGCGCGGGCAGAGCTTATCAACCTCAGAGACCAGCTTGGCCATCATGTCAAAACCACCCAAGGCGTGAACATTGAACATCTTCACGCCGAGTCGCAAAGCCTCTAGACCAGCCATGGCCACGGTATTAGGGATGTCGTGATACTTCAGATCGAGAAAAACATCGCCACCGCCATCCTGCACCAGATTGACAACTTCAGGACCGCACTTGGTAAAAAGCTGCTTACCGATCTTGAACAAGCCGACCTGACCCTGCAATTGTTCAACCCAACTGCGAGCAGCATCCAGAGTGTCGACGTCAAGAGCGAATATCAATTTTTCTTTAGCATTATTTTTTTGGCATCATTCATCATCACGAGATCCTATTAAATCCTGCACGCGTTGCGAGACTTCCTGTACCCGCTTGATCAGTACAGAGGAATCAGCCGCACCAAGCTCACGACGGGCAGCTATACACTCCATGTAAACCAGTTCACTCAAGGAATCTGCAAGCAGGCGCAGCTTGTCACCTTCTTCCAGGCCAGCGAGGTTGGCGAGCACACGGCCGCCATCCACGGAGCCGTCTTCTTTGAGAGTGGTTTGTCTGAAGACGTAAGAAAAGGGTTGCGGCAAATCACGCAGGAAGCAGGAGACCTCTCCACGGAACTGTAGGTTCTTGGCTGACACCACAGAATGCATGGCGACCAGAACACCGTTGAAGATAGTAATAACCTCACCGAGGACGCCCTCCACTGCCACCGTTGGCGCTTCCTCCATAGTGACGATACCGCGTTCAACCAGCTGGCTTAAAAGCCGTATGGAATCGAACTCACCGGAACCAGAGAGCCGCAACAGCTCTTTGACACTACCGACACCGGCCTGGATCAGGGCAACCATCTTCTGAGAAACACTGTCGAGATCGTTGGGCGTATCACCAGTCGCGACCGGGATAGCATCAAGCGACTTGACTTTCTGCATGTAGACAGCCCGCTCATCGACTCTGCGCAGCCCTTCCATGACCAGATTCTGGGTACCCATGGAGAGGCTCACCACCTGATCTTCATCCAGTGGGGTATCGACAAAGACAAAGGACCCTTCATGAAAGGCAAACAGGTTGTAAACGATGGTTTCGACCTGGTTCCGGGTTGCCGCCCAGAGATCTTTGGAAGTGATAATGTCTTGATTAATCAGAATTTTGCCAAGCTGCAGTTCGCCGTTAGCAAACTGACGTGCACCCTGCAGGGTTTCGCGATCAAACTTGCCCAGGCTGTAAAGGATTTCACCAATCTCTTCTTCAGGAAAGGTGCTTGTGGCATAAACGATCTCACCATTCTGGAAGCAGAGAATTTTATTGCCGCCGGAAAGGATGAAATGCAAAAGACCTGATTTGCGGAACATATTGAAGAAGGAGAGGAGATCGACAACCCCACCTTCAACAAGCTGACCGGCCATCAGCACCTTGTCATCACCAGCGACAGCCTCCAGCAAAACATGATTGGCGGAGTATGATGACAACCGTAACGGCTGGGCCTCAAGAGTCTTTGCGACGTCGAGCGGCAGAGTCAGTCGCCCGCCTTTTTCAATCAGGATTTCACTCATACGTAATCTATTCCCTCTATTTAACTACGAGCGCCGCGCGAACCTGCTCGGCAACTTTTGTCGCAGCACCTTCGATTGACAGCATGACACGCTCACCGCCACGGCGATCCTGCAGCTCAAATGACTGCTCTTTCAAACCACGTGCGCCAACATTAACGCGCAGCGGGATACCGATCAGATCGGCATCTTTAAACTTGCTGCCAGGGCGTTCATCACGATCATCAAGAAGAACTTCGATACCTTCGTCAAGCAGGTCCTGGTAGAGCTTCTCACCAGCAGCAGAGACCGCCTCATCCTTTGGATTGAGCATGGTCACGATCACCTGGAATGGGGCCAGCGGCATTGGCCAGATAATGCCATTGTCATCATGGTTCTGCTCGATCGCTGCAGCGGCAGTACGGCCGATACCGATGCCATAGCAACCCATGACCAGAGTTCGTTCCTTGCCCTGATCGTCAAGCACCGTCGCATTCATCTTTTCCGAATACTTGGTTCCAAGCTTGAACACATGACCAACTTCGATGCCTCGCCAGATCTCCAGTTTACCCTTACAACGAGGACAATCATCGCCGGCGACAGCTTCGCGCAGATCAACAAAAGCTTCAACCTGGAAATCACGGCCATGATTGGCACCGGTAAGATGGAAATTTTCTTCATTGGCACCGAGGCCGAAATCGCTCATCGTCGCCAGGTCCTGGTCGGCAATCACACGACGGGACAAACCGATAGGTCCGGAGAACCCGGTCGGAGACCCGGTAATTTCTCTGACCAGCTCTTCATCAGCCATTTGGATGTGATTACAATCGAGGAAATTACAGAGTTTGACTTCATTAAGTTTTCTATCACCACGTAACAATACAGCCACTGTCTCTTCACGCTCATTCTGAAGCATAAGAGTTTTGACCATCTGCTGTGGCTTCTCCTTAAGAAAAGCAGCAACATCATCAATGCTTTTCAGGTTGGGCGTCTCGACCTTGCCCAGCTCCATGGTCGGGGCGGCAGCCTCTCCGACCGGTGCCCGCAACTCCGCTTTTTCAACATTGGCTGCGTATTCACAATTGTCACAAGAGACAATCGCATCCTCACCGGTCTCGGCAAGCACCATGAACTCGTGTGAAAAGCTGCCGCCGATAGTCCCGGAATCCGCTTCAACAGCACGGAAGTCCAGCCCACAACGTTCGAAAATCCGCCGATAGGCCTGGTACATTTTCTGGTAAGAGACCTCAGATCCAGCATCATCAACATCGAAGGAGTAGGCATCCTTCATAATGAATTCACGGCCTCGCATCAGGCCAAAACGTGGGCGAAGCTCATCGCGGAATTTGGTTTGAATCTGATAGAGGTTGAGCGGCAACTGGCGATAGGAGCTCACCGTACCGCGAACAATTTCAGTGACGACTTCTTCGTGAGTGGGCCCAACACAGAACTCAGTATCCTTACGATCCTTAAGGCGCAACAGCTCCTTGCCATACTCCTGCCAGCGACCGGATTGCTGCCAGAGATCAGCCGGATTTATCGCCGGCATCAGCAATTCGATAGCCCCTGCCCGATTCATCTCTTCACGAACAATGTTCTCAACTTTGCGGATGACCCGTAAACCAAAGGGCAGATAATCGTAGATTCCTGCAGCCACCTTGCGGATCATGCCAGCACGAGCCATCAATTGATGACTGACGACTTCAGCATCGCCAGGAGTTTCTTTCAAGGTCGGCAAAAAGTATTGTGTATAGCGCATTTAATAACCTCTGGATAATGACCTGGATCCGTGAGCGCTCACAGCTTCAGGTAGGATATTGGTGTTCTTTTTAACACAAAAAAGAGTTTATGAAACTAGCGTATTTTCGGGGGGATTGCAAGAAGTGAAAACAGCTCAGGAACCTTGTTCTTCAGCCAGTCGCAAAGCTTCTTCGACCAGGGCATCGGCAAGTTCATCCTGCGGCACCTTACGGACCACCTCACCTTTGCGAAAGAGGAGTCCCTGCCCCTTCCCGCCAGCGATACCGAGATCCGCGTCGCGTGCCTCTCCGGGACCATTTACCACACATCCCATCACAGCAATGCTGATACGGCATGGCAAGTCATGCAGCCGCTGCTCCACCTCTTCGGCAATCTCGATCAGATCGATCTGACAACGACCACAGGTCGGGCAACTGATAAAGACCGGGCCACGCTCGCGTAACTCAAGACTTTTGAGAATCTCCCAACCGACTCTCACCTCTTCTATCGGATCACCGGTAAGGGAGACTCGCAGAGTGTCACCTATACCATCATAAAGCAGTGCACCGAGGCCAACAGCACTTTTAATTGTGCCACTCCATGTTGTACCAGCCTCGGTCACACCGATATGCAGTGGATAGTCAACCTGCTCGGCCAGAAGACGATACGCGGCGACCGTACGCCGCACATCGGAAGATTTGAGGCTGACCTTTATCTCCCGATAATTCAATTCTTCCAGAATGCGGATATGACCAAGGGCACTCTCCACCATTGCCTCAGCAGTCGGATGGCCATACTTCTCCAGCAGTTCCTTTTCGAGAGAGCCAGAGTTAACGCCAATACGGATCGGCACTGAACGCTCGGCACAGGCCTTCACCACCTCTTCGATCTTCCAGCGCTCACCTATATTGCCCGGGTTAAGGCGCAGACCATCCACACCCGCTTCAAGTGACATCAGAGCCAATCGGTAGTCGAAATGAATATCAGCAATCATGGGGATGCGACTTTGTTCGCAAATTGCCGCAAGCGCTGTTGCGGCAGCTTCGTCGGGCACAGCACAGCGTACAATTTCACATCCGGCACTTGCAAGATCTTCAATCTGCGCAGAAGTTGCCATCACATCGCGGGTGTCGGTACTGCACATCGACTGTACCGACACCGGTGCATCACCACCAACAGCGACCGTACCAACTTGAATTTTACGTGTAGAACGTCTCATAAAGCGAATAACCTTAGTAACAAGATGTCAGCGAGTTTAAAGGCGGCATCACAGGGAGTCAAGCGGACTTGACTCTACCGCAAAGAATGCGACAGTTGATTATGAGAAAAACTTCAAATAGTCTTGTCAATATTCTAAAACCCAACTAATATGATGCCGCTTCACCAAGGAGACTTCATGGAAACGCTCGATTGTCGTGGTCAGCAATGCCCACAACCAGTGGTACAAACCCGCCAGCTAATGTTGGCACAACCAACCCGCTCAATTAAAGTTCTGGTCAGCGACGATGTCTCAAGAGACAACATCCTCAGACTAGCGAAAAGCCTTGGCTACACGTCAAGCATCGGCCAAAATGAAGCAACCTTTGAGGTCAGCCTGACTCCGGGAGAGGCTCCGGAAGAGAAGGCGGCCGTTGCCTCCGCCACAGGACCGACAATCATCTTCATCGGTTCCGACCAGATGGGCAGCGGCGATACCAAACTCGGCCAGATCCTGATGAAGAACTTCATCTTTACCCTGATCGAATCCGACACCACACCTGATGCCATCTACTTCGTCAACAGCGGCGTAAAATTGACGATAGGCGGCTCCGATGTCATTGAAGCACTGGAAAGACTCGCCAATCGCGGCGTCGATATTGCCTCATGTGGCCTTTGCCTGGAATTTTTCATGGTCAAAGAGGCACTGGTGGTCGGCAGAGTTTCAAATATGCTGGAATTGGTCAACGCCCTGGAAGGGGCAGGTAATATAATCCGGCTTTAAATACACGGGAGCAGTTCGTAGCCTGGTGGCGCGCTCGGTCTTCAAAACCGATGGGGGGAGTATCCCTTCCCTAGTGAGTTCGATTCTCATCTGTTCCCGCCAATCAATGAAAACAGGGGCTTAGCCAATATGGCCGAGTCCCTGTTTCTATTTTGTGTTTACTAAAAACACTCCCGTGGCACACTCTCTTACATTACCTAGGGATATTTCGGACAAATAACTGGACAAAAAAAGGGGCTTTCGCCCCCTTAATTGCACCCGCTTTCGCATCTGTTTTTGTGTCCGTTTTTACGCCCCTAATCACACCCATTCTCCGCCCACTCAAAAAACTTCCCTTCATCGATCAAAACTCTTCTACCGAAAATCTGCTAAAGCTTCAGAAATACCTGCTTGAAACTGAGGAAGAACGGCATGACCTAATATTTTTATGCGACAACCTGCCGGACATTCATTCATCGACACACGACCTTCGCTTGGTTTGAACAAAACATAATGACCAACTCCACCCGTAGGGGTGGAGCACTCTATTCGGCCAACCAATGCTCCACTTGACAAATGATATTATATTTTGTATTAATACATACAATCTCTTGTACTAATACATACAATACCTTGTACGGATAAATACAAATGGAATACAGACTAGACAAAAATGAGCTTCTCGAACATATGCGAGTATGGAACCAATTCTTTAAGCGCAAGGTCCACCTGATCGCCTGTGGTGGCACTGCTATGACTTTATTGGGAGTCAAAGAATCAACGAAAGATATCGACTTCATGGTGCCGAAGATCGCTTGAGGCCGAACATAGACCACTTCATGGAACTGCTGCGGGAAGGTGACCATAAATGACTGACGATAAACTCCTCAAAAGTTTGTCCAAGCTTGGTTTCCCGATGTTCGAACCGAGTGAAGAGTTGGATGTAAACAAAACCCTGGCGGATGTGGTCAAAAGCCATGATACTAGGCTGTGGGAAGGTTTCCCCGTTCTACTTGCCAATGCCTCTGAAAGCTACCAATTTGACTCTAACCAGGTTGAGCAACAGCTCCCCTCAGAAGAACTCAAAGAGCAGTATCACCGACTTGTGTTACTGTCAGCAGCCGTCTACGCTTACTATCATTTGTCCTTTTCCTGGCTGAGCAAGCTAATGAAAGAATTTTCTGCTGACGACAAGAACCTTGTGAAAGGCTGGCGGAATGCTCTGGCTCACAACCAAACACCCAATTGGGCTGATGACGAGTTCGATCCGGAACGAGTCAGAGGGGTGTTTGAGCTATACTATGAGCAGAAAGTCGAGAAGGATCGGAGACGCAAGGATCGGTATGAGGAGTTCTCCTTGGAGCACGCCCTGTCACAGGTCTTCTCGCCGAAGCAGAAGGACCTTTTCAAGAAGAAGCTCGAAGGTGACCCACTGACCAAGACCGAGCAGGAATACTACTCCAGGACCGTCAAAAAGAAAGTTGTTGCGCTCGCGAACTCAGAGCTGCATAGTTTATCGAGAAAGTTGCTGGAACAGTAACATATTAGATGTTTGCAATACTACGGAATATCTGCTAGAAAAATTGCTACACATTTTGCTACACACGGAACAAGAAAACGGCAAAAACGAAGATTTTTTGTAAAATATTGCTAAACAATTTCAGTTGGTTACAAATATATGGCGTAAGTAGTTAGTTTCTCATCTGTTCCCGCCAATCAATGAAAACAGGGACTTAGCCATTGTGGCTGGGTCCCTGTTTCTATTTTGTGTTTGCTAGCAGCCTCTCGGACAATCAGGACAATCGGGAAAGAGATGGTCAAGGGAGAGTAAAAGGCTGGTGATTTTCAACATGTTCGGCAGGAGGCATCTGCGGCAAAGTGATACAAAACTTTGTGCCCTTGCCAAGTTGGCTCTCGACCTGAATATCGCCATGATGAGCCAAGACGATATTGCGCACGAGACTCATCCCCAGGCCGACGCCTTGCACCGCAGTATCGGAAGAATCGACACGGTAAAAACGGTCAAAAATATGAGCAAGATGTTCTTCGTCCATACCGATACCTTCGTCTTCAACAGATAGTTCAATTTTATTCTCTTGCATCGTCAGACTTATCCGCACATCTCCCCCCTCCGGAGCATACTTAACGGCATTACTGATCAGGTGATCGACGACCTGTTTAAGACGTAACCGATCAGCGATGAGGTACACAGTAACATCGGGAAGAGTGATCAGAAAGTTGTGCCGAGTTGCATTTTCAGAATAAGACGCGACAACTTCATGGATCACGTTATCAAGTTCAAACTCCTGATAGTCAAGAGAAAGAGAGCTCCCTGATTCCACCCGACTGACATCAAGCAGGTCATCAATCAAACCGCCCAGTGCCAGAGCCTTGTTATGGATCAAGAGGAGATAGTCTTTCTTCTGTTCCTCACTGAAATTCTTTGCGGTCTCAACCGCGATCAGCAACTCACTGTAACCAATAATCGTCGTGAGCGGCGTATTCAACTCATGGGCAGCCATGGCGAGAAAGGCACTCTTCATCTGTTCAATTTCTCGTTCCCTGGTCACATCGCGAAGGAGCAGAACCACTCCAGGAGACGCCTTTTCATCAGAAAGTAGCTGGGAAACGCGAACCTGGTAGATTTTCGGGTTATGTGAGCGGTCGCTCTGTAATTCGAGATCGAAAGAACGTGGCCCGTGGGTGATATTAAGTCGCTGGGCAACTTTTTTTCGGAAATTCACCTCACGGCTGACCTTTTCGACTGATTGACCAAGGACTTTTTCCAAAGGCGTATTAAGAATCTGCTCCGCAGTGGCATTCATATGCAAAATATTCAACGCACCATCGGTTAAGATGACACCATCGGGAACTGAGCTTAAAATTCCATCCAGTTTTTCACGGTCAAGCTTGATTTCTTCAAGGGCCTTGGCCAGAGCCATTTGTGCCTGAGTCCGTTCGGCAATCTGCTCAATCAACTGCTCGTTGGCATCGGAAAGTTCCTGTGTTCGTTCAGAAACCCGTTCTTCAAGAGCTTCATTGGCCAATCTCAGAGCCTCTTCAGCCGCATCTCTTTCCTGAAAACTTTTACAGGCCCGAAAGAGAGCGATACAAATCGCCAGCAAAAATCCAAGCGAAAGCACCATGGTAGACAGAATGGAACGTAGTGAAAGTGCTGCGGCCTTATTCACACTTTCTGTGATATCGTAATAAACTTCGATAGCGCCACCAAAAGCGTTACCAGCCATGAAGGGTACATAGGTTTCAACAATGTCTATTTTGGTAATCGCTCCATCAGCAGTTTTGCGATCTTTCTGTACAACCTTTGAATAAACTTGCCCCTTGGCAACGACCTCGCGAAAATAGGTCTTTTCGTTAATCTTGCCGATCTCATCAGCTTGGGTTGAAAAGATAATCTCGCCTCGTGCCGAGAAGATGCGCAGTTTGAGCAACTGTTTGTCTCTACTTACCGGCTGCAAACTCTTTTCCAACCCTTCAGGAAGTCGCTCTTTGGTCAAGAACTGGTTTTCCAGACCAAGTGTTCGCACCATGTAACTGGCATAGCGAACCGCTTCACTCTCGGTCTCTTCAGTTAATAGGTTGGAATAGGCGGGATGGAGGACAAAATATTCGTGACCGGGCAAAAAGATGGTAATTGCCAGGGAAAGGATCAAAAGATTACGAAGTAGTTTGATGCGTAGCATGCAGAAACCCGTTGGTCATAAACCTAACATAAAAACCGGAGCAAACAGACGAACCGGGAAAAGACAACAGACGATTAGTAATATACAACAATTCTTTATAAAGTACCAAGAGACATAAGTTTTCCACATCTCTTCTTTTTTTATCAAGATAAACTGTGGCATAATTCGTTCACAGGAGAAATCTATGCAACGGACAAGCGGCATCCTGCTGCACCCAACAGCCCTGCCGAGCCCATTTAAGATTGGTGACCTTGGCAAAGAATCACGTCTGTTTATCGACTTTCTAGTCAGAGCAGGACAAACCGTCTGGCAGATTCTGCCGCTCGGGCCAACCGGGTACGGACACTCCCCTTATAACGCACTCTCGGCTTTTGCTGGCAATCCGGTACTTATTGATTTGCAACAACTGGTCGATTGCGAAGACCTTGATCGTGCTCGTCTCGATATCACCATGGAGCAAAGTGCCAATATTGACTTTAATCAGGTGCATAGTGTGAAAAACACTCTGCTTCTGGACGCAGGTCAGCAATTTTTCAGACATGCATTAGGGACAAGAAAAGTGGCCTTCGATAAATTCTGTCATAAAGAATCAGAATGGCTCGAAGATTTCAGTCTTTTCATGGCTCTGCGAGAGATGGTTGGCGGGCAAGCATGGGTTGAGTGGCCAGAGGACCTACGCACACGGCAACCCCAAGCCTTACAGCACTGGCAAAAAGAACTTACCGAGAGCTGTCTCCTCCACAAGTATCAACAGTTCATATTTGCCGAGCAATGGCAAGGGCTGAAAAGATATGCCAACCAGAAGGGCATCCGTATCTTCGGTGATATCCCAATCTTCGTTGCCTACGATTCTGCCGATGTCTGGGCCAACCAACAACTGTTTCAACTTGACGATCAGGGACAGGCGACGGCAATTGCCGGGGTGCCACCGGACTATTTCAGCAAAACCGGCCAACGCTGGGGCAACCCGCTCTATCGCTGGGACCGACTTGCAGCAGAAGAGTTCCATTGGTGGCTGAGGCGCTTCGAGAGCCAACTACAGAGTAGCGACATGGTTAGTATTGACCATTTTCGTGGTTTCCAGGCCTGCTGGTCTATTCCTGCCGAGGAAGAAACAGCCATCAATGGTCACTGGGAAGAGGTGCCGGGACGCGCACTCCTTGAGAAACTCGTAGCACAGAGAACAGACTTGCCGATCATTGCCGAAGATCTTGGAATCATCACTCCTGAGGTTGAAAAACTGCGTGATGACTTTGGCTTTCCAGGCATGAAAATCCTGCAGTTTGCTTTCGATTCCGGTCCGGACAACCCTTATTTACCGGAGAACCATACCGCTAACAGTGTGGTTTATACCGGCACTCACGACAACGACACCACGCTGGGTTGGTGGCGTAGCCTCAACAAAGAGATAAAGGATCAAGTTCGTAATTATCTAGGTACATCACACCCGGAAATGCCTTGGGAGTTGATCCGACTGGCCATGGCCAGCACAGCCAATCTCTGTGTTATTCCCTGCCAGGATATCCTCAACCTCGGCAAAGAAGCACGCTTCAATACACCAGGGCATGCAATGGGCAACTGGGAGTGGCAAATGTCGTCAGGGGAACTGACCGACGAGCTGGCTGACCGTCTGCGTAAGCTGACCGCACAACATCACCGGGTTCATTGAGCAGTTGGGCAAGCAGTAGTGCTTGCCGTACTCTTACCGATTGTGTTATAAGTCCGAGCTGACGTTAAAAACATTCAACAAAGTTCTAGCAGGGCATTCCGCCCAACATTTAAAGGATCGGAGGATTTACCCGTGAAACAACTGATGACCATTTTCTGCATCGCTATTTTTTCTATCTCTCTGCTTGCAGGCTGCGGCGAAGACACACCGGCTCCAAAAACTGAAACTGCCAAGCCTTCCGCGCAAACTGCTCCGGCAGTACCTGAATCGGCTCCTGGCAAAACGGGTAAAGTCCTTGAGACTATGGACGCAGCTGGCTACACCTATATTCAAGTTGACACAGGCAGTGAGAAATTCTGGGCCGCAGCTCCTCAGTTTGCGGCCAAGGTTGATGATGATGTTGTTGTCCCTGAAGGGATGCCAATGCCTGATTACCACAGCAAGACCCTCGATCGCACCTTTGACATCGTTTACTTCGTGCCCAATGTTCTGGTTGGCGGCGCAGAGAACCTGAGCGGCGAAGTGCCTGCAGACCACCCCCCAACAGACGGTGGCAAAACAGTCGTGGAAACGACTGATGTCGATCTCTCCGGTATTACCGTTGCAGAAGGCGGACAGACGGTAGCAGACCTCTTTGCCAAGAAAACCGACCTTGCTGGCAAGCCAGTTACAGTTCGTGGCAAGGTGGTTAAATTCACCCCTGAGATCATGGGCAAAAACTGGATTCATCTTCAGGATGGCACCGGCGAAGCAGGCACCAATGACCTGACCGTCACTACCAGTGCCATGGCCCAGAAGGGCGACACTGTCGTCATCAGCGGCGTTCTGGTTACTGACAAGGACTTCGGTTACGGCTATGCCTATGACGTTATTATTGAAGATGCTGACGTCACTGTAGAATAAAAAGAAGCACAAATAGAAGTTTCAAAAGCCCCTGGTTTTTTCCAGGGGCTTTTTTTGTGGGTCACTCAGGGCATAGGGGACAGATCAAGAGCGGGCCAAAGGACAATCTACACACTGAAGCCACCTTAGTTCATGGAACATCGACTTGCCAATTCGTTACCTATATTGTAATAATTAAAAGAAATCATGCTTACCACCAACCCGAGCTCACGGAGGGTTCACAATCATGCTTACTTTTAAAAGGATTTTCCTCGTCATCCTGTTAGTGATGATTCCACATTTCGCGCTGGCGACAACCTGGAAAATCGACCCGGCACACACGAACGTCGAATTCAAAGTCAGACATCTGATGATCTCCTGGGTCAAAGGCGTCTTTACCGATGTCAACGGCACGGTGGTCATAAACGAGGCGGATTTGGCCGGATCTACCGTCAAGATTCAGATAGCAACGACATCGCTCAATACCAACAACAAGAAACGTGACGACCACCTGCGTAGTCCTGACTTCTTTGATGCCACCACCTACCCAGTGATGACTTTTGTCTCAAAAAAAGTACTTGTTGCCAACGGAGCACCGATTAAAATAGTCGGCGACCTCACCATCCGGGATGTGACCAGAGAGGTAGAGTTTGAGATTGAAGATTTCAGCCAGACCGTAACAGACCCGTGGGGCAATACACGCCGAGGAGCAACAGCCACCATAAAAATCAACCGCAAGGACTATGGGCTTACCTGGAATAAAGTTCTCGAAGCTGGCGGGGTCGTGGTTGGCGATGAGATTCGCATCAACCTGGAAGTTGAGATGATAAAAGGATAAGAGACAGAACTGCTTCGAGTGCAAGGAGAGGATTCTTCTCCAGGGAGAAGGGTTACGGAAGATGGCCGTTTCCTGACCGATGCTTAGGAGTTGAAATGTCGATAAATCTCTTCGGCAATCACTACCGACAGGCTCGGCATGGACTGTAGATCGGCCAGACTGGCAGCCTTGATTTTTTTCAAACTACCAAAATGCTTCAAGAGCGCCCTCTGCCGTTTCGGCCCAACTCCGGGGATCTCACTCAGAGAAGATTTTAATTGTGCCTTCCCCCTCACCTTACGATGATGAGTGATGGCAAAACGGTGCGCTTCATCACGCAGTCGTTCGAGAAGAAACAGAGCAGCAGAACCGCGTCTCAAAATCACCGGGTTTTTACGACCAGGCAGAAAAAAACGCTCTTCGCTGCGCTCGGCAGCACGCCCACGAACATTCGCTTTGACACGTGCTTTGGCAATCCCGGCGATATCAATCACACCAGTGAGATTCAACTCATCAAGCACAACGGACAAGACGCCCAACTGCCCCTTGCCACCGTCGATAAGGATAAAATCCGGAAGATTATCTTCATCTTGACCACGCAGTAGACGTCTCTGCAAGACCTCTTGCAAGGCGGCATAATCATCGGTACCGACCACCGTTTTTACCTTATAGTGCCGATACTCACCAGGAGCCGCGTCACCATCCAGTACAACCACCATGCTGGCCACTGTGGCCTGTCCCTGGATGGTTGAAACATCAAAGCATTCCATGCGCTGCGGCAAGCGCTGCAGGTGGAGGCGCTGCTTAATCTCAGTAAGGACTATGCGACGAGCCTCGTCGCGGCTGCCACGCTCCTGCCAGACCTCTTGGGCGTTACGGTTGGCCAATTCTACCAGGCGCAGACGTTCACCACGTTGCGGCACCAGAACACGAACCTTGCGGTTACGACGCTCTGAGAGCCATTCAGAAATGGCAGTCGTTCCTTCAACGTTAAGCGGGAGCACGACTTCGTCTGGAATCGGCACATCACGGCCATAAAACTGCGTCAGAAACTCTGCCATAAGTTCATCTTCATCAAGTTGCCAGTTCAGATTATAGTTACGCCGTGCCGTCAATTTGCCCTGGCGATAAAAAAGGATAACGACCTCGACTTCACCGCCCTGCCGGAAGATTCCCACCACATCCTGATCAATCGCCCTATAGCGAACTGACTTCTGCTGTTCAACGGTTTTCTCAATGGCATGAATATGATCACGTAAGGTCGCGGCTTCCTCATAACGCTGGGCACTGGATGCTGCAGTCATTCTTTGCCGGAGTGTATCAACAACTTCGCCTTGTCGCCCTTCAAGCAGAGCCAGAACACCATCAACTAGCTTTCTATATGCAGAGGCAGAGATGTGGCCATGACAAGGAGCACTGCACTGGCCGATCTGATGGAAGAGACAGGGACGCCCACGTTGTCGGCATTTAGCTGGTGGGTAATGCCGCAAAGGGAAAATCCGGTAGATCTCCTTCAGAGTCTGTCGTAACGCTGAGGACGAAGCGAAAGGGCCAAAGTAGCGGGCGCCGTCCTGACGCACCTGTCGGACAACTTCCATCATCGGAAATTCATCGCGCAGATCAATGCGCAAGGAGACGAAAGTTTTATCATCACGCAGGTGAATATTGTAGCGAGGTCGATGCTTTTTAATCAGGGTGTTTTCGAGGATCAGGGCTTCTTTTTCGGTGTCGGTGACAATTGTCTCAATCGCTGCAGCACGCTCCATCAAAAACTTGATCTGCGGCCGCGTGTCACGTTCTGCCTGCAAATAACTACGCAGACGGGCACGCAGGTTTTTCGCCTTGCCAACATAAAGGATCTCACCGGCGGCATCCTTCATCAGGTAAACACCGGCAGAGGTCGGTTGTCTGCGCAGATCAAAACTTGTCACAGAAGCTCCTTGCAACTGCCTAAACAATCGATTATCTTCATGATATGCTGATTTTAAGCAACATGACATATCAGCATCTCCTCAAATTAACAATGCTCTAAAGGGGTGTCAACCAACAGACCACCCTGAAGGGAAATTCATATGTTCAGATCCTCTCTCATCACCTTGTTTCTTCTCACCCTGATCATACCATCGCCCTTATTCGCGAGCGACAATCTGGCAAGTCTCGAGGCCGTTGTTGCCGCGAACCAGAAGGTTCAGCCGGGCCTGAACAACTATCTGGCAACCGTGGAGACGTCACGAATTGAAGAGATGATGACCAACCTGACCAGCGGTATGCCAGCAGACGTCAAGCCACCGCCACCGCCCATCATCACCAAGTTCTGGCAACGCAACGGCAAGAGCCTCGTTTACGCGAGGCAGACTCAACTCGCTCCTTATGTCGCTAAAATGGTCAAGCAGATATCTGCCAACCTGGCCATAGAACTGAATGAGATGCTGTTGCCGGCCACTCAAGCTGAGCAACGCCGCGCATTGGTGAAGGGTGCCAGCATTAAAATGAGTGAGGTCGCCCTGACAGACAGCCTTATGCACCGCCTGGAAATTTCCTTCAAAGAGCCAACTGATCTCAACGAGGCCTTTTATGTGAGCGGCATACGCCTGCCACAGAAACAGATCAAGTCGTTGACGTTTGATATCGATGTCAAAACCAACACCGTCAGGGAACTGGCTCTTGTTGCCGATAACGGCCTGCAATTGACGATGGAAATCCGCTATCTGGAAGTGGCGGGCGGGCATATTCCGGAACGATTCCAGATCACCAGCCCGGATGGTAAAGTCGATGACAGCTTCGAAGTCAAATTTATCGAGGTCGACAACTTTCTTCTGCCAGCAAGCATGCTACGCGTTATCCGCCGGCCAGAACTGCAGGAAAAACTGGAAGTTTTTTTCAAGGATTACCAGGTCAATATGCCGATCCCCGAGGACATCCAGACCCAACTTAAGAATCAGTGACAGGAGAGAACAATGGATCCCCTCTGGACTAATATCTTCCGTAAAAAGCTCGCTGAAGAGTCACTGGCCTATTTCCTCAAGAACCTGCCGATTTTCTCGGAACTCTCTCCACGGGCTTTGACGACTCTTGAAGAACTCGTACATGTTCGCAGCTATAAAGCTCATGAAACCATCTTCGAGGAGGGCGATCCCGGCTCCGGCATGTACATGATTCGTAGCGGCTCGGTGGAGATTTATGCCAAAAACGAAGATGGCGTCGATGATGAACTGGCTCGTCTCACACCTGGTGACTTTTTCGGTGAAACCACCCTGACGGCACCAGCACCACGTAGCGCCTTTGCGCGAACTTTAGAAACCACGGAACTAGTCGGTCTGTTCCGCGCCGACATCCTCGAACTTGCCGAGAGGAAACCTTCTATCTCCAGCAGTATCCTGCTCGGCTTAACCAGGGTTGTCAGTGAACGCCTGCAGGCAGCCAGTCTGGAGATTCGTCGATTGCAGAACCAGATCGGCGAACACGTCTCTCCTGAAAGTATCGAGACATGAGTAGCTCTTTGCGCATGAGTAATTCTCCACAAAAGGTTCGCGGCTGGTCCCGCGGTCAGGTCGCCCTGGCTTTCCTTATTCTTTCGGCAGCCATTGCCTGCGGTTTGTCAATTTACTCCTCTGCGTCCTCTTTGACTGGCCTTTCACGTGCGGCCTTTTCCGTGCTCTTTCTGCCCTTGCTCCTATCGCTGGTGCTCTCTTTTCTGCTCGACCCCCTGGTGACACAACTCGAAAAGTTCTGCACCCGAACTGGCAGTATTTTTATTGTCTATGTCCTGACCCTTGGACTGGCCTCGCTATCGATCCTCTGGATGACTCCTCATTGGCAGGACTTCTGGAATAACATGGGGACCGACTTCCCACGCTACATCACTCAGGTGGTCGAATCTCTGAAGAACATCGTGGCAGCCCTGCACGATCGTTTTCCAATGATTGAGGGCTATGATTTTCCACTAAAAATCCGCATTTGGGCGGAACAGTTGATGGCGGCCATCTTTGCCCAGGCACCACAGTCGGCCATGAAGGTCGGTGGTCTGATGATCATTGTGCCACTCTTCACCTTCTTTTTCCTGCGTGATGGCCGTAAAATTCTGCGAACCTGCGTATCACTCGCCCCGAACAGGCAATTTGAGATGGTGCGCGATCTCTCTTATTTGGTCAGTCGTCAGCTTTCCCAATTCGTGCGCGGGAGGGTTCTTGAGGCATTGATTATCGGTCTGGTCGTCACCGCTGGCCTCTCATTGACCGATATCCGTTATGCACCGGTACTCGGTATTTTCGCTGGAGTCACGAACCTGATTCCCTATATTGGCCCGATCATTGGCATGGTCCCGGGAATTTTAATCGCCTTTGTGGACCTTGGTGCCGGTGGCCAGTTCTGGTGGATTGTGATCCTCTACATTCTGATCGCCCAGGTGCTGATCGACAATTTCATCCTGATTCCGATTCTTATCTCACGAGTTGCCAACCTCCACCCACTACTGGTCTTTTTTGCTATCATTGTCGGCGGCAAGTTCTATGGTGTTATTGGCATGATTATCGGCGTACCGATCCTCAGCGTGGTTAAAATCACTCTGTTGGAGGTTCGCACCTACCGACGTACCTTCCGCCTGCCGGAATCCGCCCTCGAAAGCGATCGGCCGCATTAGCATTGGATAGAGAACAAATGAAATTTTTTGCAACCACAACCAAGGGGCTGGAAGAAGTCCTTGCTGATGAACTAACCAGACTAGGTGTCCGCGAGGTCGTAACCGCTAATGGTGGCGTCAATTTTAGCGGTTCCTTAAAAGACGGTTACCGTGCCTGCCTCTGGTTACGCACAGCCAACCGGGTTTTGCGACCGATCGCCAGCTTCCCCTGTCCATCCCAGGAAGCACTTTATGAGGGTGTCTACGCGCTCAATTGGAATGAGCTGCTGACCCCGAGTATGACTCTGGCCGTAAATGCCAAGCTGCGCGATTCAGAGATTACTCACTCGCATTTTGCTGCTTTGAAAACCAAAGACGCCATTGTTGACAAAATCAGGGATAACTGCGGTGAACGACCAAATGTGGACCCGAAAGACCCCGACCTGCGCGTCAACCTGCATCTGGCCAGAAATCATTGCACCATCAGTCTCGATCTGGCCGGGACCGGTCTGCATCGACGTGGTTATCGCCGCGACCCAACCATTGCACCACTTAAAGAAACGCTGGCAGCCGGGCTTGTGGCCCTGACCGGCTGGGACCAGAGCACCCCTTTTGTCGATCCCATGTGCGGTTCTGGGAGCCTGCCCCTTGAAGCCGCCCTGCTCGCCAGCAACTACGCACCAGGACTGCTCTCCCCAAACTTCGGTTTTCAACGCTGGACCGACTTCGATGTCTCAACCTGGAATGAGTTACTCGAAGAAGCAGAGACAGCACAAAGAGAACTGCCAGCCAACCTGGTTTTCGGCAGTGACCGGGATAAGCGCGCTGTTGACATGGCCAGACGCAATGCCGAAAGTGCAGGTATTGGTGCACGAGTCCGTTGGTCCTATAATGACTTTGCCAAACTGGAAGCACCTGCAGACCATGGCACGCTGATCTGTAACCCACCCTATGGCGAACGGATTGGTGACGAGGTGGAGCTTGAAGCCTTCTACCGTAAGATTGGTGACACCTTCAAGCAGAACTGGAAAGGCTGGACTGCCTGGGTCTTTACTGGCAATCTCGCGCTTGCCAAACGCGTCGGTCTTAAAGCATCCCGCCGGATTGTGCTCTTTAATGGGCCGATTGAGTGTCGGTTGTTGAAATACGATCTTTATTAGGTAGTCACATAGTCATTGGGACGGCATGCATTATCTTGGGCAGTGTCTCGGCCACAAGGTGATTAGGACGGTTCGAGTCTGTTCTCTGCGAAAGACAATCCTTCTGTCTTGTTTTAATAAGCTTGACTGTTGCAGAAAAAATATTATACTCTGATCTGTTGGTCTTGGTTGTTGTGGAGTGATCTTCCCCGCGACATCGACAACCCCCACCACTAAAAGCACACCTTTCTAACCGTTCAGGTCCATGCACAGGCTCTTTCTCGCGCTCGTATTAGCGTATCTTATCGGTCTGTGTGCAAGCTCCTGACGGTTGTTTCTTCTCTGCACAAAGTGACGGTAGCTACACCGGGACATGGCTCCCCCTTTTCCCTGTTTACTTCAGGCAATATCTGGAGTTTTAAATGTATAATTGTGACCATTTAGATGATGGCGCACCGGTGAGAACTGCCTTGCTCTTGGCCGCTGGAACGGGGAGTCGTCTCTCTCCATTAACAGACTCAACACCCAAATGTCTTGTCGAAGTCAATGGAATTCCCATCCTTGAAAGGTTGATTCGCTCCCTGCACAGTCACGGGTTCAAACGTTTAATTGTGGTCGTAGGGCACCTGTCAGAAGTTGTTCAGGACTATCTCGGTAGCCGGTATGCTGATATTGAAATCACCTACGTCGCCAGCCCGCGATATAAAACAACCAACAACATCTACTCTTTGTGGCTTGCCGGAAAGGTGATTGACGAACCCTTTCTCTTGATTGAAAGCGATCTGGTGTTTCACCCCGAGCTGCTTAAGCCGATGCTCCAACCTGACCGGATTGCTGTCTCAAAACGGCTGCCGTGGATGAATGGTACGACGGTGACGCTCAATGAGCGGCAACAACTTGATGCCCTTTGGCTCGGCGCTGTTAACCGCAATGACGCCGACCATTTCAAGACAGTAAACATCTACAGCTTCTCCCGCAGCACTTGGCAATCGATCTGGGAACGACTGGATCGACACATTTCCGCCAAGAAGGTGAAGGGATATTACGAGTCTGTTTTCGCCGAACTAGTCGCTGAGGAGAATCTCACCTTTGCACCGGTCTTCTTTGACGCCGATCGCTGGTATGAGATTGACACCCTTGAGGACCTGAGCGCGGCGGAGAAAATGTTTCTGGGGTCTTCCCGGGTCA
>JAJRRB010000098.1 GCA_024279915.1 Deltaproteobacteria bacterium
AGACACCACATCAGCACGACAACCGGCAGAAGGAAATAATAACCGGCCTGTGCGGTTTGTCCGAGATGGGGGAGTTCTTTAATATCGGTGGTTTGCTCCAATTCGGGAACCTTGCAGGCAACCCAAAGCAGGAACATGTAAGCAACGGCCAGCAGCACCGAAACAATATAGATGGTTGCCTCACCGGCAACATCTTTGATCCAGCCCAATCCGTAATAAGTTACTGCCGTAATAACGATCATCAAGAGAAGTGCAAAAACGAAAGAGAGCATTCGTTGCGGCAAGGTGCGGGTAATGGTCTTCTTCATCCCTTCCAGGCCCATTTTACAGGCTTCGAGGTGAACAATATAAACCAGGGCGATATAAGAGATGATCGCAGGCAGGAAAGCATGTTTGATGACTTCAATGTAGCTAATCCCGACATATTCAACCATAAGAAAGGCTGCGGCTCCCATGACCGGAGGCATCAGCTGACCATTGGTTGAACAGGCGACCTCAATCGCACCGGCTTTTTCCGGGCTGAAGCCAACTTTCTTCATCAACGGGATGGTAAAGGTGCCGGTGGTTACCACGTTGGCAATGGAGGACCCGGACACCAGGCCGGTTAGGCCGGAAGAAACCACGGCAGCTTTTGCCGGGCCGCCTTTCAGATGGCCGAGGGCGGCAAAAGAGGTGCGGATAAAATAGTTACCTGCGCCAGCGGCTTCAAGCATCGCACCGAACAACACGAACATGAAGACCATGCCGGTTGAAACCCCCAGGGCCACACCGAAAACCCCTTCCGTTCCCAGCCAGTAATGGGACATCCCTTTGACCAGACTGGCACCCTTGTGGGCAATTACCTCCGGCATCAACTGACCGCCAAAGGTGTAAGTGATAAAAACTGCAGCCACGACCATAAGCGGGGGGCCCAAAGCGCGGCGGGTCGCCTCAAGCAATAGAATCAAACCGGTAACCGAAACAATCAGGTCCACCTGGGTTGGCAAACCGGGACGCTCCGCGAGTGCCGCATAAAAGAGATAAAGATAAGCCGCACAGAACGCGCCGAGCAGACCCAGCACCCAATCCTGCACGGGAATATACTTTGTCGGTGACTTTTTAAAGGTCGGGAAAGCCGTGAAAGAGAGAAAAACCGCAAAAGCCAGGTGAATTGCCCGTGCCTCAGTGGCATTGATGACAAAGAGATTAAAAAGAAAGGGCAACGGCGAGGCATACCAAAGCTGAAACAATGTCCAAATGAGCGGGACTAAAAAAAGAACTTTTTTAGGGAAGGCACCGGTCGGGTTTCTGGCTCCTGACTCGGTTTCTGCAATCATCTCTGCGAGTTCTTCTTCAGTCTTGATAGTCTCATTGGCTTCGGTCATGGTAAGAACCTTTTAGCGTAACGAATAGAAATTGACAGGAGAAAAATGCACCGCCGAAGCGGTGCATTTTTTCAGCATACCATCATTAAAATTACATCAAACCTACTTCTTTGTAGTACTTGATAGCACCTTTGTGCAGAGGAGCAGAAAGACCGTCTTTGATCATTTCTTTTGGGTCCAGGTTAGCAAACGCCGGGTGAAGTTTTTTAAAATCGTCAAAATTCTCAAAAACTGCCTTGACGACCTGATAAATTACTTCTTCAGAGACCTTAGCTGAAGAAACAAAGGTTGCACCCACACCGAAAGTCTGGGTGTCCACATCTGAACCACGGTACATGCCGCCAGGGATAGTTGCGGTACGATAGTAATCGTTGTCGTTAACCAGTTTAGCAACTGCGGGACCATCCACGGTAACTATAATTGCGTCGCAAGAGGTGGTGGCTTCCTTGATAGAACCGTTGGGATGGCCGACAGTATAAACCATGGCGTCGATCTTATTGTCGCACAGAGCCTTGGACTGCTCGGCAGCTTTCAACTCGGAAGCCAGTTTCAGATCCGACATCTTCATGCCCATAGCGTCCATCAGGACTTCTATAGTGCCGCGCTGACCGGAACCGGGATTACCGATATTAACGCGCTTGCCTTTGATGTCCATGAAGTTTTTGATACCGGAGTCTTTACGGGCAACAACGGTGAAGGGCTCAGGATGAACTGAAAAGACTGCGCGCAGATCCTTGTTGGCACCCTGATCTTTGAACTTGCTGGTACCATTGTAGGCATGAAATTGCCAGTCGGACTGGGCGACGCCCATATCGAGCTCACCGGCGCGAATGGTGTTCAGGTTGTAAATCGAACCACCAGTACTCTCGACAGAACACCGGATACCATGTTCTTTACGGGTTTTGTTCACCAAGCGACAGATCGCACCACCGGTTGGGTAGTAGACGCCGGTGACACCACCGGTACCGATCGTGACATACTGCGTAGCGAAGGCATCTGCGACACCGATGCAAACAAAAACGGCCGCCATCAATACTGCTGCGAATCTCTTCATAAACATTCTCCTTTAGTTGCCGGCAAACTCAAGCCGGGCAGGTTATTGGCCAAAAGGCCTATTACAATGCGGATCGCGAACGACCATGCACCAAAAGAACTTACTAATATTACAAGATATATGCTGATCGTCAATCAAATGTTTTGCACGTTTTAGGCAATTTTGCGTTCTATGTGCTCTCCGAAGCTACGCTGCAAGTGTCCTTGCAACACGCCCAGGAAATCCGCTTCGCGGTTTTCACGGTAAACCATTGAAGAGGCTGTTTCGCTGGCAAGAATGGCGAACAGGTACTTTTCCGGCAAGAGCTTGAGACGGCGACGATAGCGTTCCTCTGTGCGTAGCATCTTAGGCAGATGAGCCAGGATGGCGCGTCGAAAGAGTGGCTTTCCGCAGAGGTGGGGGTGCTTCTGAAAGAATGCAAAGAGATGTGCATAGTGACTATTGATCTCTCTGCTGATTTCGTCCGAGATTTCAGTGTAGAGTTTGTTGCCCCCTTGCTCATCGTATCGACGCAGGATCAGCCGGGCTTCGTCCTGGGCCCGACGCTCGAGGATGTCGATGACGTCGGCCACGTAACGTTCCTTGTTGTTCAGAAACTCCTTGTCGGAGAGCAGCAGGTTAGCAATGATTTCGTAGGATGACGAAATCACTCCGCACTTGTTGGCGGAGGCATCACGCATGATGACAACGCCGCGCTTCTGCAGTTCCACCCGTGCAGCGGGGGTCAGGAAGGAGTTGGCTCCTTCAACGATAACGCGGGCCGTTGGAGTCTCGTTTTCGTCCAGAAAACGCTGCCAGTTGCTGTTATCGATTGTCTCCGGGCGGCCACCGGCAGGGATGAACAAGTCAGCGTCGACCTTGAAGACCAGGTTGCCGTATTCACTAAAAAATTCATCCGCAGAAATCCACTCCTCTGTAACGGCATCGTTCTCCCGGCTGACCTTACGGTAAAGTTTGCGCAAACCTTCACACTGCTGTTGGTTGCGATAGAGGATGAACCCTCCAGGATTCAACGCCTCAGGATCGAATGCATCGATGTCACTTTTCAGCACGACTTTGTCAAGCGCCGCATGGTTTGCGCCAAGTGGATCGTAGAGTACCCCGCTGCCATCGACAATCAGTTTGACCTGCATTTTCGGGCAGCGCTGCAACATTAGCCGCAGAGCGTTGCCGGCAACATCGCCATTGGGACCACCGGTCAGTTTCAACGAGAAGGGGTCCTTGTGCATGTCTATACCGAGGGACTCCATGGTAATCTCGGCAAATTTGACCACACCCGTAGAGGTGACACCATACTCTTTGTGGTTGATACCGACCTGTTTGCTTGAGATGACAGCAGAACCGAGCAGGTAATTACGACGCTCAGACTGGCGTGCGATCAATTCGATCATCTCGTCATGCATGTTCTCGTCGGGACCAAGCTCAATCGGCTCATCCTCACCGTAGTGGTCAATTACCCTGGGGTTAATTGCTTTGCCGTCCTGTGTCACGAAAATGTCGAGGAAAGCGTTGAAGATGCCATACTGCAACTTGTACAGGCGACGTTTCATCTTTTCCTGGTCATCTTCGCGCCCTGCACGCAACACAACGCCCATCTTGGAACCACCTTCATAGATGTCTTTGTTTTTCAGGTGTTGGGTATGGGAAAGCACGTAAACTTCTCGGAACAGGGTGTTTGCGGTGGTGACATACTCGTCGCGGTTGCGGGTCAGGATGGTGCGCCAGCCGCCACGGGCGATGTCTGAAAAGCCAATA
>JAJRRB010000019.1 GCA_024279915.1 Deltaproteobacteria bacterium
CTCAATGAGAACTTCGAGCTCCTTGTTGCGCCTTTCCAGGGTTTTCAGTAGGTGAGCGTCAGCTGACAAATCAATCCCCTTGAACGTCATAAGTTCATAATGAACGTGCGCAATTTAACACGTTTTTCGCAACAGGTCACTAATTTCCATACATTCCGCTTCTCTGCAAAGCGTAACCACTCTGATATAATGAAAGCGTTAACATCAACACATAGTTTTTAACATCAACAGATGGTTTGTCATGACAGACGGATTGTTGAAAGACATCATTAAACTGGAAAAACGCATCCAGATTGAGGTGGTCACTGAGCGGGCACGTGCTGACGAATGGCAACAACGTGAACTGGTCGCCATCGAGAGTTCTTTTGCTGTAGATCTGGATGCCGAAGAGGAATGCTGTCGACAGACTCTGGCTGAGAAAAAGGCGGAGTTACAAAGTGAAGGCGCTGCTCTGGAAGCAACCTCTTCTGCATGGTGCCAGCGGCTGTCAATGCTGGATGATGCAACACTGTGCGACGTATTGAAACGACATCTGGCAGCTATTTTGCCAGGGGGTGACCATGATCATCCGCATGGACAAAGTTGAAATTGTCGGCCCCAAACAGGACCTGCTGACTACCCTTGATCTCCTGCACAACCGGGGCATCTTTCAACCCGACCCGCAGCTCCTGGAACGGGTCGAGCTGGCTGACGATGATCGTCTGCAAACTCTCGTTCTCGATGAACATGACCTGCGCGAACGCAGTTTTTTTCAGGATCTTTACGAACGTGTTGCCGCCCTCCTGGAAATCCTCCCCGAAAATATCGATGACATCTCGCCGTTGCAGCCACTGCCAGTTATGGATCTTCTGGATGAACTTGTCGATCAACATCTGGCAAGTGCACGTGAGCTTTCACGCATTCTTGCTGATTCTCGCAAGGAAGTTGATGATCTGCAGCGTGACTTGATTTTCTGGCAGGCACTGGGACCTTTGTTGGCCAACTTGCCACAAGATTCAAACCTGGAGCTTCTGGGTATCACCATCCGCGATGGCCAGCAACTGCAGGCCCTCGAGGAGCTGCTGCAGGAGCGCACCCAGGGCCGCTGTCACATCAGCAGTGCGACGACCATAGATGGATCGTTGATCGGATTGATTGCCACTGACCGGGAGATCGCCGAAAGTCTGCATCAAGCCTTGACCGATGAACGGGTTCCCGAAAGGTCTTTACCCGAAGAGCTGGCCAACTTGCCGCTACCACAGCGCATCGCGGCTTTACATGAACACCTGAAGTCGAAAACAGCCAATTATCATAAATTCGAGACACAACTGTTGGAGATTTCCCGTCGCTGGAGACCGACTTATCATCGCGCCCTGAGTTGGTTGGAAGAACGTCTCACCCTATACCGCGCTACCGCCACCGCCTATACGACCCGCCTCTGCTTCATTATCCAGGGGTGGATGGAGCATGCCGAAGTGCTCAGGTTGCGCGCCGATCTCAACCAGGCTTTTGCAGGTCGGGTGGTGCTCGAACAACAGGCCATCATTGAGGAGGATCTCGATCAGGTGCCGGTCATGTTACGCAACCCCGGTTATTTTGCTCCTTTCGAAATCTTCTCGCGTCTGCTGCCTTTACCGAAATACTCCTCCTACGATCCAACACCACTGATCGGCCTTTTCTTTCCCCTCTTCTTCGGCATGATCCTCGGCGATATCGGTTACGGCCTGATCCTGTTGGGCATTGCCCTTTTTCTTGCCAAGCGCTTTCCACCACAGCGATTACCCAGCGACATAGGCAAAGTGCTCGGCGTGGCGGCTCTCTACACGCTCCTGTTTGGCTTTCTTTATGGCGAGTTCTTTGGTGACTTGGGAGAGGTCTGGCTGGGATTGCATCCCTTATGGTTCGACCGTGGCAAGGACATTCTACCCATGACCGTCTTTGCCCTGACCGTCGGCGTTGTACATATTCTGCTCGGCATGACCCTCGGTGCCCTCTCTGATCTGCGCCGCCATCAACCACGCCAGGCACTGATCAAACTGGCCATGCTCATCGCCGTACTGCTGCTGGTCTTAGCCGTAGTCAGTTGGTTCTATCCGCAATCGTGGTTGAACACCGGGCCATTATTGATCGGCGTTGGCATTCTCATGCCGATCCTGATTGTTGCCGAAGGGCTGCTCGCTCCCCTTGAGTTGCTTAAAACCATGGGCAATATCATCTCCTACGTCCGGATCATGGCTATTGGCTTTTGCTCCGTGCTGCTGGCCGTAGTCGCCAACAAGCTGGGCGGCATGACCGGTGATGTCATGGTTGGAATTCTGGTTGCGGGGATTTTGCATGCGTTCAATCTGTTGCTGGGGATTTTTGCCCCCACTGTTCATTCTTTGCGTCTGCATTACGTGGAATTTTTCAGTAAGTTTCTTGACCTGGGGGGGCGCCGTTTCGAACCTTGGCAAAAGCACCACCCTTAACACGTGCCGGGAGGCTGTTGGATTCAATTATGGTTTATTGGCAGCCGATTAATTCTGACAAACTCCTGGAAGGAGAAGTCTCATGGAAAAAGCTTTGATTGCATTAGCCGCCGCGCTGGCAATAGGACTGCCGGCTATCGCCACAGCCTGGGCCCAGTCACGCATTGGCGCTGCCGGAGCCGGAACTCTGGCAGAAAGACCGGAGTTGACAGGCATTATCATCATCCTGGTCGCCATTCCGGAAACTATGGTGATTCTCGGTTTTGTCGTCGCCGCAATGATCTTGCTCATGCTGTAAGGGCCTCAGACAATGGGGTCCTTTTGCGAGGGATTTAGATAATGGGCGAGGCAGAGCTTAAAAAAGCCTTGCAGCGTGAAGGTGAGGCACAGATTCGCGACTTCTGGCAGCAGGCCGAGGCCGCAGTAGCTATACGACGCAAGGAGATCGAAGCCGAACGCCTGCAATTGCGTGCCGAGACTGACCGCCAATTGCAGGCGCAAGTTACCGTGATGCGCAACGATCTGCTCTTTGAAGCTCAGTCCAGAGCCATGGGATGTCGATTGCACACGGAAGCAGCGCTTGAGGAGCGCTTGCTGCTCATAGCTCGCCAGATCCTGCCAGAACTGGCAAGCGACGATCGTTCAGCTTTGTGGAAAGTACTTTGTGAAGAATTGCCGGAGGCTGACTGGACGACCCTCAGAGTTCATCCTGCAGACCACGAGCTGGCAGACCGCGATTTTCCAGCGGCCGAAATTGAAGGAGACGAATCGCTCGGTGGTGGACTGATCGCAACCAGTGCTGATGGCATGATCCGTGTCGACAATTCATTAAGCTGTCGCTTACTGCGTGCCTGGCCCGACCTGCTACCGAAACTGTTGGGCGAACTTCGTAAATTGGTGAACAACGATGAAACTGCTCACACCGACAAGACCGGCTGAACTGCCGACAGAAGCGCTCCTGGCACGTCTGCGCTGTCGTCGTGCGGCGATCCTTGAGGATCTCGACCATGTAGCTGCCGATTATGCGACAGAGACGCCCGCCACGGATGTTGCCTCTTGGGTTTATAAACGACTCAATAATCGTCTGCGCAAACGACTCGCACCGTTTCTCGGCCTGCTCGCCATGCGTAACCTGATCCTGGCCTTGCGCTATACCCTTGCGGGCGAAGCACCGCCTGCCACTCTGTTGAACAATTCTCTGCTTGCCGAACCTTTGCAACGTCTGGTCACAACAACAGAAGAGACAGAGACGACCATCGCCCAGCTCGAAACTGCTCTCACCGGTGACTATCCGTTTGCCGTCGGGCTGACTGCGACTTATAGAAACCAGGGCCCGGGTGGTGTTGAACAGCAGCTTGCCGATGGTATCCTGCAACACGGCCTGGTAAGAACCCGCAACGACATTCTCAAAGGAGTGCTGCGTTACCTGGTTGATATGCGCAATTGTTTAATGATTAACAAGCTCTGGCGCTGGCAAGTGAATCAGGCGCCACCGCTGGCAACTGGCGGTATGCTTACAACCACCAGCCTGCAACGCGTCTGGGCAGAACACGACAGTGACCGTTTTACCAGACTGGTCTCCCGGCTGGCTGGAGAACCATTGACCTCCACAGAAGCCATCGGCATGGAACAGTCTCTGCTGAAAGGTTTAAGCCGATTACTAAGGCGGTCTGGCCGCGACCCTCTGGGGTTGACCGTGATTATAGAATATCTCTGGCTGGCTCAGCTTGCCATACACAATCAGCTGTTGCGACAGACTCTTGCCCTCGATCGGGAGGAGCTGCTTGAGGAGGTTCTGCTGCCATGAAGGAGATCCTTTTTCTAACCATGGAAGACAGCGCCCCGGGTTTTGCCCTTACCGGCGTCCGTCAACAGATCCTGAACCGGGAAGAAGCCTGGACAATGATCCAACAGGCATGTGCCGATACTGAAGTGGGGGTGATTGCCGCCGACACCCGGCTGCTTGAAAAACTCGACCAAACCAGATTGCGCGAGTTAACCGACCGCTGGCCGGGGGTTCTGGTCACTCTGCCGGCGCCTGCCGGCAAGCGCACTCCGCCGAGCGACGAATTACAGCGCCTGGTGCAAAGAGCGCTGGGTTATCACGTGAGGCTGCAACGATGAACGGTAAAGTCACCAGCATAAGTGGCGCTACTGTGTGCGTCGATCTTGCCGACCTGAAAGTCGGTGATCGGGTCTTTGTCGGCACCAACCGCCTGACTGGAGAAGTGGTGCGCCTCGATGGCACTATCGCCACGGTGCAGGTCTTTGAAGAGAACCGTGGCCTCGGTATCGGTGAACCGGTGATCTCTGCTCAGGGACCTTTGACGGTCCGGCTTGGTCCCGGTCTGCTCGGCGGTATTTTCGATGGTTTACAGCGTCCGCTGCCGCTACTGCAAAAAGAGAGTGGCGATTTCATCAGCAGCGGTCAGGATCCTTCTTCGATTGATTGCAGCCGAAGCTGGGATTTCAGTTCTGATTGCAAACCGGGCGATAGGTTGCGTCGTGGGGAGGCTTTCGGCAAGGTCAGGGAAGGTCATATCGATCATCTTTTGCTGGCCTCGCAAGATGGTATCCTGACACAACTACACACTGGAACTCTGCAACTCAAACAGCCCGCTGCCACCCTCAAAGGCAACCAGACTCTGTACGGCTGGCACCGCTGGCCGGTCCGTAAAGCACGCCCTTATCGAAGCAAACTGCCGCCAACCACACCACTGATCACCGGTCAGCGTTGCCTCGATTTTCTCTTCCCCATGCTCAAAGGTGGTGTCTCCATCGTGCCTGGTGGTTTCGGTACTGGCAAGACCGTGCTCGAACAGACCATTGCCAAGTTCGCCGATGTCGATGTGGTGGTCTATGTCGGTTGCGGCGAACGCGGCAACGAAATGGCCGGGCTGCTCGACGAATTTTCCGAGCTTGAAGATCCGCGCACCAACCGGCCGCTCATGGAACGCACGATCATCGTTGCCAATACCTCCAACATGCCGGTGGCCGCCCGTGAATCATCGATCTTCACCGCTGTCTCCATGGCGGAATATTATCGGGATATGGGTCTTGACGTGCTTTTCCTCGCCGACAGCCTGTCACGCTGGGCCGAAGCCTTGCGCGAGATTTCCGCGGCCCTGGAAGAGATGCCCGGTGAAGATGGTTATCCGACCTATCTAGGCTCCCGGCTCTCCGGCTTTATCGAGCGCGCCGGAGTGGTGGAAACCCTCTCCGGAGGGCAGGGCTCCTTGAGCATGATCCTGGCGGTTTCGCCACCGGGCGCCGATTTTGCCGAACCGGTCACCCAGGCCTGCCTGCGTGTCGCCGGTGCGCTCTATATGCTCGATACGGACCTGGCCCATCGTCGTCACTTCCCGGCGATCAACTGGACCCAGAGTTTCTCTCTCTATAGCGACACGGCCATGGCTCATTTCATTGAACAGCATGGCGAATGGGCGGCGCTGCAGGCCCGCTGCCGCGACATCCTGCAGCGCGAAGACGCCTTGCGTGAGGTCGCCGAAGTGGTCGGCATGGAGGGCTTACAGGATGCTGATCGTCTATTGATGCGCACGGCCGAGAAGATTCGCCTCGATTTTCTCTGTCAGAACAGTTTCACCGATGATGCTTATTCCACGCCGCAGAACACCATTAAGCACATAGCCGCGCTGACGGCGGAACACGATCGGCTTACCGCCGCCCTGGATGATGGCGCCCTACTTGATGATCTGCTTGAAAAGAGTCGCAAGGAGGCCGGTGATGCGCCTCTCTGAACATCAATATCGCTCGGTCAGTGCCATCCGCGGGCCTCTGCTCTTTCTCGAGCGGGTGTTTGCCGCCAGGCTTGGTGAACTGGTGCGGATTGAATCGCCGGATGGACGGTCGTTGACCGGCGAGGTCCTCAAGATCTTCGGTGACCAGGTTCTGGTCCAGGTCTTCGGTGGCACCCAGGGGCTGGATACATGTAAAACGACGGTCAGCTTCAGTGATGCCGTGATGCGCGCGCCCCTCGGTGCAGGAGTCATGGGACGGGTCTTTGATGGTTCCTTCCGCCCGCGTGATGGTCTGCCCATGTTCATCCCGGAATTCCGTGTACCGGTGGTCGGCGCGCCGATCAACCCGGTGGCGCGCGCTCATCCTGAAGAATTTATCGAAACCGGTTTTTCGACGATCGACGGTCTGAATACTCTGGTCAAAGGGCAAAAGCTGCCAATCTTTTCCTGTGCCGGTTTGCCAGCGCGCGAGATCACCGACCAACTTCTGCGTCAGGCCCGCCTCCCCGATGGCGGCCCTTTCGTGCTGGTTTTTGTCGCGCTTGGTCTGACCTATTTCGAGTACCAGTTCTATCGCCAGACTCTTGAACATATGCAGAGCCGCTTTGTCGCTTTCATTAACCTGGCTGACGACCCGGTGGTCGAACGTCTGCTGGCCCCAAGGCTGGCATTGACCGTCGCTGAGGATCTGGCCTTTCGTCAGGAGATGGACGTGCTGGTGGTTATCACCGACATGACCAACTATTGTGATGCCTTGCGCGAAATTTCCACCGCCCGTGAAGAGTTGCCCGGCCGACGCGGTTACCCCGGCCACATGTATTCTGACCTGTCCTCCCTTTACGAGCGGGCCGGGCGTATCCACGGTCGCAAGGGCTCAGTCACCATGATTCCCACAGTCACCATGCCGGAAGATGATATCACCCACCCGATCCCCGATCTGACCGGTTACATCACCGAAGGCCAGCTGGTGCTCTCCCGCGAATTGCACCAGAAGGGCATTTATCCACCTATAGATGTCCTGCCGAGTCTCTCGCGTTTGATGCAGCACGGCATCGGTAAGGGTCAGACCCGCAAAGACCATCGTGATCTGGCCAATCAGCTCTACCGAAGCTACGCCAAGGGTTGTGACCTGCGTCGTCTCGAAGCGGTGGTCGGCCGTGACGGCATGCTTGCCGACGATCGCCGAGTGCTCGACTTTGCCGACCGCTTCGAGGCCGACTTTGTTCATCAGGGCAAAGAACGCCGTACTATCGACACCACCCTTGATACGGCGAAGAAACTTCTCGATGAGTTTCGGGAGGTGTCACGATGATTCAACCGACCCGTACCAATCTGCTGCTGCTCAAGGATCGCCTGCACTCTGTACTCAACTGCACCACTATCCTCAAGGGTCGGCGGCAGGCGTTGATCAAAGAGTTCCTCAAAATCACCAAGCCGCTGATGCAGTCCCGTGAGGAGGTCAGCAAAGCCTATGCACGAGCCATCGATGCTTTGCAGGTCAGCAAAGCTCGCGAAGGTCCAGCTGCGATCGATGCTCTGGCGATCATCAATCGCCGCAAGATTGCTGTGGAGGTGGCCGAAGGCAACCTGCTCGGTCTGCGCTTCCGCGACCTGATCATGCACGAAACGGTGGCACGTACTTTCGACGAACGCCCTTACGATAGCTTTGGCAGTTCCCTGTGGCTCGATGAAGCGATCGAGGAATTTGAAGGAATTGTCGAGGAGATGTTGTCGCTGGCGAGTTTCGAGGGGAAGTTCCGGCGTCTCGCTGAAGAGTTGGTGCGCCTGACTCGGCGCATTCGCATTCTCGAAGAACGGATCGCACCGGAACTGCATGTGGATATTCATGCGATGGGTCACTATCTGGCAGAGCGGGAACGGGAGACTTATTTCAGGTTGAAGCGCTTTAAAGGGTATGCCGCCAAGAATGAAAAAGCTCCAGATCGCCAGAAAGAACCTGACGACCTGGAGCAGAAGAAAACAGCGCGATCAAAAATTATGGGTTAAAGATCAACCCGGTTGGCGAATAATCAGCGCGTTGCGTCAAGCCTTTTTCCTGGTGAAAAATACGCCTTGCACAGTTCTCAGCCAGAGGGCCGAAACAGAAATAGTTGAAATGTTCTTTTCTGAAAGCTGGTTGGTGCGCATAGGCTAAAAAAAACTCACACTGAGAAGATTCACTACAGACTTGCATGGCAGTTTATCCATAAAGAAAAAGTTGATCGTATTTGCCGATTAAAACGATTCGAATTCCTGATCCAATTCATCAGACGCAACATATCGCCGGGTATGAGAGCCCTCATCGTTTTTGGCAGCAGTTACGTTCTGATTGTTTGAGTGAGGCAAGGAACGTTGTTTTTGTTGTACGTTACGCCCTTGATGATTGACGCCGACATCAAAGAAACCGATCATGGCTTGCAGTTGTTCCGACTGGCTGTTTAATTCCTCCGCCGTTGAGGCCATTTCTTCCGAACTGGCAGCGTTCTGCTGAATAACAGTATCAAGCTGCTGAATGCTTTTGGCAATCTGATCGGCACCAGCATCCTGCTCGCGACTGGAGGCACTGATCTCCTGGACCAATTCGGCTGTTTTCTTAATATTCGGCACCATCTTATCGAGTAACCTCCCGGCATTCTGGGTAACCGCAACGGAGCTGGAAGAGAGCTCATTGATTTCACCAGCGGCTTTCTGACTCCGTTCGGCCAACTTGCGAACTTCTGCGGCCACCACGGCAAAACCCTTGCCCTGCTCACCTGCACGAGCCGCCTCGATCGCTGCATTCAGTGCCAAGAGATTAGTCTGGCGGGCAATTTCCTCAATAATCGTGATTTTTCCAGCAATGTCCCGCATCGCAATAACCGTTTCCGATACGGCCTGGCCGCCTTCTTCAGCATCGACGGCCGACTGGATCGCGATCTTTTCGGTCTGCTGGGCATTGTCGGCATTTTGGCGAATATTGGCGACCATTTCCTCAATACTGCTCGATGCCTCTTCTGCTGCGGCAGCCTGCTCAGACGCGCCTTGCGACATTTCTTCTGATGAAACACTCATGGCCTGACTGCCGGAAGACACATTGGTCACAGCCTGCTGTACATTGTCGACGACATCACGCAACTTGCCGGACATGCCGTTCAAGGCGATCAGAAGTTCATCATGCTCTGAGCGCGGTTCAATGTTGACAGTCAAGTTACCCTCAGCAATATCCGTAGCTGCCCCGGAAACCACCTTCATCGAACCAACCATCTTTTCCATCGCCTGAAGCAGTTGACCCGTCTCGTCCTTGGAACGAATGTTTATCGAGGCGCGCAGATCGCCGACAGCAAGCTGCTCAGCGACAGTAACTGCCATCGCCAAAGGCTTGGTGATGGTACGGGTGATCCAGTAGGCAAGTGCGCCAAGCAGCAGAATCACCAGGACAATTGCCACCCCGAATTTCATGGCGCTGGCGTTAAATTCAGCATCGACATCATCAACGTAAATCCCCGAGCCGACAATCCAACCCCAAGGGGCAAACCCTTTGACGAAAGAAAGTTTGGGAGAGAGCTTTTCAGAATTGCCCTTCTGCCATGAGTAGGCAACAAAACCACTTTGACTGTTCTTAACAACTTTGGCCATCTCAACGAACAGATGGACACCGTTGGGGTCTGCAAAATCAACCAGCGGCTTGCCGTTCAGTTCCTTCTTGAACGGGTGCATAACCATGCGTGGTTCCATGTCGTTGATCCAGAAATAGTTTTTGCCGTCATAACGCATGCCTTCAAGGGTTTTGAATGCAGCAGCCTTTGCCTCCTGCTCAGTCAACTCACCGGCCTGGTAGACATCGTAGTAGTTGCTGACGATTGAATGCGCGCTTTCGACCAGATTGCGCGTCTTGGCCTTGCGATCTTCCATCATGCTCGCCTTGTTCTGCAACAAGGTTACGACAGACAATAAGATTATCGTCGCAAGGCAGGTCATAACAAGTACTGTCAGCTTGTGATGAATTTTGAAGTTTTTGATGGACATATGTTGCTCCTTAGTTCTGTTGTTTTTCGTTCTATCTGAAAACTACTGTTGAATTTCTATCAGGCCGGGCACACCATCTGAATAACGGACAGCAGTTGCTCCGGACGAAAGGGCTTTGTGACCCATCCCGACGCCCCGGCTTTTTTCCCGGCGGTTTTCATCTCTTTTTGGGACTCAGAAGTCAGCATGATGATCGGCATGAAGCGTTTGCCTGGTTGCTGGCGCACGCGTTTGATTAATTCGACGCCATTCATGTTGGGCATGTTGAGATCGGTTACCAACAGGTCGATGTTTGTCTGTTCAAGCTTGTTGACAGCTTCTTCGCCATCGCTTGCCTCAACGACTTGGTAACCGGCTCCTGACAGGACCTCGTTGAGCACTTTGCGTACAGTTGATGAATCATCCACAGTCATAATTTTTTTCAACATTTACCTGCTCTCCAATACATTAAATAAGTTCGCACCCCTATATGGGGTGGTAAGAATTCAAAGAATAATTTTAAGCTTCGAGCAACTCGCCGCTAGTCTCTGCATCCAGATCACTGACAGTCTGGAACTCTGTTATCTCTGCTTCATCAAACAAGCGGTTGATGTCCAGCAGGACCATAAACTGTTCGTCAATCTTGCCCATGCCCTTGATGAACCGCGTGTTTATGTGCGTACCAAGCCTGGGTGCAGGCTCGATCATGTCATTTGCCAACTCCAGAACTTCACGCACTTCATCAACTGGAATGCCGACGATATGCACCTCGCCGTCGATATCGACTTCCGCAACGATAACGTAATTAGTCTTATTTTCTTCTTCTTTGGCTGGTAACCTGAGTTTGAGGTGCAGATCAATGACCGGCACGACCTGCCCACGCAAATTGATCACACCCAGCATCTCTTCTGAGGCATGTGGGACTTTTGTCACAGTGACGTGATCAAGAATTTCACGCGCCTGGGTCACGGCAAGACCATATAAGTCCTGATTCAAGGTAAAGGTGACGTATTGCTGGTTATGATTGTTTTGCATGTTTCTTTCCTTGTTAAGTTGAACGGTAGTGACAGACAGAGCCTGCCGGGAATGACACCACAACAGAAGCTCACGGTGGCATTCCGTATACTACAAATAGAGTGCCAAGTTTGCCGTTGACACAACCATGTGTTTTTACTGAACAAAATCATGGAGGGGGGAAACCGGAGGGGTGCAACTTTTCTCGCGCAGCACAGGCAGAATACGTATAAAGATTTTTAAAATCGGCACGTTGAATCGGAGCGCAACTTTTTTGCAGGCGAAACAATAGTTGCGGGGGTCTACAGCAGAGAGCCTGAATGGCTCGGCAAGGACAACCCTAAGGAGGGGTGATAATTTTTCAGCTTTCGCGGCGCCCTTTAAGACGCTTGCCCAATGCGGCCCGCGTCACACCCAGTAAGCGGGCAGCCTGGGTCTGGTTTCCATCGGTCCTGCGCAAAGCTTCGTCGGCAAGCAGGTTGGCCATCTCCTTGAGCGTTGGCAGAACATCAGGGAAGACGGGCTGCATACCAGCCAGCCCTGCGGGTGCCGAATTCCCCTGTCGAGACAATTCAGTGCGGGAACTATCGATCACCTCATGGAAGCTTGTCATCGAGAGAACACCATGCTGGTGACGCGTCACCGCATCGTAAACCATGGCGCGAAACTCACGTACATTCCCCGGAAACAGATAATTCTGCAGAAGGGCCAGGAGTTGATCCGGAACAGTCGGCGTCCTCTTCCCCAGTTGCTCCGCTGCCTCAGCAAGAAAATGCGCCAGCAGAAGGCCAAGATCCTCTCGACGTTCGCGCAGGGGCGGAATGTTGACCTGGTGGGTTTTCAGTCGATAGTAAAGGTCTCTGCGGAACCGACCATCCTCCATGCTGGCGGTCAAATTCTGGTTGGTCGCAAAGACAAATCGTGTCTGGGCCTTTTTCGGCAGATCGCTGCCAAGCGGCAGATATTCGTTTTCTTGCAGCAACCGCAGTAGTTTGACCTGTGATTCTGGGCTCAGATCACCGATTTCGTCAAGGAAAAGCACACCGTTTCGAGCCCGTTCGATCATGCCTGTACGACTCTCCCTGGCATCGGTGAAGGCTCCGCGCACATGGCCAAACAGGGTGTCAGAAAAAACCTGATCATCCAGTCCTGCAACATTGACTGCAACCCATGGTCCTTGCGACGTAGATAGCTGATGGACGGCCCGGGCCACGCGCTCTTTGCCGACACCACTCTCGCCAGTGATCAGAACCGGCTCAGGGCTTTGGGCGATCGCTTCGAGATAGCGAAAGACCGTCATCATTTTCGAACTGCGAGTGATAATATCTGCAAACAGTTCAGGATGACGCAAGCTATCGGAAAACAGGCTCTCTTTAAGTTTCAAGTTCTCGATCGACAGGGAGTGCAGTGCCATGGCATGACGGACGCCACTCAGCAAGCGATCCTCGTCCACCGTTTTTACAAAATAATCAAAGGCACCGTGTTTGATGCAACGAACGGCGATATCAATCTCGTTGCGCCCGCTGAGCATCAACACGGGGGTCTCCGGATACTGCGCCTTTATCTGCTGCAGCAATGCCTCACCTGAGAGGTGCGGCATGGTTACATCGAGCAGGATGAGACTGGCGGGCTCTTGCTCCAACAGTGCCATTACCTGTCGACTGTCCTGGCAGCTTCTGATATTAACCAAACCAAGCGAGCGCTCTAAAAAGAGGCTCACGCTTTTTAGCCAGGAAGCTTCATCATCAACGATCAGAACCGGCTGTTCAGGAAGTATCTGACTTATGGCAGCGCCCATCTTATCGCTCCGCGGAAATAGCAGGCAAATGCACGGTTACTGTCGTACCGTAGCCTGGTGTGGATTCAAAATGGATGTGTCCCGCATGCTCTTCAATAATCCGTGTGGAGATAGATAGTCCGAGACCGGTTCCGCCACTTTCGCGCTTGGTCGTGAAAAAAGGGTCAGAGATCTGATTTATTATTTTTTCCTCGATGCCACGCCCTTCATCCCAGACCTTCAAGCAGACCTTTTGCTTGTCAGCATCGTAATAGATAGCAACAACCAGGCTTTCTGAGCGGTCTTGGAGGGCCTGACAGGCGTTAGAGAGCAAATTGACCAGAACTTGCTCCAGTTGCCGGACATTGCCCAATACTTTTGGCAGGCTGTCTTCATACTCTACGGCAACAGAATCCGTGGCCTTATCGATGGCCAGGCGCATGATCCGTAGCGTGTTGCACACGACCTCATTCAGATCTACAGGCTCGAAAGTATCCTGCGGAGCAGGCCGGGAGAAATCTTTCAGGTCTTCAACAATCTGCTTGATACGATAACCACTCTCCATGGTTTCCGTAAGAATCCCCGGCAATTCATCAAGAGCTTTTTGATAAGCAAGCCCTCCCAGGCGTATCGGGCCAGGATCTGTCACCTTTTCTTTGAGAAGCAGCTTGAGATCGTTCACAACATCTTTTACCAGAGAGGCATTCATCAGGATCAGACCGGTCGGATTGTTGATTTCATGCGCAACTCCGGCGGCCAGTTCACCCAGAGCAGCCAGGCGTGCAGAACGACTCGCTTCTTCGCGAAGACGCAAACGCTCCGTGATGTTAAAGGCCAGAGTCATCACCTTGCTGACCTGCCCATTCTCAGAGAAAATCGGGTACGCCTTGACAACCCAGGTTTCTCCATTGCTTAGCTTTTCAACTCGTTCAACCTGCTCTGCTCGCGACAGCCCTTGATGGATGGGACATTTTGCTTGCTCATGTTCTATCCGACAAAGCTCTCGGCAAGTTTTACCGATGACTTTGTCATGACTTTTTTGCAGGTATTTTTCAGCGTTTCTATTTGCCCATATCACTTCACCTTTATCGGACCAAATGATCAGGGCATCTGGTATCGCCTCGAGGATCGTCTGTCGCTCCAGAGAGAGTTCCCGATGCCTGCGTTCCTCATTACGTAAATCCTGTACGGCAGATTTAATAAAAGTTATATCTCGGCCAATGGAAAGGATTCTTGCTTCACCTTCAATGGCTATCTGCTTTGCAGACACCAGGAACCATTTGAGCTGCCCATCCCGAGTCCGGATGCTCATTTCAAAGTTCTGTACCTTGCCGTGCTGATCTATTTTAGCGAGGAATTCACCACGTTGTTCCTGATCCTCCCATAAACCGACATCAACCGTAGATTTGCCGATGACTTCTTTGCGGGAATAACCGGACATCACTTCGAAAACAGAATTGACATCATAGATACAGCCGTTACTGTCCGAGACGACTATGCTGTCAGGGATTGTGTCGAAAATATCTTTGAACTTCTTTTCACTCTCCCGTAAAGCATCAATGGCCCGGGTGTGTGAGGTGACGTTCTTGTAAGTGAGAAGCAGGCACTGTTCCGAGACGAGCTCCAGCTCCCTTGCTGACAACATGACATTTACTCGCTGTCCATCCCTGCGGACAATGACTGTTTCAAAGTTATCGATAGCCTCTTCATTGCCGAGCTTCTTAACAATCTGTTCTCTGTCTGGGAAATTATGCCAGAAATTCAGCTCGAAAGAGGTTTTGCTAACAATCTCCTCGCGATTATAGCCGAGCATCTCAGTGAAACCATTGTTGACATCAATAAACAAGCCATCGTGAAGACGACTTATGCTCATACCGTCAGGGGCCTTATGGAATATTGTCCGATAATGAGGATCTGTGAGTTTCATAAGCATCCGGGTACGTTTCATACCAGAAAGGGTTTTCTTAAATCAGTACAGCAAAAGTACGCTCTTTTACAATCCTTCTTCTGTCCTCTCTGACCACTTCCGCCACAACTCCTCATAAGGGATAGCACGAAAATCAAGGCTCAACCGTTCCTGCGCAGCAGTCAATTCAAACCCCTGCTCAAGCACTGCTTCCTCGATAGCTGGCATGTGCATCGCTCCCCACGGAATAATAATGGTGTCATAACGAGCCAGAGTCCGCAGCATACTGTCTATCACCACCTCATTGCGCTTGTCGAGGATGTCGAACATGACCCCGGCAATGCTCTCCTCGGTCATGTTCTCATTCACCCAGAGATTGTACTCAGAGAGCCTCTCAATCAACGGTTTGTTACCGAACAGGGTGCGACCGAGTTCATTGAGAAACTCAACTGTCTGCGGATCGAATTGGTTGAGATCGATATCCGCCCGGACAATATCCGGTTTGCCTGGGTCGCTGTTGCCCCGATTCAATTCACCGAGATCATCCAGTTCGATCAAGTTGCCGTCAATGAACATCTTCTCCTGCGATGTCAGACCAATGATCTCAGCCAGCTTGCCGTAGTTGAACTGAGTCTCCAGCAACCTGTCCTGGTCAGTTACCCCCTCGGCCAGGATAATCGTGCCTTTGCTCGACATCGAACGGGCAAGATCTTGGTAGTAGTCTTCTTTGCCGATGTGCATCATTCCAGCCAGGCGAATAATTTTTTCGTCGAGATGATAGCTGCGCTCGCTCATATAAATGCCGATCGGGCTGAGGCGTAAAAATCCTGCGGTCTGCTCTTCAAAGTAATAGCTGGCTGTTGCCATGCCGGTGTAGATCACTGCGAAAGGGAGTAACAAAAGGTTGATGGCAGTAAAGACCAGAGTGTTGCGCAAGCCGAACATCGGTCTCTGGAAGAGTTCCCGGGTCAACAGGTTCTGACCACCCAAGCCGCGCAACAGAACAATTGCCATCCCACCGAGCAGGAGCTGGTTGCTGGCCGCCAGCAAGCCAAGCGACTCACGTTCGATGATTCCTGAAAGTGGCCACATCGCCAAGGCGCTCCAGGAGACATAAAGAGTTAGTGGCAGGAACACCCGTTTGGGCAGACGCCGGTCGATCCCTAAACAGGCAAAGATCACCATGGAGAGAGTGATTACCAGGCAAGCTACGAAGTAACGCACCTCAGAAAAGATCGGTAGGGATACGGAAGATGCTATGAGCAGCTCATCTGTCAGCGAGAGACTGGCATCAACCAGGAAGAGGATGATATAGATATTGGCGAAACGACGCATGAATGATTCTTACATATATTGCTATTAACTGCTACATTTCAACTCTGGAATATTTGCAAAGATATGCAGAGGCGGTTCTCGTTGACAGCCTACGTGTTTGTCTTGTGTTTGTTCGCCAGCTCTTGGTTCTTCGATAGACTGTTAGCCCGTCAGAAGGAGTTGCGCCCGATGACTTCGTTAAACGCTCTATTGGCAGAGGTTCGCGCCTGCACCCTCTGCGCGGCGCATCTGCCGCATGGGGTGCGGCCTGTTTTACAGATACACTCGCAGGCTCGGGTGCTGATTGCAGGTCAAACGCCAGGTAGAAAAGTTCATGAATCAGGCGTGCCTTTTGATGATGCCAGCGGAGATCGTTTACGTGCATGGATGGGAGTGACGCGCGAAGTCTTTTACGACTCGAAGCAGATAGCTATTCTGCCAATGGGTTTCTGTTTTCCTGGCACCGGCAAATCCGGTGACCTGCGGCCACGGCCTGAATGTGCGCCGGCATGGCGTGATCAGCTTCTCAGTCACTTGCACCATCTTGACGTTACGCTGGTTGTTGGGCAGTATGCGCAGGCGTATCACATCAACGAGAAACGATCGACGCTTACCGAAACGGTTCGGGACTGGCGATCCTGTTGGCCCACAATGATCCCGCTTCCGCACCCAAGCCCGCGCAATAATATCTGGCTTAGTCGTAATCCATGGTTTGAGAAGGAGCTGCTCCCCATGCTGCGGCGGCGAGTCTCTGAAGTACTTGAAACCTAACTCTTTTCAATAGAAGGCTGCCAGTGTTTCAGAATCAGGTCGTTATACATCAAAGGAACTCATTAAAGTGACAAAGCCAAAAACATCTTTAAATAACCTGCTTTGGGGGCCGATCGAGTCGCTGGAGGTTGCTCAAAAGGCGCGTTTACCATCCCTCTGCTTAACGCTTTGTGGTGCTGGCGTTTGGGGCATGATTGCGGTGAATGGCTTGTTCTCCCCCAGTCTTTACGGCTATTGGTCTGTTCTCTATGTGGTGGTTCTGTCGCTGGTTGCCTGGGGACTTTACAAAATGAGAAAAGAGGCCGCTATCGTTGCCCTGGTGGTTGCCTTACTTGGTTTACTTTCTGGTGGAGGATATCTCAAGCTTGGCGCGGATCTGATCATGTTGCTGGCTGCTGTTGCAGCGATAAGAGGCACGCTTGCCTATTCTCTACTGAACCGGTAGAGCTGGAGACTTCAGGAACAGCTGATCACTCTCACAAGCTAACAGCTGGGCATGTTGCTTGATCCTTACTCCGTCTCCAACGCTTCCTCTGCTTTACGCAGCCGCCGGAAAATCTCCCGGGCGGCTTTTTTGTCGCTGTAGTCGTGCACTGAACCGGCCAGTCTGGTCAGTTTATTGACGTCGAGGTGCGGGTAGGTGGTATGGATTTCCGCCAAGGTTGCCTCGAAGGTTGTTGCGACACAGAGTCGATCACGCAAATCCTCGAGGTGATGGAAGGCCAGAGATTCCTTGCGTTGACTGACCGCTTGCCCATCAATGGCGACTTCGATGGCCTCCCGCTGTTCGTCATTGCCACGGAGTATGCCAGCCAGATGTTTGATCTGGCGTTTGCGCGAACTGCCACCGCGAGTGTTACGGGCGAGTTCGATCTCCTTGGCCAGCTCAGGACTCTTCGGTAATTTGGCGAGTTCCGCATCGGAAAGCTCTGTCAGCTGTTGGGCCAACTGTTACACGGCTTTGGCTGCGCGTTTTTTGATACTACGGCCGCGTCCCAAAGAGCGGTGTTCTGTTTCTTCATAATCTTGCATTAAAATTGCTTTCTGCTGTCGAGCATTATAGTGACCGGGCCGTCATTGACCAGAGCCACCTGCATGTTGGCTCTGAAGACTCCGGTGGCGACGGTGATGCCTCGGCTGCGCAGGGCATCGACATATTCCTGATAAAGAGTGTCAGCGAGTTCTGGTGGAGCAGCATCGGTAAAGCCCGGACGCCGCCCTTTGCGGCAGTCGCCGAGCAGGGTGAACTGAGAGACCACCAGGATGCTACCGTCGATATCTTCGACCGAGCGGTTCATTTTGCCGTCATTGTCTTCAAATATACGTAATCCGGCAGTTTTGTCGACGAGATAAGCAGCATCCTTTGAACTGTCTCCCTGCGCCACGCCAAGCAGCACCATGAGCCCCTGGTCGATAGCACCGACCGTCTCTTGCGCAACGACCACAGAGGCTTGGCTGACTCTCTGAATGATCGTTCTCATGCTGCGGCCCCTTCCGCCAACTCCTGTAACAGCGCCAGGTTGACACGATCCATTTCGTTCTGATCACCCTTTGGGGTTTCCAGAACCATGGGAGTATTAACGAAACGCTGGTCCTGCATCAGGCAGGCAAAGCCGGTGCGGCTAATGGTCCCCTGGCCGATATGGGCGTGACGGTCAACCTTACTGCCACATGCTTTCAGGCTATCGTTGAGATGAAAGGCCTTGATCTGCTCAAGGCCGACCAGTCGGTCAAATTCGGCCATAGTCTGCGCGTAGCCCTCCTCGCTGGAAAGGTTGTAACCGGCAGCGTGGGCGTGGCAGGTATCGAAGCAGACACCAAAGCGTTTTTCGTCAAAGCCCTCCAGCAAGGCGGCCAGGTGGGCAAAGTCACCACCAAAATAACTCCCCTGACCGGCGGTATTCTCCAGAAGCAGACGGACCTCCGCTGGGGTTTCCGGCAGGATTTCGCGGAAAGCTTGCCGGATCCGCTCCAGGCCGACGTCAACGCCAGTGCCTAAATGTGCGCCGGGATGCATGACCAGGTCAGTGATACCGAGTTGGGCACAGCGTATCAGTTCATCGCGCAGGGCGACTTTAGATTTTTCCCAGACGTCATTTTTCGGTGAAGCCAGGTTGATCAGATAAGCATCGTGAGCCATGACAGGCTCGATCCCGCTCTCCTGCCAAGCCTGACGAAAGGCTGTGGCTTCTGCGTCTGTAATCGGTTTAACCTGCCAACGATTGGCGTTCTTGGTGAAGATCTGCAAGGCCGTGCAGCCACTTTCGATGCCACGCGCAAAGGCATTGTCAAGTCCACCGGCAACAGAGACATGTGCTCCGAGTAAACGTTTCATGAGGCCTTTTCCCAGAAATGCAAGCCAGCGTGAACTTGCCGTGCATTGTCGAGATGGACATCAACGAAGTCGGGTGTCTGGCCATCACCGACCAGAATAGTGCCCATACCAAGTTTTTTGGCGGTGTGCAGGTTGTCACGCGAATCTTCGATCATGATGCAGCGCTCAGGAGTTGCGCCCAACTCGGCCAGGACTGCGTGGTAGGGCTCTGGATACGGTTTGGGCTGGTAAGCGGCGACGCGGATATCATAGACTTTTTCAAACATATCCTCGATGCCAAGTGCCGCAAGAACCCTACTGGCATGGCAGGTTGAACCGTTGGTGAAAACGGCCTTGCGTTGCGGCAGATTGGTCAGGGTCTCGCGCAGGATTAGATCGGGGGAGAGTCTGGAGGTTACGTCGATATCATGGACGTAAAGCAGGTAGTCTTCCGGATCGACTTCATGATGACGGATCAACCCTTGTAGCGTGACGCCGTACAGGCTCCAGTACTTACGACGTAAAGCGTCAACCTCTGGTGCCGGAATGCCGGCAATCTCGATCATGTAACGGTTAATGCGAACATCGATAAGGTTGAAAAGCTGCTTTTCTGCAGGATAGAGGGTGTTGTCGAGGTCGAATATAAGAACGTCCATACTAATTAGATTGCCTAGATTAAGGTTTCAAATTGAAACTTCTTTGCGCCTTCGCGTCTTGAGTGAGCACAGCGAACGGGCGTTAAAATTCGTGGTTTCTGTAAACAATTATCTTACCGAGGAATATATTCGCCACTAAAAACTTCCACTGCCGGACCGGTCATAAAGACGGAGTTTTTGCCATCCCATTCCATTTCCAGATCACCGCCAGTCAGGTGGTTGAGCAGTTTACCCTTGGTGCGACCGGTCAGTACACCGGCCACAGTGACGGCTGAAGAGCCGGTGCCACAGGCCAGCGTTTCACCGGCGCCACGCTCCCAGGTGCGTTGGCGGACTTCGTTCGGTGAGATGATTTCGACAAACTCGACGTTAATGCGCTGCGGAAAGAGTTCGTGATTTTCTATCGCGTAGCCGTAGCGTTTCACCGGAAAGTTGGCGACATCATCGACATAGATAACACAGTGCGGGTTGCCCATGGAGACGCAGGTGATCTGGAAGGTGCGGTCGAGAACCTCCAGTTCCATGTTGATGACCTGTTCATGGGCGACTCCGACCATCGGCAGATCACCGCGTGTCAGTCGCGGTGGGCCCATGTTGACCTTGACCTTGTCGATATGTTCCCGCTCGTTGGGGTACATCGTCAGCGGCAGGACGCCGGCCCCGGTTTCGATGCTGATATCGGTGCGATCCACCAGGCCGTGGTCGAAAGCATATGTGGCGACGCAACGAACGCCGTTGCCGCACATCTCGGCTTCGCTACCGTCGGCGTTGAACATGCGCATTTTCACGTCGGCTTTTTTCGATGGCTCGATCAGGATCATGCCATCGCCACCAACCCCAAAATTACGGTCGCTGATCTCTCTCGCCAGACCCTTCGGATCCTTGACGGTCTGCCGGAAACAGTCGATATAGACGTAGTCATTTCCGGCGCCGTGCATCTTGACGAATTTCATAGTGGTCCTCACCGATGATGTTGCAGCATTGAAGAATCATTATAAGGGTAAAGGTTTTCTGCCACAACCGTCCATTGCTGATCTTCTTTGTTCTGCTATGCTTATGATTAAAATAAAGGTGAAGGAGAAATCGATGCCACATCTTCAGTTTGAACTTAATTTCACTCCAGAGCGTGAAACAAAAGCCTCTTTCGCCGATGCCGTACGCGATCATTTTGCAACCATTATGAGTACCGGTACAGATCATATTGGTATTACCTATCGTTGCTACCACCCTGATGACCTGGTTTTTGGTCGTGCTGGCGATGATGGCCAGATTGCGTTTCTCAACGCCGATATCCGGATGGGCCGTACCGCCGATCAGAAGCGTCGCCTGGCATTGGCGATTATGCATGAGATCGGTACACGATGGGGCTTGCCGAAGGAGCACATCTACATTATATATACGGAGCACGATGGCCCGGACTTCCAGTTGAGCGACCGGGTACTGCCATCGTGGCAGATAGGTGAGGATCCTTTAAACGACTAGGGACTGTCCCTATTACTTGCAGCAAGGAGAAACTTTTATGGCGTTCAATCTGAAAACCCGTCTCTGGCAAACGGGCTCTCTCGACTGGTGGGCCATTCTCGATAATGAGGATGTTTACTTGGGAAGCCGTGAATTTCCCCTGCCTCCGGACGAAGGGGATGAATGGCATGTCAAAAAAACCGGCGATATGTTCAAGATTATAGACGGTGAGATCTGCAAGGTCGGCAACAAGCCGTATATGGGTGAAGAATGGCTGAAGTCGTCCCTGAAATAGTCCAGATACCGGTTGCCGGTGCCGACAATTTTTCCTACCTGGTGATCTGTCCACAAAGTGGCAGGGCGCTCGGCATTGATCCCGGTATGTCGCCGGAGAGCCTGTTGAGTGTCGTCCGCAGTCGCAAACTTACTTTGGATGTCTTGGCCAACACCCATGGTCATCACGATCATATTGCTGGCAATGGTGAGGTTCTCAAAATAACTGGAGCGAAGCTGGCAGCGAATCCGCTTGATGTCCCGGAGGCAGAGATTGCTCTGAGCGAAGGAAGTCAGTTACAGATTGGTGAAATTACGATCAATGTTCTGCATACGCCTGGGCATACGCCAGGCTCTCTGGTCTTTAATCCACCGGGTGTGCTGATCACTGGCGATACACTTTTTGTAACGCGCTGTGGACGAGCCGATTTCCCCGGTAGTGACCCAGAGGCCATGTACCACAGCCTGCTACGTTTGGCCACCTTCCCGCCTGAGACGAAAGTTTTCCCCGGGCACGACTATGGGCCCAAACCACACTCCACAATAGGGTTTGAGCGAGAGCACAACGAGTATATGAAATGTCCTGATCTGGCGAGTTTTATCAAGCTTAGAATGGGGTAAATAGAGGGACGCGGTACGCAGGACGAGAAAACCTTGAATCAAACGAGGACAGAGTAAATCTGTCCTCGTGTTTTGTAACTATTTCTGAAGTGTCGGCCCGCGTTCTAGAACCCGTTCGATCACCGCCGCTGAGAGATACAGATCATATTGCGCCGTGACCTGTTCGTTGCGAGCTCGGGTCAGAAATTCCTGAGCGTCTAGCAGGTCTACGGTGCTGGCTACGTTTGCCTTGTAGCGGTTTTCGTTGACGCGATAGTTCTCTTCGGCCTGAAGCTCTGCGGTTTTGGCAGTGTCCAGGTTCCTCTCTGAGACGCGGAAGGCTTCGAGGGCGGTTTGCAGCTGCAAGGTCAACTGGTCTTCAGTGGCTTTGACCTCTTCTTGCCGGGCGAGAATCTCATGCTTGCGGCTGGCCAGTTCGTAGCGGGTATCGAAACCGCTGAAGAGGGTCCAGGAGGCTTGCAGCATTGTTCTGGATTCGCGGTAATAGTTGCTGTCGCTGGACTCTGGAATGCTGTTATTGCCAGACCGGTCATAGCTCAGGGTCAGGTCAAGGTCTGGCATGAGGTCGCCTTGAACCGCTTTGCGTCCGGCTTGCTGTGCAGTTAGATTGCTGCGCAAAAATTTTAGTTCGCTACGCTTTGCAAACATCTCCCGGCTGAGTTTCTCCACTGTATCCAGGGGTGCTGGCTGCAGGGTGAAGTCGGAAATTTTCTCTTCAATTCCAAGTGGTCGACCCAGGGTGCGTGCCAGAGTATGGCGGGCGACTGCAAAGCGGCCTTCGGCCAGCGACAAGGCTTGTCTGGCCGTTGCTACCTCAACCTCCACTCGCAGCAGATCGTTGCGGGCGAGCAAGCCCTGTTCCAGGCGTAGTTGCGTGTCGTGACGCTGCCGTTCGAGCAGTTACACGCTCTTGGTTTCTGTCTCTACTGTGCGTTTGGCACGTAATATTTCGATATACGCTCTATTGACATCCAGAACTATGTCGGCGATGACACTGCGGCGTTGATATTTGGCTGCAGAAGCCAATTCCCGGGCTTCGTGCAAGCGGAACCAGTCGCTACCGCCATTAAAGAGGTTATAACGAATGTTACCCGAGGTGCTGCTCTGGGCTCCACTGGCAAATGACAGAGAGCTGCTGCCAGTGCTCAGAGCGCTACTGCTGAAGTTTGAGTCGCGATCAGAATCCCAGTAATTGTAGTTGATATCCAGACTCGGCCAGAAGGGTGAATGAGCCTTGGCTGTACGCGACTCGGCAGCGGCGGCAAGAGCGGCGGCCTGAGCAATCTGCGGGTTGTGTTCCAGGGCATTGCTCACAGCCTGGTCAATGGTGAGCGCCTGGACCGGGTTACCGGTCAGAGTCAGTAATGCCAGCCCGAGGATCAGCAGTGTTCTCATGATATGCCCTCCTTACCGGGCTTGCGCTTTTCGAGACGAATAACAAAGATCAAAATGGCCGGAATGACGAAAATGGTAAAGATGGTTGAGACCGCCAGTCCGCCAAGCAGGACGCTGCCCAGCCCCTGGTACATCTCCGCTCCGGCGCCGGGAATCAGCACCAGCGGCAGCATGCCGCAGATACTGGTAATCGCGCTCATATAGATTGGTCGCAGACGGCTGCGGGTCGATTCGAGAACCGCTTCGCGATAATCCATACCGTTATGATGAAAGTTGTTCAGCGACTGGTGGACAATCAGAATAGCGTTGTTGACCACGACGCCAACCAGGATGACAAAGCCGAGCATGGTCAGGATATCCAGTGCCTGACCCGGCATCCCGATCATGGCCAGGTAGACATTGAGCAGGCGCAATCCGAGGAAGCCACCGGCACTGGCCAGAGGTACAGTGAGCATGATGATCATCGGGTAGATGAAGTTGCCGAACATCGAAGCCATCAGCAGGTATGCGATCACTGCTGCCAACACAAAATTCCATTGCAGAACCTTGGCAGTTTCCACCAGTTTGTCGGCAGCACCACCGAGGCTAACATCAAGCCCCTCAAGCAGCCCCGCGCTACGCAGAGGCGGTATGATGTCGTCCTGAATGGTTTCCATCGCCACTTGCAGCGGCATCTCCGATGGCGGAGTGACTTGTAGAGTGACCGTTCGTTTGCGTTCCAGGTGACGAATCTGGTCCATACCAGTGGTCTGTTCCATGCGGGCCAGATTGAAGATTGGCACGATCTTGCCCTGCGGTGTGGCCAGCGGCGCGTTGTAGAGTTGCTCGGGAGTCAAAATGTCACTCTCGGCGGTTTTAACCACCAGGTCGATCTTCTTTTTCCCCTCGGCCTTGAAATCGCCGCCCACGGCGCCGTCCATCAATACATCCAGAGCCACACCAAAATCCCGGGCCGTGAGCCCATTAGCTTTGAGACGGTCACGGTCAGGTATGAAACGAACTTCCGGATAGGTCAGCTCGATAGAGGGAACCGGTCGCACCTGGGCGCCGGGAATGCTTTGCCGGAGTTTACCGAAGATGGCTCCCGCGGCTGCAACAATCTGATTGAGATCATCGCCGCTGACATCCACTTCGACACTGCGGCCCCGACCAAGACTGCTCTGGAAGACTCCGGGTTGCAGACTGACACCGTACATGCCGGGGATCGAGTAGATCATACGGTTTAACAGGGGCAGTAACTCGCGGGCTCGGTCCCACTCTTCGGCAATCGCGCCGACGATCATGAAGCCTTCGCGGCCGACGTAAAACATGTTCCTGATGGCGGGCAGGCCGTCTTTCTGCTGGCCGATATGGGGTCCGGCCATCTCGAAAAAGGTTTCGCCGATTTCTGTACGCTCTTCAATTGACAATCCAGGTGGCGGTACCAGAATACTCAGTGCAAAATTGCGGTTGCCCTGGGGTAGATATTCCTTCTTCGGCATGAGTAGAACGACGCAAGCCATTGCCAGGCTGATCAGCAGGGTCACGGTGGCCAGACGTGTCATCCAGTCGCGGGTTGCCAAGTGCACCAGACTCATCAGGCCATTGGAAAGATGATGACCAACTTTTTCCAGATTTTGCAGCGCTTTGGGTGGCTTCTTGGCGGCAGAGGATAGCAGCCGATTGGCGAACATCGGGATCACCGAAACCGAGACCAGCAGGCTCAAAGAGACGGCGGCGACGACAGCAATGGCGATATCACGGAAGAGCTGACCAGCCTCTTCCTGGATGAAAACCACCGGTAAAAAGACCGCCAGGGTGGTAATGGTGGAGGCGAAGATGGCTCCCCAGACTTCCTTGGTGCCGTCCAGGGAGGCATGGTATGCATCCTTGCCCATCTTGCGATGACGGTCGATGTTCTCAATGACAACGATGGCGTTATCGACCAGCATGCCGACCGAGAAGGCAATCCCCGCCATACTGACCACGTTGAGGTTGCGACCCATCAGGTCGAGCAGGATAAAGGTGCCGACAATGCTGATTGGAATCGACAGGCCGACCACCAGAGTGGAGCGTATCGAACGCAAAAAAATCAACAGCACCGCTGCAGCCAGCAGTCCGCCGAAGATGATGTTCTGCTTGATCAGGTTGATGGCACTGCGGATGTAGAAACGTTGATCATAAACCCATTCCAGGTGCAGACCCTTCTCATGCAGTTGGTCTTCGTTGAGCCAGTTGACGGTTTCTTCAAGCTGGTCCGTCATCGCAAGGATATTGATGCCAGCTTCGGGTCTCGCACCCAGAGCGATACCATGGTCGCCATTTTGCAGGACGATAGCTTCTTGCTTGGCAAAACCTGCATGTACCTCGGCAACATCGCCGATGGTGATGCGACGTTCACCGCTTGATTGCAGGACCACATCGCTGATGTCCTGCGGGGTTTTGAACTCGGCCGTGGTACGAATGCGGTAGTTGCGACGGCCAACGGCCATGGTGCCGGCAGAAACGTTAATGTTTTCAGTTTGCAGGGTGTTGATCAGGCTTGCAGTTGTCAGATGGTAGGCGGCCAGTCGTTCTGGATTGATCACGACTTGCATCTCAGCTTCAGTGCCGCCACCGACAAAAAGATCAGCCACTCCACGTACGCGCTCCAGATGTTGACGTACCTCGTCCTCGAAATAGGTCAGATAGGTCTCCACAGGGCGCGGGTTGCCGTCGCGGGTCTTGAATATAATCCAGACCACCGGCGAGGCCGATGCGCCTGAAGCGGTCACCACCGGCTTGTCGACGGTCGATGGATAAGAGGGAACCTCGTTGAGCTTATTGGAGACCCGCAGCAGGACATCGTCGACATTGGTGCCGACTTTGAACTTCAGCGTGATCGACCCCTGACTGTTGCGCGAGGTGCTCTCCATCTCCACCAGATTGGGCAGCCCCTTGAGCGTGTTCTCCTGCTCTTCAATAATCTCCCGTTCGATTTCATAGGGGGTGGCGCCGCGCCAGGTGGTGGTGACGGTGATCTCAGGTTCAACCACCGATGGACTGAGCTGGTAAGGGATACGATTCAGACTAATCAAGCCGAACATGACCAGCATGATAATGATGGACAGGATCGTGACCGGTCGTTTTATGGAGACTTGGATCAGGTCCATTTATCTCTACTCCGTGCGGACGGACTGGCCGTCGCGAATGCGTTCATTGCCCTTGACAATCACCTTCTGACTGGTGTCGATCTCGCTACTTTTGATACCGACCTGGGTGCCCGTATGGCCGGTGATTTCAACAGTAATCATGTGGGCCTGGCCGCTGTTATGAATAAAGATGACATCCTGACCGGCGATGTTAAGGACAGCATCTCGTGGCACCAGCAGACTCTCACTGGCTGCTGCGACCGGCAAAGAGATTTGCGCTTGCATGCCTTCGATCAACATCGCATTCCTCGCTAGCTTGAACTTGGCTACGAAGGTGCGAGTGATGATGTCGCCGCGTGGAATTATGGTGGTGAAGTGGCCTGTCACCTCTTGCTCGGCTACGACCATAGTAACTTCCTGGCCGGGAGTGAGGTGAGGAATGACTCTGGCCGGGATATTGACCCGTGCTTCCAGGTTATGGTTATCGGCAAGGGTTGCGACAATTCCTCCTTCCTTGACCCATTCTCCGGCTTCGACCAAAGTTTCGATGATCACGCCGTCAAATGGGGCGCGAACGGTTTTTTTCTTCTGCTCCAGAAGCAGGCGGTCCAGGCGTGCCATGAGAACTATCGATTGTTTCTGCAGACGATTGACCTTGGTGCCGTAGCTCTCGAACTCAGAGGTTGAAATCGAGTTCTGCTGGTGCAGGGCTTCAATCCTTTTGTAGTCTCTTTCTGCCTGCCCCAGTTCGACCAGGTTCTGTTCATAGACCGCTCTTGTTCCGGCTATTTCCGTGACCATCAACTCGTCGTCAAGGCGTACCAGGCGATCTCCTCTTTTGGCCGACTGGCCGTCATCGCTATAGACCTGGCGGACGATGCCATCAACCTCAGCGGCAACTTCTGCCGTGCGTGAAAAGTAGACCGTGCCGACGAACGTTGCTGTCGGTTCAGCTGTGCCGTTGACTATTTCTGTGGTGGTGACCAGCATGGGTGGCGGGCCGCCTGCTGGCTTTTTTTTCTCTTCAGCTACGGCGTTGCCACCTAACAGTGCCAGGCTCAGTGCTGTCAGGACGATACAAGTTGCATTACGCATGGTGATTACTCCCGATTCCGCGCAGGGAAAATTGCGTGATATGGTGGACGGTGTCTTCAATGAATGTTTGGTTTTGGTCTGGGTTGCGAATGTTTCTTAAAGCCTCTCGGGCCCGGATGAAATGAAGAACCTGTCCCGTTATGCTGCTTACACAGAAAGAAACGTGCTCTTCATTAAGTTCTGGACAGGCATTCAGAATAGTTTCCTGGAAAGCCTGGTGAATCGGTTTGACCAGTCGGGCTGTCACCAGATCGCTCGCGACCGCATCAGGGCCCATTTCACGGTAGATTGTTTGTAGCAGGCGATCGCTATCCCGAGAGATGAGAAATGAATCAAAGTAACCGCGAATGTATGTTGTTAGAATCTGCTCTAGGTCGGCTGATGGTTGCTGTTCGTCAAGCTCTTTCAGCATGGTTAGCTTTTCACGTACGATCTCATCCAGGCGTTGTCCGAGAATCTCTCTGTAAAGATTTGTTTTGCCATTGAAGTGGTAGTTGACGGCGGCCACATTGGTGCCGGTGGCGGCGGTAATCTGGCGAATGCTGACGCTTTCAAAGCCATGAGCGAGAAAAAGTGCCTCGGCACATTCAAGGAGTGCGGCTCTGGTGTCTTTAGGTTGTTCGCTGTGAGTTCTCATTCAAGCAGTGTTTTAAACATTGTTTGAATCTTTGTCAAGGATGTTATCTCTATTTTTCTCGCTAGTCTTTGGTCGACATCAGCGATTCAAAAAAAACGCCTCGCCATTCCCTTGCTGGGATTGACGAGGCAGTAGATGTATTCATGCTTGATTCAGGCCTCTTTAGAAAGCAAACTCCGGACCCTTCTTTGGTTTGTCATCAGAGTCATCCTCGTTCTTTGTAGCCGGAGTATCGGCCGGTATGGTTTCGCTGTCAGCACCAAAAGGCTGGTCAATGTTGACAGATTGATTGTCGCCGCCGAGTGAGATTCCCTCTGTAGCTTCCCCATTTAGGTTCTCTTCTTGTGGATCTTTTTCCTCGTCGAGAAAGTCGAAGCCGAAGTCGACAGAGCCATCAGCGGATGGTTGCTCTTCCTCATCGCTTTCCTCTACGACCGGTGCCGGTTCTGTTGCAGCGGGTTGACCGGGGGAAAAGAAACCTCGTAAATTGAATTTCTCCTTGTGTTCGACCAGATCCTGACCGCACTTCTTGCAGTTGTCCAGATGGTCAAAGCTGTGATATTTGCATTTTGGACACTTCATATCTCCTCCTCGGGCTGATTTGTATTGTTATTGACAGGAGGGTACTGCCAATCGCCGTAAAGATACTGCAAGATGGGGGTCGCTGCCAAGCCTGCTGTTTCAGTACGCAAAATTCGTGGGCCAAGATGCACGGCCTGAAACCTCGATGCTGTTATGATCTCGATTTCTGCAGCAGAAAAGCCACCTTCCGGACCGACGAGCAACGTGACTCCAGTGGGAGACTCTTTCGGCAGAGCTTCTGCAAGTGCAACCGAACCAGCTTCCCAGAGAACTAGTTTGAGATTGCTGGAAGGTTCATCAAGTACCGTTGCCAGCTTCTGGAGGGGTTTAACTTGCGGCAGGAAGCAGCGACGGCTCTGGCGTGCCGCTTCATTGACGATACGCTGCCAGCGCAGTGCGCGTTTACTCAATCGTGCTACTTTCAGATTTGGAATGGCATATTCCGTCTCAAGCGGCTGGAAAGAGCTGACTCCGAGTTCCGTTCCTTTCTGCAGGACCAAATCAAACTTGTCGCCTTTCGGTAATGCCTGTAACAGGCTGATCGGCAGGGTCCGATTGGTTTCCTGCCAGCGACGTATCACCCGACTCGTTGCTTGTTTTGATTGCAGTTGCTCAAGCTCCACTTGACAACATTGGCCGAGGCCGTCAAGGAGTAGAAGGATCGCTCCCGATTTGATTCGCAGAACGTTGCGCAAGTGGTGATAAGGTTCGCCGGTAATTACAACTTGGTCACCTTGCAGGCTCTCTGCAGGGACAAAAAAGCGTAGAGGGTCACTCATAACATTGGTAGACGATACAGGTCCACTCGTCACGGTGGCTTGTTGAGAGAAGTTCCAATGGAAAATCAGCGAAGCCAGTGATAACTTGCTGCTCCTGCTCGATCAGAATCCCGGAGAGAACCAGACGGCCTTTTGGTGCGAGGTGTTCCACAAGTTGGTCTGCCAGACGAATGTTCTCGGCGGCCAGAATATTGGCCAGCACCAGATCATATTGTCCCGAAATTTTGTCGAGCGGGTCATCAGTGATTGATATCTGTTTAGTGAGCTGGTTCTGCCGAATATTCGCCCTGGCAACTTGACAGGCTGCACTGTCGATATCACAGGCAATCACTTCTGTTGCGCCGAGCGCAGCACCAGCCATGGCCAGAATCCCGGAGCCGGTACCGACGTCCAAGATACTTTGTGGTGGGGAGATACTCTCGAAATGATCAGACAGTGCCTCCAGACAGAGACCAGTGGTGGCGTGGGTGCCGGTACCGAAGGCTTGCCCTGGATCAAGAGTGAGTACTGCTTCATTGCCTGTTGTTGGCCAGTCGACCCACGAAGGGTGGATGACGAGTCGGTTACCGACTCTGAAGGGCGGAAAGTGTTGCTGCCAGTCGCTCGCCCAGTCGTGGTCAGCCAGTTGCCTATAATCCAGACGTGTTTCAGCTAACTCCGGATAGAGACCAGCCAGCGTTGATAAAGCTTGCTGTACGCTATCGCAGAGCATTTCCACGTTTTCCGGGTAAATGAAATAGGCACGCAGGACCGGGTCATTGCCGAGTGAGTCAGGTTCTGGAACGACAAAAGTGTCTAAAGCTTTTTCCGCTGCAGTGATTCCGGTACAGCCAATCTCCATGAGGGCTTGAGAAACCAGGTCAACGGCCTGGTCCGGGATCGCCAGGCGCATTTCGAGCCATTTATTAGTCATGAGAAATGTTTAGCGAAGATTATAGGGTATTGCAATAGAAAATCTTGACCTGTTCAGGTGGACTCTGAAATAATGACGTATAGTCTAATGAGAGCAGGGCTTTAAATGTGACAAAATACCATGTATGGCTTGCGATGAATCTCCGGAAGTTACTGATTTTTCTTTACAAGAGCAGTAAATCCGGTTCGTTTGGTGTTTGCCTTTTCATTAGAGTCTGTTAGACTTTCCCGGTGTTTTCATGAGGATGTGTAATGTCCACTGCTCAGGTAATTTATCTGCTTTCTGATGCAACCGGTGAAACTGCCGAAAAAATGGTCCTGGCAGCCTTGACTCAGTTCCGTGATAAACCGGTGCGGATGACGCGCATTAACAATGTTCGTACTAAAAATCAGGTTTATGAAGCTCTGGATGAAGCACTGAGTAATCATGGTCTTGTCGTCTACACCATTGTTAATCGAGAGCTTGCTCAATTAGTTCACGATGAGTGCGATGGTCTGGGGCTGACCAGTATTGATTTACTGACGCCTCTGCTTCTGAAGGTAGCTCACTATCTAGGTCGTTCGCCGAAAGAAACACCCGGACTGTTGCACGGAGTTGACGAGGCTTATTTTCGTCGGGTTGAGGCGATCGAGTTTACTGTTAAGCATGACGACGGTCAGGAACCACGCAACCGTTGCTTAGCCGATATCGTTCTGGTTGGAATATCACGAACCAGCAAAACACCGCTTTCCATCTACCTGGCGCATAGAGGCGGGAAAGTTGCTAATGTGCCTCTGGTTAGCGGGATCGATTTGCCGACACAGCTTTTTGACGTCGATCCCAAGAAAATCGCAGCACTTGTTATTGATCCGCAGAGGTTGGTTGAAGTTCGCGCAGCGCGTTTACGTAACCTGGGGCAGGACCCCAGAGCCGCTTATGCTGATTATGAAGAGATTGAAGAGGAACTGAAAGCCGCCAAGAAGATTTTTAGGCGACAACCATGGGTGGTTATTGACGTCTCCAGTAAAGCCGTTGAGGAGACCGCCAATGAAGTTTTGGTTGGCTTGGGGCTAAAATGAGTTGTTGTCGCTTTGTCGAATATGGGATTTGTTAACAATCGAAGTAGTATACAGAAAATAAAGGAGAACTAATCATGCGCATTCTTGTAGTGGAAGACGAGAAAAAAGTAGCAAACTTTATCCAACGAGGTCTGGAAGGCGAAGGCTTCACTGTTGATGTTGCCTACGATGGCGAGTCGGGTGTCGAGCTTGGCTCAAAAAACAATTACGACCTGATTCTCATGGACATCATGCTGCCGAAGATGGATGGCCTGGAGGCTATCAAAGCCTTGCGAGAAAAGGATGTGGAGTCTCCGGTCCTCTGTCTGACCGCCAAAGATACGATTGAGGATATAGTGGCTGGCCTTGATTCGGGCAGTGATGACTATCTGACCAAGCCGTTTGCTTTCGCCGAGCTGCTGGCTCGTGTACGCGCCCTGGCTCGTCGTGGTACCCATGAGCGTGGTGCGGAAATAACCTATGCGGATTTACGCCTTGATCCTGTGGCACATAAAGTATGGCGCGGTGATGATGAAATCGATCTGACTGCCAAAGAATATGCCCTGCTGGAATTCTTTATGCGTAACCCGGAGACCACTCTGACGCGAACCATGATCGCCGAGCATGTTTGGGATTACACCTTTGATTCGTTTACCAATATCATCGATGTTTACGTTAACTATCTGCGTAAAAAGGTCGACCGCGACTTCTCCAAGAAGTTGATTCATACCGTTCGCGGTATTGGTTACGTTCTCAAAGAGGAGTAGCAGGCTTGGCCGTTTCACCACTACGGTCGATCAGGGTCCGCCTGACTTTTTGGTACGCTATGACACTGGCTGTCATCCTGGCAGTCAGTGCTCTTTTCTCGTACCATTATTTTTCCCACAACCTGCGCGAGCAGGTGGATCGTCAGATCAGGGAAATTGCCAGAACTCTCGATCAACACCGTGCCGATCTTATTCAGGACAGCAGTACAGAACTGGATTGCAAGGGCCTGCAAAACCTGACCCACAGTAATAACTGGGGGGCCTTCGTGTCGTTGCGCGATGACAGCCTGCAACAGGTCTGTTCCACGGATAATCTGCAGGAGCGTGAGCTTACTTTCGGTCCGGTTGCGCGTCAGCAAGTGCGTTGGTTGCATGAACATCTGGAGACTATTGAACAGGTCGATGGCGGACGTTTGCGATTGCTCTCCTATCCTCTTGTGGAGAATGGTCGCCTGCTGGGTGTTGCCCAGGTTGGCCAGGAACTCGGTCCTCTGCAACAGACCATTGAGGAATTGCGCCTGATTTACCTGGTGGTTGGTCCCTTTGCCATCTTTTGGTTGTGTCTTGGCTGCTGGCTTTTGGCTGAACGCACTATTGCACCGATCATCGAAGTCACCGAAGCTGCCCAGGGGATTACAGCAGACAACCTCTCTCGCCGCCTGCCTTTAGGTAACCATCAGGATGAACTCGCACAAATGGTGAATTGCCTGAATCAGATGCTTGATCGTCTGGACAAGTCTTTCCGCCGTGTCCGGCAATTCTCTGGTGATGCTTCCCATGAGCTGCGTACGCCACTCACCATTCTGCGCGGTGAAACTGAAGTCCCCCTGCGTTGGGCCAAAACTCCGGAAGAATTCCGTGACATGCTGAGTTCCAACATGGAAGAAATCGACCGCATGGAACGGATTATTGAGAGCCTGCTGACACTGGCCAAAAGCGAGGTCGGTGAACTGACACTGGAAATCAAGGAGCTAAGCCTGAGCGATCTGGTGCAGGAGATTTACCTGCAAAGCAGTCTCTTGTGTGAGACGAAAAATATCGAGATTCAACTGCTTCTCGAGGTTGACGAAGAAATCCGTATCCGTGGTGATGACCTGCGCTTGCGCCAGATGTTCCTCAATGTGATTTCCAATGGCATTAAGTACACGCCGGAAAATAGCCATATGAACATCACTCTGGCAATGGAGGATGGTTTTGCGCGTGTCGATATTAATGACTCAGGCATAGGTATTCCTGCCGAACATCTCGCCCATGTCTTTGATCGTTTTTACCGGGTCGATAAAGCACGCAACCGCATGGATGGTGGTACCGGCCTTGGTCTGGCGATCGTCAAGTGGATTGCCGAGGCTCATGGTGGCGGCATTACGGTGACCTCTAAAGTCAACAAAGGTAGCTCCTTCTCGGTGCGTTTGCCAATTGAGGGCCCGGAAGAGGGCAAACACCCCAAAACGACGATTCTTGAATAGTTCCCAAAACGTACATATCAACAGTCGATTATTGCGCGCTGACGATTGACAGTCGGTCCAACGGTTATTACAGTGTTTATAATAACCCCATTGGAGGAAACTATGAGCAAGTTGTCGCGTCTTAATCTCCCGTTGCTGGTTTCGTTGCTGGTTTGTTACTGGGTCGTTCCCGCTGGAGCCCAACCCCCGGATTTTGTCTCTCTGGCTGAACAACTGAAACCCTCGGTTGTTAACATCAGCACTGCCAGAACGGTAAAACCCCGCCCACCGTTCTACCGGGCACCCAGAAATCCTGGCGGCGGCGACCTTTTCGAAGAATTCTTCGACCGTTTTTTTAACGAAAGACCACAATCTTCTCGCAAGCAACGTTCACTCGGTTCTGGTTTTATTATCTCCGAAGATGGCTACATATTGACCAATGATCATGTGGTTGATGGTGCCGACGAAATCACGGTCAAGCTCTCCGATGGTCGAGAGTTTGAAGGTGAGGTGCGTGGTCTTGATCCCAAGCTTGACCTGGCGCTGATCAAAATTGATGCTGGAGAAAGTTTGCCAGTGGCCATTCTTGGCGAGAGCGATAACATCAAAGTCGGCGAGTGGGTCATGGCGATTGGCAACCCTTTTGGCCTGGAGCAGACCGTGACAGTAGGGATAGTTTCCGCCAAGGGGCGGGTGATCGGTGCTGGCCCCTATGATGATTTTATCCAGACGGATGCATCCATTAATCCTGGTAACTCCGGCGGTCCCCTCTTTAATGTTCAGGGCGAGGGTATTGGTATCAATGCGGCAATTGTTGCTGGCGGTCAGGGCATTGGATTTGCAATTCCGGTCAATATGGCCAAACAGATTCTCCCCCAGTTGCGTGATGAAGGACATGTCACCCGTGGCTGGCTGGGGGTGGTCATACAGACGCTGAGTAAAGAATTAGCTGATTCCTTTGGCCTCGAAAAGACCCATGGAGCCCTGATCAACGAGGTTGTTCAAGACTCCCCAGCCGATAAGGCCGGCCTGCAGCGTGGAGACGTTCTTCTGGTTTATGATGGTGAGCCGATTGAGGAACTTAACGATTTGCCGCGCTTGGTGGCGATGACTCCTGTCGATAAACTCGTCAAAATTAGAATTTTCCGTGATGGCAAGGAGCGCGAGGTCAAGGTCACAATTGGCAAAATGGATGAAGGCGAACAGGAAATCGCCGCCATTGGCAAAAAAGGTGGCGGAGTTCTCGGTCTCTCGGCCAGCAATGTGACGCCTGAATTGGCGGAACGTTTTGCTCTCGATGGGACCAAGGGCATCCTGATTACCAGGATTGCCGCCGATGGTCCAGCCGCCGAAGCCAACCTGCGTATTGGTGACCTGATCATTGAGGCCGATGGAAAAGCAGTCAAATCAGTTAAGGGCTTTGAGGAAATTGTCGACAAGATGCTAGCCAACAAAGTTTTACGCTTGTTGATCCAACGCAAATCGACCCTGCTCTATACGACTGTGACGCTTCAATAGCGGTAATGTTTAAATAAACCAAGAGACAGCTCTCTGTTAAGCTTAAAAAACAGGGAGAGCCTCCTACGTGGCACTGTGCGTTTGCACAGTGCTACAATAATTTTTCTGTGGTAATTTCCATATATGCGACTCGCTTTAAAACACCAGATAATAATGGCACCTGCTGCAGTGCTTTGCCTGATGACCCTGCTGCTTTGCTTCCTGCAGTTCACCTATTGGGACATGTCAGTCAAACGTCAGCAGGCCAAGAATCTCAAAACGGCTTTTATTGCCCTGGCAGAAGCCGACATGGCGGCGCAACGCATGCAAGGCGTTGTTGGTTTCCTGGCCAAGGCAACAGAACCTGACCCCCGGGCTCTGGAACAGATGGCAAATCTGCATCGTCATCTTGAGGTCGCGGTTGATCGCTTACGGGAGTCTGGCCTGCTGGGTGTGTCACCCATGAGCCTGTTACAGCAAAGCGTTACCGATCTGAATCCTGAGCTGGGCCTTCAATTGGAACGCTTTGACGTAACGCTGAATCTGTTGCAACCCCACATTAAGAAACAGCTTGGCGAATTGAACCAACGCCGCGATAATTTGAGTAATGTGCACCGCGAAGATATCGACGCCCTGGTTGCCCAGACGACCTTTGTGACGATTATTGTCCTTGGCGTCGCCATTTTGGTAGGGATTCTCCTTTCTCTTGCCTTTGCCCGACATATCCTGCGCCGTATCAAAGTGCTCTCTGACGGTGCCGCTCGCATTACAGCGGGTGATTTTACTCCCCCCCCGGCTCCAGAAAAGGTTCGTGACGAACTCGATGGTTTAGCTGTTTCCATCAACCGCATGACCGAGCAGTTGATTCGGGTGGTGGCTGCCGAGAAACTCCTCGAAGGTGCTGAGGAGGAGCGTCGACGTATCGCTATGGACATCCATGACCAGACCCTGGCCGATTTGTCAGCTGTTCGCAGGGGGCTGGAAAAGTTACAAGTGGATGCTCCCTGTGGTGAAGCGGCTGCGGCAATTGAGGCTGACCTCCAGCGCGCAATGACCAATCTGCGGGTGGTGATGGATAACCTTCATCCGCAGACACTCGATATCCTTGGCCTGTCTGCAGCCATCGAGTCCTTTCTGGAAAAGGGTTGTGAATCGCCAGGCTCTCCCGCATTTCATTTCCTGGCTAATGACGATGCTGCCGAGCTCAAATTGCCACGTTTGACTGAAGTGACCGTCTATCGGATTGTAGTGGAAGCCATCAATAATGTGTTACAGCACGCCCATGCCAGCCAATTGGAAGTTGGTTCGGCGTTGCGTGGCGAGGCTCTGGTGGTTGCCGTTGAAGATAATGGGCGAGGTTTCGACCATGCCCCGCAACTGCCAACAACATCGGGCGGCAGAGGTTTACACAATATACAAGAGCGGGCCCGGGCGATTGGAGCTCAGGCCCGTTGGCGTCATTCGCGTTTTTCTTCGGGAACACGTTTCGAACTGGTGTTGCCACTTGGCAGCTTGTCGGACATCAATGAGTTGGCTGCAAACCCCGACAATCAGACAAGCGACTAAAGTAAAATAAGGAGAGAGCTTCATGGCAAAGTATGCCCTGGTTATAGCCGAAGATAATCCCAAAGATTTCGAATTTCTCAAGCAGATGGTCGACGACTGGGAGCATGATTGTGTGGTTGAGCATGCACCGAATGGTCTGGTGGCATTTGAGCTGGCGCAGGATTATGATGAGCCTCTGATTATCAGTGATATTCAGATGCCGCAGATGAATGGTGTCGAGTTTGCCAAAGCACTTTGGGAGCGCAAACCTAAAGCGCGGATCGTCTTCTGGAGCCAGTTCAAGGATGAGATGTATGTGCGCACCCTGGCCAAGATCGTCCCGCCTGAAACGGTCTATGGTTATGTCCTTAAATCGAGTCCGCGAGAGAAAATCTCGGCGGCCATGGCCACGGTTCTTTTTGATGACCAGTGCTGGATCGATCCAGAAGTTCGCAAAGTGCAGGGACGTACCGGCCACAGTCAGACGGCTCTCTCCGATATCGAGTACGAGGCCCTGATTGATATATCTCTCGGTTTGACTGACAATCTTATCGCCCAACGCCGCTATCTTTCCCGGCGCGGTGTGCAAAGCCGGCTCAACTCCCTCTATGGCAAGCTGAGTCTCGACCAGGAGCAGTTTCAGAGCGACAAGGTTGGCGATGCCTTTAACCTGCGCAACCGTGCCATCTCTGTCGCTCTGCGCCGTGGCCTGATCAATGCCTTCGAACTTGAACACGAAGAAGAGTATCTGCAGGGTTGGTTGAAGCGTTACAAGCAGGGGATGGGATAGCTGTAGGGCTATGGGCTGCAAGGACAGTACAGGGACTGTCCTCGAACGGGGGCTGTCCCTCTTTTGTTGTGGCTTTGCCGTTGTATTAGCCCTGTTGTTATGTTAAAAAATTGGTCATACCATATAGCGAGTGGAGAAAAGGCATGACCATTGTTCTTAAGCCGATCCGGCCGAAAAAAATATCTGAAGAGATTGTCGATCAAATCAAGCAACTGATTTCCAAAGGGGAGCTCAAACCGGGTGATCGTATCCCCTCGGAGCGAGATTTGGCGACCATGCTGGGAGTCAGCCGACCTTCTGTCCGTGAAGCCATCATGGTGCTTGAAGCGATGGGTTTTCTTGATTCACGACAGGGGGGAGGCACTTTTGTCAGGGCTCTGACAGAAGGCAGCATCATGGATCCTCTTGCCAAGTTGGTGGAGAAAAAGGATCCAGAACTGTTGCGGGCTTTGGCTGAAGTGCGTATGGGGCTGGAAAGCTGGTCTGCGTATCTTGCTGCACAGCGGGCTAATGCAGAGGACCTGGCGAATTTGCGGCGACTTTATGCCATTATGGAAAAGCAGGCTGCCAAGGGGGGGTGGAAACCGGAGGTTGATACGGAATTTCACTACGCGATCACCGCGGCAAGTCACAATAGCCTGCAGATGCATGTGCTCGACTCCATCCACTCTTTGTTTAATGCCACCATCCAGGTTGCCTTGATGGAGTTCTATCAACAGCAGGGCCATATCCAGCGGCTGCTGACCCATCATCGTGAGATTATGGAAGCTATTGCTGACCGACAGCCGGAACTGGCCCGACAAAAGATGATGGAACATCTATCCATGGTTGAGGAGAAGATGGCACAGCTTCTTAGTGAGAATAGTGAGTAGTAAGTAGCACGGGACGAGACAACCAAAAAGATAATGATAAACGGGGTCAGAATTTCTGACCCCGTTTCCTTATGCATGCAGATTTAAGTCTTTGCAATTCTCGCCATGCGCTGCTTTTCAGCCGGGCGTTGCCATTCCCAGAAGTTCCGTAATATGCACAACCTCCTGTGGTAGACCTGCCTGCTTGAGGCCCCAGGCCAGTTGCAGGTGGCAGCCCGGATTGGCTGTGACCAATAGCTCGGCACCTGTGGCCTGAACATTTTCAAGTTTGCGGTCGAGGATCTGCTGGCTCTCATCGGTGTACTTGAGGCTGAAAGTCGCGGCACTGCCGCAGCACCAGCTGGCTTCATTCAGCTCGCGGTAATCAATCCCCGGAATTGCCTTGATAAGGTCGCGTGGCTGCCTGGAAACTCCCTGGGCGTGACAGAGGTGGCACGGCTCGTGGTAGGTGACTGTTTTCTCGATCGGTTTGAGTCCCTCGGTACGTAGGCCCTGCTCAGCGAGAAACTCGCTGATATCTTTGATCTTGCTCCGGAATATGGTCAGTCGCTCTTGGTCACCGGATTCCTCAAGCAACTCTTCGTAATCTTTGAGCGCGGCACCGCAACCGGCACAGTCAGTGACAATTGCGTTGACATCGAGGGCCATGAAGAGGTCTAGGTTGTGTTGAGCCAGGCTGCGAGTGGTGCTGCGGTCGCCTTCGTTGAGATGCGGTGCGCCACAACATTTCTGTTCTTTAGGCGTGAGCACCTCAAAACCCTGGTGAGTCAGCACCTTAACAGTCTGCCGCGAGACTTCAGGGTACATCAGGGTCATGATACAGCCGAGAAAAAAGGCCACTCGGCCGCGCTGTTCGCCGACTGCCGGAACGACATCCGGCAACTGTGGACGAAGAGGCGGATGCAGTGCAGGGATCATTCCTTCAGCTTTATCAACCCACTCCGGGCCCAGTTTAAGAATGTGCGAGTGGCGAACCAACCACTGGATACCGAGTTTCTGATAAAGCCTGGCCGGTAGCATCGAGGTTTCGAGCAAACCGGGTGATGGCAGCATACGTTGCAGGATGAATTCACGGAACTTACGTACTGCTCCGGTGAGAGGAAAAGCCTCATGGGCCTGATTGCGACAAGCTTCCATCACCTGGCCGGCGTGGACACCTGAAGGGCAGGCCGTCGAGCAGGCTCGACAGTCGAGACAGAAATAGGCTTCTTCTTTCAGAGCAGCAGTGAAGTCAAGCTGTTCATCTGCAACCGCCTTGGCCAGCGCCACCCTGCCACGTGGCGAAGAGCGTTCCCTGCCGGTCAGGACGTAGGTTGGGCAAGACGGCAGGCAGAATCCACAGCGCATGCACTGCAGCATGCCTTCGTAGTTTGGCTCGTCAGCAAGGGGGAATTTCCCGAGACACTGTTTCTCAGTCACGGCTGCCCTCCGTCGCGTCGTTGAAGATCTTGCCAGGGTTAAGTAAACCTCCAGGGTCGAAACTATGCTTGATGCGGCGCATGATGTTCACACCACCGACGCCGATCTGTTTTTCCAGATAATCCCTCTTGGCCAGGCCAATGCCATGTTCGCCAGAGACAGTGCCGCCCCAGGCCAGAACCTTTTCGTAGAGTTCATGGTAAAAGGCGTGGGCACGTTCCATCTCGTCTCGATTGCGTTCATCACAGAGGACGGTCGGATGTAGGTTGCCGTCACCGGCATGGCCAAAGGTGCCGACCTTGAGATTGAACTTCTCGCCAAGGCGTTCAATTTCGTCGAAAGTATCAGCCAGCCGACTGCGCGGCACGGTCGCATCTTCAAGCAGGGTGGTTGGCGAAACCCGCGCCAGTGCCGAGAGGGCCGTGCGACGGGCCGCTGCCAGCTGCGCAGCGTGATCAGCGTCGGCGGCTTCATGGACCTCGGCGGCTCCTACTTTATGCAAAACAGCTTTAACGCCGTCTGCTTCTTCGGCACCAACTGCGGGATGGCCGTCCACTTCAATCAGCAAGAGGGCTGCCATCTCGCATGGCAGGCCGATATTAGCGTAATCCTCCACACATTTGATGGTTGCGTTGTCCATGATTTCCAGGGTCGAGGGAATGATCTTGGCGGCGATGATGCTGGCAACCGCTTCCCCGGCGGTACGGATGTCCTTAAAGTAAGCTAGCAGGGTGCGCTTGGCTTGCGGAGGTGGAACCAGTTTGAAGGTCGCCTCAGTGATGATGCCCAGCGTTCCCTCGCTGCCGACCAGCAGATCTTTGAGGGCGTAACCGGCCACATCCTTAACGCTTTTACCTCCGGTCGTAAACGGCATCCCATCGCCGAGTACGCCGCTAAGAGCCATGACGTAATCTCTGGTGACACCGTACTTGAGGCCACGCAGGCCACCGGCGTCCTCGGCAATGTTGCCACCGAGAGTGGAAATCTTCTGTGAACCGGGGTCGGGTGGATAAAAGAGCCCTTTGGCCGAGGCTGCATTGAAAAAGTCCAGGGTAATTACGCCTGCCTGGACGGTGCCTGTCAGGTTTTCTTCGTCAATTTCGAGGATTTTATTGAGTCGCGTCAAACAGAGAACCATGCCGCCGTTGACGGCAATGCTACCGCCTGACAATCCCGTCCCTGAGCCGCGTGGTACAATTGGCAGGCCTTCTTCTCGAGCAAATTTGACGAGATCAATCACTTGCTCAGAAGTTGTCGGGAAGACTACGACGTCTGGCAAATGCTGAATCTCCGGGGTTGCATCGTAGCTGAAGGTCAGCAAATCCTCTTTTTCGTGCAGGACGTTGGTTGCCCCCAGAAGTTCCGTCAGCTTGTCTAGTGTGGCTTTTGTCATTATCCTGTCCCTTTCTTATTGAACTGGTATGACCAATATCTTTATCAGGCTAATCAATGAGACCTGATGTGTCAAGTCCGTAGCCTTCACTTCTTTTGGAAATTAATGGTGACTACTTAGACTATTGCTGGGTTATAAAACATTTGGAGGGTTTTGTAAAACATGGTTATAGTTTATTGTTGACGTTGTAATATGTCTGCGTTAGGATTGGTAAGACCAATTACAGGAGTGGCTGGATGACTAATAGATTTGTCGAACAATTCACAAAAGCAGCACAAAATGTTGGTGCAGAGGTTCATTTGCTACACGAGCAGAAGGCTCTTCTCGCTTATCTTGGTGAGCGGATCGATGGCAGTCTGTTGCTATCACCCTGTCCGAGTCTTGAACGCGCCGAGATTCCCGCAGCTCTCAAGGCTGCTGGCCTTGATGTCATAGACAGTAACTTTCGTGAACGAGGGGCTGCTGCTGTGGCAGGACTCTCTGGTGCCAATTTTGGCATTGCTGCAACAGGTACCGTGGTTCTTGAAAGTACCGCAGAGGCTGTGCGTATAGCGACAACTTTGCCTGAGAAACATTTTGTCCTTCTTGACCCACAAAAGATTCTTGAGACCGCTGATCATGCTGTCCCTCTGCTTAATGATTTCCATCAACAGTTACCACAAGCCTACCTGGCCTATATTACCGGGCCAAGTCGTACCGCTGATATCGAACGTGTCTTGACTATCGGTGTACATGGGCCTGCCGAACTGCACATCCTTCTGCTGGAAGGCTTGTCTGATGATCTGATGGAACGATGACAGGGGACTGGCTCCGCAGGTGCCTGTCCCCAAGCCACTTTCATTATATTCCCCCCTTTCACCCTTAACGGTTGTCACAATGAATAAACAAGAACGCAGTCGTCATTATCAGGATCGGGTCCGCAAGGCGATAGCGAAGCCCAGCCTGCAGGACACCCTGCATCGTTTTGCCGACGCATACGTCGTTGCTCGCGAGGCGGCCTTTGCCGGCCATGATTTCGAAGCTTTGCGTAGGGCTATTGGTGAGATGAAGGACCAGGTTCGGGATAATCTGTCACGCTACCAGGCAGAATTTACTGCCAATGCCGAGGCGGCGGGAGCGACGGTTTTTGTTGCTAAAGATGCTGCTGCTGCTAATGCCTATATCTGTAACCTCGCCAAAGATCGGGGTGTCAAAAAAGTCGTCAAAAGCAAGAGCATGGCGAGTGAAGAGATTCATCTGAGTCGTGCGCTGAATGAAGCGGGTGTCGAAACGCTGGAAACGGATCTGGGCGAATGGATCCTGCAGTTGTCAGGTGAAAGACCAAGCCACATGGTGATGCCGGCGATTCACATGCTCAAGGAGGAGGTTGCCGAACTCTTCAGTGAAGTGACCGGTAAAGAGGAGCCAGCCGAGATTCCTCATCTGGTCCGTCTTGCCCGTGAACAGTTGCGTCAGGGCTACCTTGATGCCGATATGGGAATTACCGGGGCCAACGTCGCGATTGCCGAAACCGGGGGGATCGCTCTGGTTACCAACGAGGGCAACGCCCGCCTGACGACCACCCTGCCGAAAATTCATGTGGCCCTGGTTGGCCTGGAAAAGCTGGTGCCGACTATTGAGGATGCCAATCGGGTCATCAACGTGCTGCCGAAGAATGCCACCGGTCAGCTGATCACTTCCTACATCACCTGGATTCGTGGTGCAGTCCCCTGTGCTGATGAGAGCAAGGAGTTGCACATTGTCCTGCTCGATAATGGTCGCACTGCTCTGGCAGAATCGCCACATTGTCGGGATGCTCTTCGATGCATTAAATGCGGTGCATGTGCCAACGTCTGTCCGGTTTACCAGACGGTCGGTGGCCATGTCTTTGGTCACATCTACATCAGCGCGATCGGCGTTATTCTGACTGCCTTTTTCCACGGTCTGGACAATGCTTCTGAACTGGTCCGTGCCTGCATCGGTTGCCGCGCCTGTGTCGCTGTTTGCCCGAGCAATATTGATCTTGAGAGTATCATCCTGCATCTGCGCGAAGTGCTCGGCGAAGAAGAAGGTGTCGGTGTCGGCAAATCTTTGGTGTTCAAGAAGGTGATGCGTAATCGCAAGCTTTTCCACGGCATGTTGCGTGCAGCCAGTCTGTTGCAGAAACCGCTCACCCGCGGCGAGCGTACGATTCGTCATCTGCCACTCTTCTTCTCCAGCCTCACTGATTGGCGAACTTTGCCGGCAATTGCCGATAAGCCCTTGCGTGACCTGTGGAAAGGTCTCCCGCAGAAAGTTGAGAAACCACGCTATCGTGTCGCTTTTTTTGCCGGTTGCCTGAACGATTTTGTCTATCCTGAGATAGGAATCGATCTGGTCAAGGTACTGAATCACCTCGATGTGGAAGTGACTTTGCCGCTGGAGCAGAGCTGCTGTGGCGTACCGGCTCTTTATTCCGGGGACCGGGAGACTGCTGTCGCTATGGCTGAGCAGAACCTCGATGCCCTGCTGCACGATGATCCTGATTACGTCATCACCTCCTGCCCGACCTGTACCATGTCCTTGCAACGCGACTTTGTCGATCTGCTCAAAGACAACCCGGTGTGGGCTGAGAAAGCCCAGAGGCTGGCCGAAATCACCATTGATGTCGCTTGTTTTATCGCCGACAAGCTCGACGGTGCCGCTGATCTGGTCAAGAAAGCTGGTGCGGAGAAAGTCACTTACCATGATTCCTGTCATCTGAAACGTGGAGCTGGCGTCTGGCAGCAGCCAAGACAGCTCTTGACAGCGTCAGGCAATGACTTGGTCGAAATGGCTCACAGTGACCGTTGTTGTGGCTTTGGTGGCTCCTATTCTTTTACCAGTCATCCTGATATTGCTAAACAGATTCTGGGTGACAAGGTTGAGGATATTACTGCCAGTGGGGCAAGTTGCGTTGCTATGGATTGTCCGGGATGTTTGATGCAGATCCGTGGCGGATTGGAAAAACAGGAGATTGCAGTGCGGGCCAAGCACACGATAGAACTGTTGGCGGAGAAGTTGTAGCGGAGCCACTTCCCGAGCGGGAAGTGGCCCTGGAAATCATTGGTTCAACTCCTCGATGATCTCTTCCATGAGGCACTTGACGTTAATCGAGGTTTCGATAGCAACCGGGCTTGAGATCATGTCCATGATTCTGGCCGGATCCTTGATCATGACTTTACAACCACCGGAATGAAGTTCATAGATGACGATATTACAAGGCATGAGCAGGCCGATGTTAGGGTCGGCCTTGAACAGCTGGCTTGCAAACTCCGGGTTGCAAGCACCGATAATAATGTAGCGTCCAAATTTATCATGATCAGCATCACCCACGATCTCATGCAGGTTGAGCCGTGTATAAATCTGAAAGCCCTTCTCTTCCAATAGCTGTTGTACTTTTGCTATAGCTTCTTCAAATCCGAAGCCGACATCACAGCCGAATCCGTAATTACAGTCAACTGACATAGAACCTCCATTTATCGTTGGGCCGGTGGTATTAAACTCTGCGAACATTATCGCGCATTTTTTACCAATCGGCCAACTAAATTCTTTACTCAACCTTGTCCGTCTACCCTTGGTGATACATACTGACTATGGCACAATCAGAATAGACGATTAAACGACACCAAAGGACGCACAAATGCCAAATCTGCAAGACAACCTCAGCCGTGCCATTGTCGAATTGCCCGCCAGTGCCTTAAAACGCATGCTCAAGCTGGTACGTCTGCTCGATCGCTTGAGCCGTCATCCCGCATATCGCGCGCAGGTTTACGCGCAAGTCCCTGAAGTTGCTGGTTGTGACCCAGTCCATGATGCCGTTATGATGTGCTACGATTTTCACCTTGTTGGGGATGTCCCGCGGTTGATCGAAGTCAACACCAATGCTGGCGGTGGCTTGCTTGCCTATTTAGCGCATGAACCGTCATTACCAATCGAGCCAGCGTCTCTCAAGGAAAGTCTCAAAAAACGTCTACTGCTAACCTTTGCAGAAGAGATTTGCCAGTTTTCAGGTGGTAGTAAATCCAAACCGGAAAGGATTGTGATTCTTGATGAGAATCCGACCCAACAGTTCCTCTACCCGGAGATGTGTGCCTTTGCCGACCTTTTCAATGTCTGGGGGGTGCCCACTGAAATTGTCGATCCGCAGCAGCTTGAAGCCTCAGCCGAAGGAGTTTGGTTCAAAGGTCAACCTGTCGATCTGGTCTACAATCGTCATTGTGATTTTTACTTGGAAAGTGAGAACATGGCTGGGTTACGAGCAGCTTATCTGGCGGGTAATGTCTGCCTGACACCCAATCCACATAGTTACGGGCTGCTCGCTGACAAACGCAGGCTGGTGCTCTGGACAGATCCGGTAAAAAGGGCAAACTTCTCACTTACTACTGACGAACAGGCTCTTCTCGACCAAACGATCCCTGTTTCTTCTCTTCTCGCTGATCTCGACCTGCAGCAGCTTTGGTCGGTCAGAAAACAACGTGTATTCAAACCGGTCGATAGCTTTGGCAGCAAAGGTGTTTTGCTTGGTACAAAGATCAGCCGTACACGGTTTGATCAACTACCCGTTGAGTCAACTCTTGTTCAGGAGCTGGTTCCACCCTCCCTCACCGAGGTTCCCGGTACAGATCCGATGAAGACCGATCTACGCCTCTATGCTTATCGTGATCGGCCGCTTGGTGTCACCGCCCGCCTTTATCGTGGTCAAGTAACCAACCTGCGTACGCCGGGTGGCGGCTTTGCCCCAGTCAAGGTGGTTTGATACCCAATTCTTCCCATAGAAATTTGACCATTTCACTTAACTAATTGCTGTCTTTAATAAGAAATAAGTTGACCTCCCTTCTGGGCATGATTAATATATCCTAACTAGAGGATGTAAATGTGTGGAGGGGAATAATGATTTTTAATCTTGATTGCAGTACAGGATTTCGTCCAAAGTTGCTTTTGTCGCTTTCGGGGTTTGGTCTGTTCAGCCTGCTACTCTGCAGTTATACTATCGGTTCCAGTTACCTGTCGGTTTCAGGTTACGGTGATTGGGGAGTTCCCGGTCAAGAGTTGGTGGTCTGGCTCTGCCTGCTCGGTATGGTGATCATGGCCATTTCCCTGCTGGGGCTCTTTCCCAGTAAGCTCAGATGCGCCTCAATGGCAGTTTTCATCGGTTCCGGAATGATGGTTACCTTAAGCGTGATTTCTCTAAAATCAGCAGATACTATACGTATGCAGGGTTTTGAGAGACTCACCCATGAAGCCGCTCCCCTTGTCGAAGCCATTAATGCCTACAATAAAGAATTCGGGCATCCCCCGGAAAACCTTGAAGGACTGCATGTGAACTACCCGCAGGGATATACAGTCAAGGGAGATGAACTGCCTGATTTCGAATATTTACCCGGCGATCTGGCGAAGGACCGTTATCATGGCAACCCCTGGGTCCTGATGCTGGAGACGCCAACGGGGCCCTTGCGTTGGGATCAATTCCTCTATTACCCGCTACAGAACTATCCTTCCTTAAGCCGTGGTGGCTGGGTCGAAAAGATCGGGGCGTGGGCGTATGTTCACGAATAAGCCTCGTGAACATAGCTGTCAGAAGTAAGCTTGAAGCCATAAGGAAAAGTAAAACGGAGCCGATTAATGTCGTGGCTCCGTTTTTTCTTTAATGATATTTAACGTTGTTCTCAGGTCTTACAGCTGTTACCTGAACATCCGTTTAAAAAGGCCCTTCTTCTGTTGATCCTGCTGTTCCTTCAGGCTTCGCAGCCCTTTGCGAGCCATCGTTTGACGAGCATCCAGTTTCAAAGCTTTGTTAAATTCAGCTTCAGCCATCGATTCCTGGCCTGCTTCGAAAAGCATCCAGCCTTTGTAGGCAAAAGCAAGGGAAGTACGTTCCATGGTGATCGATTTATTAATCATCTGCTTGGCTTTGTTCAGCATGGCCTGGCTGGCTGAGTATTTGGGGTTGCGGTAGATCGCCCAAGCCAGGTTGGCGAGGTAGTCACCGTTGTTGGAATCGGCATTAACCGCGTCCTGCAAGGACTTCTCAGCGTTATCCCATTCCTCCATCTCCAGGAACACCTTGCCAGATTCTGCCTGTACCTGGGCCTGGAAGCGGTCATCACCCTTGTGGCCAAGGCCGATCTTGTCTGCACCGTACATTTCGTCATAACGCTCTTTTTTGACGACATCGGTCAGAGTGTCATACGCTGTGGCGACTTTCGAGAGAATCTCCTCAACCAGAACGGCATCTTCGCCACCAAGTTGCATGAGGACTTCCGGGCCGAATTTGCGGGTGATAGCAAAGTAGCGTTCTTTGAGTCGCTCAATGGAGAATTTGGCTGGTTTGATGCCGAACACCTCATAGTGATTTTTGTCCTCAAGGCTTTTGGCGATCAGGCGCACCTCCTGAGAGAGGTCATCTGTCTGGGCTGGCTTAACTCCGGCCGGCATTGACTGGCCACTGGAACTTTCTGATGCAGCAGCTGTCGCAGAGCCTTCAGCATCAACTTCACTGTCGTCAACCAGATCGGTGAAGCTCTCAAAAGTTTCCTCGATGACAACTTCAACTTCTTCTTCAACGGCATTAAAGAGGGCTCGCAGTGGCAGGTTGCCAGGGTCAGCCGATGGGGTTGCCACTGCAGCGAAGCGTGCCATGTTCAGGCCGGTCAGGGTCAGGAGCAGTGGCCCGGGATCAAAATCATCGTCAAGCAATGTGCCTAGCTTGCATTGACCATCTATCTTCTGGACAAAATGTTTTTCAGCTTCGTTAAGACGCAGGAAATTGATGTGCCGATAGTAGTTGCTGTCGAGCAGGATGAACTTGTCCTTGAAGGTTTGCAGCAGCTGTGTACCAGTTTTCCCCGCGTGTTTATGAAACCCTTCATAAAAAAGCTGTGGCACATTTAGTGTGATCAGCTGCAGCGACTCGGGTGCCGGTATTGCTTTCCAATGAGCGAGGGCAGGCCCACTGCCGAAAGCGCAAAGCAGTTCCTGGTTGAGATAGTCCATTTCGGCTTGCAGAAGATCGTTGTATTGCAGGCAACCGATCTGCACCAGGCTGTCATGGCGATAGGTAGCCGTGGTTGTGAAGTAGTTATATTCGTCAAGAGTAATCTGACCGCGATTGCAGAGAAAATCACCAAAGTCACGACTCTTGAAACCGGGGCGCAACGCAACCGGGGCACCATTAATAAATGTCAATAAGCGTACAGTGTCGGGATACTTCAAAGTCAGGAGCCCGGAAAAACGCTTTAAAAAAGCGGTGCGCAGCTGTTGTGCAAAAGGACGGGCTTCACCAGCTGAGACTGCGGGTGTCGAGGTTGTCGGACTGAATGTCTGGTGAATTGCAGACATAAGCACGGAAGCCTTCAGAGGTTTTTCCAGGTAATGGCGAATGCCGAGAGCTTTGGCGGCAGTCTGAAACTTTTCGCCTTTATAGAAACCGGTCAGAACAATGACTGGCAGTTTACTGGTGCGTGGGCTTTGCCGCAACTTTTTGATCAGCTCAATGCCGTGCAGGCCAGTCAGCTTGAGTTCGAGTAACAACAGGTCTGGCGGTTCGGCAGCAATCGCTCGCAGAGCGGTAATGCCGTCGCTCGCGTGTTGGACATTGAAGCCCTGTTGCTTGAGCCGCTCGATTATTGCTGTCGCCAGTTGTTGATTTGCTTCAGTCAGCAGGATGCGTTTTGCCATGCCTGTTGCCTTCCTCTTTAGACGATTCAGCGACGAAGTTGATAACGCCGCACCGCCCGGTTGTGATCTTTCAGGTTTGTACTGAACTTGTGAGTGCCGTCACCTCGCGCTACAAAATAGAGGTCTTTGCTTACTGCAGGGTTAGCCGTCGCATGGAGTGCGAATTGTCCCGGACTGGCAATTGGGCCGAGGGGCAGACCCCTCTTCCTGTAGGTATTGTAAGGAGTCGGCGTTTCAAGATGTTTACGGGTCAGGTTGCCGTCAAAATCAGTAATACCATAAATTACGGTCGGATCCGCCTGCAAAGCGATGCCGCGCTTCAGGCGGTTGTTGAAAACCGCTGAGATCAGGGGCATTTCCATAACATTCCCAGCTTCTTTCTGAATGATTGATGCCAGGGTGATCAGTTGGTGAGTGTTGAGATTGAGAGCTGCGGCACTTTTGAGTAATTCAGGAGTTAAGTGCGCGCGCAGCTGCGCGACCATGGCATGTAACTGCTGGCGTGGTGTTGTCGAAGAAGTGTAGGTATAGGTCTCCGGGAAGAGATAGCCTTCCAGAGAGGTTGCGTCAATCTTCAGATCGCTCAAGAATTCAACATCGTTGTATAGCAAGAGGAACTCTTGGGCAGAACCGATGCCGGTTTTCTCCAGACGGGCTGTAATCTCCTGCAGATTAAAGCCCTCGGGGATCGTGACTTGGAACTTGCGGATATCGCCAGCAACCAGGCGCGCGAGGATGTCATCCGGTTTGGTTGAGGTTTTGAAGAGGTATTCACCGGCGTGTATCTGTGCTGTGGCTTTGCGCCAGCGGGCCAGAAGTGTGAAGCGCTTGGCGTCACTGATTATGCCAGCTTGCTGGAGCTGATTGGCTATCCGTACGAAGGAACTGCCGGATTTAATCTCAACCACTTGTGGCTCTGTCGGAGCAATCGCCGTGGCGACAAAATTTTGCAGCCAGAGGCCAATGCACAACAGGGAAATGCTGATCATGGCAAAGAGAATCAGAGCTAGTTTCCTGGGGTGCAAAGTCATTAAAATGCGTGCTCCAAAAAATCGTCGGTGAAAGGTCAGGTTATTGTTGGAGGGTCCTCAGGAAAAGTCAAGAGAGGCGCCAGTCGATCCATTTTGGAAAGGTTTGTCACACTTTAAAACGGTTTTCTGTGCCATCCAGAAGGCGACGAATATTGGTTCGGTGCCGCCAGGTCACCAGCGTGGCAATAAAGAGGGCTGTCAGGAAAATCGGCTGGGGGTAGTTCAGCATCAGGATCAACAACGGTGCTGACATGGCTGCCAGTATCGAACCGAGGGAAACGTAACGGGTTATGGCAACTGCGATGATAAAAATAATAACCGCGCCGAGCACTGCTTTTGGCGAGAGGATCAGGAAGACACCGAGGGCTATGGCAATGCCCTTACCGCCTTTGAATTTAAGGTAGATTGGATAGCAGTGACCGATGATGGCAATACAACAGGCGACACCGAGCTGGGTCGGGGTTGGTGACATCCAGCTCCTGAAAGCCAGCAGCGGTAAAAACCCCTTTAGAATATCGCCGACGAGGGTTAGGACACCGGCCAACTTACCCGCCACTCGGTAAACGTTTGTTGCTCCTATATTGCCGCTACCTGCCTGGCGGACATCTTCGCTGCCCATCAGACGCGAGAGAACGACGCCGGTTGGAATGGCAGCGATCAGGTAAATGATGAACAGAATAACCATAAAGGCCAGTGTGTTCATTTTGATCTCAAAAAGACAAAAAGTAACCCCGATGGGGCTATGCAATGATTAGAGTCAGTACAAAGTTTCTAGCATGGCAGGTCGAAAATCACAAGAGCATTCCCTATGAAACGGGGCTATGCCAGGTCAGGTTAAACCTGTAAAGAGGGCTCACACTTAAGTTGCTTCTGAGTGGAGGTCCTGCTGTTTTGTTTATATGTGTGAAATTGACGATACTGCTGTTATAGTCATAACTCTCGTTGTCTCTACCCTATTTTCCCAGGAGCCTGCCATGAAAAAAGCTTTTCAACGATCCTCTCTCCTTCTAATTGCGATTCTTTTTGCAGCCATGAGCATTTCTGGTGTTGCTGCAGCTGACGAGACCCTGAATGATGCAGGCCTCTGGGCAGATGTTTCCGAAGATATCGATAACGCTCCAGGTTATGAAAACTATAAAGATAGCAAACGTAACTGGACTCTCAGTCTTGGCGTGGCCGGTGGTCTTTCGCCTGATTATGAGGGCTCAAACGATTACGAGACGGGTTTTGGCCCTAATCTTGCGGGTACCTGGAAGGGCATCCTCTTCTTCAAAGGCAAGACCTTGGGTGCCAATGTTATCAATGAGAAAAACTTCAAAGTGGGTCCCATTCTGGCGTGGGCATCAGGACGTGATGATGATGACAACGATAAGCTGGAGGGTTTGGGTGATGTTGACAGCAGCATTGAAGCCGGTGGATTTGTTTCTTACCGGAATAAACCTTATCGTTTCAGGATGGAGGTCCGCCAGGATGTTAACTCTGGTCATGAGGGCGCTCTTGTCGAGATGAGCGCTGGCACAAGCCTGCCATTTACAAAGCCATTGGTCTTTGCCGCGATCAGCACAACCCTGGCGAGTGACGACTACATGGAGAGCTTCTTCGGCGTCAATTCGAAGCAGTCGATGAACTCCGGGCTGAAGAAATACAAAGCAGAAGCCGGATTCAAGGATGTCAAAATCTTTGTAACGGCTGGCTACCCGATTACCAACCGCTGGCGCATCGGTGGCAAGATTGAATACAAAAGATTGGTAGGTGATGCGGCGGACCGTCCCATTGTTGATGACGAGAATCAATTCCTTGCCGGGTTCGGTCTCTCGTACCACTTCGGCTCCAAGTATCTCCCAGAAGAACTTCAAGAACTTCAATAGACCTCTATCTAAGGGGAACGGACAGAAAAAATCTGCATATTCAGCCCCATTCCCTATCTGGTCGTGGGGCTGAATACGCAAAGCAACATGAGCAGAGCTGTTTCACTTCGGATAGGTGGCAAAAACCCTGGTCCTGCCCAACTTGTCAAAAGAAATCACTTTGTAAGGTTCTGATGCACCGTTCGGCATTTCCATGCCTGGCGATCCAACTGGCATTCCTGGCACACTTAACCCAACGATCTCTGGTTTTTCATTGAGCATGCGCATGACTTCTTCGCTGGGCACATGGCCTTCTACTACGTAGCCATCAACGATGGCTGTATGGCAAGACTGAAGGTAAACTGGAATTTTATATTGGGCTTTAATCTCAGAGACCTTGCTGGTGTTCTCTGCTTTGATGATTAAACCGGCCTCTTCCAGATGTTTGATCCAGCCGCCGCAGCAGCCTCAGCCAGGCGACTTGTAGACTTTGACTATCGTTGGCCTGATCTGGTCTTCTGCCAATGGTTGTGTCGCAAGAGACACGACCAAACCTACCGACATAAAAGTTGTTAAAAAAAGTCTGAACATGAGTTCCCTCTCTCTTAGCTCGTTGCAAAATACTACTCTTGGTAAATTAATTTTCGTGATTTAGAACTGTCTGCTTGGGCAAAACATCCAGCATACGAGACACTATTTCCTGGCAGTTTACGCGAAAGACGTGGTTAAAGGCAAAACTCTCTAGAGTTAAAGGTTAAAATATCAACACACCGCGCCGTTGGATGATCGATAACGGGATGACCGCCAGCAATTTTTGTCGCAGATGTTTTGTCGAATCCACGGATATTGCCCGAGCCTCAACTGCTCTTGTTAAGAGAAATTGATTACGGTCTGTTGGCGACATTTCTGTTTGGGGCGGATTCTCCTTAAGTGGACGATAAGCGCTTGATATCCCATGTTTATAGGGTAATCTTGTCTACAGTAAACTTGGATCTTCATCTCAAGATGAAATCATGTAGGCAAGCCCAGAAATCAAACTCTCCATCACACTCTCATTTGTGTGTCCGAGCCTTACTTTTTCAGTCAACAGGTGAGCAAACATGTCTAGGGTTAATTTATGCAAAAGCATTCTGACCTGGGTGGGCTGTCTGGCCATCGTCTCTATTCTAGCCAGTTGTGGCGAACCCGAAGAAGCACCCAAAACGCCACCTGTGATACCTGCCACGGTGATAACCATTGAGCCGCAGGACACTCCGGTCGCCTTCGAATTTGTCGGCCAGGCAGAAAGCTCCCGGCAGGTTGAGATCAGGGCGCGGGTCGACGGCTTCCTCGACAAACAGACTTATCAGGATGGCGCCCTGGTTCAGGCGAAGCAAGTTCTGTTCGAACTCGACAAAAAGCCCCTTCAAGCGACTCTGCAACAGGCTCAGGGCGAACTCGCCCTGTACCGGGCCCGCCTGACAACCGCCACGGCCAATCTGGGCAGAATCAGACCGTTGGCTGAGCAGGATGCAGTCAGCAAAAAGGATCTGGATGATGCCGTCGGCAGAGAGAGCGAGGCTCAGGCTTCCGTACTCGCCGCCGAGGGTGCGGTACGCGAAGCGGAGCTTAAACTGAGCTATGCTACGATTTTCACTCCGGTCACCGGGCTTGCCAGCAAGGCGGACAAACAGGAGGGCAGTTATATCCCCACCGGTCAGAACAGCTTGCTCACCTATGTCGCCCAACTCGACCCGATCTGGGTCAACTTCAGCGTCTCGGAAAACCAGCTGCTGAGTGGTCGGCAACAAGAGGCTGTCGGACTATTAGTCATGCCTGCAGAAGAAAAATTTGTTGTCGAGGTGGTTTTTGCTGATGGCTCGACGCACCCTTACAAAGGGCATGTCAACTTTGCGGAGCCTTCAGTCGATCCGGAGACCGGTACCCTGCTGATCCGTGCCGAACTTGCCAACCCGGAAGCGAGTATGCGCCCAGGCCAGTTTGTCCGGGTTCGCTTGTATGGCGCAAGCCGTCCCAACGCGATTCTCGTACCGCAAACCGCAGTCCTGCAGGGAGCCAAGGGACACTTTGTCTGGGTCCTGAACAAAGAAAGTAAGGCCGAGGTTCGGGCCATTGAGACCGGATCCTGGCACGGTAACGACTGGTTTATTGTCAGTGGTTTGACAGCAGGGGACCTGGTGGTGGTCGACAATCTGCTGAAAATGTCGCAGGGCGTATCAGTCAAAAACACCCCACAGAAAGATCAACAGAAGCAGACGGCAATAGAAAAACCTGCCGAAAAACCGGAATAGATCGAGGTTCTTATGCTTTCACACTTTTTTATCGATCGTCCGATTTTCTCCGCAGTCATCTCGATCGTCATTATGATCGCTGGTGGAGTGGCTCTGTACGGCCTGCCGATCGCCCAGTATCCGGAGATTACTCCACCACAGATTCAGGTCTCGGCGACATATCCAGGTGCCAGCGCCGAAGTTGTGTCGCAGAATGTCGCTTCGCCAATTGAGCAGCAGGTTAATGGTGCCGACGACATGATCTACATGTACTCAACCAGCTCATCCACCGGCAACATGACACTCAATATCTTCTTCGATATCGGTCGCGAACCCGACTTGGCCCAGGTCGATGTACAGAATCGGGTCAATCTGGCCCTACCGCAGCTGCCGCAGGCGGTCTCGGCCCAGGGGGTGCAGATCAAAAAAGTCTCGGCCACTTTCCTGATGGTGCTGGCCGTCTATTCTCCCGATGAGCGCTTCGATTCGACCTATGTCGCCAACTACACCAATCTCTATGTCCTCGATGCCATCAAGCGTATCCCAGGGGCTAACCAGGCAGCGATCCTGGGGACCCCGGATTATGCCATGCGGCTCTGGATCAAGCCGGATCGCATGGCCCAGCTCGGCATTACCACCCGTGACATAGTCAGTGCGGTGCAGGCACAAAACGAGCAGTTCGCCGTCGGTCGTATTGGTCAGCCTCCCAACGATGACAAAGTCATGATGACCTTCCCGGTGACCACCAAGGGCCGATTGACCACTCCGGAGGAATTCGAGAACATCATCCTGCGCACTTCCTCCAGGGGCGCCGCAATCGTCAGACTGAAAGACGTCGGCAGTGCCGAACTTGGTGCCAAGGACTACTCTGTACGCACCCGCTACAACGGCAAGACCGCGACCCTGATCGCAGTCTACCAGCAGCCTGGTGCAAATGCCCTGCAAGTCAGTGAAGATGTCATTAGCACGCTGGCCGAACTCGGTGAAAGTTTCCCCGACGGCATGGCGTATGGCATTGCTCTCGACACCACTGATTTTGTGCGTGCTTCCATAAAAGAGGTCATCACTTCCTTCTTCATGGCCTGCGGTCTGGTCATCCTGGTGGTGCTGGTTTTTCTCGGCAATTTGCGCTCAACCCTGATCCCGATCATGGCAGTACCGGTTTCAATCATCGGTACTTTTGTCGGTATGCAGATGTTTGGCTTTTCGATCAACATGCTGACCCTGTTCGGCCTGGTTCTGGCGATTGGTATCGTCGTTGATGATGCCATCGTCGTTATGGAAAATGTCGAACGCAATATGGATGAGTTCGGTCTGTCGCCAAATGCCGCGGCCAAAAGAGCGATGGACGAGGTCACCGGCCCGGTTGTTGCCACGACCCTGGTGGTGCTTGCGGTCTTTGTCCCGGTCGCTTTCCTGGGTGGCATTACCGGCGAGCTTTATAAACAGTTTGCCATCACCATTTCCATCTCGGTCTTCTTCTCCAGCATTGTTGCCTTGACCCTGTCACCGGCTATGAGCGCCCTGATCATGAAACCAGGCATGCAGAAAAAAGGCTTTTTTGTCTGGTTCGACAAGCTTTTTGACAAAGCTACCGACGCTTATATCTTCGGTGTCCGTCTGGCAATCAAGCGCGTCCTGATTTCATCCGTTTTCTTTATCGCCATCCTCGCTTGTATCTTGGGGTTGTTCCGCATCGTGCCGGGCAGCTTTGCCCCATCAGAAGACATGGGCTACTTGTACGGTTTGTACGTTCTTCCAGACGGGGCCAGCCTTGATCGCACCAGCGATGTCGGCGCGCAGGCCGGACAGATCCTCATGGACCACCCGGCGGTCAAGGATGTCGCGACCTTTGACGGCTATAGCCTGCTCGACAGCCAGCTCAAGAGCAACGCCGGTCTCCTTTTCGTCTCATTTAAAGATTTTTCCGAACGCAGTGAGGAGGAGCTCCAGGCTCCTGCCGTTATTGCCAAGACCGGTGCCCAGATGATGGGAATTCGCGAAGGTTTTGCCATGCCGATCAATCCGCCGCCGATCCCCGGCCTGGGAACCACTGGCGGCTTCGAATTCTGGATTCAGAGTCAGGGTGATGGCACAATTCAACAGCTTGATGCAATCGTCAGGGATTTTATTGCCAAGGCTAAAGACAGAACGGAGCTGGGTGGCTTGAGTTCTACGATCAACGCTTCCTCCCAGCAGTTACTGGTGGAGCTTGATCGGGAGAAAGCTGAGGTTATGGGGGTTCCGGTGGAGGACGTCTATGACGCTCTGCAAACCCTGTTCGGATCGCTCTATGTGAGCCAGTTCAATCGCTACAGCCGTCTCTGGTAGGTCATTGTCCAGGCCGAAGCCCAATACCGTACTCGCCCGGAAGATATTGAAAAGGTCTATGTCCGCAACCGTAGCGGCGTGATGGTACCGCTCTCATCAGTCGTAAGCATGAAATACGTGCCTGGGCCAGATCTGGTCACCCGTTTCAATAACTTTCCGGCAGCAAAAGTCACCGGTGGTCCTGCGCCAGGGTTCAGTTCGGGCCAGGCATTGAGTGCTATGGAAGAGTTGGCCAAAGAGGTGCTTCCCGCCGGTTACAGTTTTACCTGGTCAGGCCAGGCCTACGAGGAGAAAAAATCAGGCAGTGCGTCATTCTTGGTCTTTGTCTTCGGTATGATCCTGGTCTTCCTGATTCTGGCCGCCCAATATGAATCCTGGTCGCTGCCGATTGCTATCATGATGGCCATCCCTTTCGCTCTGTTTGGGGCACTGATCGCGATCTGGCTACGTGGCATCGAAAACGAGGTCTATTTTCAGATCGCCATGGTCACCCTGATTGCGCTGGCCGCCAAAAACGCGATCCTGATTGTCGAATTTGCGGCGATCAAACGTGAAGAAGGACTCTCGGTTTACGATGCTGCGGTAGAAGCTGCCCGTCTGCGTCTACGGCCAATCTGCATGACCGCATTTGCGTCGATTCTGGGAACCGTACCGCTTGCGATTGCCAGCGGTGCTTCGGCTAATAGCCGACACTCCATCGGCACCGGTTTTATTGGCGGAATGACTGGAGCCACGCTGATTGCGGTCTTTCTGATCCCGCTCTTCTACTGGATGCTGCAGAGCATGAGTGATAAGTATTTTGGCGGCAAGCAGCAACCGCCACCGGACAGCCTCAAGCAGCCTTCAACAGAGCAACCTGCAACAGCAATTAAGACCGGGGAGGCGCACGATGAATAGCTTAAGCCGCCCCATTATAGGATTGTTTACCGTTCTTCTTGTCACTGGCTGCATGATCGGCCCGGACTACGAACGACCGCCAGTGGACAACCCTGCTGCTTGGCGCATTGACGTAACAGAATCGCAGGATTTAAGTAACTCCGCGTGGTGGGGGCAGTTTGACGATCAGGTCCTCAATGAACTGATTGAAGAAGCGCTCAAGAGCAACAAGGACCTTTTGATTGCCACGGCCCGCCTTGATGAGTTCCTCGGCCGCTACGGGGTGGCCCGTGCTGACCTTTTCCCGCAAGTTGGCGCTGACGGTTCCGCCGCTCGCGATCGGGTCAGCGAGAGTCTCTCTCCGATTGGTCCAAGCATCGATAATCCAGACAATATTTACCAGGCATTTTTGACTGCAACCTGGGAGGTCGATCTCTGGGGTCGATTGCGACGTGCCACTGAAGCCGCCCAGGCAGAGCTGTTGAGCACCGCAGAGGCTCGGCAGATTGTGATCCAAACCCTGGTTTCGTCAGTCGCCCTGGGCTATATCGACTTGCTCAGCCTCGACCGGCAATTGGAAATCTCAACGGAGACAGTCGAGACCCGCAAAGAGTCACTGGAGATTTTCAGCAAACGTTACCTCGCTGGTGTTATCTCGAAGCTTGAACTGAGTCAGGTGAAATCTGAATACTATTTAGCTCTTGGTCGAGTGCCGGAACTGGGACGAGCCATTGGTCAACGTGAAAACGCCTTGAGTGTTCTGCTAGGTCGTAACCCCGCGCCGATCAAGCGTGGCGGAACCATTGTAGAGCTGAAACTGCCGACTGCTCCGGCTGGGCTGCCTTCCGATTTGCTAAACCGGCGACCTGACCTTCGCCAGGCCGAACAAGAGCTGATTGCGGCTAACGCCCGTATCGGCGTTGCCAGAGCTGCCTACTTTCCAACTGTCTCATTGACCGGGTTTCTCGGTACCAGCAGCCGGGATATGTCCGACCTGTTCGGAGGTAATTCCAAGGCGTGGAATTACACAGGGAATGTCACTGTACCAATCTTTACCGCCGGGCGGATCAAGGGTCAGATCAAAGCTGCGGAAGCGCTTCAACAGCAGGCTCTGGTCAGTTACCAGCAAGCCATTCAGAACGCCTTCCGTGAGGTGAACGACGCACTGATTGATCAGGATCGGACGCGGGAAACTCTCTACGCGCAGGGGCAGCAGGTCGTGGCTCTGAAAGACTACTCCCATCTGGCGCGACTCAGGTACGACGAAGGTTACTCCAGTTATCTGGAAGTCCTTGATGCCGAACGTAGCCTGTTTAATGTCGATCTTGCCTACACGCAAACTCGCGCAGATCTGTTCAGCGCTATGGTCGGGCTGTACAAGGTTATGGGAGGAGGGTGGATTGACCTGGCTGATGAAGTCACCTCTCAGGAACAGAACGAAGCAGAGGAGACTGCACCTACAGGTCAATAACTTATGATAACTCTGTTCCTATGGGAGCGGATTCAGTCGTGGAAGAGGATCCAGGGCGATGGTCTCGTATCTCAGTGCTTTTACGCTGTGTCAGGAGCGTGACACGGACACACTGGAACCTTGGTCTCTGAGGGTTGAACGCTATTCAGGGGCCTTCACTAACTCGGAATCGAAATCATTAGCTTCCTTCTCCTCATAGCCAACTGAACATTGGAAACTTGACGGCACAGTGCGGGCCGTGGTCAGGCTAACTTCCAGGCGATCTTTACTCCAGTCTCGACGAAACAGATCCTCATAGAGACCTGGGTTTTCGTGAATGGCTGTAAACATCTCGTGCAAGGTCTTGTCGAGGTGTTGTGCTAAGATTTCGGCCCAATTCTCAACGTCAATTCTGGCGACAATATTCTTGCGTAAGCTGATTCTGCAATAACCCTGCTTGGCGAGAGCCTCACCAATGATAACCATTCTTTTCTTAGCCACCGACATATACCTTTCTTGTTTTGTATGTTGAGCCCTGCTCTGTTGCGACCGCCAATGACGATGAAACTATTGTTTCACTGTGTTTTCAGCAACCTTGGCCTGATCGATCAGATTGAGTAGAGCTTCAAGAGATTTGTAGCCGGGTGCAATCTGCCCGTTGGGAAGTATCAACGTCGGGGTGCTACGAATATCCAATGATCTGGCGATTTCCATGTTCTGTTCAATGGTATTCGTTTCACAATCGGTCGCTGGGATAGGTTCACCTGCAAAAGCGGCCTCCAACTGTTCCATGGATTTGTTGCACGCGATTGTTTTGGAGATTTCTTTCGAGCTTTGCTTGATCGGCATCAACTTGATCTGAAACAGGAGGTCAGGACGTTTTGCCACTGCTTGCAGCAGCACTGCATGCAGTTTCTTGCAATACGAACAGTGGGGATCGGTAAAGACAATGATCTTTTTTTCTGCGTCAGGGTTACCGAGTAACAGGTCATCATCGGTCGGGATGCTTGCCAAATCGACTGGGTTGAGCTGACGGTATCGTGCTTCCGTGAGATTTTTGCGATCGTTCAGGCGGATGACGTTGCCGCTAATCAGGTATGACTTGGAGAAATCCAGGTAAACGGGCAGGATTTTGTCCTGAATCTTCATGCCAATTCGCCAGAGACCGGGAACTTCGGCAAAATCAGTCGAGACAACTTCCCCCTGCAGACCCTTGAAAAGCTCTTTCGCTTCATTCGTGCTCAAAGAGTGACAATCAGCACAACTGCCGGCGCCACAGCCTTCCTCTGCAGACGTAAAGGCAATTGCAGGTGAACAGGTTACAAATAGCGTGAGTATTAGAACAGCACAAAAACGCATTTCATTCTCCTTGATGTTTGATTCAGATAATTTCCGACCAGAAGGCTACAGCAACCATCTCATTGAAGAAAATCAGGCTATGTCAGGATGATCCCCACGAGTTCGCTTTCTGTAGAAAGAAAAGAGTGTCAATATCACTCCACAGCCCATGGCAATCCCTCCAGCGAGTGCGAGGTTCGCGCCGGGATCATAGTCTATGGTGAGGATGCTGTAGGGCAGGTAGCGACCACCACGCATGGTTTGTCCATAAGACGCAGGAATGATGACCAACCCGTTCCAGGTCAGAGGGTGGTTGGTCCGCGCCTGAACTCTCTTTATGACCTGATTACCCTTATACAAAGCGAGGGTGTTGAGCATGTCGATCGGTCGGCCAGATTTGTTGAGGACCGTCTCGAAAGCTTCTAGTTTCAGAGAGACCCCCTGTTGTGGTAGCTGTTTAATTTGACCAACCAGAAAAGGATTATTTTCGCTGCGAAAGCCCGCCTGACTGCCCCAAAGGTAAGCTCCCAGGATCAAAACAAAGCCGATATGAATCAGATATTCACCACACTTACGCCAGCGGGCACGGAAATGACAGGCCCAATCGGTAAAGCAGCAAAGAGTATTAACCCCCAGTAAAACAACCAGACCCCCCGCCATTGGAATCCACCAGGTCATGGCAAGGTCATGGACAGCAACTTTCTCAATCCAGAGACCAAGCGGCATGCTGTCAATCCCGGCAAAAGTCTTCGGGTTGAACGGTATCAGCAGAGAGCCGCCGATAGTTATCAAGGTGATAGCAGAAGCCAACACGATGGTAAGCTTCAGTGAACAGAACAGTTTCCAGATTTTGCTATCGAGTATAGTTTTCAACATCGTTGTATCTCCTGCTTACTCGAGGGGGTGGTTACTGCTCATCAGCAGTCCAATGCCGAGGTAGGTAAACAAAACCACCCCGAAACCGGCAATGGATAGCAGCGCATAACCTGAGCCCTGCCAGCGACGAATGAACTTAGCGTGACACATCCCGGCATAAAAAATCCACACCAGCGCCGACCAGACCCCTTTGATGTTCCAGGAGAAATAATATCCCCAGGCGACATAGGCCCAGATACTGCCGAAGATCATACAGAGGGTGAAGAGGCTGAAACCGAGAAAGACCGCTTCTTAATTGAGTTTGCGTAACAGCAGCAAATCCGGTAACAAACCTGTCTGTAAACGTTTTTGCACCAGGTACAAAACGCCCATGGAAAAGGCCATGGCGAAACACGCGTAACCAACAAATGAGAAGGCGACGTGCAAGGTAAACAGGGGCGTATCCAAAGCCGGAATCAGCGGTGGAAGAGCCGGGTCACGCGGCAATGCGCTGCCAAGCAGAAGCAGGTTGCAGAACATCACGAAGAGCCCTGCTGCATGAATCCGGTAGCGCAACTCAAAGTACAGGTAGGTCGCTGCCAGGGCCCAACTGAAAAAGAACTGGGTTGCAAATAAATTGGTCACCGGCAGGTAGCCGGCACTTACCCAGCGCCACACAAAGAGGATGCTTTGCAGTATAAAACCGGCAAGAACCAGAGCAAAGGCGCCACGCCAAACCCAAGGACGACGAACCAACGAATGGGTCAGGTACATTAAAACCGCCAGCAGGTAGGCACCAAAGGCACCGTACAGCAGCGGTGTTTGGGGGATAATCATGAGAGAGGTCCTTTCCGACCGCTGGTGTGAAGGTTAGTTATGCCCATTTTCCATATGATCGATCATAGTTCTGCCCCTGTCTGCTGCGGCGCCAACGGCGTCGATCTCAAGATATCTCATCCATGCCTCTTTTGCTTTTGCTTTCTCTTGAAGATCGAAAGAATAGACGATGCCCATATTGAGTAACGACTGCGGATGTCTGGGGTCAATTTTGTTCGCTTTACTGAAATTCTCAATAGCTTCATTGAACCAACCGACGCGCCTGAACATAATACCCTGATCAGTCAGAACGTCGGGATCATTTCCATCAATTGCCAAAGCCTTGTCGTAGGATTCTATGGCTTCCATGGGCTGGTTCGCATCAAAGTACTTGTTTCCCAGTTGAATCCAGGCATTGTGATTTTCCGGTTCTTTCTCGAGGACCTCTTGCAATATTTGAATCTCCTGCTGATAATTCACGGCAGGTGCTTGAGCGATGTGGTTGACAGCTTTTTCTTTTCGAGATGGCTTGCTGGCAACGATTGTCCCCACTACCATTCCCACCACCAGAGTCACAACAACAAGTAAAACAGTTTCTTTTTTCATCAGGTTTCCTTCTTCACAATAGTTACCAATTGTAGTTCGGTTAAGCTTGGCTGATGCTTAACAAGCCGAGCTTAAGGTCTCTTTCGACATACGAAGCCGGGGTTGTTAATGAATCTGTTCGTTATTGGTCAGTTGGCAGAAGAAGCATCGTTGCCCTTTTTCATAATGCGCTTGATTCTGGCGACTTCCTGCTCGGCTTTAGTCGCCAGTTGCGGCTCCGGGCTACCGGCCAGAAAGGTCTGCAGTAACTCCAGCGCCTTGGGGTACTCCTTCTTGTGCTGGCTGTAGATCAATGCCATGTTCAGCAGTGAACTGCTGTGTTTTGAATCGTTATTATAGGCCAGCTGGTAGCTGTTTATGGCCTCATCATAGCGGGCGATCTGCTGATAAATACTACCCAGGTCATTCAGGACATGAGTGTTGTTCGGCTCAACCTTTACCGCCTGCAAGAAAATCTGATAAGCATCCCGAACGTTATTTGAATTCAGGTAGATGTCACCGAGGGCAATCATAGTATTGATATCCTTCGGGTTTTTCACAAGTGCGGCCCGATACTGACTGACCTGCTGTTGCAAATCGGCCTGACCGTGATCTTTGTCCTCGGGTTTATCCGCTCCGCCTGTGACCAGGGCATATCCGGTCATCAGCAAGATAGACACCAGTATTCCCCAGAAAAATCCCCGAGCGACGCCTTCTCGACGTGTTTTTGTGACTTCCACAGTCAGTCCTCCTCAGCTTTGAAGCGTTTGTGCAAAATATCGATGCGCAGTGACAGCTTCCGTTGCTGATGCGCCAGAGTGGCGACGTAGCCGCTCAATCCGATCCAGATAGCCATATACGCGATTATCAGAAATGTGTCTTTCATCGTTTTGTCCGTCCCTTTAGCGTTTTTGGTTGATTAAATCATTCACTTCGGCCTCCTGCAGTTGCAGACTGACGCGGAATTTATAAAGTCCGACCCAGAAGGCCAGCATAGCGGCCATACAAACCAACAGAGTCATAAGCATCGAGAATTCCAATCCGATCGAGTCGGCACGGATCACCGTGGGATGAATGCTGCGCCAGAGGCGGGCCGACAGAAAAACAATCGGCACATCGATAAAGCCAACGATTGCCAACACCGCAGAATAGGTTGCGCGTTTGCCCTCATCATCAACTGCTGAACGTAGAATCAGGCAGGAAGCAAAAATAAACCACAGGATAAGGGAGGTTGTCAGGCGTGGATCCCAGGTCCAGTAGGTGTTCCAGATCGGCTTGCCCCACAATGAACCAGTGATCAGCACCAGGGTGGTCAACACCACGCCGATTTCAACGCTGGACGCCAGTCGCGCATCCCAAATCCGTTTACGACTGCGCAGATACATGATTCCGGAGATGAAGGCGACGAAGAACGACAGAAATGCGGTGAGTGCCAGCGGCAGATGAAAATAGAATATCTTCTGCACGCTGCCCATGGTTTTCTCCAGTGGAGCATAAAAAAAGACCATGCCGATCGCCGCAGAAATCAATAAGGCGGAGAGACCGGGAAAAATAGTGGATCGATTCAGTGCAGACATATCAGTCCTCCCTGATGGTAAAGGGAAAGAGAAGGTAGCCAACTGCGCTAAAAATTACGCAGAAGGCAAACATCGGTTCAAGTTGAGGGAGCAATTCGGCAAAAGGTTTCGCGGCCATAGTTGCTGCGGTCGCTTTCACTGCCAGCGCGGTCAGAGGCAATATCAGTGGAAACAACAGAATCGGCAGCAACACTTCGTTTCTTCGCGTCCCGGCTGAGATTGCCGATATCAGGGTGCCGGTTGTCGAGAAACCGAGATTGACCAGTAACAGGACCGGCAACAGGGTCAGCAAGGAAAAACTTAGCTGGGCACCGAACAGAACGTAGAAGACTGGCACCAGCACCAGTTCCGAAAGTAACATCAGGGTAAAATTGACCAAGGTCTTGGCAACAAAGATCTCACCCGGCGTCACCGGGCTGATCAGCAGTGCGGCAACACAGCCGTTTTCCTTTTCGCGGGAGAAAACCCGGCCCAGGCCAAGGACCGAAGAAAAGATGATCGCCACCCAGAGAATCCCTGCACCAGTTTCGGCATCAACCTGTCTACCAATCCCACTGGAGATATTCAGCATAACCAGGATCAGTGCCCCGAAAAAGGCCATCGACACCAGCGATTCCTTTTTGCGCAGTTCGATTCGCAGGTCCTTGTCAAGCAGAAATCTTATCTGGCGCAAGCTTTTCATGCCATCTCCAGATGTCGAAAATAGAGATCTTCAAAGGAAGTCGGGTCAATGGCTGCTTTCTGCTCCAGGTAGACCAACTCGCCACGGGCCAGAATTCCCAACTTAGTGGCAGATTCCATGCCTCGGCGCAGGTTGTGGGTGACCATGATGATGGTGCGCTTGCGGTCGTGCAGCAACTGCAATTGATCACGCAGTACGCTGGCGGCGTATTCATCAAGGCCGGTATATGGCTCATCCAGTAAGAGTAGTTCCGGGTCGTTGATCAAGGCGCGGGCTATGCTCAGCCGTTGCTGCATTCCTCGCGAGAGGTTGGCCGCAAGCATATCGTAGCGGTCTGCCAGGTTGACCTGGTCGAGCAGCTCCAGAGCCCGTTCGCGAGGCTGTTCGACACCGTACAGAGCAGCGTAGAATTCCAGATTCTCCAGCACGGTTAGATCTTGGTAGACAAACGACTGATGCGAAACCATACCGAGATGAGCCCGGTACTGTTCCGGGTGCTCTTCCAAATCGTAATCGCACACCTTGACCTGGCCAGCATCTGGTCGCAGCAAGGTGGCGATAATCTTCAGCAGTGTGGATTTGCCTGCTCCGTTGGGGCCGAACAGGCAGAGGAACTCACCACGTTGCAGATCAAGATCGACACCACACAACGCTTCCTGAGCGCCGTAGGACTTTCGCAGCCCGCTGATACTTAAAAAAGCTGATCCGTTACTCACGCTCTGCCTCAGACCTTTTCTTCCTCTTGAAGACGCTTTTCGGCTTCAATTGCATCGGCAATCTTGAGGCTTAAGAGCGTTCGCAGCTCTTCATGATCTTCTGTGCTGATTTTGTCCGTGGCCAGGTCAAAATCGATATCCTTGATCGCCTTGAGATTGTGTGTTTTTTCCTGTTGCAGCGCGTTACGCCGCCGTTGCAGCGCGTTAACGTCGAGCAGCAACGGTTCTGCCGGACGAAATGCCGGCAGCAGAGTGTAGGCCATCAGTACAGCGCTGATGATCAGAAAAATTGCAATTTCCATTGATCAGTCCTCCTCGTCCAGTTCGGACAATTCTTTTTCAATCTGTCGCCGCGTTTTTTCATCCAGAGTTGCAGTGCGCTCGGTCGAAGCGTTATCAGTGGCCTGCTGACGTCCAGCGGAGCCCCAACGGCGGATGATAAAAAACGCCAGCGGAATACCGACCAGCAAGCCGATAAGAGGCCCGGTGTAGGCGACCAGGTTGAAGCCTTTTTTAGGCACCGTAGTCAGGATGCTGTCACCGAACTCTGCGACAAAAAAATCGAGAATTTCCGGCTTGCTCTTGCCCTCTTTTATCAAACGGCTGATCGCCGCTCGCATTTGGTTGCCACCGCCGCAACGGTCAATGTTCAGCGGCTCACCCGGACAAGCGTAACAGATCAGGCTTTCGGAAACCTCGGTCTCGGTCAGTTCTGCAAAACCGGCGACCGGAACCAGCAGGAAGATCAACAGGGTCAGCAGCAGTGCGGGGGCTACCCGTAAAGAGTTTCTGATCATGATTTTTTCCTTCTTGAAGGGATGATCGCCAGAATTCCGCCGAGCACCATTAGGCCGCTGCCGAACCAGATCCAGATCAGTAGTGGATTGACTGCGACCTTGAGGGTGATCTCATTACCTTTACCGATTCCCGGCATGGTCACGTAGAGGTCCTCGACCAGCGTCGAACGAATCGCTACTTCGGTGGTCGGCTGCTTGGCATTGACGTAGTAACGCCGTTCAGCCTCCATCTCGTCGATCCGGGTCCCATCGCGAAAGACTCCTAGCGTCGCCGCATAGATGGTCCGGTTGTATTTTTCGTATTGACGGAAGCTTTCGTATTTCAGTACAAAATCGCCGATACTGAGCGACTCCCCCTGGCGCAAGGTGCCCTGGCTTTCCAGCTTGTAAGCCGAGGATGCGGCAATGCCGACCACCATCATCGCCAGGCCGAAATGGACGATGTGCCCCCCGTAGCGACGGCGCATTTTCCAGAGCAACTTCAGACCTGCCAAAGCAGAGGATTCACCGGACAGCTTCTTACGTGAGCGGATTGCAGTGATATATTCCTGAATAATGGTCGCGCCGACAAAAGCGGACAGGGTAAAAGCGAGCAGGGGGTAGAGTTCGCGGATACCGAAAGCGGCCATAATGATTCCCGCCAGCAGAGCCGTTATGGCGGGCCGCAAGAAATTACGCCGCAGGTTGCTCACCGAGGCCTTGCGCCAACCGATCAGCGGACAGATGCCGGTGAGCAGTACCAGCATCAGGAACAGCGGAGTGTTGACCTGATTGAAGAATGGCTGACCAACCGTGAGCTTGTTACCAGTAACCGCTTCGGAAATAATCGGGAAAACGGTGCCGAGCAGGGTGGCAAAGGCCAACGCGAGCAGAATCACGTTATTGAACAAAAAGGTGCTTTCCCGCGATAGGTAGGATTCGACGCTGCCCGGGGTTTTGAACTCGTTGTAGCTTTCGGCCAGCAAGTAGATCCCGCCGATTGTGGCAATCACCATAAATATGATGAAATAGCCGCCCAGTCCGGTTGCCCCGAAGTCGTGCACTGACTGCAAAATGCCGCTGCGGACCAGATAGGTACCGAAGATGCAAAGCAGGAAGGTCAGTTGAATCAGGACCATGTTCCAGACCTTCATGATTCCGCGTCGTTCCTGGATAATGGCCGTATGGATAAACGCCGTCGAAACCAGCCAGGGGATGAAGGAAGCGTTTTCGACCGGATCCCAGGCCCAGTAGCCACCCCAACCGAGTTCCACGTAAGCCCACTGTCCACCGAGGATGATGCCGATCGACAGGAAAATCCAGGAGAGCACGTTCCAGACGCGAGTCTTGCGGATCCAGTCGACGCCGGTGTTGCCGGTAATCATCGCGGCGATGGCATAGGCATATGGAACAGTGAACCCGATATAGCCGAAGAACAGGATCGGCGGATGGAAGATCATGCCGGGGTTCTGTAGCATTGGATTAAGCCCCTGTCCATCTCGAGGCAAAAAGTTGAGGGTATCAAACGGGTTGCTGACCGCGCAAAGCAGGAAGAGGAAAAAGCTCAAGGTTCCTGCCAGCACCAGGTAAACGTAAGGGGTGTTCCGGTTGTCCGGTTCCTTACGATTGTTGAAAATCACCATGCCGATGAATAAACTCAATACCCAGGCCCAGAACAATAAAGACCCTTTTTGGCCGGCCCAGAATGCGGTTATCTTGTAGAAGAGTGGTAGCGCTCGGTCAGAATAGGAGGCGACATATTCGACCTGAAAGCTGTCGGTTAAGAACAGGGAAAGTAGTGCGATCGACGCCAGAGTTGTGGCAGCCATGGCACTGAGTAGGCCGCGTTTACCGGCCTGTACCAACCGCACATTGTTGCGTCCCAGGCCGCTTAAGAGCAGACCCATTGAAAGCAGCGTAAAGAATAGAGCTGCAATCTGTGACAGAATTCCAAAAGTAATCACTTACCAACCTCCTGCTCATTATCTTGTTCAGATTCGTATTTAGAAGGACATTTAACAAGCAGGGTGTCTGCTTGAAAGAGATTCTTGACCCGATCGTAGGTGCCTTCCAGTAAAGCTTCTATCTCCGGTTCAAAAGCATCCGGTTTGGCTCCGTTATAGACCGCATCGATGGTTTCCTTCGGGTTGTTTTCATCTTTGAGGGAAAAGCGCAGAATCAGATCGCGCTGGTTGTAATCGATGCTGCCGTCGATAATTAAACCACCAACTCTTACCGCTTCGTTGGTACCCAGTTGTTGGCCCAAGACCGAGGTTTTCAATTCGCCGACTGTCATGTAGTAGACGCCGGTGTCGGCAAGGCCGCGATAGATCAGAAAGCCGACACTGGTCAACAGGATCAATATGGCGATCATCACTTTTCTGTTTGATTTTTTCATTTGTCTCCGCTCTTTTTCAAGGTTGTGGCAGTGCACTTTGAAAGGTACATCAGCGAGAGACTATGAGCACAGGTTGTGCCAGAAGTTGAGCATACTGATTTGTTGTCGCTAAACAACTTGAATCATTGGTGTAATACAGGTTGGCTTTGGCAGTTGAAAGACTAGAGAAGGGTATCCTTGGACTGCGACAAAAGCGACCTTTGAGACAATTTGTCGCAGCTGAGAGACTGTCGGGAGATCAATGAGCGGGCTGAAATGAAGGTGTTAATCGTTCAGTTTACGCTGGATTGTTTTACGGTTGATGCCGAGAATTTCGGCGGCCCGCACCCGGTTGCCTTCGCAGCGGTTGAGAATGTGCCGGATGTAGTCCAGCTCGATCTCCTCAAGGTTTTTGTCGTCGGGCAGGGCGTAGCGGTTTGCCGGGCGGATCTGTTGGCGCATTGGTTCCGGTAAGTCGTCGAGCTGCACCGTTTCGCCTTCGCAGATATAGACACAGCGTTCAACCAGGCTCTGCAACTCTCGAACATTACCGGGCCAGGAGTAATCAACCAGCGCTCGCAGAACTTCTGGCGGGAAGAAGATATCCCGTCCCTGCGCGGCATGCTGTGCGACAAAAGTTTCAACCAGCAGCGGGATGTCCTCGCGCCGCTGCCGAAGCGGCGGCAGCTGAATCTGAAAGGTCGCAAGGCGATAGAAAATGTCTTCGCGAAAGTCACCTTTTTGGGCCGCAATGTGCAGGTCGCGGTTGGTCGCGGAAACGATGCGCACATCAAAGGTGACATCACTGGTACTGCCGACGGGTCGAACTCGCCGCTCCTGAATCGCCCGCAACAGCTTGGCCTGAAGCGCCGGAGGCATTTCACCAATCTCATCCAGAAACAGGGTACCGCCGTCAGCAGCGACAAACAGCCCCTGTTTTTTTTCCTGCGCACCGGTAAAAGCGCCGCGCGCGTGACCGAAAAGCTCACTTTCCAGCAACCCTCCTGGAATTGAAGCGCAGTTGATCGGCACGAAGGGTCCATCCTTACGCAACGATTCACGATGAATGGCCCGGGCGACCAGCTCCTTACCTGTGCCGGTTTCCCCCTCAATCAAAACACTGCCCTCGGCAGGAGCCACTTTCTCGATCAGAGAGAAAACCTGTTGCATCGCTGCACTCTTGCCAAGAATCTGTTGAAAACGATGCGGACGAGTAGCGAGGTCTTCCAGTTCCTTAACCCGGCGCCGCATACGAAGTTCCCGTTCGGCCCGCTTCACCGCGATCAGGATCTGTTCCATCTTGAACGGTTTGATAATGTAATCGTAGGCCCCTTTGTCGATGAAACCAATGGTATTGTTGATGTCACCAAAGGCGGTAATCAAAATCACAAAAGGGGAGAAGCCTTTGCAGCTTTTGATTTGTTCAAGCAGGCCAACTCCATCCATGCCGGGCATCTTGATGTCGGTGATAACCAGGTGAAACTCACGGCTAGCCAGGCGTTCAAGGGCTTCATCCGCAGAGGCTGCTGTTGCTGTTCGGTAACCTTGCTCTGAGAGAATCTCCTGCAGAAAGTCACGCATATCCTCATGGTCATCAACAACCAGAATCTCCATATCCGGACGAATTTTCATTGGCTAGCCATCCCTGTTTAAAGACCGCGGTTCTGCCAGTGTTTCCATACCTGATTCTCTGGGCAGGGTGATGACGAAGCGGACGCCACCCTCAGTTGGTGCCTCGACCCTGATCTCGCCGTCATGTTCTTCAATAATATTGGCGACAATGAAGAGTCCCAGCCCGGTGCCCTCACCGACCTGCTTGGTGGTGAAGAATGGGTCAAAAATTCGTGAGCGCTGCTCCTCGGGTATCCCCGGGCCACTATCTTCGTAGACGATCCGCAGTCTGCGCTGTTCATCCTCTGCAACACTGATACGGATGGTTCCGGCTCCTTCGATAGCCTGAAAAGAGTTGAGAATCAGGTTGACGAACAGGTGCTGCAGGGCGTTGCCGTCACCAATCATCTGGTCTTCTGCAAGATCGAGGCTGAGGGTAATTTCATCGCGGCTTCGTTTTGAGCGAAGCATACAGAGGGAGAAAGCTTCCTTGATCGGACGTTGCAGGGAGAGTGGGGCAAAAGCCTGTTCGCCCTTGCGGGAAAAGGCCAATAGCCGTTCGATCAGAGTGGTGATGTTCTCGCTCTGCTGAACGATAGTCGCTAAAGATTTACACGAGGGATCGTCTTTGCCCAATTTGGAAATCAGATGTTCAGCACGACCGCTGATGACGTTGAGCGGAGTGCCGATTTCATGAGCGAGGCCAGAACTAAGCTGACCGATGGAGGCGAGTTTCTCAGCGTGTCGCAGACCTTTCTCCAGTTGCAACTTTTCTTGATAGAAGCGGTCCCGCTTGCTGTTTTGCTCTTCGAGCTGTTCCGCCATGCGATTGAGTTCATCGGTCAGTCGGTCAAGCTCGACCACCCCGCTCGGCTCAACCCGGGAGCTGAAGTCACCGGCGCCGAGCTGGCGAGCGGCGTCAATCAAGCGCTGCATTGGCTGGGTGATGTTCCAACGGGCGATGAGGATGATCAGCGTACCGAGTCCAACGGCAAGGGCTACAGTAAAAAACAGAAAGCGCCGGGTGGTTCCAGCCAGAGTCTGGTTGATCTGCTGCAACGGCAGAACAACCTCCAATGCCCCTTGCCGTGTGTCTCCAGGGCCACTGACAGGAACGACGATGGAAAAAAACTGGTCAACGCCACTTTCAAAAAAATCTTCCAGACCTTCTTCCGTAAGGGCCTGTAAGTCGATCCGTTTTTGCGGTAAAGGCAGCGGATTGCAGTGGGCACAGGCAACCCCCACCGGAGCCCCCTCTCGATCATAGAAACGGAGCATTGGCGGAGGGGTCCACTCGCGTGGTGAGATATCAGACAAGATTTTGTCGAGATCGACTGATGGATCGCCTGGGTGATAAAAGCGTAGCATCGCCGTCAGCGAGCGAGCCATCAGACGAGCCTCTGAGCGGAGACCGGCGAGCAAATGGTTGCGCTCATCCTGGATCGACACATAGCCGAGAGCGGCAGAGGCGACAGCGATCAATGTGAAGAGATAAAGGAATATCCGGGTTGCGATGCGCATTCAGTCAGCCTGATGATCTTCGGAGGATATTGACCATTAAAAATTCATCGTAATGGTTTCCGAATAAAAAGTCATCCCAAAGGTCTTTAGGAGCAGTGGATGCCTCCGAACGACAGATCATCAACTTACTCGCTAAGACATATTTTTTGCCCCGTAGCGCTTTTGTGTTATAACTCGCCGGATATTAGAAGAATTCTTCACATTAAGGTCTTTACTGTATCTCCACGGAGGAACCCTCTTGAGCAAATATAATGTCAGTCTGGTCAGTCTCGGCTGTCCGACAAACCTGGTGGACGCCGAAGTCATGCTAGGTCACCTGCCAGCCGACCGCTTCGCTATTGTCACTGATGATAGTCAGGCGGATATTATCGTGGTCAACACCTGTGCTTTTATCCGTGAGGCTCAGGAAGAATCAGTAGAGACGATCCTGGAAGTCGCTGATCACAAGAAGAACGGCCGTTGCAAACTGTTGATCGTCAGTGGCTGTCTGCCGCAACGCTATCAGGACGAACTGGCAAAAGACCTTCCCGAGGTTGATTTTTTCATGGGTACGGCAGATGCTCCACGCATCCTCGAACTGCTTGACAACCATCTTCAAGGCGAGCAGCCACAGGAGATCGGCCTGCCAGATTATCTTTATGACCACACCACCCCGCGGGTCACCTCGTCACCTTTCTACTCAGCTTATGTCAAAATTGCCGAAGGCTGCGCCAATCACTGTTCCTACTGCGTCATTCCGAGCATTCGCGGTACTTTGCGTTCACGCAGTATTCCCTCGGTGGTTGCCGAGGTCGAACGGTTGGTCGAAGGTGGAGTCAAGGAGATCAACCTGATCGCTCAGGATGTCACGGCCTTTGGTGCCGAACAGGGCAACGGACCTGAATTAACGGCTTTGCTGCGTGAGCTGGTAAAAATTGACGGTCTGGTCTGGCTGCGTCTGCTCTATGCTTATCCGGACGGTATCACCGACGAGCTGCTCGACATGATTGCTGCGGAAGATAAAATCTGCAATTACCTCGATCTGCCGATCCAACACATTGACGACCATATTCTGGCTGCTATGAACCGCCGGATTGATGAAGCCGGCATTCGTGCTCTTCTGGAGCGCATCCGCACGCGCATTCCGGATATTACCCTGCGGACCTCGTTGATCGTCGGCTTTCCAGGTGAGACAGATGAGCAATTCAGCAAAGTTCTTGCTTTTGTCGAAGAGGGACATTTCGAACGGCTTGGGGTTTTTCGTTATTCTCGTGAGGAGGGTACACCTGCTGCGAAGCTTGAGAAACAAGTTTCTGCACGTACCAAAATGTCACGCTACAAGCGCCTTATGAATGCCCAATCACGAGTTGCGTTCAGTAAGAATCTAACGTTAAAGGGTCGTATCGAACCGGTTCTGGTGGAAGGCTACAGTGAGGAGACCGAACTGCTGTTGCGCGGACGTAGCATCCGTCAGGCGCCGGACGTTGATGGCCTCGTCTACATCACCGCTGGTCAGGCCGATGTCGGCGACATTGTCGACCTCAAAATCACCGACACCTCCGAATATGATCTGATCGGCGAAATCTGCGAGAAATAGCCTTGCCCTGGAACCGCCCCCTGATTATTGGCCTCCTCGTCGTGCTGCTGGCAATAAGCTGGTGGCGTCTGCTGCCTGATGATCAAGAAATTCGTCGCAGTCAACTGTTGATGGGTACGGTTGTGGAAATCGTGGTCGGGGGAGAGAGTAGCGACAAGCTGGAAGCTGCTGTCGATGCTGCCGTTGCCGAGATGACCAGGTTGGACCAGCTGCTCAGTAGACACCATCAAAAAAGTGACCTCTCCCGTCTTTCCCGGAGTGACACCGGCACTGAAGTCAACGTTGAGACCGCTGAAGTGATTACTCTCGGTCTGGATGTTGCCCAGCGTAGTGGCGGTGCCTTTGACCTGACTCTTGGCCGACTGAAAGTTCTCTGGGGTTTCGACCGGGAGAATCCGACCGTGCCGGATCAAGTCGCTTTGACTGCCGCCCTGGAAGGCATCGGGCCGACAGCCCTCTCTCTGCAAGGGCAAGAAGTCAACAAACGGTCGTTACAGTTGCAGGTTGATCTTGGTGGGATTGCCAAAGGTTATGCTGTTGATCGGGCGATTGCCGTGCTTAAAGAGCACGGGGTGACCAGCGCCGCAGTCAACGCTGGCGGCGATATGTATCTTCTGGGCCTGCATTCAGAGCTTCAAGGACGTCCAGAGCGCCCCTGGCGCATCGGTATCCAACACCCACGTCACAAAGAGACTCTGCTCGAAACTGTTCAGGTGAGTGATCGTGCTGTGGTCACTTCCGGCGATTATGAGCGTTTTTTTGAAGAGGATGGAGTTCGTTATCATCACATCTTCGATCCACAGACCGGTCTTCCGGCTCGGGGCTGTCAGAGTGTGACCATTATTGCTGACAGCGTTGCTCTGGCGGATGCCCTGGCCACAGCGGTTTTTGTCCTGGGTCCGGCAGCAGGTCTACAACTTCTGACACAATACCCCACAGCAGAAGGATTGGTCGTTGCTGCTGATGGCACCTTGCACAGCAGCTCCGGTTGGACAAACTATCGGGTTACGCCATGAAAACACCTTGGCAGGTTATGACCGGCAGTGACTGGTTGGTGGTCTTGTTTCTCCTGGGCGTATCGCTGGCAGGTATCGCCTGGGTAGCGACCGCACCAGAGGGCACCCAGGTGGTTGTCACCAGTGGTGGGAAGATCTGCTTTACTGCTTCTCTTGATCAGCCATACAGCGTCGATCTTGACGGCCCACTCGGCAAAACTCGTCTCGTAATAGACGATCAGGGCGCCCGTATCACCAATTCCCCCTGTCCACGTAAAATCTGTATCGCCATGGGCGTAGCCCGACACACGGGTGACCTGTTAGCCTGTGTGCCGAATCGTATTCTGGTCAGCATCGACAGCCCTGCCGGTGAGGAGGTGCCTTATGACTTGCTCAGCCGTTGATGTTGTAGAACTGGTTCGGGCCCGCCGCCAGGTCTTTCTGGCGCTTTTTATTGCCCTCGCAGTCTCTTTACACGTCCTGGAAACCCTGCTACCAACTCCCGTCCCCTGGCTGCGCCTCGGTCTGGCCAATATTATGACTCTGGCTGCGCTCTATCTTTATGACGGCCGCGCCGCATGGACCGTCAGCCTGGCCCGGGTTGGTATTGGCGCTCTGTTACTCGGCAGACTTTTCAGCCCGGGATTCTGGTTGGCAGCAGCCGGTGCTATCGTGGCAACATCTGCTATGATTGTCATGTATCGTGTCGCTGGACGGCGTCTGAGTCCCATCGGCATTTCAGTCATTGGTGCGGCAGGCCATGCTTTGGGGCAAATCCTCGCTGCTCGTCTGCTGGTTATTCAACACGAGGCAATCTGGCAGATCATGCCACTGTTTCTGTTCTTCACGATCTTATCCGGTATATTGACTGGTTGGCTGGCTGCTGGCCTGATTGAGCAACTAAGGCAACACCCGGCTTTTCAAACAGCAAAGGACACGGGCGGCAACAAATCCGCCGCTTATTAAGATTTAGTGCCACGTCAATGACAAACTGACGTATCCAACGTGTTGTATTATGTCATGTCATCATCGACATGACACTAGAGAGGTTTTGTAGATGAACCGATGGCGACTTCTTTTTGCAGGGATTACTCTTGGTACACTGTGCGCCTGCGCTGCACAGCCAGGAACGACTACCGTGGCCAAAGTGCCTTCCATCCAGGTCGAAAAGCTGCCCTGTGCAGAGGTTGGCGGTACTGATGCAGTGATGATTAGCTATCCGGCAGAAATAATTTATCGCAATGGTGCCGTGCTACCGAAAGAAACGGGTCTGGCGTGTCTTGGAACTCTGGCGGATTGGCTGAATGGTACATCGCAAAGCCGCTGGCAGGTGACAGTAGCGGGTGAAGATGGGCACGGCTTTGACCCGTTGGAGCTGGCAGGCAAACGCCAGGAGCTTCTGCAGCGGTTTTTTTTCCGCAAGGGTCTTGAACTGACGGATTGGCAGTGGCAAACGGTTTCTGGACAAAGCGAGCAGTTACAATTTCTTGAAATTAAAGATTCGCTCTAATCTCTTGCAGGGCCTGCTTGTCAACCGTGTAGGTCGACTTGCAATATTCACAGGTCACTTGAGTGTCACTGGGCTCCGCGATGAGATGGTCAATTTCATCGGCTCCCAGAGTGCGCAACAGGCTGAGTGTCTGCTGTTGGCTACAGCTACAGAGAAAAGATAAAGGTGTTGTGCCAAGCATCTGGTAGGGAAAATCTTGTAAAAGGCGTTCCACGATCATTTCGGGAGAGAGCCCCTGGCGCAGCAGGGTCGTCGTTGGGGGTAAAGAGCCAAGTCTTTCTGCAAGGCGATCTGCCAGAGCGTCGTCGGCATCAGGCATTAGCTGTACCAGGAACCCTCCAGCGGCAACAACTTCGGCCTGCTGCCCCAGTTCAACTCCCAGGGCGACACTTGACGGTGTTTGCTCCGAGGTGGTGAAATAGTGGGCGAGGTCTTCGGCAATTTCGCTGCTGACCAGCTGGACCATGCCCCGGTAAGGTTCTTTCAGATCAAGATCCTTGACGACATGTAGAAACCCGGCGCGACCAATGGCCCCGGCAACATCGAAACGATCGTCGCGAGGCGGCAAGCCTGCCACCGGCACTTTAACGGTTGCCCGCACGTGACCAAAGGCATCGGCTTCGGCCTGAAGTCGCTTTAAGGGGCCGTTGCCTTCGATGGTCAAGCCGATCCGCTGACGGTCTTTAAGCAGACTGCCCATGAGTGCAGCTGCCGTTGCCAGCCGACCAACGGCAACAGTCGCGGTCGGGTCGGTTTTTTGCTGCTGCCGCACGACCTCAACCAAGTTGGTGGTTGTGGCAACGCTAACGCGGATAGCACCATCGAGAGTCAGTACCCGAATCATATGATCAGACATGGAAATCTCCTTAAATCGACAGGAATATTAGCCCAAAGCTGACGAGCGGTAAAGGATGATCAGCTGATAATTCATATTGAGAGAATATTATGTTAGAAACTCTTCCCTGGTTGGCCTACCTGCTGCCGCCCCTGCTCGGTGCGCTGATCGGTTATGTGACCAACTACGTTGCCATCCGTATGCTTTTCAGGCCTTTGCACCCTTGGCACCTGTTCGGCATTCGTCTGCCCATGACGCCTGGAATTATCCCCGCCAAGCGCGGTGAGCTGGCTCAGCGCATGGGTGAGATGGTTGGCTCTCACCTGCTGACGGCTGAGGATGTCCGTCAAACTCTGAAAAAACCGGCCTTCGAACGTGAACTGAAAGGGGCCGTCAATGATAAGCTCAGAGTTTTTCTCGATCGCGATCTTGGCTCGTTAGACAGTCTTGTCCCAGATAGCTACCAGAAGCGTTTTCGTGAACTGGTCACAACGCTGCAGAGCAAAGTGGTGGGGACAATAACCGACTACTTGTCCAGCAACGAGTTCGAACAGCATTTGCGTGATTTTATCCAGGAAAAAGGTGACGCACTGCTGGCGCGCGACCTGGAAAGTTTTCTGACCCCGGCCCGCTATCAGAGCTTGCAGAGCCATCTTGATACGCGTTTGACCACAATTTTACATTCGCCAGAGGCTAGCAGAGCTATCGAACGGTTTGTCGATGAACGGCTGGAACGACTTGTACAAAGTGATCGTTCCCTGCGTGATCTGCTCCCGGAAGCTCTGGTTGAAGTTCTCCTGCAGCAGCTTGAACGCGAAGTGCCGCCGCTGCTGGAGCGTTTCGGTGGCATGCTCTACGACCCTGATTTTCGGCAACGTCTGGTAGAAAAGGGCCGACAGGGAATTGATGCTTTCCTCGATTCGTTGGGAGGTCTCGCCGGGCTTCTGAGCGGCTTTATGGATCTGGAGCAGCTTTACGATAAAATCCCTGGTTTCCTAGATAAGGCTGGCGAAGAAGTTTCTCACTGGCTGCGTGAAGAGAAAACCCAGCAGCAGGTTGCTGCTATGCTGCGTGAACGTATTGAAGGTTTGCTGGATAAACCTTTGAGTGGATTCCTGGAAAAAGCACCCTACGAAAAGGTGGCCGGAGCCAGGCGTTATATCAGTGAATGTTCTGTCGAAGTCGTGCAAAGTCGACGGACCACAGATCTGTTGCTCGGTTTTGCCGATAAAGGTTTGCAGCAGGTCAAGGACCGTTCGTTTCGTAGCCTGCTTGATGAGAACCTGCCTGCTGCTGGTGTAGAACAAATACAAAATAGTCTGAGTGACAGGCTGCTTAAAATGGCCAGATCCGCCGAAGCAGCGACAGCCATTGACGCTGTGATCAAAGACAAATTGGACGTCTGGATGTTCCACCGTCCTTTAGGTCGACTGGCAGAACGTTTGCCCGCAGATGTCCTTGAAGAACTGGAAGATGGTCTCTACCGCCAGGTTGGTGAGGTTTTGCAAAAAGAAGTGCCGCCGCTGATCGAAACTCTCAACGTTAAGCGCATGGTGGAAGACAAAGTCAACCAGCTTGATATCCTTCAGGTCGAAGGCTTGTTGATGGGACTCATGCAGGAACAGTTTAAATATATCAATCTGTTCGGAGCCCTTCTTGGTTTCCTGATCGGTTTACTCAATCTTGCTGTCCTGTGGATAGCTTGAGGTAAGGACACTTTCAATGAATTCTCGTTTTCAATTCGGCTGGGATCATCTTAGAAAGGCTTGGAGCGGCATCCTCGGTGCAGGCGACCTCAATAGCCTGCCCAAAGTGGCTGTCGACCTGCCAGCGGCAGATGCCGAGCGGGTCAAACGCCTTATGGAAGACTGCCTGACAGCCCGTGGTGGCGCAGTCACAGCCCGTCAGCGTGCTGCCATTCTTGGTGAACTTTATCTGACCTTAAGTGAAACAGGTCGGCGTAATTTTCTCGAGACCATGGTGGACAACTTTTGCGTGAACCGTGAGCAGGTTAAAATCACAGCGCGGCAACTCCTCGAAGCAGTCGACGAGAGAAGCTTTCAACAGGTTTCAGGGCGGATGCGAGAAACTCTCATTTCGCCACAACAACAGTTGCTCCGCCAGTTTAATGCCCTTCCCGAAGGTGTTAAGTTTCTGGTTGATTTACGCGCTGATTTGCGGACCTTTCGCGCAGCCCAGCCGAAGCTTGCCGCACTTGATCACGATTTGAAAGAGCTGCTGGTTTCCTGGTTTGATGTCGGGTTTCTGAGCGTAGAACGCATCACCTGGCAGAGCCCGGCGGCCTTGCTGGAGAAGTTGATGGCTTACGAAGCCGTTCATGCGATCAACTCATGGACCGATCTGCATAATCGCCTGGAATCAGACCGCCGCTGCTATGCTTTCTTCCATCCCGGCATGTCCGAGGAGCCGTTGATTTTTATTGAAGTGGCTCTCGTCGAAGGGTTGGCGACGAGTATTCAGGAGTTGCTCGATGAAAGTGCACCGGTGATTACACCGGAAGAGGCCGACACAGCTATCTTCTATTCGATTTCCAATACCCAGCGTGGCCTACAGGGTATTAGTTTTGGACCCTTTCTGATCAAACAGGTGGTGACCGAACTGCGGCAGCAGTTGCCGAATCTCAAGACTTTCTCAACGCTGTCACCTCTGCCAGGTTTGCGCCGCTGGCTGAGTTCGTATTTCGAGGCGGCCATGAGCGGCGAAGAACAAGGCCCCATAGAGCAAGCTTTGATCGAAGCAGCACAGCTGCTCAAGGTTGCAGCAGAAGCTGAGGTCGTCTTCAATACCCCACAATGGTGGGAAAACCAGATGGTGACCGACGTTCTGAAAGAATCTCTGCTCTCGCTTTGCGCCCGCTATCTCCACGAATTGCGTGAGAAAGACCGAGCCCCTCTCGATCCGGTTGCCCGCTTCCATCTCGGCAACGGAGCCCGCATTGAACGCATCAACTGGCTGGGGGATACCTCTGCGAAAGGGATGCAGGAGTCATGCGGACTGATGGTCAATTATCTTTACCAGCTCAAAGATATCGAGAAGAACATAGAAGCTTACGCAACCAGCAAAGAAATTGCAGCCACCTCCAGGGTGCGCAATCTGCTGCGTGACGACGGGGATGAGCAGGGGCAGCTGACTCGCCTGCGTCGACTACTCTCTCTTGGTCGGGCTACTAATTCATCACAATCCTGAAACTTAAGGGACAGATTATGAATCTGAAACCGGAAGTTGTTGAACAGCTTGAACGGGTCCTCTCATCGGTGGAGCAACTGTTACCGAAAGCTGTTGAGCCAATCGATTGGACGAAAATTTCGGCTGCCAACTGGCGTCGTCATTCTTTTGTTGGCTACCTGGAGCCGATAGAGTATATCGAAGATACCCACCTTGATGACCTGGTCGGGATTGATCGACAAAAACAGATTCTCGAAAAGAACACCCGCCAGTTTCTGCGCGGTTATCCTGCCAACAATGTCTTGCTCTGGGGTTCGCGTGGCATTGGTCAGAGCAGCACTTGTTGGAAATTTCTGAAGATTTCTAGAAAAGGCTCTTGAATATGAAAAATTATTGGTTGCTCCTGATTTGTATCTCTTTGGTTTTGACGCTGTCGGCATGCGCAAGGCCAAACATAACGCTAGATCGTGTCATCGTCCAGAACGACACAGCCGGAAAAATCACAGAGGTGAAAGTGCGTCATGAGCCGACGAGGAGATTCGGTAAAGTCAGTGCAATTTTACCTCAGAGATCTCTGGAGATCGGTTTGGGAAGGGTGCAGATGCTGGCTCGACAGGCGGTTGTCAGCTGGCGGGATAGTGACGGTCGGGAATGGTCTGTTGAACTGGATATTCCTTACGACCGAAGCGTGGCAAAAGAAGGCCGACATATGAGCCTGGTTTATACGATCATCACTTCTGGGCGAGTTACTGCGCACTTAAAGGCATCAAGCTTATGAAATAACCGTCCCCGTCCTTGTTTTATCTCTCCGCTTCTTCTGCAACAACTTCTGCTGTCACAGGTGGCGTCGCTTCTGCCTGAAAACAGGCGGCCAGCTCGTGAAGCTGTTCGGCCAGGCTTTCCAGAGCATTGATTTCGTCAATAATGATGTGAGCTTTTTCTGCGTTGCCGTGCAAGCGCTCTTCGGAACGACCAAAGTGCTTGAAGATTTTTTCAACGGTCTCCATTTGAAAACGGGTGGCTTCAAAAATCGCCTGGATTTGATCTTCGCGGGCCGTCAGGCTACGGTCAAATTCACGGTTCGCTTTTACCTGTTCATCAAACCCACGAGCAATCTGATCAGCTGCGGACTTCATCTCGTCGACACCTGCGTCGATGCGACTGATGGCGGTATTCTGCTGCTCCATGGTTTCCACGATCGCTTTGACTGAACGCAGGCTGCTACCAGCTTGATCGATCATACTGCGTGCCCGCAACCCTTGCTCAGCAGTTTCTTGAGAGAGCGTATGGGATTCTTCTGCAGCCTGACTGGAACTGTTAACAATCTTGCTTAAGGCCTTCGCTGTCGATAAAGATAACTCTTTGCCACGACCAATAAAATGCCCGGTCGATTCAACCGATTTATTGACCTGTTCGGTATCTTTGCGGATTAATTTGATGATCGTTTCAATTTCATCGGCGCTGGTCGTGGTACGGTCGGCCAGATCGCGGATCTCTTCTGCGACCACCGAAAAGCCGCGACCCTCAGAACCTGCCTTGGCTGCGATAATTGCGGCGTTGAAGGCAAGCAGTTCTGTATCGGAGACCAGATCCTTGATGACTTCAATAATTTTGGCAACTTCAACGGTTTGACGATTCAGTCGCTGCATGGCGACAATGGCTTTTTTGCTTTCTTCGTCGATGCGGTCCATTTCTGAGGTAAAAGATTGCACGACCTTGACTCCCTGCTCGGCATCCTGCTTCACGCCAGCAGAGCTCTCGGCATTGCCGGCAACTCCTGCGCGCAGACGATCGAGAGCCTCACCGATTTGATCCAGATCGCGCGCCGTACTCTCGGTAGCATGAGACATCTTCTCTGCCTGGCTGGTCGCATTCTGAATGGAGCTGACCATCTCATCCACGTTGCGGGTTGTTTCGAGAAATTTTTGCGAGGAATGCTCCAGAGCTCCGGCCATTTCCTCTAAAGATGCAGAGAGCTCTCTGGATATAGCGGCTTCATCCTGAGAACAGTTGGTCAGATTCTCGACCTGACCGATCACTGTCTGTTGCTTCTGATGCATGCCGTCAACATCAGCGCGAGCTTTGAGTGCCGCTTGTAGGCCATCTTCTGATCGCGCCGAAAGGTAGCGGCTGGCATCAGCCAGAGTCTGGTAATGGGGGACAAATTCATCGACAGTCTGGTGAAGACTGGTTAACAGCTGACGAACCTTACTGACCGTGTTGTTAACGGCCTCAAAAAGCCCTTCGACAGTCTGCCCCGTTTGATCACTGTCTTCCTCACCGAGAAGTTCATGGAGAGCTTGGAGCTGCTGTTGAAGTTGTTTTTTCAGGGTGTGCCTGACAAACCAGAAGGACGCCGCGCCGAGCATAAAACCGGCCAACAAACAGATCAGAAAGAACGGCACAGTCAGCGCAATGTCACCAAGCATCATGTAGGCAACAAAAGGAAAACATGCTCCAATCGCCAGGCCAGCACCATGATTAAATAAAAACAGTTTACGTAGATAGGTGTTGCTACCTTGTGCAGGTGTCTGCATAGGGGGCTCCCGGTAAAGTTTTGTGCGAAAAGAAAATGATATAAGCTGTTTACGATTATCACAGACAGGCAAAAAGCGGCAAGGCAAATTCGCAGGGACTGGCTGCCCAGAACGGCTTGTGGTACGATTTGCAGATCGTGACCAGTTATGTTGACACTCATATCCATCTGGATTTTCTGACCGCGCCGGGGCCCTTGCTTGCCGAGGCCCGGAGCGCCGGAGTCGGAGCCTGGATCGTGCCAGGGGTTTCACCTGAACGATGGACTGATCTGCTGGCGATCGCGGAGCAGCATGCGGGCGTGTATGCCGCGCCCGGCATCCATCCTCAGTCGGCAAGCCGCTGTGAGAAATCACACCTTGAAGAATTACGCCGCCTTCTTGACCATCCCAAGGTTGTCGCGCTTGGTGAAGTCGGCCTTGATCGTCAGGTCGAAAGTCCCTGGCAGATTCAGGAAGAGGTTTTTGTCGAGATGGTTCGCTTGGCGCTGGAGATGGACAAACCTCTGCTGATCCATGCGAGGCGGAGCACCGACCGTATCCTGGAGTTGCTGCAGCGGGAAGGCGGCGGTCGGCGTGGCGGGATTTTTCATGCTTTTTCCGGCAGTCTTGAAACCGCCCGCAAAATTATCGATATGGGGTTCGCCCTTGGCATCGGTGGCGTTGTGACCTTTCCGTCAGCCAAGCGGCTTCCGGAGGTCGTCCGTGCTGTTCCTGCTGAAGCTCTGGTGCTTGAGACCGACGCTCCAGATATGACGCCCGACCCATATCGCGGCCAACCGAATCGACCGGTCTATCTCACCCTTGTCGCCGACCGATTGGCGGAATTGCGCGGTTGGAGCCTGGCGGAGACCGCTCGCATCACGACCGAGAACAGTCGTCGCATTCTGCGCCTTGCCTGACGGTCAAAAAAACTGGCTCGCCCAAAAGCGCCATGCTACAAAGAAGTACATCAACAACTGACGGGAGAAGAATACCCCTTATGACTGCTTTACATCGCTTCAGCCGGATGGAACTGCTGACAGGCCAGGACGGCATGAAACGCCTCGAGGAGGCCTCGGTTGCCGTGTTCGGCATCGGCGGAGTCGGTAGCTATGCAGCCGAGGCTCTGGCCCGGGCCGGTGTCGGTCGTTTGACGCTGATCGACTTCGATGACATCTGCCTGACCAATATCAATCGACAGATTCACGCTCTCGACGGCACCGTCGGCAAGCCGAAGGTAAAAGTGATGGCAGAACGCTGTCGAGCTATCAACCCGAGCATTCAGGTCGAACCGATCAAAGCTTTCTTCAGTGCCGAGAATGCGGATGAAATGCTCGACCGGGGCTACCATTTCGTGCTCGACTGTATCGATCATGTCACTGCCAAGCTCCATCTGATCGAGCATTGCGTTAAAAGTAAGATGCCGATCATCGTTTCGATGGGTGCCGCCAACAAGCTCGACCCGACCAAGATCGCCGTGGCAGATCTGGCCCGGACTGAGAAATGCCGCCTGGCCCGGATCATCCGCAAGGAACTACGGCGGCGAGGCATTACCAGTGGGGTAAAGGTGGTCTATTCCACCGAAGAATTCCGTCCGCTGGTGGACCAGAGTGCTGCCTGTTCTGACAACTGCATCTGTCCCAACAAAAATGACCATCTCTGGCGTTGCACTGATCGTCGTGTCATCCTCGGCAGTTCCTCATACATTCCGCCGCTATTCGGCCTGACCATGGCCGGAGAGGTTATTCGTGAGTTATTAGCAGAGAAGGTGTTGTGATGGATCCCTACGTCTGGCAAATCCCGGTATTGGCTCTGGTTGGTGTTGTCGCCGGATTCCTCAACGTTCTGGCTGGTGGTGGTTCCCTGCTGACGCTGCCTTTACTGCTTTTTTTCGGGCTGCCGGCGGCGACCGCCAACGGCACTAATCGTATTGCCATCTTCTGTCAGAACATTTTCGCCATTACCGGCTTCAAGCGCCAGGGGGTGTTCCCCATCCGTCTGGCCCTGCTCTGTACTCCGCCTGCTCTGATCGGCAGCTATATCGGTGCAAATCTGGCAATCACTGTCGATGAAATGCTCTTTCGCCGTTTGCTCGCCCTGGTCATGGTCGTTGTTCTGATCTTCATGGTCGTCGACCCGATGAAGCGTATGCAGCAATCCGAAAAGCCGATGACGCCGCTGCGGCTTGCTGTGCTGTTTGTCAGCTTTTTTGGCATCGGTATCTACGGTGGTTTTGTTCAGGCCGGAGTCGGCTTTCTGATTATCACTGGCTTGCTGGTCCACGGTCTTGATCTGGTGCGCACCAACGCCGTCAAGGTTCTGGTTATCTTTGCTTTCACCGTGGTCGCTCTGGGCGTTTTTGTCATGCACGGCCAGGTGGACTACGTCCTGGGGTTTGCGTTGGCAGTCGGTAACTCTGTAGGTGGTTGGTTCGCCTCCCATGTTGCTGTAAAAAAAGGCCACGAATGGATCAAACGTTTTGTCATTGTAACCGTATTGATCTTTGCTCTGCGTCTGCTCATCCCATAGACCTGGGGTAGAAGTTTTGCGAGCTGAGATATATATGTTACTCTTTATGCCATTGAATGATCTCTATCCTGAATCGATGAGTTCACTGGTTCAGGCCTATGTAATGGATTGATACTATGCCCGAGTCAAGTACTCCTGTTTCTCAGAAAAAGGCCGAGAAACTTCCTGCCATTCAAACGTCGCCGACCTCTCAGAGTGGCGACGCTATCGCACGTCTGCTGGTTGAACATGGACTGATCACCGAAGCACAACTGATCTACGCAAAACGAGTCAAAACCAAGCTGATCTCCGACCGTTCCCTGATTGAAATTTTTAAAGAATTGCGACTGCTGACCAATCGGCAGCTCAACCAGGTACTCAAGCAGCAACGGTTGAACATCCGCATCGGTGATCTGTTGGTTGAACTGGGCCATATCCGCCAGAGTGAACTGGATGCGGCTCTGGCCATTCAGGCAGAAAATCGGCAGCAAAAGATCGGTGATATTCTGGTCGAATACGGCTTTATCGATGAACACCGCTTGATGGAAATTCTGGCTTCGAAGCTTGGTTATCCTTTTGTTGAACCGGTTTTTGCCAACATCGACCGTGAGTTGCTTGCCCAAGTGCCGATCAAAATGTTTGCTCAACATTCTTTTGTGCCGATTGCGAGAAGTGATGGCCGGGTCACCATTGCTTTTGCGGATCCCCTTGATCTTGAGGACCATGAAGCAGCTGACCGGGTCTTTGGTAGAATGATTCTGCCTGCGATCGGTCCCCGTCAGGCAATCCGTGAAGTCATTGAACTCTACCGTAGAGGAGCCCAGCGTGGCATTGTAGAAGAAGCCGATGACTCAACCATTATCGGTATTGTCAACAGTCTGTTTGACGATGCAATGCAACAGGGTGCCAGTGATATCCATATTGAGCCGATGAAGGATCGGCTGCGTATTCGATTTCGCCGCGACGGCGTGCTCGGTGTTCACAAGGAGATGAGCATGGATGTCGCTGCCCCTGTGACGACGCGTCTGAAGGTTATGGCGGAAGCCGACATCGCCGAACGTCGCCGTCATCAGGATGGGCGCATTCTCTATGAGAGCGCAACCACCGGTATGACTCTTGACCTGCGGGTCTCCTTCTATATCACCGTGCATGGCGAAAAGATCGTGTTGCGGTTGATGAATAAGAAGGGCGAACTGCTTGATATCGATGATATCGGTATGGCGCCGCGTATGTTGCAGCAGTTCCGTGACGACGCCCTTGCCTCACCAAGCGGCATAATCGTCATCACCGGACCGACCGGTGCCGGCAAGACCACGACTCTTTACAGTTGCGTCAACCACCTCAACGACCTCGAGACGAGTATCATTACTGCCGAGGAACCGGTGGAGTATGTTCTTGACGGTATCACTCAGTGCTCAATTAACCCGAAAATCGGCGTGACCTTCACCGAAACCCTGCGTCACATTGTTCGCCAGGATCCGGATATAATCGTTATGGGTGAGGTCCGGGATACCTTCTCGGCGGAGACTGCAATTCAGGCGTCTTTGACCGGTCACAAAGTGCTGACGACCTTTCATACCGAGGATGCGGTCGGTGGCCTGTTGCGTCTGCTGAACATGGGTATTGAAGCTTTTTTAATCGCTTCTACGATTAACTGTATGCTGGCGCAGCGGCTGCTGCGTAGAATTTGTCCGCACTGTACCGCTCCCTACAAACCGACTCCGGATGAATACCGTTTGCTTGGTTACACCCATGGCGACCTAGCGGGTGCCGACTTGCAAATCGGCCGTGGTTGTACCGCCTGCAGGTTTACCGGCTATAAGGGCCGGGTCGGTATCTTCGAACTGCTTTATCTGAACGACGATGTCAAGGAAGCGGTCCTTGCGCGCAAGACAGTACAGGAAATCCGCCGTGTCAGCATCGAAACTTCCGGCTTGATCACTTTGTTGGAGGACGGTATTGCCAAGGCGGCTCGTGGCAAGGTTTCTCTTCCGGAAGTCATGCGGCGTCTGCCGCGCACGTTGAAACCTCGCCCGCTGCATGAACTGCGTCGCTTGTTGGGAGAATAGACTTGGCAAATAAATCACTGGCAGAAGTTATCAAGGAAATGATTGATGCCGACCGGGTGCGACTTCCGGTTCATCCTAAGCTTTCCCAGCAGATCACCACGTGTCTGGCTGCCGAAGGTCCTGATTCAAAGCAGCTGTGGAAGCTGGTCAGTCATGACCCTGCACTACTCTGTAACCTCTTTCGCGCCGCCAATTCATCCTTTTTTGCCGGTCTGCAAAAAACTATTTCTGTGGAGGAAGCAGTGACCCGTCTAGGCAGCAGCAAGGCCAGCCAGGTTATTGAACGGGCCTGCCGGGAGGGGGAGGGATGTCCGCAAGGAGAGTTGTTGCCGCGTTATATGCCCAGCCTCTGGCAGCATGCCCAGGGCTGTGCTGTTGGTGCTCGCTGGCTGGCGAAACGATGTGGTTATCAGGGCCTCGCAGATCAGGCCTATCTGGCCGGGTTGCTCCACGATGTCGGCAAGCAGTTTCTGCTGGCGGCGCTGGAGGAGGTGACTAGTTGTGGCGAGTTTGGTATGACCCTTTCTGATCAACTGGTTGAAGAAGTAATTGACACCATGCATGTTGAACAGGGGCTGCGACTTTTCGAAGAATGGAATCTTCCGGAGATTTACAAAGAGGTGGTCGCCGATCACCATGTCGAAGAGCTGGATACGCAGGATATTGTGGTCGCCGTGGTAAAATTGGCCAATAAGGCTTGTCGCAAGGCGGGACTTGGCCTGTTTCAAAATCCGGATCTTGTCCTGCCGACAACGGGAGAGGCTCAGTTTCTAGGTATTGATGAGATTGCTCTGGCCGAATTCGAGATTATGCTCGAAGATAAGTTTCTCGGTGGAAAGCCTGCTTCTTCTGGCTGATCATCGGTTTTTTTGCTAAACTTTCATGAAGTCTGACGGGCTACTTCTGGACCTGTTTTTCGTTGTAGCCTGAATCCTCCAACCTTTGCTATTTAACATTAGGGAGCAGGTATGTCGAAGTCGATTGCCCAGATCTTGAAACTCAAAGGGAATGATGTCTGGAGAATCACTCCAGATGCCTCAATTTATGATGCTTTGGCACTGATGGCAGAAAAGAATGTCGGTGCTCTCGTGGTCATGGAGCAGAATCAGGTGGTCGGTATCTTTACTGAGCGCGATCATGCCCGCAAGGTTGACCTGGAAGGCCGCTGCTCTCAGAAGGCCAGCATCCGCCAGGTCATGTCAGTCGATATCTGTTATGTCACTCCTCAGACCACTGTCGATGAAGCCATGGCAATCGTGACCGAAAGCCGGCGCCGGCACCTGCCGGTTATGGAGAATGATCAACTGGTTGGACTGGCTTCGATCGGTGACCTGGTCAAGGCCTCACTTGACGAGAAGGATTTCGAAATCAAGCAGCTCAAAAGATACATCAAAGGTGATCCCTGATTATCATCGAGCGCTTAATTAACTTAAAGGCTCGGCCATGATGCAGATAAAAAAAGGGCTCGACCTGCCCATCAGTGGTGCACCCAAAAGGCATATTGAGGATGGGCCGCCGGTTTCACAGGTGGCCCTCGTCGGCGCTGATTATCAGGATATGAAACCGACTCTTCTGGTCGCCGAGGGGGAGCAGGTCAGCCTTGGCCAGCCGCTCTTTTCCGACAAAAATAATCCTGAGATTCTCTATACTTCACCTGCGTCAGGTGAAGTTGCCGCCATCAATCGGGGAGAGCGGCGTGTCTTCCTTTCCCTGGTTATCAAACTTTCCGGAAGTGCAGAAAAAACTTTTCCAGTGACAACCGTTGCTCAGCTCGAACAGCTTTCTTCTGAAGATGTTGAACAACAGTTGATCAACTCCGGCATGTGGACCTCACTCCGCACCCGTCCATACAGTAAGATACCAATGCCGGGAAGTCGTCCCGCAGCACTCTTTGTCACTGCTATCGACACCAATCCGTTGGCGGCAGACCCACAAATTGCAATTTCTGAAAAGTCGGCAGAGTTTGAGGCCGGTTTGAAAATCGTTCGTCATCTGACGACAGGAAAGGTCTATCTGTGCAAAAAACCGGAAGCGCAGATCCCGGTACCACAGGGAATCACTGTCAGTGAATTTTCCGGCTGTCACCCGGCCGGTCTGGTCGGCACCCACATCCATTTTCTCGAACGGGTTAATCAGCAACGCACAGTCTGGCACATTGGCTATCAGGACGTGATCGCTATCGGTCATCTCTTTCTCACCGGCAGAATCCTCACTGAAAGGCTTGTTGCGCTCTGTGGCCCAGCAGTTAAAAACCCGCGATTGATTCGCACTCGTCTTGGTGCCTGTCTGTCAGAGCTGGTTTCCGATCAGCTGCATAGCGTGGACAGCAGGATTATCTCTGGCTCAGTGCTGGCTGGTCACAAGACTGATGAGGCCAACGACTTTCTCGGCCGTTATCACAACCAGGTCTCTGTGCTTAAGGAAGACCGGCATCGCGAATTCATGGGCTGGAGCATGCCGGGTTTTAACAAATTCTCGGTCAAAAAGATTTTTGCCTCGTCCTTGCTGCCTAGCCGAACATTGCCGATGACGACCAGCACCCACGGCAGTTTGCGCGCTATGGTTCCGACCGGTGCCTTTGAAAAGGTGATGCCTCTCAACATCAAAGCGACCTGGCTGCTGCGTTCACTGCTCACTCTGGATACCGATCTGGCGCAGGATCTTGGTTGTCTCGAGTTGGATGAAGAGGATCTTGCGCTCTGTAGTTTCGTTTGTTCGGGAAAAATGAACTACGGTTATCATTTACGACAAACACTGCAGAAGATAGAAAAAGAGGGCTAATGAAAGCATTGCGTAATCTTCTCGATAAGCTTCACCCCCATTTTACGCAGGGTGGTAAATTCGAACGGTTCTATCCGCTCTACGAGGCCGCTGACAGTTTCATTTACACTCCCGGTGAAGTGACTGAAGGAGCACCGCACGTCAGAGATGCGATGGATCTGAAGAGGGTGATGATCACCGTCGTTTTCGCCCTGATTCCCTGCTTTTTCATGGCTATGTGGAATACCGGTTATCAGGCGAACAGCGCGATGCAACTCACTGGCGGCAGTGTCGAGGGCTGGCGCGGTGGCCTGATCGAGATTCTCGGTTACTCTGCCAACCCGAATAGTCTCTTTGACAATCTGCTACTCGGTGCGGTCTGGTTTATCCCCATCTTCCTGGTCACCAATATTGTGGGTGGATTATGGGAGTCCCTGTTCTCTATCGTTCGCCGCCATGAACTGAACGAGGGTTTTCTGGTTACCGGGGCGCTTTTCCCGCTCATTTGCCCGCCGACCCTGCCACTCTGGCAGGTCGCCCTGGGAATCAGCTTCGGTGTTGTTATCGGTAAAGAGATCTTTGGCGGGACCGGCAAAAACTTCCTTAATCCGGCATTAACCGGGCGGGCTTTTTTGTTCTTTGCCTATCCTGCACAGATTTCCGGCAATGCGGTATGGACCGCCGTGGATGGCGTGAGTGGGGCAACAGCTCTGAGTCGTGCCGCCGAAGGCGGGCTGGAGGCAGTTACGACAGTGACCAGCTGGTTTGATGCTTTTATGGGTGCGATTCCCGGGTCAATGGGCGAAACGTCCACCCTTGCCTGTCTCTTTGGCGCTGCCGTCCTGGTCCTTTCCGGCATCGGTTCCTGGCGCATCATGCTCTCCGGATTGATCGGCGCCGTTGGCTTATCCACTCTCTTTGTCCTGATCGGCAGCAGTACCAACCCGATGTTTGAACTCGGACCTCTCTGGCATCTGGTGCTCGGTGGTTTTGCCTTTGGTCTGATTTTTATGGCAACTGATCCGGTTTCCGGAGCGATGACGGAAGAGGGGCAATGGGTCTACGGATTTCTTATCGGGACCATGTGCATCATGATCCGGGTTGTTAACCCGGCCTTTCCGGAAGGAATGATGCTCGCCATTCTGTTCGGCAATGTTTTTGCGCCACTGATTGATCAGATGGTCCTCAAGTTCCATATCAAGCGGAGGCTGCAACATGTCCAGGGATAGCACCAGAAAAATCCTGAGCGTTGCTTTTGCCCTTTGCGTGGTCTGTTCGATCCTGGTCTCGGCAGCAGCCGTGGGACTGCGAGAACGTCAGGAACTGAACAAGGTGGAGGAGAAAAAGAAGAACATCTTGCAGGCGGCAGGTCTCTACGAGACAGGTATCCCGGTCGAAGACCAGTTCAGTAAAATTCAAACCCGTATCGTCGATCTTCAGAGTGGTCAGTTCAGTCAGGATTTTGATGCTGCCACCTTCGACAGCCGCTCGGCGGCACGTGATCCTGAGACCCGTTACCAGATCCCGTCAAACCTGGATCTTGCCGCAATCAAGACACGTTCCCGCTACCAGGATGTCCATCTGGTAATGGCCGATGGCGCGTTGCAGCAGATTATCCTGCCGGTCCACGGTAAGGGTTTGTGGTCGACAATGTACGGTTTTATCTCCCTCAACAATGACTTCTCCACTGTGAACGGTTTTGCCTTTTACGAACATGGGGAA
>JAJRRB010000099.1 GCA_024279915.1 Deltaproteobacteria bacterium
AGACACCACATCAGCACGACAACCGGCAGAAGGAAATAATAACCGGCCTGTGCGGTTTGTCCGAGATGGGGGAGTTCTTTAATATCGGTGGTTTGCTCCAATTCGGGAACCTTGCAGGCAACCCAAAGCAGGAACATGTAAACAACGGCCAGCAGCACCGAAACAATATAGATGGTCGCTTCACCGGCAACATCTTTGATCCAGCCCAATCCGTAATAAGTTACTGCCGTAATAACGATCATCAATAGAAGTGCAAAAACGAAAGAGAGCATTCGTTGCGGCAAGGTGCGGGTAATGGTCTTCTTCATCCCTTCCAGGCCCATTTTACAGGCTTCGAGGTGAACAATATAGACCAGGGCGATATAGGAGATGATCGCGGGCAGGAAAGCATGCTTGATGACTTCAATGTAGGTAATCCCGACATATTCAACCATCAGAAAGGCTGCGGCTCCCATGACCGGAGGCATCAGCTGACCATTGGTTGAACAGGCGACCTCAATCGCACCGGCCTTTTCCGGGCTGAATCCGACTTTCTTCATCAACGGGATAGTAAAGGTGCCGGTGGTCACCACGTTGGCAATGGAGGCCCCGGACACCAGGCCAGTTAAGCCGGAAGAAACCACGGCAGCTTTTGCCGGGCCGCCTTTCAGATGGCCGAGGGCGGCAAAAGAAGTACGGATAAAATAGTTACCTGCGCCAGCGGCTTCAAGCATCGCACCGAACAACACGAACATAAAGACCATGCCGGTTGAAACCCCCAGGGCCACGCCGAAAACCCCTTCCGTTCCCAGCCAGTAATGAGACATCCCTTTGGCCAGGCTGGCACCCTTGTGGGCAATAACCTCCGGCATATACTGACCGCCAAAGGTGTAGGTAATGAAAACCGCCGCCACGACCATAAGCGGGGGGCCCAAAGCGCGGCGGGTCGCCTCAAGCAATAGAATCAAACCGGTAACCGAAACAATCAGGTCCATCTGGGTTGGCAAACCGGGACGCTCCGCGAGTGCCGCATAAAAGAGATAAAGATAAGCCGCACAGAACGCGCCGAGCAGACCCAGCACCCAATCCTGCAGCGGAATATAGCTTTTGGGTGATTTTTTAAAGGTCGGGAACGCCGTGAAAGAGAGAAAAACCGCAAAAGCCAAGTGGATTGCCCGTGCCTCCGAGGCATTGATGACAAAGAGATTAAAAATAAAGGGCAACGGCGAGGCATACCAGAGCTGAAACAATGTCCAAATGAGCGGGACTAAAAAAAGAACTTTTTTAGGGAAGGCACCGGTCGGGTTTCTGGCTCCTGACTCGGTTTCTGCAATCATCTCTGCGAGTTCCTCTTCAGTCTTGATAGTCTCATTGGCTTCGCTCATAGTAAGAACCTTTTAAGATATATGTTGATCGTCAATCAAATGTTTTGCACGTTTTAGGCGATTTTGCGTTCTATATACTATTCGAAGCTACGCTGTAAGTGTCCTTGCAGCACGCTCGTGAAATCCGCTTCGCGGTTTCCAAGGTACTTAACCTCTGTGAAGCCTGATCAACCTCGATAAAATCCCGGACTGCCTGTAGAAATATATTGACCTCATCTTCTGTCGTATAATAATGCACGGAAACACGAACTCCTCCTAGCCCTGTGGAACAACGTACGGTAACAAAGATATCCTTTTCACGCAGATAATGCAGCAGCCTGCGTTCCTTTTCTACGTTGTTATTCTTCAAGCGATCAAAATTAAATACTATGATAGATGACATATTTTTTTCATCACCAGAGCTTTCCATACAAAGCCCAAGTTTAGATAACTCTTCATAAAGGTAATTGTTCAAAGCTATATTATGTGCCTGTATTTTCTCGATTCCAATGTCTTCCAGTACATGAATGGCTTCGGTAAGAGCCATGGCACCCAGGAAGTTTCCGTGTCCGCCAATTTCAAATACTGATGCATCTTTGACGATCTGGTAATCATCAAAAGGCTGACGTCTAGGATCTTCCAAATAATCCATATAGTCACCGAATCTTTCTGGAACCTGAATATCGTAATATGAATAATACATAGGCTTAATCGTATCCAGCAATTCTTTCCGGATATACAGGAATCCCATTCCAAATGGATTACCCAACCACTTCTTGCCACCTGCGCAATAGAAATCCATTCCAATGTCTTTGACGTCCACTTTCAGAGCGCCAGCCTCCTGAATGCCATCAACGATATAGTAACAGCCATACTCTTTAGCCAATTTTCCGATTTCTTTTACATCAGCACGGACACCATTGATTTCCTGGACGGCAGCCAGCAGAATGACTTTTGTATTTTCGTCCATATTCTTTCTGAAATCATCAACAGTAATTCGTCCGCCAGTTGTCTTGACTTCACGAAGTTCAAAGCCAACTTCTTCAACGCGCTTTTCCCAGCAAACAATAGAAGCTTGATACTCCAAATCACAAATCAGAACATTGTCTCCTTTTTTCAAAGGCAAACAATTTGAAAAAGTACCAAGTGCATGAGAAGTACTCTGCATGAGGGCGATTTCTGATTTGTCACAGCCAAGAAAATTTGCCACTGTTTTTCGGGCAATACCAAGAGATTCTTTCTGTTTCCTGAACACGTCGCTTGTCGTAAGTGACTTATCGCTCAACATATCTGTAAATTTAGCAGCCGTATTTAAAACACGTGGATTTACCAAGTTTGTTGCTGCACTGTCCAAATACACTCTTCCCATATCTTTTTCCTTTTCCTGCTGCTAAAAGTATTCTTAGAATCGGTTCGAACCAAAAAAGATCCATTCGCTTCAATACGTTCACCTTAGACTAACCCTAAATTCGTTACGCTTTTTGCCGACAGTCAAAATCAGCTTTCTAATTGGCTTTTATGCTTCACTAACATCAAAAAGTAGTGTTATCAAAAATCATTTCCCGTAGAGCTTTTTGTAATTTTCGAGTAATCGGGCCGGGTTTGCCGTCCCCAATGGGGGTGCTATCCACCTGAACAATCGGCATAACCTGGGTCGTAGTCCCCCAGAGCATGCATTCATCGGCGGTGTGTACCCGGGAAGCCATGACCGGATATTCTTCAACCGGGATATTCAGTTGCGCGCATAACTCCAAGACAACACTTCGGGGGATGCCATCCACAGCTGAAACAGCGTCCAGACCAGCGGCACATAAAAAAACACCTTCTTCGGAAATGCGCCGGTCGGATTACGCGTCCCCGATTCCGACTCAACCATCTCCTCCACGACCTTATAATCAGTCTGCGGTTCCTCGTAACTCTTCAGTTCTTCGTTCATCTTGGTCATAGCAAACACCCTTCAACGTGACAAAGGGGATCCTTTCCCTGGCTCGCCTTGCTAGTAATATGTTTTTTCGTGAAAAAACTGTGCACGAAGGTTGCCCTGAAAAAATGCACTGCGGGAAGCAGTGCATTTTTTCAGGGGTTGAATCATAAAATTACATCAAACCTACTTCTTTGTAATACTTGATAGCACCTTTGTGCAGAGGAGCAGAAAGACCATCTTTGATCATTTCTTCTACCTTCAGGTTAGCAAACGCCGGGTGAAATTTTTTAAAATCGTCAAAATTCTCGAACACTGCCTTGACGACGGTGTAGATGACTTTCTCTGAAACCTTGGCTGAACTGACGAATGTCGCGCCGACGCCAAAGGTGGTTGCGTCCTCATCCGTCCCGCGGTACATCCCCCCGGGGATGACTGCTGTACGATAGTAGGCGTTCTTTGCGATCAGTTCATCAACGGCCTTTCCGGTAACGCTGACAACAACGGCATTGCAGGAGGTGGTGGCTTCCATGATGGCACCGTTCGGGTGACCGACCACGTAACTGATGGCATCAATCTTGTTGTCGCACAGCGCAGAGGCCTGCTCAGCCATCTTCAGCTCAGAGGCGAGTTTGAGATCGGACATCTTCAGTCCCGCTGCTTTCATCATCACTTCCATGGTGGCGCGCTGACCGGAACCGGGGCTACCGAGGTTGACGCGTTTGCCTTTCAGATCCATAAAATCCTTGATCCCTGAATCGGCACGTGCCACAAGGGTGAAAGGCTCGGGATGAACAGAGAAAACAGAGCGCAGGTCCTTATTCGGACCGACAGATTCAAATTTGCTCTGGCCGTGGTAGGCTAGATACTGCTGGTCAGACTGGGCCACCCCCATGTCCAGTTCACCAGCAGCAATCGTGTTCAGGTTGTATACCGATCCACCTGTGCTCTCAACTGTGCAGCGGATGCCGCTCTCTTCTTTGTACTTATTGACAAGACGACAAATAGCTCCACCAGTAGGATAGTAAACGCCCGTAACACCACCGGTACCGATCGTTACGAACTCCATAGCGAATGCATCTGCGACACCGATGCAAACAAAAACGACTGCCATCAATACTGCTGCAAACCTCTTCATAAACATTCTCCTTCCGAATTACCGGCCAATTCAAGCCGGACAGGTTATTGGCCAAAAGGCCAGTTACAATGCGGGTCGCGAACGACCAAGCACCGCTAGAACCAATAAATACGACAAGATATATGTTGATCGTCAATCAAATGTTTTGCACGTTTTAGGCGACTTTGCGTTCTATGTACTCTCCGAAGCTGCGCTGCAAGTGTCCTTGCAGCACGCCCAGGAAATCCGCTTCGCGGTTTTCACGGTAAACCATTGAAGAGGCTGTTTCGCTGGCAAGAATGGCGAACAGATACTTCTCCGGCAAGAGCTTGAGACGGCGACGATAGCGTTCCTCTGTGCGCAGCATCTTAGGCAGATGAGCCAGGATGGCGCGGCGGAAGAGTGGCTTTCCGCAGAGGTGTGAGTGCTTTTGAAAGAAGGCAAAGAGATGTGCATAATGGCTGTTGATCTCCCTGCTGATCTCGTCCGAAATTTCAGTGTAGAGTTTGTTGCCTCCTTGCTCATCGTATCGACGCAGGATCAGCCGGGCTTCGTCTTGGGCCCGACGTTCGAGGATGTCGATGACGTCAGCCACGTAACGTTCCTTGTTGTTCAGAAACTCCTTGTCGGAGAGCAGCAGGTTAGCAATGATTTCGTAGGATGACGAAATCACGCCACACTTGTTGGCGGAGGCATCACGCATGATGACAACACCACGCTTCTGCAGTTCGACCCGCGCGGTGGGGGTCAGGAAGGAGTTGGCTCCTTCAACGATAACGCGGGCGGTTGGAGTCTCGTTTTCGTCCAGAAAACGCTGCCAGTTGCTGTTATCGATTGTCTCCGGGCGGCCACCGGCAGGGATGAACAAGTCAGCGTCGACCTTGAAAACCAGATTGCCGTATTCACTAAAAAATTCATCCGCAGAAATCCACTCCTCTGTAACGGCATCGTTCTCCCGGCTGACCTTACGGTAAAGTTTGCGCAAACCTTCACACTGCTGTTGGTTGCGATAGAGTATGAACCCTCCGGGATTCAACGCCTCAGGATCGAATGCATCAATGTCGCTTTTCAGCACGACTTTGTGAAGCGCCGCATGGTTTGCGCCAAGTGGGTCGTAGAGTACCCCGCTGCCATCGACAATCAGTTTGACCTGCATTTTCGGGCAGCGCTGCAACATTAGTCGCAGAGCGTTACCGGCAACATCGCCATTGGGACCACCGGTCAGTTTCAACGAGAAGGGGTCCTTGTGCATGTCTATGCCGAGAGACTCCATGGTAATCTCGGCAAATTTGACCACACCCGTAGAGGTGACACCATACTCTTTGTGGTTGATACCGACCTGCTTGCTTGAGATGACAGCAGAACCGAGCAGGTAATTACGACGCTCAGACTGGCGTGCGATCAATTCGATCATCTCGTCATGCATGTTCTCGTCGGGACCTAGTACAATGTAAAATCTAAACATTCGCATATTTCATGATTTTTTGTTATAATTGTCCTTACCCGAAGAGGAGGACAATATGGCACCACGCTACAGAGTGACATTGACAGAAGAAGAGCGAAAGGACCTGGAGGCTAT
>JAJRRB010000020.1 GCA_024279915.1 Deltaproteobacteria bacterium
CTTGATTATCAGGTGCTCGATAAGCGCGATGATGGTCGCCAGAGCTGCATTGTCGCGGCCATTGCCCTGCCGATTCTCGAACAATATGAGGATCTTGTCAACGAAGCCAACCGTCATGCGATCCAAATCGAGTTCCACTCTCTTAATCTTTATAATTATTATCGTCCGCGTCTCGACCTTGGCGACGAATTTATCTTAGTGGGGTTGTAACATGGTCTCTTGAGTATTCAGTATGTCGTTGGGCATAGCATCTGTTATCAGCGTGTCAGTGAATTTAAGGCGAACCCTGAACGGACTTTTCGTGAGATTAATCGTACTCTCGTTGAAGCCTACAAAACTTTTCCGGTCATGAAACGATGTGCTGTTCTGGCACATGTTGACCCTGACATGGATGGTGATACCGGCAAGCTTCTCTCTGCCGCATTTGAGCGTGAAGTCAAATGTCTGGATCCAGCCCTGAAACGCTTTGGCGGTGCAGGGAAAACGGGTGGGTTGCAACCTGTCGGTCCTGTTATTGCCGCTTTAGGTGCGGCAGAACGCATGATGTAAATTATGGAAATTAAACTTAACCTCTCCAGTAAACCTTATCTGAACCGCCAGCGTATACATCTCTGGCTGCTGCTCAGTTGTGTCTTCATGGTTTTGGTGCTGGCGCTTAACGGTCTCTATGGCTATCAAAACTGGCGTCAACTGAGGTTACTTGAAAGCCGTTTCCAGGAGTTGGGTGAGATGGCTTCCGGTGTGCCAGGAGCTACTGCCGATTACACCCCGGAAGAGTATGCAGCGATCAAGAGTGAAGTTGCTCTGGAAAATGAAATTATTGCCGCTGATCAGTTTCGCTGGACAATTTTACTGAGCAGGTTTGAGGAGTTACTGCCTGTTGATGTCAGTATCCGCAGCATCCAGCCTGACTTTAAAGGTCATTCTGTTCGGCTTGCCTGTCTTGCCCGTGATGTCTCGGCGATGACACGATTTGTTGATAATCTCCTGACATCGGAAGACCTCAATCAGGCTTACTTGCAGGCTCATGGCGAGGTTACATCGGATTCGGGTGGTAGCAAGCTGGTGCAGGTTGGTTTCTCTCTGGTTATTCGGGAGGCCTTCTGATGCGTTCGAAGGAAATGGTCGAACTGTTGTGGAAATCTCAGCGAGGCTTGTTGCTTCTTCTTGGCACTTTGCTGGCCTTGAACCTGCTGCTGTTTGTTGTGCTTGAACTGTGGATTGTGCCACAGGTCGCAGAACAGGAAAGTCGATTCCTACAGAGGCAGACCGAAGTCAGGAAGTTGATGCGCAAGCAGGGGCGTACGGCGATAACTCCAGAACAGCTCTATGTTCTGGCCAGTCAAGACACCGTTAAATTTCAACAGGCTGCACCGGACTACCAGGATTTCACTGGCCTGATAGAGGAGTTGCTCATCCTTTCCAATCGAGCAGGCTTGGATATAACCCGGATCAGCTATTCTTCAGAGGAGTTGAAAAAGAGTCCACTGTTGAAATTAAGTCTGAACTTCAATGTTGTGGGAGATTATAAACAACTCAAAAAATTTATCCACTCTTTGGAGCAATCTGTTCGCCTGATAACGATCAAGCAGATTAGTTTGCAGGGTGCGAATGATGATGGTGTTAATCTGCGTTTGAGCCTGGAAACATTCTTCCGGACGGGGAGTCGTGAGTCATGAATCGCAAACGCGTCATACTTGCGGCACTACTGGGAGTTCTGGGCCTCTGTCTTGTCTACGCATATTTTGCAACACCCCGGCTCGAGAAAGCTCCACCCAGAACAGACAGCCGACGGGTTCGCACTAACGTCAAAGCGATGAAGAACTTGAAACCTGAAAGTGTCCAGGAACGTATCAACTTCGATTTTCTTACAGTTGAACCTCAGGGTTTTGCCGGGACAAAACGCGACATCTTTCGTTTTGTTGCACGACGTCCCGTAGTGAGTGCCCCTAAAGTTGCACCAACGGCACCAACCTCACCGGTCGTTGCTCCAGCGCCTGTACAACCCGTTCCGGTCGAGGTGGTAACGAAAGCGCTTTCGCAATTCACTTTCCTCGGTTTTCTGGAAAAGGCTGGAGAGAAAACCGTTTTTCTCTCCAGTAGTGGCAACCTTTTTCTGGTCAAAAGTGGTGATAACTTCGGTGTCGATCACGAGTTCCTGATCGTTGCTATCGCCGACAACCTTTTGCAAGTACGCCATGCCGGTCGTAATGATTTGATCGAAATTCCGCTGATTGAACAGCAGAAGCTAAATGCTTCGGCCAGTTCGCCGGCTCATATGACGCCGGCTGCGAGGACACCGATCCTGCCGAGCACGCAAAAGTTTAAGCCTAAACGCAGGATGTTGCGTCCCGCAGCACCTCCGCAAAGTGAACAACCCTTTCCTGAAATGATTGAAGAGAATAACCCCGCAGAAGCGCAGGAGACTGAACCGCCAGCTGAAGGGGATGTAATAGAGGGAGAAGTCAATGGCTCGAATCAATAAGATCCGTTTTGCCGGGTGGGTAGTCATGTTACTTGTGGCCCTTTATATGGGTGGTTGTGCCGCCTACATGCAATCAGAGCGTGCACGGTCGGCTTTTGAAGAAGCTGAGCAGTTTGCTGACGAAGAGAATTTTGATCTAGCGATAGAAAGATATGCAGAAGCTGTTGAGTTGGATCCTGCCAGTAAAACATATAGGTTGAAAATGGTTTCAGCCAAGACTCGGGCTGCTGCAACCCATATCAGGATCGCGCGTGCTCTAACGAAGGAAGGCAAGTTTGTTGAGGCGGTCGCAGAATATCGTATAGCGCAAGGCTTTGATCGGAGTGTAGAAGTCGCTGCTCAGGAAGAAAGAGAAGTCCTTAATCTTCTTGGGGCTGAGAAGTTAGCCGAAGAAGGTGCGCAATTCTGGGGGAGAGTAAATCCACTCTTGGCCAGAAAGGCAATCGAGGGTGCTTTGAAGTTGAATCCTCAAAATGCCCGTGCTTTGGCAATTAAAGACCTTCTTGATCGTGATCAAAAGAAAATCGCTATGGATGGCATTGAACTTGATGTGGCCTCAGAGGAACCAATCACTCTGAGCTTTAAGGATGCTAACATTAAGGAAGTCTTTGGCGTCCTGTCGCAACTGAGCGGAATCAATTTTATCTTTGATGAGGAGATTCGCAGCCAGTCGATTTCTGTCCTTCTGGAAAAAGCCAGCTTCGTTCAGACAATGGAACTAATCCTGCAGATGAATGGTCTGGACAAGAAGGTCTTGAATGGTAAGACGATCATCATTTATCCGCAAAGTAGAGAGAAATCCAAACAGTACGATGACCAGATTATTCAAACTTTTTACCTGTCACATATTGATGCCAAGAAGGCTGTGAATCTGCTGCGTACCATGCTGCAACTGCGTAAAATTTACGTGCATGAAGAGCGTAATGCTATTGTCATACGCGACAAACCAGAGGTTATTAAACTTGCTGAACAGGTCCTAACTGCAGCTGATCGCTCGGATTCTGAGGTGCTCTTTGATGTCGAAGTTCTTGCTGTCAGGGACACTGAAAGCTTGGATTTTGGGCCCGAGCTTAGTTCTTACAGTACAAAGGTTGGTTTTGGTGCTGTGACAGGTCCCGATGGTGTTATAGGTAAGATTCCTGACTCTATAGTCACCGGGAGCCTCAGCGGGTTAGAGACCTTCTATACTGTTCCCTCTGCCACTTTCGATTATGCGAAGACCTTGAGTACCACAGAGCTTTTGGCGAGTCCAAAAATACGGGTCAAGAACAGGGAAAAGGCAAAAGTCCATATCGGTAAACGTGACCCGGTCGTGACGACGTCCGGGAGCGTAAATGATACAGGCTTTACATCTCAAAACGTCCAGTATGTAGATTCCGGTATTAAACTTGACATCGAGCCAACAGTGCAACTTGATGGGACAGTTCTGACGAAGATAAAACTAGAAGTCAGCAGTGCGGAAAGATTGGATTCTGCTGATACAACAGGGGAGTCACCTATTGCACTCACAACAACAAATGCTGAGACTACCCTGGTGTTACTTGACGGTGCGCGCACTATCCTGGGTGGCTTGTACGAAAATAACAACACCAATATCAAAAAGACGATACCATTTCTCGGAGACATTCCTTTGATCGGGAGTCTGTTTACAAGTTTTTCAGATAATGAGGAGAGACGTGAAATAATCCTGTCGATTACACCTTATATCATCAAGAAGGTTGAACTTCCTGAGATAGATGTAGCGACGATCTGGTCCGGTGGCGAAGACAACTTGAAGAACGGGCCCAATTTCGGTTCTTTTGCGCAACCACTGATGAGTGAGATAGAAACCACCAAATTGCAGATGGCACCTGCTGTTAAGCCGCTGGGGATTGAAACGCCTGGTGCAGAACAAGGTGTTGATGTTGATATGCTCTCTCCGGTTGAAGAAGCTGCCGTTGGAGAGCCGCCTTCGGTTGAAGAACCTTCGGTGGTTGCTGTGCAAGCCGAGTCTACTTTGCCTGGAGAAGAGGCTGTACCAATAGAAGTGATACAGACGCTTGAGGAACTCGGCATTCCTGCTGTGCTTGAAAAGCCAGAGAAAGGTCCGACTGTCATCAATTTTGAAGGACCATCGCAAGTTGATCAGGGTGAAGAATTTGCCGTTGTTGTGAGAATTATTGACGCCAAAAAACTCTACAGTGCACCTCTCTTTGTCAGCTACGATCCGGAACTTCTTGAGCTGGTGAATATTAATGAAGGCACTTTTCTCAAACAGGAAGGGCAGTCAACAGTCTTTTCCAGCAGCCCAAATCGCACCACGGGACAGGTGATTGTCGGTTATAAACAGGGTGCGGGTGGTAAAGGCGCATCCGGATCGGGAGATTTGTTTAAGCTGATTTTTAAAGCTATTGCCATCGGAGAGGCCAAACTTGAAATCAACCGGATCAATTTCCGCAATCCGGCTGGAGTCCGGCTTCAGGTTATTCCTGAGGCGGTCGTAATCGAAGTACGGTGAGGTTGTCGCGTTACATATCGAAACCGACGGGACAGAGAGGCCTGACTCTCCTGGAGATGATCCTGGCCATGGCCATTTTAGCTGTACTTGCCACTGTGATTATCCCTATGGCGGAAGTTACGGCGACACGCAGTAAGGAGCTGGACCTGCAACGCTCTCTGCGGGATATTCGTACTGCAATCGATCATTATAAAGAAGATTTTGACAAGGCCGTCGAAGAAAAAAAGATCATTGCTGCGATCAATGAGACCGGTTATCCGAAAGACCTTGAGGTACTGATTGAAGGTAGTGACTGGGGAGGGCTTTATCCCCATAAACGCAAATACCTGAGACGTTTGCCGAAGGATCCCTTCGATGAGTACGATGAAGGTTGGGGGTTGCGTTCTTACAAGGATGATCCGGACTCAACCTTCTATGGTGGCGACGATATCTATGATGTTTATTCCCAGAGCTCGCGTTTTGCTCTGGATGGTACAGCTTATAATACCTGGTGAAATCTATGATTTTGAAATATGGAAAGTCGAGTTTGAATGGTAATAATTCCCGGCAGCGGGGATTTACCCTGATCGAGCTAATGATTGTCATGACAATTGTAAGTATCCTGGTCACCATCGTGGTGCCGAACTACCAGCGCCACCTGATCAAGGCTCGTGAAGCGGTGTTGATGGAAGACCTTTACCAGATGCGCCGAGCCATTGATGCTTATTTTGCTGATCATATCAGCTATCCAGAGTCGCTGGATGACCTGGTTGCCAACAAATACATTCGTGACATTCCTCGTGATCCCTTTACCAAGGCCATCGATACTTGGGAAGAACTTCCGCCGACTCCCTCTGTCGAAGGGGAGCTTGCCGAGGGCGGCCTGGAGAATGTTTATAGCGGCAGCGACCTGGTCGGCCTGAACGGTGTTCCCTACCGGGACTGGTAGGAAACAGAATATGATTCAGCTTTTCAATGTCTGCAAAGCCTACCTGGGTGGTCAGAACGCCCTGAGCGACGTTACCCTGAAAGTCGAAAAGGGTGAATTTGTCTATCTGACCGGGCCATCCGGAGCTGGCAAATCAACCCTGCTCAAGTTACTCTACTGCGCTGAACGTCCAACGCGTGGCCAGATCCTGGTCAATGGTCGTAATATCACTCGGTATGGATCTGCTCGCATTCCTTATCTGCGCCGTAATCTCGGCATCATTTTTCAAGATTTCAAGCTATTGAAACGGCGTACTATCTTCGAGAATGTTGCCTTCCCTCTTGAGATTAAGGGGTGCAAGCGCTTTGAAATCAGTAAAAAAGTCTATCAGGCCCTCAAAAATGTTGGTCTTGAGCATCGCCTGAATCATCATCCCTTACAACTTTCTGGTGGCGAGCAGCAACGGGTTGCTGTAGCGCGGGCCCTGGTGGTTGATCCGTTGATTCTACTGGCTGATGAGCCGACTGGTAATCTCGATCCCGAAGTGACTCTGGATATCATGGAGCTTTTTAAAAATGCCAATGCGCGTGGCACCACAATTATCATGGCGACTCATGATCGTGGCCTGATCCGTCAGTTCCCGCGGCGGATTGTTTCTCTGGATGCCGGTAGTCTTGCCCTGGATGATCTGCCGCTTTTTAAGGGAACTGCCGATACTGCAATGGTAGGACAAGTCTGATGATTTTGCGCACTGGTTATTTCCTGAAACGTGCCCTGCGCAATATGCGGCAAAGTCCGGTGTTGAGTCTGGCTTCCGTCGGCACGGTTGCCTTGGCTCTGGCCCTGCTTGCGTTCTTTGCTATTGCAGTGCTGAATGTTCAGCAATTAACTTCTTCATGGAATGAGAATCTGGCAATTGTTGCCTACCTTGATGATGTTCCGGAGGAAAAGGTTGTTAAGGGTTGGATCAAAGATGTTGAAAGCTACCCCGAAGTAGACAAGGTTACTTTCGTTTCTCGCAAGGAAGCCTTTGCACGATTCGCTAAACGATTGGGTGATGATGCCGATCTGATTGAAGGGCTTGGTGAAGATGTATTGCCTGCATCACTGGAAATTACACTTGCCGACGATTGGCATAGTGAATCAGCGCTTACAGACGTTGTTGAACGATTGCGTAATGACCACCGCTTCGAAGATTTACAGTATGGGCAGGGATGGCTGGAAAAATTGGAAGCTTTTCTGCTCCTGTTGAGAGTCTCTGGTTCGGCACTTGGAGGTTTCCTGGTCTTCGCGGCTCTGGTGATCGTTGCCAATACAATCAAACTGACGCTTTATGCTCGTCAAGATGAACTTGAGGCCATGGCTATGGTCGGTGGTACTTCTCTCTTCATTAAACTGCCATACTTGATTGAAGGGGCTTTGCAAGGTCTGTTAGGTGGCGCGACTGCTCTGCTCTTGAGCTTCCTGGTCTTTCAGGTCATCCTGCAAAAAAGCTTGGGCAGCCTGCTGCTGATTACCGGGATCGACACGATTCACTTCTTGCCACCGATTTGGCAGGCCATGCTGGTTGTCGGCGGGGGCCTCATTGGTCTGTTGGGCAGCCTCTTTGCTTTACGCAAGTTTGTTCGTTTCGGATCATCATGAAAAAAATGTCGGGCATGATTGGTAGAATGCTATGCGGGCTGTTGCTTGTCTGTCTGATTGTTCCTGTCACTCCTGTTGCTGCTGCCGATGAAGAGCTGGATGCGAGCCGACAACGCCTTGATCAGATTCAGCGGCAGATCAAAGAGACTCTTAAAGGTTTACGCGGCAAAAAATCGCAGAGTGGAGTGCTGTCTGAAGATCTTGAACGTCTCAAAGTAGAGACACGTCGAATCGAACGTCTGGCAAAAAACAGCAAGAAACAATTGTCCGATCTTTCTGATCGTCTGAAAAAACAACGGCAGACTCTCAAAAATATCGAGAATCAGAGAGCTCAAACTGAAGATAAAATCAGAAAGCGTCTGGTTGTCCTCTATAAATCAGGTGAGGTGGGACTGATCAAAGCGCTGCTCTCTGAAACGGAAAGCCCGCGTGATATTGCAGAGAAATATGCATTTTTATCAAGGATGGTGAGGCATGATCGCGAGTTACTTGTCGTTTACCGTCAACAGTCCAAAGACCATCAAGTGGTCGTGAGCGAACTTGACGCTTTGCGCAAGAAACAGTCAACCGTGGTTTCACGTCGTCGCAAGGAAGAAAAAACTCTGCAGAGAGCCAGAAAGAGTAAAAAAGTTCTCCTCGCAGAAGTGAAAAAAGATACTGATCTCCTCAACGGCATGCTGCGGGAATTGCGCGCCAAAGCGGCTCGACTCAACGAACTGGTCAAAACACTTGAAACGGAACAAACGCAACCCTATACTGAAAACTTGCAGGGGCTTTTGTCGCAAAAGGGGCGTTTATTATGGCCTGTTCCTGGTAGACTTGAAGTTGGCTTTGGTACTGGCCGCCATGGTGACCTCGGCACTCTCATAGAGAGCCACGGTTTTGATATACAAGCGGCTGTTGGTACGCCTGTGAAGGCTGCTGCACAGGGTAAAGTCATCTTCGCCAAGAGTTTACGTGGTTATGGCAAGCTGATGATTGTCGACCATGGCAGTAAATATTACACTCTTTACGCACATGTAGCACGTTTTACCAAACAGATCGGAGATTCCGTCGCAGCTGCTGAGGTGATTGCCTACTCCGGCTACGAGGGCCGCGATGCGGTTTATTTCGAGATCCGTAAGGGCGGAAAGCCCATTGATCCCTCCAACTGGTTAATGCCACGTTGAGATTCTGGAGGCCAGTATGTTCAAAAATAAGTTATCTACTTTGCTACTCACCCTGACGTTTCTCTTACTGCTCGGCATCGTTTCTTTCGGGCGCATTGAAGTGCCAAGGGTGAGCGCTGCCACTGATTATCAGGAGTTGCAACTCTTTACTGATGTCCTGACAATTGTGAAGCGTAGCTACGTAGAGGAAGTCTCGATTAAAGAGCTGGTCTATGGCGCGATTGAGGGCATGCTTGCTTCGCTTGACCCACATTCCGGTTTCATGTCCCCCGAGATTTATAAGGAGATGAAAGTAGATACCACCGGTGAATTCGGTGGGCTTGGTATCGAAATCTCTTTGCGCGATGGTGTTCTGACCATCATTGCGCCGATAGAGGACACACCTGCATCACGAGCAGGATTGCAGTCGGGTGACCATATTCTGAAAATTGAGGGTGAATACACAAAAAATATGCAAATAATGGAAGCTGTGCAGTTGATGCGTGGTGCACCGGGGACCCCTGTCACCATCACTATTATGCGTTCGGCTTTTGAAAAACCTCAACCTTTTACCTTGGATCGAGAAGTCATCAAGGTGAAAAGCGTCAAGTCGAAAACCCTCGAGCATGGTTTTGGCTATGTTCGCCTGGCTCAATTCCAGGAACATTCTGGTGAGGATCTTGGTAAAGCTTTAGACAAATTGCGTGAAGAAAATGGCGGTTCATTACAAGGATTGGTCCTTGACTTGCGCAACAACCCCGGTGGTCTTCTTGACCAAGCTGTCGATGTCTCCGACCAGTTCCTCGCGGAAGGGTTGATTGTTTACACCAAGGGACGTGAAGGTGACGCGCAAATGGAGTTTTCTGCTATGCGTAGTGGCACTGAGCCTGATTATCCAATTGTCGTTCTGATCAATGGTGGTAGCGCCAGTGCTTCAGAGATCGTTGCTGGTGCCTTACAGGACCATGGTCGTGCCGTAATCATGGGTCTCCAAAGCTTCGGCAAAGGATCCGTTCAGACAATTATCCCTCTCAGTGATGATTCCGGGTTGCGCTTGACCACAGCTAAATATTACACGCCGAATGGCACTTCTATCCAGGCCCGTGGTATCATCCCGGATATTGAAGTCTTACAGAGCGAAATCAAGGAAGCAAAGGATTTCAACCATTTCCGCGAGAAAGATTTGAAAAACCATTTTGATACGGAAAGTAACGGCGAGACGGTCACAGAAGAGAATGAGGTCGATCTCGACGAAGAGACCCGCAAAGATTTTCAATTGATGCGAGCTCTTGATCTACTCAAAGGTTGGAAAATTTTTCAAGGGATGAAAGCGGCCTGATCCTCCTAGGCAGAGTTGTCGATGACTAAACAAACCAAGCGGCGTCGCTCAAAGAAGCGGCGCCCTGATTTTTTTCAAAAAAACAGATTTCTGTTGATTCTGATGGGAATAGCTGGCCTTGCTGTGGTCAGCTTGGTTTTGCTTGCTCGTATGCAAGAAGAACCGCAGGCACCTGTGGTCAAGCCGGTACCCGTAGTCACAGCGATACCAAGACCGCAAGTTGACTATACTCACAAGGTTCATACAGAAGTTGAAAGGCTGCTCTCTGCACTTGATACCGATACCGGTGATATTCAGCGAGACCTTGATCAGGAACCTGCACGTTACACGATCACTGGTGAATTCCCTTCCTCTGAACTGATTGCAGACTTTCAGGATCGTTTGACACATATCCCAGGCGATTATTCTGTGCGCTTGAGAGAGATGAACTCTCTGATCGTTGCAAAGAACCGTCAGCCGCAAATCATTATCCATTTTATCCAGCCCTCCCCAGCCGTTCCTGCAGGTCCTCTGTTGACGATTATTATGGATGACCTCGGGCGCAGCACCTATACCGCCAAGGTGTTGCTTTCGATGCCTCAGCAAGTGACGTTTTCTATTCTTCCTGGTGAACCATATGCTGTCGAAATTGCGGAGATGGCCCATGCCGCTGGTCGCGAAGTCATGCTGCATGCACCGATGGAACCACAGGGTTATCCAGCTGTTAACCCAGGTGAAGATGCATTGTTTGTAAAATACAGTGATGCTGAAATTCGCAGCCGGTTCGATCAGCAACTTGCCCGGATCCCATACGTATCAGGTTCCAACAACCACATGGGATCGCGGTTTACCGAGGATGCTCGGGCCTTATCGCCAGTAATGGAGAGTCTGCAGGAAAAGGGTCTGTTCTTTATTGACAGTCGGACGACAGGGCATTCCCAGGTATCCAAAGTGGCCAACCGTTATGGAGTGCCGACAATGAATCGGGACGTATTCCTCGATAATGTTGCTGATGTTGATGCGATCGCCAGAGAAATCCGGCGCTTGGAAAGTAAAGCCCGTAGATACGGTATGGCGATAGGGATTTGTCACCCTTATCCTGAGACTCTGGAAGCATTGAGGAAGGGGCTACCCGGGTTGGTTGATCGTGGTATCACTGTTGTCCCTGTTTCTGTGCTGTTACAAAGACAAGCTCAGGGAAGTTGAGTGCTGATCTTGGTCATGACTGTAGCAAAGTTCTCAAAATTCTGGTCGTAGAGGATCTCTTCAGGCAGGTCGGAGCTGACCTTGCGGATTAACAGGAAAGTGTCGTTAAGCCGGCCTTGCTCATCGAAGAGGGTCCTTTCTAGCAAAGGGAAGAGATCCGACCGTTCTTTGGAGAGCAAGCGTTTTTCAAACTCATGAAGTTCGATAGTCTTATGTGAGACTTCCAGGCCATTTTCATCAAAGCGGTAGAAGGAAAGTTTCTGCTGGTAGAAGTTCTTGGTATGTGGGGCACGTCGTAAAAGGAAAAAAGATCGCTGAGCTGATTCGCGGAACAAATCCCAGATCGGGTCATGCACCTCAATGGCACGTTTAGCACCATAAAAATAGCGGAAAACTAATTTTGTAAAGCATTCTTCTTCAATAAAACCGGAGACTTTCTGGTCAGAACTCTGAGCAAAGTAACCGGCTGGGCTAACCTGCCCCTTGTCAACCAGAGGGGTACCGCATACAAGACAGCCGGTTACCAGGTTTTTACAACGGGTTTCGAAAGCGCTCTGATGCTCTTCCTCAGCATGGACCATATTTATGCGATGCTCATCCAGACGCCGTACCTCACTATCGATAGAGCTGAGGTAGACCTGGCGTGCGACATGGGTCATTTGCACATGCACCGCAGTGTGGCGACCATGAGTAAGAACCGGATAAATCTTCCCCTCTGGGTTGGTGTGAAGCGACTCAACTTTTGGGCTTTTGGCGATATAACCTTCCATGCAGCGGTAGCCACGGTTGATCGCATAAGCTTTCAGCAATTGGTACGGATCACGAAAAGGGCCATCGTAGTGAATGCGGCAATCAACCAGGCATGGCAGGATGCGCAATGGTCGACGGGATAGGCCGTGAGAATCAAAAAAATCATAAATATGCCGACAGTTGTCCATAGATGGAGCATCTTTAACCGGAACAATCACGCGGTCAGCGGCATAGAGAGCGCTCTGGGTGAAAATATCCAGATCCGGGCGTGTATCAATAATCACGATGCCGCCAAGACTGGATTTAGCCAGAGCTTTTGCCAGGGCTGTTGGGTCATCAAGTTCCCGACGCATACGGTTTAGCTGACTGCTTGAAGGGATGAACTGAACACCATATTCACCGATCTCAATCAGGTCGTCAGGATTACTACCAGAGAAGAGTCCACTGACATCGCCCTTTGTGGGTCGTCGGTTGATTCTGAACATCTGGTCAACGGAAAAATGGTTGTCAAAGCTCAGCAGGGTCACCGGCAGGTCCTCGTGCAGGGCTTTCAGATAAATTGCCAGATTGGTGGCAAGAGTGGTTTTACCAACCCCTCCCTTTTCGCTTGAAATTGTGACAATATACGGTGCAGACATAGGACCCCTTTGCAGATTCAACGTCGCCAATATATAGGGGGAAGCTGATGAAAAGTCAAACAAAAACCACAAGATATGGGATGTGTAGCGCGTGACTGACGTATCTCAAAAATTAACAGTCAGTGGTCTGGTTGCTTTGCTCCAGGAGGTTGTAGAAACCAATTTTGTCACGGTGACGGTGGAGGGCGAAATCTCCAATTTTGCTGCTCCGGCATCGGGTCACTGGTATTTTACACTTAAGGACAGCGGTTCGCAGTTGCGTGGTGTTATGTTCCGCAGTCGGAATCGGTTGGTGGAGAGTCTCCCTCGTGACGGCATGCAGGTTGTCTGCTCCGGGACAGTGACTGTCTATGTCGCGCGCGGTGAAATGCAACTGGTTGTTGATAGTCTGGCTCATGGTGGACAGGGGCAGTTGCAGGCGGCTTTTGAAGAGCTCAAGGAGAAGCTGGCCAGCGAAGGTCTCTTTGCTTTGGACCGCAAGCGGCCTTTACCAAATTTTCCACAATCGGTAGGCATCGTGACCTCAGCGACTGGTGCCGCGATTCATGACATTCTCAATATCCTGCAGCGACGTGCTCCCGATGTGCGACTTTTGTTGAAGCCAGTCAGGGTTCAGGGTGACGGTGCTGCAGAAGAAATTGCCAAAGCTATTGATGATTTGAACCAGTATGGCGGACTCGACGTTCTGATTGTTGGGCGGGGCGGAGGCTCTCTGGAGGACCTGTGGGCCTTCAATGAAGAGGTTGTCGCCCGGGCAATTGCCGGGTCTGAAGTCCCTGTTATCTCGGCAGTCGGTCATGAAACCGATTTTACCATTGCCGACCTGGTTGCTGACCTGCGTGCCCCCACGCCGAGTGCTGCTGCCGAACTGGTTGCCAAAACCGACAGGAACTGGAAGCACACCTCGATCATCTCATTATACGTTTGCAGTCTCGTATCGATCAGTCCCTCGACCTGGTTAGCGAACGCCTGGCTGGTTTTGAAGGCCGACTCAAGCTGATCGCTCGTGATTTTACCAGTCTGCCTGAGAATATCACTGATCTTGAACGGCGGCTTTCGCTGGCTATGAGGGCCAGAATGCAACAATACGCTGATAGATTGGGGATGGCAGCTGGTTGCCTGGATGCCTTGTCTCCACTTTTACAGCTTGACCGGGGCTATGTGATCGCCAGTCACGAACAGGGTGGCTCAGGTCTGGTCTCAGCGGAGACACTCTCGCCGGGTGATCGTCTCTGGCTGCGTTTCTCTCATGGCCAGGCACGTACACGGGTGGAGGATGTTGATTCTTGACACGCATAATTCTCATCTTGTCTGTTGCCCTTCTATTTACATGGCCAGCCTGGTGCGGTGAGCTTGTTCTCCTCTCTCCGCAAGTCAACAACGGCGAAGTCGCCGTACTTTACTGGCAGGGTGAACCTCTATCATTTGGTGTGGTACGTTTCAGAGATGAAGTCCTCTACCTGTACCCAGATCCTGAGGGCGCCGTGACTCTGTTGCCAGTCAGCCTGGATGTTCCTGCTGGCGACTATCCCCTGGTTGCCGCTCTGGTTGATCTACAGGGTCGAACAACGGCGGCTGAATTGACATTGCATGTTGACTATAAAAAGCGTCCAAAAGAAGAATTAACTCTACCTGAGCGTATGGTGACACCGGTGCAAAAGGATGTCATTCGGATCAATCGCGAGAGCGACCTTCTCAATGACAAGTATGAGTTGAGATCCTCACGACTCTGGACGGTTTTCGAACGACCGGTTGATGACCCGGTCAGCAGTGTTTTTGGCAAGCGCAGGGTGATGAACGGCAAACCGAAGTCACCGCATAGCGGTACTGACTTCAGGAGCCCGGCTGGAACGCCTGTGCGCTCCATCAGCAGTGGACGCGTGGTTCTGGTCTCTGATCTCTTCTATACCGGTCAGACTGTGGTTGTTGATCATGGTGAAGGTTTGCTCTCTGTTTATGCTCACCTCTCAAAGATATTGGTTGAAGAAAATCATGAACTTCAGGCCGGTGATGTGCTTGGTAAAGTTGGCAGTACGGGCCGGTCGACTGGCGCTCATCTCCACCTTACAGTCAGGCTTTTGGGAGAACGGATCGATCCGCTTGCACTGCTGGCCATTTTTGATGATTCCCTGAATCCGTGAGTTGCTTTTAAACATGATTGAAGATGCTTGACACAACGGTTGTGGTTGCTTGACGCTATGGTTTAAGTTGCTTGACACTACGCTGAGGGCGTGGTGTCTTACAGAAGAAAGGAAGGGTGTATGCCGGACAAGATGACATTCGAACAAGCGCTGAAGAATCTGGAAGAAGCTGTTGCACGACTGGAGAAAGGTCAAATCCCTCTGGAAGAAGCTTTAGACTCTTTCGAGGCAGGTGTGCAGAGTGCCAACCTGTGCCGTAAAAAATTGCAGGCTGTCGAGGCGCGGATTGAAACGCTGACGAAAAATAGCGATGGTTCTTTTACCACTGAGCCATTTGGTGACAATAAAGATCAGGGCTGAACCCCACTTTCCATATTCTATCATTTGGAACTCAAAGGCGTTATGGAACTGAAAGATTATCTACATGACCGTTCGGCTTTGGTGGATCAAGCCCTGGAGCGCTGGCTGCCGGGCGAGGAGGTGTTGCCTTTCTCCTTGCACCAATCTATGCGCTACTCGATTTTTGCTGGTGGCAAACGTTTACGGCCGATTCTGATGATTGCAGCCAGTGAGGCGGTCGGTGGCTCTGCACAACAGGTTTTGCATGCTGCATGTGCCATGGAGATGATCCATACTTATTCCTTGATACACGACGATTTACCGGCCATGGATGATGATGATTTCCGCCGTGGTCGACCAACCAATCATAAGACTTATGGCGAGGCTACGGCCATCCTCGCTGGTGATGCTCTGTTGACCGAAGCCTTTCGACTTCTGGCCGATGCTGAGGCCAACCGCTTGATTGAGCCGGCAAAGGTGCTGAAAGTCATTGAGCTCGTTGCCCGCTATGCTGGTTCACAGGGCATGGTTGGTGGGCAGGTTGTTGATATGGAGTCTGAGGGTAAGGAGATTGATTTTCCGACTCTGGAATATATCCATACACATAAAACCGGTGGATTGATTCTGGCTTCAACTCAGGTTGGTGCTTTACTCGGTGGTGGCGATGAAGAACAAATCGCCGCACTGATCCGTTTTGGCGGTGCGGCCGGACTGGCTTTTCAGATCGCAGATGATATCCTGGATATTGTTGGTGATCAGACAGAACTTGGTAAAGACGTTGGTAGTGATCAGGCCCGCGGTAAAATAACTTATCCGGGCCTGCTCGGTCTTGCTGAAGCACGGCAAAGAGCGAACGAACTCTGCGATATTGCTGTGGAGTCACTAACGCCTCTGGGGGCCGCTGCAGAACCTCTGCAGGTGCTGGCCCGCTACATTGTTGATCGAAAATCTTGAAACAATATACGTGGTGAATATGTCCGAAATACTGAAACAGGAAAATCCGATTGCTGCACTGAAAAATCTTTCCGAAACAGAACTGCCAAAGTTGGCCGAGGAGCTGCGGGACGTTATTATAAAAACCGTAGCTGTGACCGGTGGACATCTGGCAAGTTCACTTGGCGTTGTCGAGTTGACGATTGCTTTGCATCGAGTCTTTAATACCCCCAAGGATAAAATTGTCTGGGATGTTGGTCATCAGGCTTACGCTCACAAACTTTTGACTGGTCGCTACGCGCAATTCAAGACCTTACGGCAACTGGATGGTCTCAGCGGATTTCCCAAGCGCGAGGAGAGTCCCCACGACTGTTTTAATGTTGGCCACTCAAGTACCTCGATCTCTGCTTGCCTCGGTATGGCGACAGCGCGAGATACCAAGGGCGGTAACGAGAAGGTTGTTGCTGTTATCGGCGACGGTTCTTTAACTGCTGGCCTGGCTTTCGAATCGTTGAACCATGCGGGACATCTCAAAAAAGACCTGCTTGTTATCTTGAATGACAATGAAATGTCAATTTCGCCGAATGTCGGCGCTCTTTCTTCCTTTTTTAGCCGGCAACTGACGTCAGACTTTTTTGTTCGCCTGAAGCGGGAAACAGAGAACTTCCTCGATAGTGTTCCTAAAATTGGTAAAGACCTCAGGCGTTTGGCGAAGAAGGCAGAAGAGGCGGTGAAGGGTTTTTTGACGCCAGGCATGCTTTTAGAGGCATTTGATTTCGACTATGTCGGCCCGATTGATGGTCACAAGCTTGAAGAACTGGTTCAGACTCTCGAAAATATTACCCATATGGACGGCCCGGTGCTGATGCACGTGGTCACAAAAAAGGGCAAGGGCTTCCCTCCTGCAGAAGAGAATCCACATCTCTATCATGGCGTTGGGCCCTTTGACCCGATTACTGGTGAAGTAAAGAAGGGCAGCAGCGGGCCACCCAGTTATACCTCTGTCTTCGGCAAAACATTGACTGAGTTGGCCGAAGAGGATGATCGTATCGTGGCGATTACGGCGGCCATGCTCGAAGGAACCGGGCTCAATACATTTGCAGAGCGCTTTCCTGAGCGCTGTTTTGATGTCGGTATTGCCGAGCAGCATGCGGTTACTTTTGCGGCTGGCATGGCTACTCAGGGCCTCAAACCGTTCCTTGCCATTTATTCCACTTTTCGCCAACGTGCTTACGACAATGTCCTGCACGATGTTTGTCTGCAGAACCTGCCGGTCACTTTTTGTCTCGATCGTGGCGGTCTGGTCGGTGCCGATGGTCCAACGCACCACGGCGTGTTCGATCTCTCTTATTTGCGGCATATGCCCAACATGGTCTTCATGGTTCCCCGGGATGAAAATTATCTACGTCATGCCGTGGCAACAGCGTTGAATGCCGATGGACCTTTCGCCTTCCGCTATCCACGAGGTGCGGGGACTGGAGTTGCGACGGTCAAGCCGCAGCCTCTGGTTGTGGGGCAGGGTGAAAAACTGCGTGAAGGCAAGGATGGAGTTGTCTTCGCTGTTGGACACTTGGTGGCAGAGGTCTTGGCCGCAGCAGAAACGCTGAGTGCTGAAGGTCTTGACCTCACAGTCGTCGATCCTATTTTCCTCAAGCCTCTTGATAAAGATATGCTGGTAACTGAGGCTGTCAGGACCGGCTTCGTTTTTACTGTAGAAGAAAACGTTCTTCAGGGTGGCTTTGGCTCTGCACTTCTCGAACTCTTTTGCGAGGCAGGAGTTACTGTTCCCGTCAAGCGAATCGGTCTGCCCGATAAGTTTGTCGAGCAGGGCAGTCAAGCGGAGTTACGGGCAAGATATGGTTTGGATGTCAAAGGGATTGTCGCTACCATTAGAGGTGCACTGAAAAAATAGTCAGGAATTGAAGGGTTATCGGTTGGTAAATGCAGAAACGGGGGACAGAATTTATTCTGTCCCCCGTTTTTTCGTAAGTGAGTCGCATTTATTTTTTGTTGCTTTTACCCTGTCGCTTGAGTTGATGAATAATCCCTGCTTTTTCGAGAGCGATAGCGGCATGATGTGCCAGCTGTACCAGAAACTGCAGGTTCTGGTCGGTAAAAGGCGTGTCGTCCGCATGGCCAAATAGGATCATCACGCCGATGGCACGGTCGCGGTGGTAGAGCGGTACAGAGAGAAGCCCCGGTTCTGTCACCAGATGTTTTTCGTCTGTGGTAACCCTGTCCAGCATATAAGTTGGCAGGCTTTCTTGCACAACAATCGGGCTGCCACTACGGGCGATATCAAGTAAGAGTCCTTCAGAAAGTTTGTCCGGATGCTTTTTGACAAAGTCCGACGAGATGCCGCGGCTCATTTTAATGCCGAAATGATTACGACTCTCTCCACTGACCAGTGCGAGTAAGCCTCGCTTAGCATGCAGGGCACCAAGGGTCGCGTCAAGCAGGCGACTCAGGAGATCACCGACTTCGATAGCCGAATTAATTGTTTCAATCGCTTTGCTGAGAGCAGTCATCATGGTTAATGACTGTGCCATCTCCTGATTGCGATGTTCCAATTCAGCGAGTAGTACGTGATTCTGTATGCGCAGGTCGATCTGGGCGAAGGCGCGATCAATGACGTTAAAGAGAATCTCCGAGGTGTCGATGGGACGAACGATGAAATCAAAGGCACCATGCCTTAAGGCCTGCAAAAGGCTAAAGGAAGAGGCGTTGTGTGTCGTCAGGATCACCTCGGTTTCCGGGTAATGCCGCTTGACCTCCTGGAGCAGATAAAGACCACTGCGTGTCGGCAGTTCGGTCTCAGTAATAACCAGGTCAGCTGGCTTCCGCTGGATCAGCTCCAGGGCCGCTTCTGCCGTCTCTGCTTCGAGGATGGAGTCTTCTCTTTCCAACAGCATGGATTGGAGGTGGAGTCGGCGCTTGGTGACATCGTCGACAATCAGAATGGTGTGATTCTTGGTTATCATGATTAGTTTGTCCTGGTAGAGATTAAAACAGCTATCTCATGTTTCTCATGGAAACTGAGCGTGTTCATTCATGGCGTATTGGAAGAGTACTCTTCCAATACGCCAGCTTTAACCATCAGGTACAGGAAACGATAAACTTCGTAGTCCATCATGGATGATCCGATGCAAATATCGTTGATAGTGTTTTTGCCATCTATCAGCGACAGGGTCGTCTCCTGCTGGGAGGAGAGATTGACTTTTTCAAGTTTATTGCGGCCATCCGGTGAGAAACGCAGAGCTGTGTTCAAGTTGGGTAATGCCTGACGGATTGCCGTCCACTCTGTTTGGTGGTGAGAAGCTTCACGGATCAGGCTGGTAACCTCAAGAGAAACACTCTCTTCTGGTGGCAATGAACCATCACCGGCAAACACCTGATAGTGTCCTTCCGGAAAGAGAATCAACGAGTAGATAGTCACTTTGGCTTGGCGGGTGAGAGCATGTCTGAGGCCTGACAGGTCAATCAGACCGAGTTTAAGTAACGCCTCGCCGAAGCGCAGCTCAGGCTCGTCTCTGAGCAGGGCCATGCCTTGATCACGTTCCTCTCTGGTGATCAACTCCTCCCGGATCAGAAGGCTGCCAAGTTTGTCCCAGCGTACACCTGACTCTGCTGTCGTTGAGTTCTGAGTCAAGGCACCAGAAACTTGTCCACCTGCAAAGTAGACCAGCTTTTCACCGGAGCCTTTGGTGACTTGCAAGACAACAGGTCTCGGCAGATCGGCGCAGCGTTTTAATAACTCCGGGACTTTTCCTGAGCCTAACCGTCCAGCTTCAATGACAAGTCCTTCATCGATAGATGTGCCCTCTGGTGTTGTCTCTAGAGCCGGAATCAGAGCAGGAGTAGTAACTTCTTCATGCTCAAGAGTTGGAGTCTTTTCCGGTTGGAACGCTGATTTTCTCTTGTTCTGCCAGCGCATGACAAAGAGACAGATTTTGAAAAGGATGACAAGCAGGAGGACAAAGGAAGCAAAAAATATCAGTCTTTTGTTGGACGCTGGCTTTGGCTCTGGTGTTTCAGCGGGTTTTTCCTGTTTTTTTACCTGGGGTTTGGCTGCAGGATGTGCCTTTGTTCCGGTCTGCCTGACCTGCTTTTTCGGTTTGATCTCTTCTTTGGTCTCTTTCTGTTCTATCTGAGTTTGCGTCACTTCTGAAACGGGGGCTGGTTTGTCAGCGGTCTTTGTGGATATCTCGGTAGCAGGCTTATTTACAGGTTTAGGCTCAATCTTTGGTTCAACCTTGGGCTTGATTTTAGGTTCAACGCCAGGGACAGACGCTTGCTCTTTGCTCGGTTGTTTCTTTGTTACTACAGGGGAGACAGAAACTATTGGTTTCCCTGCGGGTTTCTTCGGTGGCGCAGTCACTTTATCCTGAGGTTGTGGTGTTGTTGCCGGTTGCTTTCTTTTAACTTCTGGCTGTGGTTTTCTATTAATGGGTTGAACCGGGGCAGGTGCAGTTATGGCCGCTTTACGTTTGAGGGCTTCTCCAGGGAGGGTGACTCCGACCCCTCCCAGTTGCCCCAAGAGCTTTTGGCCGTTGCTGCTCACGCTTATTGTTAGAAAGGCTGTTTTTGTCTGGTTAATTCTGTCGCTGCTCAGATTGCTGCGAACGACCAGGGCCAACGGCGTATAGTTGCTGCTCTTGGTATGAAGGTCAACGAGGTGTTTTAGTGTTCCTGCCGATTGTTGTCTGAAGAACTCAGAGCTGACGATGGCGGCATCGATTTCCTGAAACCGTAATAGCCAGTTGGTGATGGCGGCATCATTATCAAAGCTGCGTATCTTGACGTCAGCCCCGGCAGAGGCTGTAAGCGCTTTGCTCAACTTATTTACTGTTGCCTGGTCAATCTTGGCGAGTGGCGCAACAGTCGTCAAACCGATGACGATGCGTGCCTGTGCAGGAAGGTACAAGAGAAACAACAGGACTACATTGCACAGACATATCAGGATAAATTTTTTCATGATCCCCGGTGGAAATAAAGTCACCATAGAAGACAGATCTGCAAGACTTGGTGGCAATAGTCTGATTTGTTAAATAATAGCGAATAGCTCCGATTGAGACAAGCGGTATTAAGCTTCTGGCCGACCTCCAGGCTATTAGTGCCGATTTTATAAACTGACTGTACAGAAAAAGCTTACATTATCAGATGGTTAACCCAAGAGAAAAGGATTGTTAACCATCTTCCTGGTGAGGTTGACAAGTCCTGGCAGCAATGATAATTTCTTTCCCCATGATGACCTCCCTTTACTCCATACGTATGCGGGCAACATGCCATGGACAACACCTTGCTGGCGCTGAACGTATTGTTCCAAAAGCTGCTGTTGGCGATGTGACTGCTGCTCTGACAGCACGCGCAATGCACTGTTCCAACGGGGAGGTTGACGAAATCCATTGTAGCGTAGAGCGAATTGACCGGGCAACTGTCTGCTATAAATCACTTCCCGATCTCTCCACCTACCAGGTGAACAGTTGGCAGGAAGGCCGTCAGCTTGCTATTTGTCTGTTGGCCAAGGCCGGAGTTCAAGAAGACATTGCAGAGAGGGCGGTGCCGTTACTTGCCAAGGGTGCTGGGCCTGGGGGAGCAGTCATGCGCGGCGCCGTGATTATGGAGTCAAGTACCGGTAAACGTTTCGAGGAGGATCAGACTCGCGGTGTCAGGGTCTCCCGGATGGATCTGTCTCCAGAGTGTCGGCCTGCGTTGAAATCCGATTTGACATCAGCGGGTCTTGGTCATCATCGTATTCTGGAGGCTCTGGTGCTGGCTGGTAAGGTTCTTGGAGCCCCAGGCATTGTCGCAGAGTTGTGCTGGTCTGATGACCCGGATTATACCATTGGCTATGTCGCTGATCCACAAGCTGGCTACCAACGGATTTCTGATATGAAGTTGTCTGGCGATTCGCGCGGTGGGCGCATTTTCTTTGTCGATCAGGCAAAAACTTCACTCGCAGAGCTTGTCGAATACCTGGAACGTCAGGTCGTTTTGTTCAATACCCCCGGGGTGATATCAACAGCTCAAGAATGGATACCTGCCGATGAATGACTGGCAACGTGAACTCGATAAACTTAAGCAACAGGGAATGTTGCGATCCCTGCGAATTGTTGAAGGTGGTCAAGGACCGAAGGTTCATGTCAATGGTCGTGAGGTCCTGCTCCTTTGCTCTAACAACTACCTCGGGATTGCCGATCATCCCACCCTGATTGAAAAGATGATTGCTGCGACCCGAGAGCTTGGAGTCGGCTCCGGTGCCAGTCGTCTGGTCTCCGGCACCATGCCAACTCATGCCTCCCTTGAGGAACGCATCGCAGCTTTCAAGGGAACTCCTGCCGCTCTGTTCTTCAACTCAGGTTATGCAGCCAATACAGGGATCATGCAAGGCTTGCTGGGCCCCGATGATGTCATCTTTTCCGATGAGCTCAATCATGCTTCGATTATTGACGGTTGCCGGTTGGCTCAAGCCCGCACCATTGTTTATCCTCATTGCGATACAGTTGCACTTGCCGAACTGATGGAACAGGAGAAACCGAATCGGAAGGGCCGTTGGTTAATTGTCACCGACGGTGTGTTCAGTATGGACGGTGACATGGCTCCATTAGCAGAGCTCTGTGATCTTAAGGAGGCGCATGATGCTCTGCTGATGGTTGACGATGCGCACGGCACAGGTGTGTTGGGTGGAAAGGGAAGGGGCACGGGCGAGCATCTCAACTGTCTCGAACGCATTGATCTGCATATGGGTACGCTCGGTAAAGCCTTAGGTTGTAGCGGGGCCTACCTTGCCGCAAAACGAGTGGTCATCGATACACTGATCAATCGTAGTCGTTCATTCATTTTTTCGACCAGCCTGCCACCTGGTGTTCCGGCAGCAGCCATGGCAGCACTTGATTTGGTTGACAGCGCCGAAGGCAAGAAACTTCGCGAGAAGCTGGAGCGTAATCGTGTCCAACTGTCGGAGTCGCTGATCGCTGGTGGCATGGATCTGTTGGGTAGTACTACACAGATTATCCCGGTGTTAACCAGAGATCCGGAGCCGACCATGCAGATGACCGGTCGGTTACTTGAAGAGGGCATCTTCCTGCAAGGCATACGTCCACCGACTGTTGCTTCGGGACGCTGCCGTCTGCGTGCGACGGTTATGGCCAGTCACGATGCGATTGATCTTGAGCGAGCTTCTGTAAAGATTCTTGCCGTTTACAGGGAGTTTGCCGGGTGAAGTCAGCCAATTTCAAATTACCGGATGGACGACAGTTGGCCTGGTACGAAGTTGGTCATGGCCGACCCCTCGTACTGTTGCACGGCTGGGCCATGTCTGCAGCTGTCTTCAGCGAAGTTGCCAGCTTACTCTCTGCCTATTTTCGTTTGCTGATTCCTGATCTTCCCGGTCATGGCAATTCCTCTCCTCCCCTGCAGAACGATCTTGTCGGGATTGCTGCTGACTTGGGCGCTTGGCTTACAGCCACTGAGAATACTCCTGTTACTCTGGTAGGCTGGTCGCTGGGTGGTATGCTCTCCCTGGAGATAGCTCGACAGAATATGTTGTTAGTTGAGAAGCTGGTGCTGGTTGGTACCACACCCTGTTTTACGCAAAGCGAAAACTGGGCATTTGGATTGCCCTCAGTTCAGGTTCGTGCCCTGGCCAGAAACCTGGAGCGGCGTTTCGAAGCGACACTTGCCGATTTTTTCTCTTTGGCCTTTGCCGGTGAAGAAATCTGCAAAGAAAGACTGCGAACAATTCGGACTTTTGCCGTAAGAAAAAGCCCTTTGCCTGACCAAAGCTCTACCCTGGGTTTGCTCAATATGCTGGCAGTTCAGGATCAACGTGCCATTCTCCCCGAAATTCATCAGCCTGCTTTGGTGCTACATGGCGATTTAGACCAGATTGCACCGGTCGCCGCAGGACGTTTGCTGGCTGAAATGCTCCCGCAGGGGAGATTCTCAGGGTTCCCTGGCGTTGGCCATAGTCCTTTCCTTAGCCAACCAGAAGAGACTATTGCAAGAATTCTGGAGTTTTGCTGATGGTTCCAGTTAAAGCTATAGACAGCGAGCACATGCGTGGCAATTTTTCAAGTCATGCCGGTGATTATGATCGCTACGCATCCGTTCAGAAACGGGTGGTCGAATTGCTTTATCGCAAGCTGTCCACCTTTGAAAAAAACCCCGGTGTGTGTCTGGACGTTGGTACTGGGACTGGTGCTCTTGCAGCAGAGTTGCTTAATGCTGATCCTGGTCAGCCTCTTGTCTTGATGGATATTGCTCACGGCATGACTCGGGAAGCGGCAAGTCGGTTGCCTGCTGTCTCTGCCTGTGACGGTGACGCAAGGACTCTGCCATTTGCTAATGGCATTTTCGCTACTGTTGTTTCAAGTTCTGTCTATCAGTGGGTTGATTGTTTGCCGTCAGCGTTTAACGAGGTTGCAAGGGTCCTCAAACCTGGTGGAGTTTTCGCTCTGGCACTCTTTGGTGAAAAGACCCTTTGTGAATTGCGTGCTTCACATCGTCGGGCTGTGTTCGAAAATAATGGTAGTCGGAATTCTCATGTACAGAGTTTTCCTACGCTTAATGAAGTTTCCACTGCGCTTAGTTTTGCTGGTCTGTTTTGTCGAGACCTGCTCAGTACAATGGAGGTGGAATATCATGACGATGTGCCAGATCTGTTGCGCCAACTCAAACAAATCGGTGCCAGCAACGCTGCTACAGATCGCCCGCGTGGATTGGCGTCGCGTCGCGTCATGCAATCAATGATGACAATGTATGAGAGGGAATACCGGTGTGATGCCGGGGTGCCAGCAAGCTATGAGGTGATTATTGCCATTGCTGAAAAATCGCAAATGTGAGGAATGTTTGTAACTCAGAATTGTGCAAATTAGAATGGTAAATAGAATTTTAAAAGAGGGGGGGCAACATTTGAATAATATTGCCCCCCTGTCTTATGTGATGTCAACAGCGTTCATTCCCGATAACTCCTGCAGAACACAACGCATGCGTATTTATGTGCAGGTGAATCTTTCCATCAAGGCTTCAACAATTTTACGGGATTCTACTGAGGTAACCTGGTAAAAGACTTCAACCCCGTCTCGATTGCCTTCGATGATGCCCTTATTCTTGAGCAATGCAAGGTGTTGAGATACAGTCGCCTGTGGTAGCTCAAGGCATTCCCAGATCTTTTTGACATTACAGGACTGGGACATAAGGCCAGCGACGATCTTCAGGCGAACCGGGTGACCGAGTACTTTCAGGATTTCTGCTTCACGGTCAAGATTGATGGACTTGTCGAATTCTACATCTGACATAATTAATCCTTTTTGGAAAATTGAATATATGGATATTATTCTTTTGACGGATGAAAAGTCAAGATATTCGTATCGTATGCGGCTTACTCTCGACACTGGGTGATACAGGTATTAGACTGTGTTGTTTATTGTACAATCTTAAAGGTCATGATTAAGTAGCATAAAGTCGCCATTCTCGAGGGTGTAATCGGGAATCCAGACTCTGAAGCCGTGGCTCCCCCGATAGGATCATTCGGGGATGACAGCTTGTGATAAAGAACTATTCAAAAGATCCAGGACTCTTAAGACTCTTGGATTAGCAAGGATCTCAGAATGTTACTTGGTACCATACTTGTTCTGGCAGGATTACTATTGCTCTATTACGGTGCAGAATATCTGGTTACCGGATGCTCGCGCCTGGCCTTGTCTTTTGGTATAAGGCCTTTAGTGGTCGGATTGACGGTTGTCGCTTTCGCGACCAGCATGCCGGAACTCATGGTCTCACTCTTTGCTGCATCCCGTGGTGCATCGTCTATGGCCGCTGGCAATATCATCGGTTCCAATATCGCCAATATCGGATTAATTCTTGGGATTGCTGCTCTGATCACCCCGATTGTCGTCGCCCGCTCCACCCTGGTTCGTGAAGTACCGATTATGGTTGTCGCCTCTCTTGGTGTCTATCTCATAGCGATGGATGGCGAGATTGCCTTTATGAACGGTCTGGGGCTTTTCTTGTGCTTGCTGGTCTTTCTTGTCTACTGTTTAATGACGGCGCGTAACCCTTCGATTCCAGCGGATGGTGAGGTTGACAAAGCTCTCACTGAGGCTTCTTCCGGGCGTGGTCGCGACATCGCGTTGGTGCTGATCGGTATGGTCGGCTTAGGACTTGGTGCCGAGCTGATGGTGCGGGGGGCTGTCATGATCGCGACTCTGCTCGGCATCTCTGAATTGATTATCGGTCTCTCCATTGTTGCGGTAGGCACCAGCCTGCCGGAATTGGCTGCGTCAGTGATGAGTGCCTGGAAAGGCGAAATGGATATCAGTGTCGGCAATGTCATTGGCAGCAATATCTTCAACCTTCTTTTCGTGCTTGGCATCTGCCCGATGATTCAGCCGATCACGATTGAACCGAGAGTCTTGAGCATGGATTTTCCGATCATGCTCGGTTTCTGTGCCTTGTTGATCGCTCTTCTGACCATGATGTCACCGCGGCTTAAGTTGGATCGTAAACGTGGCGTAATACTGTTGGGTGCTTATCTCCTCTTTATTGTCAGTCTTTTTCAATGATGTTTTGAGTCCTCTTCTTTTCGAGATTGGTTGAATACTGAGGGCCTTCCTGAACGTGGCATTGTGGAAGATGTGGCCGGTATGGGAGACGTTCGAAGATCGCCGGATGTGGAGGACTTATGAGTCGAGCTGAAAGAGTTTTTGTTGTTGGACATCGTAACCCGGATACGGACTCTATTTGTAGTGCGATTGCCTATGCCGAACTCTGTCAACAACAGGGTCGCAAGAACGTTTTCTCAGGGCGAGCCGGACATCTCAATCGCCAGACCGAGTTTGTTCTCGACACTCTGGGGCAACAACCGCCAACTCTTTTGACCGACGTTTATCCCCGTTTACGTGACACCGTTGATGGGCAGCCCGCAGTCATTGAGGCCGGAGCACCACTCATGCAGGCGCTGGATTTGATGCGCCAACGCGATATTCGCATGTTGCCCGTTATCGACGCTGATCGTCAGCCGCTCGGAGCATTGATTTTAAAGCGGCTTACTGAACATGTTTTTTTGCCGCGCGCAGGTCAACCTATCCGCCAGGTCCTCTCTTCAACAGCTTCAATTCAGCTCTGTCTGCAAGCAACGGCCAGTAACCTCGTCGACGAAACGCGTACTGAGGAGCTCGACCTGTTTGTTGGTGCCATGTCTGTGGATAGTTTTCACGAGCGACTGGCAGATGCTGATCCACGCAGAATCGTGGTTTTTGTCGGTGATCGTCGAGATGTCCAGCTGGATGCAATCGAGCTGGGGATTCGTCTACTGGTAGTGACCGGCGGGTTGGCGATAGATGACGATCTCGTGGCATTGGCTCGCAAACGGGAGGTCTCTATTCTATGCACTCCTTTTGATACGGCAACCAGCGCGCTACTGGCACGGATGTCGACACCTGTACGCTATCTCGCTGATGCAGATGTCCCAAAGGCGCATCTCGATGATCGTCTTGATGAAATACGTAAGGTCTTGATGCGCAGCACTTCTCCTGGAGTCATGGTCCTTGATAATGAAGGGCTGGTCTGCGGGGTTGTGACCAAATCCAACTTGTTATGGTCATCGTCACTTAAACTGGTGTTGGTTGATCATAACGAATTATCGCAAGCTGTCCCCGGTGCTGACCAGGTCGATATTCTTGAAGTGATTGATCATCATCGTTTAGGGAATTTCCACACTGATGCGCCAATTCGCTTTATCAACCAGCCTCTGGGTAGTACCTGCTCGGTGGTTGCCACATTGTATCGCCAGGCTGGAATTGAACCTGAATCCCGAATCGCCTCTCTTATGCTGGCTGGCTTACTCTCCGATACGGTGCTGTTGAAGTCGCCAACCACAACTGATGTGGATCGCGAGCTGGTGCAGTGGCTTGAGCAATGCTCTGGTCTGGATGCGCTTGTTTTCGGGCGTCAGATGTTCCAGGCTGGCAGCACTCTTGCTGCCTATCCCAACGTAGAAGCTCTTGTGATGGCAGATTTTAAAGAGTACACAGTCGAAACCAGCTGTTTTGGCATCGGCCAGGCTGAAGTTGTTGGTTATCAGGAGTTTGAGGAACGTCGAGAATAGATCCTGCAAGGACTGGGGTCCCTTGTTGACAAGCGCAACCTGGGTTTGGCCGGTCTGTTGGTAACTGATATCGTGCAGCAGAACAGTCAGCTTGTGGTCCGTGGTGATAAGGACTTGATCGCAGCGATTGGCTATCCTCAACTTGAGTCAGGTCGTTTTGAATTGAAAGGGGTTCTGTCGCGCAAAAAGCAACTGATCCCTCATCTCCTGCGGGCATTCAAGGCAGACTAAGCTGGTTCGGAATACTCCTCATAGAGTAAATGTCTGAGGATAACCAGAGACACTCACTCCAAAAGCAGAGCATACCAACGTTAAATAACCGAAGTGGAAAGTCTGGGGGCTGATTGTCTCTGTAGCTTTTACAGGAGAAAGATAAAAAAGACCCCGCGTAAGGAGGGGGGGGATACGCGGGGTCCATAGAGCTCTTCGGCTTGCAGGCAATCGAAGAGTTGGTTGAAATATACCAAAGTCAGTCCTGTTTGACAACTAAATTGTGAGATAATTGTGAGAAATGATCTATCCCTCACAAAATTGACTCCGAGGAGTTGCCTCTAAGGTTCTTCAGGGCTCTGAGGATGCGTATCGTTGGTTTTTTTGCTTTTTCCACCAATTGCGAATGGGCCGTTATTTATTCATGGCCCAACCCGTTGCTTGTCTCTGATCCTCTTGGCATCAATATTGTATGGTTTTTTTGAGTGGTAGCCTCTGGTGGAAGGAAGACCGAACTCCTCTTACCTGCAAACTCTTATCATCTGAACATAATGCGTGAGAGAATGATTATGAAAGAGATAGACTCGGATATTTCAGAAGATCATCTGAAGTTATCAGAAGAACTTGCTGTATTGACCAAACAACGCAAAAAAA
>JAJRRB010000021.1 GCA_024279915.1 Deltaproteobacteria bacterium
TATAACCCCAGACATTGCCGATCATGGCACCGAGGAAGATAATCAGGATCGAAGAGTGGGTGACATAAACGCCGAAACGGGACAGAGCACCCTTTTGCGAGAAAAGATGGATTTTGCCATCTTCTTCGGTAACCACCGGTGTTGCGAACTTCTGGCCGAGCAGGGCAACAACTTTGTCGCGCACGCTCTCGATTGTCCCTTGTGTAACAACTTCGCCTTTATTGGAAAAGGTACGAAACAGGCCATCGTCTGCGACCAGGATCGGTTCGCGCACAATTTTGATAATACGCGGCAGGCGTTTGATCGAACAGCAGATCAGGTTAACGGCAAAAAGCCCCATCAGGGATAAGAACCAATAGGAATGATACATGTCGAAAATTTGCAAAGCGTCAAGCGCCTTAAAGGTCGACTCGCTCATGCCGTAATTCTGCATGTACTCCTGAGGAGACTTGTTCTGCTCGATGACCGTACCGATAATCGAGGTCGTCGCCAGCAGAATCAGGGTAATAATCGCCAGCTTCAGGGAACAGAAAAAATCCCATAGCTGGTCGTTGAAACTCTTTTCTTTACTCAAATTATTTTCTCCCGGGCAGAAGGACAAAAGCGTCCATTCTTCACCCTCTAAAACTTATACTGTCGTGTCTGAGCAACCATGCTGCTCAGACACGACAGAAACCTTGCTAAATTAATATGACTTACCAACCCCTGTCAAGACAAGGTGTGTCGGAAATTATTCGTTACCGACCGCCAAAACGGATCAGCTGAAGTCCTCAGCGAGTCGCTTATCAAGAGCGGCAGCTTTAGCCTCACCTCCGGAAGCCATTTCGGCTTTGAACTGCACAAGCTTTTCACTGAGGTCGGCGTCATCAACAGCCAATATTTGTGCAGTAAAGATACCGGCATTACGCGCACCGGCCTTACCGATCGCCATGGTCGCCACCGGGATTCCGGCTGGCATTTGCACCATTGCCAAAAGGGCGTCCATACCATTCAGCGCGGTGGCATCGATCGGCACAGCAATTACCGGTAGAGTTGTTTCAGCAGCAATCACGCCGGCAAGATGGGCTGCAGCTCCAGCTCCTGCGATCAGGACTTTTATGCCGCGCTCTTTCGCACCACGAACAAAGTTAGCGGTACGTTCCGGGGTACGATGAGCACTGGAGACAGTCATCTCGAAGGGGATACCGAACTGCTTGAGCGCAACGGCTGTTTCCTTCATGATTTCGTAATCGTTGTCGCTTCCCATGAGGATGCCGACAAGTGGGGTTTCATTCATAAGTTAAACCTCTTCCTTTTTTACCTTTCACTTTTTACAGTCAGCGATTTAAAGCCTTCCGCCCTATATCTTTGCGGAAATGCACACCGTTCCAGTTAATCTTCGCAACAGCAGCGTAGGCACAATCAATCGCTTCGGCAACCGTACTGCCGAGGCCGGTAACACCAAGAACCCGGCCACCACTATTGACAATTTTGCCATCCTTGAGGCTGGTGCCAGCATGAAAAACAACTACATCCTCCATCGCCAGGACTTCTTCCAGGCCGGTGATCTCAAACCCCTTGTCGTAAGAGGCCGGATAACCGCCTGAGGCCATAGCTACACAGACAGCAGCCTTGTCGTGCCACTCAATCGAATCCTGTTGCAGTTTGCCACGGGCACAAGCCTGCAGTACCGGTACGATATCCGACTTCATGCGCATCAACAGCGGTTGAGCTTCCGGGTCACCGAAACGGGCATTATACTCAACCACCCGTGGTTTACCATCTTTGATCATCAGGCCAACATAGAGAATGCCACTGTACGGGCAACCGTCATTAGCCATCCCGGTAATCGTCGGTTTGACAATGGTTTCGACAATCACATCGTGAAGAGCCGCAGTCACAACAGGAGCCGGGGAGTAAGCACCCATGCCGCCGGTATTGGGCCCTTCATCATTGTCGAAAGCGCGCTTGTGGTCCTGAGATGAGGCCAGCGGAAGAATATTCTTACCGTCTGTGAAGACAAAAAACGAGGCTTCTTCACCATCCATAAATTCTTCAATGACCACGCTTGCGCCCGCTGCACCAAAAACCTTGTCGAGCATGATGTCGTCAATGCCAGCAATTGCCTGCTCTTCAGTCATGGCGACGATGACGCCCTTACCGGCTGCCAGACCATCGGCCTTGACCACAATCGGTGCACCCTGTGCTTTGACATAGGCAACGGCAGCATCACGCTCCGTGAAGGTCTGATAGGCAGCGGTCGGAATATCGTATTGGGCCATCAGGTCTTTGGAAAAGCTTTTACTGCCCTCGATACAAGCGGCGGCCTGATTTGGGCCGAAGATTTCCAGGCCAGCAGTCTGAAACCGGTCGACAATGCCCATTGTCAGCGGTACTTCCGGTCCAACCACGGTCAGGTCAATCTTCTCAGCAGTGGCAAAGTCGATCAGGGCATCAATATCATCAGCAGGAATATGGACACATTCGGCCAGGCCCGCGATGCCAGGGTTACCCGGAGCACAGTAAACCGCCTCCACCAGAGGCGACTGCGCAATTTTCCAGACCAGCGCGTGCTCGCGTCCACCACCACCAATGACCAGTACCTTCATACCTTCTCCTTTGATCTTTAGCCTTTAAACCAATCAAAAGCACAACCAAACCCTTTTATTTTAGCCGCGGTCAAAATCTGTGAAAATCTGTAAGGACAAAGACACAATCTCGTGGTCTTTTGGTTTCAAACACAGACCTTGACAGATTTTAACCGCAGCTAATTTGCTTTTGACCTGCTAGTTGGTTTGTACTCTTCAACTATTCAACAGCCTCACATCAACAGTTTCATCATCAATGTCTGAAATGCCGCATGCTGGTAAAGACCATCGCCATACCATGCTCATCAGCGGCAGCGATGACTTCTTCATCACGAATCGAGCCGCCCGGCTGGATGACGGCGCTGATGCCAACGGCAGCAGCATTGTCAATACCATCACGGAAGGGGAAGAATGCATCTGAAGCCATGACCGCGCCTTTGACTTCGAGACCGGCGTGTTCAGCTTTGATTGCGGCGATGCGTGCCGAGTTGATCCGGCTCATCTGACCAGCACCAACGCCGATAGTCATGCCGTCCTTGCCGTAGATAATAGCATTCGATTTGACGAATTTTGAGACTCGCCAAGTGAAGAGCAGGTCCTTCATCTCTTCTGCAGTAGGTTGCCGTTTACTGACAACCTTCAATTCGTTAGTCAACTCCAGGTCTGCCTCCTGGACCAAAAGGCCACCGTTGACGCGTTTGAAGTCAAGCCTGGAAGCCGTCTGCTCAGGCCATTCACCACACTCAAGCAGGCGGACATTCTTCTTGGCAGCGACCACAGCGACTGCTTCTTCAGTCACCTTTGGGGCAATGATCACTTCAACGAACTGTTTATCGGCAATCGCCTGAGCAGTGGCTGCATCGAGCTCACGGTTAAAAGCAATAATACCGCCGAAAGCTGACTCAGTGTCGGTGCTGAAAGCGCGTTGGTAAGCATCGAGCAGCGTCTCGCCATAAGCCACGCCACAAGGGTTGGCATGCTTGACAATCACGCAGGCTGGACCTTCGTTAAATTGCTTGATACATTCCAGAGCCGCATCGGTATCGGCAATATTGTTATAGGAGAGTTTTTTGCCCTGCAGCTGCTTCGCGGTCGCAATTGAAACCTCGGCAATATCGCTTTCAACGTAGAAAGCCGCCTTTTGATGCGGGTTCTCGCCGTAGCGCATAATCTCGGTGCGTTGAAACTGGAAAGTCAAAGCACTGGGAAAATCGGCGCTCTCTGCATCAATCCGGCGCCCGAGCCAGTTGGAGATGGCGGCATCGTAGGCCGAGGTGCGCTGGTAAACTTTGAGGGCCAGACGAAAGTTGGTTTCCCGAGAGACATCACCAGCGTTGGCTTTCATCTCGTCCAGGACCACAGCGTAATCGGTTGGATCAATAACGACTGTCACCGACTGGTTGTTCTTGGCCGCGCTGCGCAGCATGGTCGGACCACCGATGTCAATATTCTCGATAGCATCCTCAAGGGTGCAATCAGATTTGGCCACAGTCGCCTCAAAAGGATAGAGGTTGACCACCACCATGTCGATCGGAGTGATGTCGTGCTCTGCCATCTTGGCAACATGAGCCGGATTGTCACGCAGGCCGAGCAAACCGCCATGAATCTTGGGGTGCAATGTTTTGACGCGCCCGTCGAGCATTTCCGGATAGCCGGTGTGCTCGGAGACATCTTTAACAGTGAGTCCAGCTTCGCGCATCATGCTGGCGGTACCGCCGGTGGATAGAATTTCCACGCCGTATTTACTTAACTCTTTGGCAAATTCGACGATGCCGGTTTTATCGGAAACACTGATCAGTGCACGTTTGATGACAGCCATGGTAGGACCTCTTGAGAATAATTGGTTTATGTTTGGAAACGGTCTAAAGAAATTAAAGCTCTGGGTCAATCCCTTTTTATGGGACGCTGATCAAATCTGATGAACGCTGATTCAAAACCAAAACAAAAAGCTAAGGGTTGATTCTAAATCATGCCCTTTCTGCGTAAATCAGCGTCCAATTGATTTTGTTTTCTCCGCGCCTTCGCGTCTTTGCGTTAAATAGATTTGATTTATAATTCCAGGGCCTCTAAAAAGTGCCTTTCGAAAGCCGGAGTCCCAGAGAGAGGGAAAGGCTGAATTGTGTTTAGCAGATCAGCCAATCGCTGTTGTCCGTCTGTAGCGGTCAAATAGGCTTGCAAGCCCGCCAGCACACCGTTTGCGATAAAGGAGGTTTTATCTAACATGGGCTCTGGCAGCAAGGCAACCCTTTTCAGAACCTCTACAGGTAAAGCCTTACCAAGGGCACCGGTGACCAAAACTTGCGACACATCTCCAGGCGCAAATCCACCTCGTTCAAGCAGGACTTGCGTCCCCGCTCGCACCGCCCCTTTCGCTAGCTGGAAGTTGCGCAGATCGTCCTGCGTCAGGAGCAACTCTCCGGTAGCATCGCGATGGAAGCGGATCGCCCACGAGTTTTCATGTTCGACCAGATATCGATTGAGGTTGGTCTCGACTTCATCTGCAGCAAGGATACGCCCGGTCGCATCGATCAATCCGGCCTGGCGGGCCACAGCAACCAAAGCCGCCAGACCACTGCCGCAGAGACCGCGTGGCTGGCCACCTCCAGCCACGGTTAGTTGCAGACGATCTCCAGTCAGTTGTACATCAGTGACCGCACCATCAGCCATAATCATCCCCGTGCCAATGTTGCCGCCCTCAAATGCTGGGCCAGCTGCTGCAGAAGTGACCCACCAGCATTCGCCGTCCCATAGAGCGAGTTCAGCGTTGGTGCCGACATCAATCAAAAGGGTTCCAGGCCGAATGTCCTGCACAGCCAGGAGACAGGCGATCAGATCGCCGCCGACAAACCCCGAGGCCAGGGGGAACAGCTCCAGGGGAGATGAAAGACCAAGGTCGATTTCGTTGGCAGAGATACGAGTCAGCTCTTTGTAAGGAGGCTTGTGTGGTGGGAAAAGTAACGAAGAAACAGGTAAATTGCGCAGCAAGCAGGACATACCGGGGTTACACGCTGCAGCAACAGAAGCGATGTCATCGGGCACGCAATCGGCCTTGTCGACAAGCTCTGCGGCCAAAGACCGCAGACCACTGATAAGAAGTGACTGCAGCTCTTCGCCGCCACCATCATGAGCCTGTTGCAGACGCATCAGAATATCAGTACCATGCTTTCGCTGAGGATTGACGATCTGTGTCTCAACCAGCACGTCACCTGCTGGGCCGAGCAGTCTTCCTGCCAGTGTGGTGGTACCAAGATCAAGAGCTATATGTCGTTTTGTAGAGGACGTTTTCATCAGGGGAAATCAGGAAGAAAAATCATTAACAAAAACTCTTGGCACCCGCTCGCTGATGTTACAAAAGACCTCGTAGGTGATTGAACCAACTTTATCCGCCCACTCTTCAGCAGTAATGAGTTCGTCACCGTCACGACCGAGCAAAGTAACATCATCACTAACCTGGACATCAGCAAGATCGGTCACATCGACAAGGATCCAATCCATACAAACGGTACCGGCAACGGGAACCCGCTGGCCGCGAATCAGAACTTCGCCACAATTAGTCAGCAGACGGTTATAGCCATCAGCGTAGCCGACCGGAACAGCCGCAATCTTTGAATCTCTCGAAGTCACAAAACGATGTCCATAGGAGATGCCTTCTCCAGAGGGGACATCCTTGAGTTGAGCCACCTGACTCACAAAGCGCATGACTGGCCTTTGCGTAAACGGGTGGTCAAAAGGGCCTCCGGTCAAACCACCGTACAAGGAAATTCCCGGCCGCACCAGATTGCATCCATTCAGTTCGCGGCTATAGATACCGGCGCTGTTAGCGAGATGGCGATAGCGGGGGTTGAATCCAGCCTGTTCGACGGTCTCTACCACTGCGGAAAAAGCGTCACACTGCAAAGCGGTCAATGCCCGCTCCGGCTCATCGGCCACAGCAAAGTGGCTCATCAAACCAGTCATATTCAGATTCGGCAAAGCCTTCAGAACAGGGAGTACCTCATCAAGTCGATCAGCCCGGAATCCGAGTCGTCCCCTGCCCGTATCAACCTTGAGATGATAATCAACAATTCGTCCGGTATCGCGAGCAGTACTGTCCAAGCGACGGGCGCAATCCAGGTCGTAGATAACTGGAGTCAATTGATATTCAAGAAGATCCGATTCCTGGCCGGGGAAGAGGCTGCCGAGAATCAGGACCGGTTTGTCAATACCTAGTTTGCGAAGTTCTACGCCTTCTTCGACAAGGGCGACGCCAAACATATTGGTACCTGCAGCAGCGAGAGCAGGCGCAACAGAACTGACGCCATGACCATAGGCGTTCGCTTTGACCACAGCCAGAACATCACAACCAGCACCAACGGTGCGTTGGACTTCCAGAAAGTTGTGCCGGAGAGCGGCAAGGTCGATTTCGACTCGAGTTGGACGAGGGACAGGCATGGATGCTCCGCTGAAATTGAATTTGACATTAGAGCATGTGATTCTAAGAAGTGTAAAGAGTAAAGGGCTGCGTGTACGGACCTTATCAACTGCAAGAATTTCAGCAACAACAGAATTCTTGCAGTTGACACACCGTGGGCAATCTTTTAGGCTAGCAGCCTATCGGACAATCAATAAACTGGCTGCAAATTCGTCTGTTTGGTCCAGATTTCAGCTCCTTTTCGACCAATAGCTACGGCTATTACTCTCAAATGAGCCAAAATCTGGCCTCAAACATGCAAATTTTCGCTTCAGCCCTGATTGTCCGACAGGCTGCTAGGTTAAGTTGAACGGAGAGGTTATCTTATGTGTCTGAATGATGGTCATTTTCTCCTGGTCCAAGGCGATCAGGAAACTGCTCTGGAAGATGTCGCTTCACTACTGGTGATGAACGGCAAAGTGCGTCTGGTCGATGTGTTCGGCAAGCATCGTGATATCGACGCAACAATCCAGGAAATCGATTTACTGAACAGTCGGATTGTTCTGGGCTGACCAGAGCAACCTGCTTTTATATCTGCACCACCGCTAGGGGAGTACGTTTGCTGAGAGCTTCGTTATTGACGAAGCGACCCTTAGAACCTGATCCGGATCATACCGGCGGAGGGAAGCGGCCTGGACAGCAACGAGCATCCCGTTATGCGGGCAAGCGCCGTGGCCACCAGCCTGGGCGCATTCTTATTTTTTGGAGAAGAGGAAAATGATCAAGGGTCTCTATCTGATTACTCCACAAGGTTCTGACGAGCAGATTCTGAAGGTTGTCCGTGAAGGATTACGTGGCGGAGTCCGCGTCGTGCAGTACCGCGACAAGCAACGCTCCCCAGAGGCAAAGGTCAATCTGTCCCACCAGCTGGCGCAACTGTGCAAAGAAGCCGGAGTGACCTTCCTGATCAATGATAATCCGGAACTCGCCATTGCATGTCTTGCCGATGGGGTCCATCTGGGTCAGGATGATGGTTCGGTTCACGATGCCCGCAGACTGCTCGGCGCGAACAAATTGATTGGCGTTTCAACCCGCACCGTCGACCAGGCGCTCAAGGCCGAGATGGCTGGCGCCGACTACATCGGTGTCGGTAGCGTATTCCCGACCGAGACCAAAGATGATGCGGAACTGGTCGGGCTGGAGACGCTGCGCAAAATACGCCGGGCCGTCAAGATCCCCCTTGTCGCAATTGGCGGTATCGGCTGGACCAATGGCGCCGAAGCTCTTGATGCAGGTGCCGACGCTCTGGCGGTTATTTCGGCTATTGCTGACGATTCGAATCCTGCCCTCGCAGCCAGAGAGCTTTCGTTGCTCTTCAACAGCAAAAAAGCCCCGGAAGAGACCCGCGTGATGACGATTGCCGGATCTGACCCCGGCGGCGGTGCCGGGATTCAGGCAGATCTCAAATCGATCGCCCTGCTAGGCTCCTACGGCACCAGTGCCATCACTGTGCTGACCGCACAGAATACGCTCGGGGTTCAAGGACTTTCTCCGGCCTCAGCAGGCTTCATTGTTAAACAGGCGGAGGCCGTTCTGGACGATATCGGCACCGACACGCTTAAAACCGGCATGCTTTACAATGCCGAGATCGTCAGCAGTGTCGCCGGACTCATGCAGAGATACAACCTGCTCAGCGTGGTTGACCCGGTCATGATCGCCAAAGGCGGTACTGCACTGTTGAAGAAAGAGGCTGTTGAAGCCGTACGTAATGAGCTATTGCCCCGCACCTATCTACTGACACCCAACATTCCAGAGGCTGAAGCACTGACCGGGCGAAAGATTCAGACTCTCGAAGAGATGGAAGAAGCTGCGAGAAGCCTGCAAGAGATGGGGCCAAGGCATGTTCTGCTTAAGGGCGGGCACCGTGAAGAGGATGCGATTGATATTCTCCTGGCCGGGAAGACGGTACAAAAGTTGACTGCAGAACGCATCGACACCACCAGCACCCACGGCACCGGCTGCTCCTACTCAGCAGCTCTCGCCACCCTGCTTGCCCAGGGGCGACCTTTGCTTAAAGCCGCCGAATCAGCCAAACTCTTTATCAATGAAGCGATTCGTCATGCTGTGCCAATGGGTGGTGGACATGGCCCGATCAATCATTTCGCTGGCGCGAAGGCTGTGCGGAACGCGGATCGCGAACTATCATAAGAAAAACACAAAACGTTTAACGCAAAGGCGCAAAGACGCAGAGGGTGCAAACAAAAGCATCAAACATAGGTCATCATTCTTACTTTGCGCCTTGGCGTCTTGAGTGAGCATAGCAAACGGGCGTTAAAAGCCTTTTATCCACATTCAAAAACCAACAAAATATACAGAAAAAAGAGGATTCATGAAAACACAGAACACACTGACTCAACTCGAACTCGCCCGTCAGGGCGTTGTCTCAGACAAAATGAAGCAAGCTGCAGCAACGGAAAACATTGATCCTGAAATCCTGCGCCAACGCATTGCCGAAGGGACAGCGATCATCTGTCATAACAACAAGCACACCAACGGCATCCCGCTGGCGGTTGGCAAAGGCTTGCGCACCAAGGTCAACGCCAACATCGGTACCAGCAAGGATGACACCAGTATCGACAAGGAGCTGGAAAAGGCTCGTGTAGCAGTTGCTGCGGGTGCTGATGCCATTATGGACCTCTCGACGGGTGGTCCGATTGATGAAATTCGCAGTGCGATCATCAATGAGACCACAGCCTGTATCGGCTCGGTTCCGCTTTATCAGGCAGCTGTCGATACGGTGACTCGCAAAGGCAAGGCAATGGTTGATATGACCGCCGACGAAATATTCGATGGCATCATCAAGCATCTCGACGACGGTGTTGACTTCATCACCGTGCATTGTGGTGTAACCAGAGCGACAGTCGAGCGAATGGATAAAGAAGGTCGCATTATGGAGGTAGTCTCTCGTGGCGGTTCCTTCACCGTCGAGTGGATGAACCATAATAATGCCGAGAACCCGCTCTTTGAACAGTTCGACCGACTACTGGAAATCGTCAAACCTTATGACGCCACCCTCTCTCTTGGCGATGGCTTCCGCCCTGGCTGCTTGGCCGACGCCAGCGACCGGGCGCAGATCCAGGAGCTGATTCTGCTCGGAGAGCTGGCCCAGCGTGCCTGGAAAGCTGGCATACAGGTCATGATCGAAGGTCCTGGTCATGTGCCTCTGAACCAGATTGAGATGAATATTCAGTTACAAAAGCGTCTCTGCCACGGAGCCCCTTTCTATGTACTCGGACCGTTGGTTACAGACATCGCCCCCGGTTACGACCACATCACCTGCGCCATCGGCGGCACCCTGGCCGCAGCAGCCGGTGCCGACTTCCTCTGCTACGTTACCGCCAGTGAACACTTGGCGCTACCCACCGTTGAGGATGTTCATGAAGGCGTTATCGCCTGCCGTATCGCCGCCCACGCAGGCGACATTGTCAAAGGCGTACCCGGTGCCATAGAGAAGGACATCGCTATGGCGAAGTGCCGCAAGGAACTCGATTGGGAAGGCCAGTTTGCTCTCGCTATGGATCCAGAAAAAGCCCGCCGTATCCGCGCCGAGTCCGGCGTTGATGAAGAGCATGGCGCCTGCACTATGTGTGGGGAGTTTTGTGCTTATAAGGTGATGAACGAGCGAAAAACGACTTAATTATATGCGATGTTGACCTTAGATAGAGATGAAGGGCCACTTCAATCGAAGTGGCCCTTTTCTTAACTCAACGGTTATAACCTAAAAGCAAAAAGCTAAGACCTAATGGGACGCTGATCAAATCTGATGAACGCTGATCAAACCCAGGACAAAATCTTAGGTTGGTTCTAAATCATGCCCTTTCAGCGTAAATCAGCGTCCAATTGCCCTTAGCTTTTTTCTATTCCTAAAACAACTCCATCCTCCGCCACTACTCCCCCAAATACGTATAAGAAACCAGCATCTTATCGAGCAACTCAACAAAATGACTGGTTTCCTCAAAAGAGACTTGTCGTAACGCCACCTTCTTCTCCAGATTATCCTGTACGTGCTTGAGAATTTCCGGTCCCTTGTACTGCACATGCTTGAGACTTTCCCAGGTCGCGTCGCCCTTGATCACCGTATCTATTTTGTAATTGGTCTTCTTGTTGAAGGTAATGTGCACGGCATTGGTATCACCAAAGAGGTTATGCATATCACCGAGAATCTCCTGATAAGCGCCGATCATGAAAAAACCGATGTAGTAATCCTCGTCACCCGCCACCTTGTGCAGAGGCAAGAATTTGGTTCTGCCATTCTCACCGACGAAACTGCTCACCTGGCCATCGGAATCACAGGTAATATCAGCAATTGTGGCCATAACATCAGGTTTCTGACTGAGCCGTTGCAACGGCATAATCGGGAAAAGCTGGTCGATCGCCCAGGAATCCGGAACTGATTGGAAAAGCGAAAAATTGGCGAAGTAAGTCTGACGCAGACTCAGTTGAAAAACCTGCAAGTCCTCTGGAACCTCGCGCATCCGCTCCACAATCTCGTTGATCTTGATAAATATCTTGTTGCAACGCCAGTCGGCAAGGGCTCGATCATGCAGAGTCAGGTAGCCAAGGCTGAAAAGACTCACGGCCTCCTGAATCAACTGTAAGGTGTCGTGATAGTCCTCACGCAGAGAGTGCCGATCAAGACTCTGGTAAATGTCATAAAGTTTTTTGACTGTCGGCGACAGTTTATCAGATTCCTCAAGCACGTCATCGTAATCAGGCAAAGCGTTCTGAGTGTTGGTATTGAGAATATTGGTGATCAACACCGAATAGTGCGCGACTATCGCCCGCCCCGATTCAGAGATGATATTGGGGCAAGGCACACCAGCCTCAACACAGATATTCTTCACCTGGTAGATGACATCGCTGGCGTACTCTTCGATGGAGTAGTTGACACTGGAGAAGTAGCTCGACTTCGATCCATCGTAATCAACGCCAAGGCCGCCACCAATATCGAGATACTCAAGACCGACTCCCAACTTCCGCATCTCGGCATAGATCCGGGCACCTTCCACCAAAGCATTTTTGATCTTGTCGATCTTGGTGATCTGGCTGCCGATGTGAAAATGCAGCAACTTCACCTGATCGAGCAGGTCATGCTCTTTAAGCAAGTCGATAGCCGCCAGGAGCTCCGAGATCTTCAAACCGAACTTGGCGTCACTGCCGCCAGAGGTTGCCCATTTGCCTGTGCCTTTCGCGGAGAGTTTGACGCGGATGCCGAGCTTTGGTTTGATGCCAAGCTTTTCCGACATGGTAATAATCTTTTCCAGCTCGAAGAGTTCCTCAACAACAATAGTGATGTCGTAACCAATCTTGTTGGCATAAAGAATCGTTTCGATAAAATCATTATCTTTATAGCCGTTGCAGATAATCGGCAAATCCTTACCCGTAGCAAAGGAGATAGCCGCCACCAGTTCCGGCTTGGAACCAACCTCCAGACCAATTTTATGTTTTTTGCCGAACTCGGTAATCGCTTCAACCACCTGACGCTGCTGGTTGACTTTTATAGGATAGAAGGTCTGATAACCAGCCGGATAATCGTTCTCTTCAATGGCATTACTGAAGGCACGGTTAATGGCATCAATGCGCCCCTTAAGGACATTCATGAAACGGATCAGGATCGGCGGTTTGATTTTACGCTTGATCAGATCATCGACCAACGCCCGCAGATCAATAGAGTATTTCGAATTCGGCGAAGGATGAACACAGACATGCCCTTTGCGGTTGATGGAAAAGAACCCATCACCCCAGTTATCGATGTTGTAGGTTTTTGCTGCGCTCTTGATTGTCCAACGTTCCATGTTTACCACCTATAAAAAAGGGACTTATTTACAAAAACCATTTAACGCAAAGACGCTAAGACGCTAAGACGCAAAGGGATAAGGGCAAGACGAAAAGCGTTTGAATTGTTTTTAAACGAGCATTAAAGAAGGTCTCTTTCTTCTTTGCTTTGCGTCTTTGCGTTACGCTTTTCTTCTTGTTCTCAGTTTTTTCTTTTAAGAGAGCCTCCCCCGAAAATCATCATAATTGAAGCTACGCACAATCTGCAACTGACCAGTTTCCGGCTCAAAGATGCAGAGATGAGGATGCTGGATACCATTGAAAGTGGTGGTCTTGACCATCGTGTAATGAGCCATATCGAGAAACGCCAGACGATCACCCGGGCTCAATGGCTGACCGAAGGACCAGTCACCGATAATGTCACCAGCCAGGCACGACGGACCACCGAGGCGATAAGTGTGTGGCTTCACCCCGGGCTCAGAGCCGCCATAAATCTCTGGTCGATAGGGCATCTCCAGGATATCCGGCATGTGGCAAGTTGCCGAAACATCGAGGATTGCCGTATCAACTTGATTATGCACCACATCCAGAACTTCACCAACCAACAGACCTGTCCCGATTGCTATCGCTTCGCCCGGTTCCAAGTAGACATCAACATCGTACATTTGCTTAAAATGTCGGATCAATTCAACCAAACCATCAATATCGTAACCCTCACGGGTGATATGGTGCCCGCCACCAAGATTGAGCCATTTCATCTGCGGCAAAAACTTGCCAAATTTCTCTTCGAAAACTTCTGCCGTGCGAGCCAATGGTTCAAAAAGATGCTCACAGAGAGTATGAAAATGCAGACCTTCAATCCCGGCTAGCGACTTACCATCAAATTCGCTGCGACGAATACCGAGCCTCGAATTCGGCGCACAGGGGTCATAAAGTTCAGTATGCCCTTCCGAGTGCTCGGGATTGACGCGCAGCCCGATCGACACCCTGCCCTGCTCTTTCTCCCATAGTGGCCGAAAACGTTCCAACTGGTTAAACGAGTTAAAGATCAAGTGATTGGAGATCGATAGCAGTTCAACCACGTCACTCTCTTTGAACGCAGCGGCAAAGGAATGCACCTCGCCACCGAACTCCTCCCGGCCAAGCCGTGCTTCCCATGGCGATGAGGCACAAACACCTTGCAGCGTCTCGCTTATCAACGAAAAGGTACTCCACATGGCAAAAGCTTTGAGCGCCATGAGGATCTTCGCGCCGCTGCGCCGCTGCACCTCATCGAGAATGCCAAGATTATGGCGCAATCGGCCAAGATCGATGACGTAGGCTGGCGATGGAGCCAGTTTTAGAATTTTCTGGATATCGATATCGGTCAAATCATTAAACCTTATCATTCAACGCGGAGGCGCTGAGACACGGAGAAAACTTTAAATCTGCCTATATAAGCAAAAAGCTATGGTTGTTTCTATACGGCGAATTGTCACTGTTTGGATTGTCTTGTGTTTCCTACCCAAGCCAGCTTTCCTCTGCGACTCGGCGCCTCCGCGTTGAAACAAAGATTACAATTCCGGCCACTCGCCACCATCAACAACAACATGCGGCAAACCCATCGGCCCAACCTCATCAAGGAACAGTTGTGGATCGAACTGCTCCATATTCCACACCCCCGGTTTGTGCCACTTGCCAGTCAGCATCATGATGCCGCCAACCACAGCTGGCACTCCGGTCGTGTAGCTGATCGCCTGGGAATTTACTTCAGCGTAGCACTTTTCATGGTCGCAGATATTGTAGATGTAGACCTGTTTGCGCTGACCATTCTTCCAACCTCTGGCGATCACGCCGATACAAGTGCGCCCTTTGGTCAAGGGACCAAGTGAACCTGGATCGGGCAGAATAGCCTTGAGGAACTGCAATGGCACGATCTTCTGACCATTGTATTCCACTTCATCGATACGGGTCATACCAACATTCTGCAGCACTTCGAGGTGTTTGAGATAATTGTCTGAAAAGGTCATCCAGAACTGAGCTTTTCTGATCGTCGGAATGTGCTTGACCAGCGACTCCATCTCTTCGTGATACATCCGATAGATGTTCATCGACCCGATCCCTTCAGGGAAATCGAAAGAACGCTTGGTCTGCAAAGCACCACTTTCCACCCAATCACCATTCTCCCAATGACGACAGGTAGCAGTCACTTCACGGATATTGATCTCCGGATTAAAGTTAGTGGCAAAAGGCTGGCCGTGATCACCGGCATTGGCATCAATGATGTCAATTTCCTGGACTTCATCGAGATAGTTTTTGGCGGCAAGAGCTGTATAGACATTGGTCATGCCTGGATCAAACCCGCTGCCGAGCAGAGCCATAAGGCCCTTCTCTTGAAAACGCTCCTGATAATCCCACTGCCATTGATATTCAAACCTGGCCGTATCAAGAGGTTCGTAGTTGGCAGTATCGAGATAATCGACTCCGGCCTCAAGACAGGCGTCCATGATGGTTAAATCCTGATAAGGCAGTGCTACGTTGATCACCAGCTGCGGTTCTTCCTGGCGGATCAATTCCGTCAATTCAGGAACGTTGTCAGCATCCACCTGTGCCGTCTTGATGTCAATATCGGCAATTTCGGCAGCGATCGCATCACATTTGGACTTGGTCCTTGATGCCAGGGTGATAGCGGAAAAGATATCCGGCCGTTGTGCGCATTTATGCACGACAACATTGCCGACACCACCGGCACCTACAATTAAAACTTTGCTCATGTCTGGCTCCATATGCTTTGGTTTAACCATCCTGTTTATCCTGTCCATCCCTGTTAATTATGTCTTTAAGACCAGAATCTGTATTTACAGGGATATGCAGGATGAGCAGGATAAAATCTTCAGCCCAAAGGAAAAACCCTCAGAGTACGAACAATATCCACACTGCCTTGTTTGTCAATTGAAAAAACAGCTAACGTCCAACACAACACCTTGATATTTCTCTTGAACGCTAGGTCTTGAACATGGTCTAATTTGTTCTCTACGTAAAAACTTTTCCACAAACTTAATGGATGTAATAATGCGAAGCAAAATTCACTGTAAGCTCTCTCTTGTTTTCCTCTCTTCACTACTCTTTATGACGGCTTGCACCATGAGTAAACAACCAATCGGCAATCCAGAATCCCCTTACCCACCAGCGGAGAAGCCCGTAGTTGGCGACATTTACCACCTGCCTACCGGCGTCAAGGTCACTGCAGAGCAGATGCATGCTGCAACGAAAGACGCACGCATTGTTTATGTCGGCGAGACTCACGATAATCCTGCTGCGCATCGTCAGCAACTGCAAGTTCTCAGAGCTATGGCGAAACGTTATCCGGGACAAGTCAGTCTCGGTATGGAGACGTTCAATGCCAATCAGCAGGAAACCTTGGACCAATGGATTGCGGGAGAGCTGAATGAGAAGGAGTTCCTGAAGAAGTCCAACTGGTTCAGCAACTGGCGGATGGACTATGCCTATTATCGCGAAATTCTGGATTTTGCCCGCGAAGAGAGAATTCCGGTTGTCGGCCTGAATGCAACCCGTGAAATGGTCAAAAAGGTCGGTAGAACAGCTCTCGATGCGTTGGACGAAGAGACTCGCAAACAACTTCCGGAATTTGATCTGGAAGATCCTTACCAGTTAGCCATGGCAGAAGCAATTTACGCTGACCACAGCAGTGGCAAAGCGATGCTCGATGGTTTTTTACGTATTCAGACACTGTGGGATGAAACCATGGCAGAGAACATCGTGCGAACCATGGAGGACAAAGGTGCTGAGCATCGCATGGTGGTGATGGCTGGCGGCAACCACGTTCGATATGGATTCGGTATTCCACGCCGCGTCTATCGCCGCCTGCCGACATCTTACATCCTGATCGGCAGCCGAGAGATTGTCATCCCGGAAGAGAAGCAGGACAAGCAGATGAATGTAGACATGCCACGCTTTCCGATGCTGCCTTATGACTACCTGGCTTACACGGAGTACGAAAGTCTTCCCGGTGAGCGCGTCAAGCTCGGTGTGCGTATGAAGGAAGAGGATGGCAGGGTCGTCGTCGAGGCGGTTGTGCCACATTCAACAGCGGATGAAGCTGGAGTTCTGGCCGGGGACATCATTATCTCACTGAATGAAATTTTGATAGAAGATAGCTTTGACCTGGTCTACGAAGTGAACCAGCGCGTTAGTGGAGATCAAGTGACTCTGGTTGTGGAGCGCAACGGTGAACAGCTCAAACTTGATGTCACGTTCATCCCACTGCCGAAGACAGATGCACATGGCACGAGGAGTCACAAAAAGTAAGAGTTTCCAAAACACCGAACACCGAACACCGAACATACAAGAGCCGCTCAAGGAAATGAGCGGCTCTTGTATGTTTTATGATTTCTGCGCTACGCGCATCCTTTAATTAGTGCCCATCCGGAAACTCTGGATGGGTGCAGCGTACGTTTCTTATTTGGAAACGAATTAAGCCTTCCCAGCACTCCCCAGCACCTCTTTATTCTTATGATTGAGTAGCGCAACAAGTTCTTTGCGCGCCGCGCCGAGATATTTACGAGGGTCAAACTCACCGGGGTTGTTCGCCAGGAATTCGCGAACTTTAGCGGTCACCACAAGACGACCATCGGAATCAATATTGATTTTGCAAACGGCACTCTTGGCAGCTTTACGCAACTGCTCTTCCGGCACGCCAACAGCGCCTTCCATCTTGCCGCCATATTTGTTGATCAAGGCAACATAATCCTGCACCACACTCGAGGCACCGTGGAGGACAATCGGGAAGCCGGGGATACGTTTTTCAACTTCTTCAAGGATATCGAAACGTAGTGGCGGCACTTCCTCGCCTTCTTTCAGTTTGAACTTGAAAGCACCGTGGCTGGTGCCGATGGAAATCGCCAGGGAATCAACACCAGTCTTCTTGACAAAATCCTCAACTTCCTCCGGTTTGGTATAGGTTGACTCTTCGGCCTGGACATCATCTTCAATGCCAGCGAGAACACCGAGTTCACCTTCAACAGTGACATCGAACTGGTGGGCGTACTCAACGACCTTTTTGGTCAGGGCAACGTTCTCATCGTAGGGAAGGTGAGAGCCATCAATCATGACCGAGGAGAAACCATTATCAACGCAGGCTTTGCAGATCTCGAAGGAATCGCCATGATCAAGGTGCAAGCAGATCGGGAGATCAGTGCCCATCTCCTGAGCCATCTTTACCGCGCCCATCGCCATATAGCGCAACATGGTGGCGTTGGCATAATCACGCGCCCCCTTGCTGACCTGAATCATAACCGGTGAGCGGCTCTCGACACAGGCTGTAACAATCGCCTGAAGTTGTTCAAGGTTGTTAAAATTGTAAGCTGGGATGGCATAACCGCCTGCCATTGCCTTAGCAAACATGTCGCGAGTATTGACCAGTCCGAGTTCCGAATAGTGTACCTTGTCGCTCATCAGAAAAGATCCTCCCTTTTGGATGTTTCAATGACGTTTTTATAGCCACCTCTTAATACCAATTCAACTGCGACAAGTCCAGATCAAACTCCCGAAAATGACTCTACGCCCACTTGCATATCATAACCCCTTGAACTAGGATTAAATGGTATGGACGACAACAGACTTAACAGTAACAGTGGAAGGAAACAGACATGAACCTGGAGAAAGACGAGCAATACTTTTCTGATTGGAAGCAGCGTGAGGAGATCGCTGAAGCAATGTTGCCGATCATTGGACGACTTTACCGGGATCACGGCATTGTCGTCACGGTCTATGGGCGAAGTCTGGTGCACGGCTCCATGATCGACATTCTGAAGGCCCACCGCTTTGCGCGTCAAATCCTGGAAAACGAGCTTTCTGTACGTGATACTTTCCCGGTTTTACAGGCGATGGAGAGTCTCGATCTGGCACCAACACGGATAGACATTGGTAAACTGACCGTTCGCTATCAGGCACAAGGCTCCGGCTATGATTTGACTGCTTTCGTACGGCAGGAGCTGGCAAACGCAAACACGGGGCAGACCTCGCTACTCAGCGAGCCCCGCGATGTCGTGTTATATGGTTTTGGCCGTATTGGTCGACTACTGGCAAGAATACTGGTGGACAAGGCTGGTGGTGGTGACAAATTGCGTTTGCGTGTAGCAGTGGTTCGTAAAGGCGACGAAGATGACTTGATGAAACGTGCCAGTCTGCTGCGCCGCGATTCGGTCCACGGTCACTTCAACGGAGCGATCACCATCGATGAGGAAGAGAATGCGATCATCGCCAATGGCAATATGATTCGTCTTATTTATGCAGATGCTCCGGAGCAGATAGATTACACTCAATACGGCATCCAGGATGCAATCCTGATTGACAACACAGGTAAGTGGCGAGACCGCAAAGGTCTGGATCGCCACCTGCAAGCCAAGGGGATCAGTAAGGTCGTCCTGACAGCTCCTGGCAAGGGCGACATTCCCAACGTGGTCTTCGGCGTCAACAACGAACTTCTGGCAGATAATGAAACCATCTTTTCGGCGGCCAGTTGTACCACCAACGCTATCGTTCCCGTACTGAAGGCAGTCAACGATCGCTACGGGATCATCAGCGGCCACGTCGAAACCTGCCACTCTTACACCAACGATCAGAACCTGATTGACAACTATCACGACAAACATCGGCGCGGCCGCAGCGCCCCGCTCAATATGGTCATCACCGAGACCGGCGCAGCGAGCGCTATCGCCAAAGCATTGCCAGAATTAACTGGCAGACTGACCGGCAACGCAATCAGGGTACCAACACCGAATGTCTCGCTGGCAATTCTCAATCTGACCCTGGACAAGCAAGTCAGCCGCGAGGAGCTCAATAGTTACTTACGTGACGTCTCCCTTGACTCACCGCTGCAAAACCAGATCGACTACACCAATTCACCTGAAGCTGTCTCAAGCGACTTTGTCGGCTCCATCTATGCTGGAATCGTTGACTCGATCTCAACGATCGTTTCTGAAGACCGGGTTGTTCTCTATGTCTGGTATGACAATGAGTTTGGCTACAGTAGCCAGGTCGTGAGGCTAGTGCAGAAGATGGCAGGGTTAGAGTTGCCTGTTTTGCCTTTTTAAGCTTTTACCTGAATCCACATATTAATTGAAGGGCGACAGATGTAATCATCTGCCGCCCTTTTCTTTGATGCTTTTGTTTCGGTGCCGTTTTTTGGCTATATCACACACCATAATCGGCCTTTTGACGCAAAACATTAAAACACGCCAGACAGCTAAAACGCCCTTGATCAGATAATTTTTCACATAATTCAACAACTTACATATACAACTATCTAGATTGGCATAGATTGTGTAATCGAGATATATGAAAGACAATATCAAGATAAGATAATTTTAATCACGAGTTCACCGCTCTCGACAATAACGACGGGTGGAACAACCAAGGAAACGGAGGCATTTTAAACATGAAAAAGCTACTCAAACCGGTACTCTTCCTTACCCTGGCAGCATTCATTGCCACATCGGCCCTGGCCGCTGAAGGTGGCAACCCGCGCAAGGGCAAACATCTCTACAAAAAGAGCTGTAAGACCTGTCATTCCAGTGGCGGCGAGGGCGGCGAAGTCACTCCGATGACTAAAACCCAGTCTCAATGGGATCGTTTTTTCAAAAAGAAAAAGCACGACACAGCGTCCTGGGAGAAGTTTTCGGAACAAGACTTGAAGGACATCCATCAGTTCCTGTTTGACCACGCAGCAGATTCTCCCCAACCTCAGACTTGCGGTTGATTTATTGAATGGGGGAAATCGAACGCGGGTCCAAATCATCCCATTGGAGGTATGACCATGAAAAGCTGTTTGAACTCCCTCAAAGTCTCTGCTCTGACCCTGTTAATTATTGGCCTCGTTACAATAAGTGTCGCCCACGCGGCAATTGAAGGTGGCGATGCCAAAAAGGGCAAAAAACTGGCCAAAGAAAAATGTAAATATTGCCATGTGGCCGGAGCTGAAGGAGGCACCATAACGCCGCTTTCCAAGACCCAACGGCAATGGGAACGCTTCTACAGCAAAGACAAGCACAACAAAAAGGCCCCAGGCACATGGGACAAGATCAACCCGAACGAACTGACCGACATCATGCAGTTTATGTATGATCACGCTGCAGATTCGCCACAACCGGAAACCTGCGGACAATAATTTTTTTCACCTTTTTCTTTAGGAGGAACAAGATGCAGAAATTTCTGTATCTGATTATGGCCGCCCTGCTGGTTTTACCAGCAACCGCTTTCGCGGTGGGCCAGGAGGATGCCATGATCTCGGAGTTGCAGAAGCAGATCGAGGAGCTGAGCGAAGAGCTCGAAGATCTGAATGATCGCGTCGATGGGGCCGAACGTCATGCCACTCTCGACCGGATTGAATTCAGTGGTGACCTGCGCTCCAGAGTACACAGTCTGCACTACCAGGATGTAACATTCAATCCAGGCATCAATGTTGACTTCGACAAGTTTGGCGCTGATGCCATGAGCGGTGTCTTCGGCGACCCAACGAACCCGACTTCCCCACTTGCTCAAATGATGGCTGCCAACCCAGCACTTGCTCAGGCCTTTATGAGTGGGCAATTACAGGGTGTTGGCATTTTCCCACTGGCAACTCTCGACAAAGGGGACATCAACAACGACATCCTTTACGACTCACGTTTGCGCCTCAACATGAAGGCCAAGGTCTGGGATAATGTCAAATTTGCTGGCCGCCTCTCCATGTATAAGGGATGGGGAGATTCTACCAATTCGCAGGTATTTGATTCCTGGAACGCTTTCACCATGGACGCCACCAACGGCGGCAACTCTAACGGTGACGTTTTGCGAGTTGATCGCGCCTACATGGATTGGAGCAACATCGCTGATAGCGGCTTCTATCTTTCGATCGGTCGTCGTCCTTCCACTTACGGTCCGCCCACTGAGATCCGCGAGAACGAACTGCGCGGCGGCACCCCGACTGGCAATGTCATGAACCTCAACTTTGACGGCATCACCATCGGTCGCAGCCTTGAAGAATGGACAGGCATCGAAGGCATGATCGCCCGCTTCTGTTACGGCCAGGGCTTCGAATCGGAATGGGGTAACGGCGAACTCTTCAACAACCTTAAAACTAAAGACACCCATTTTGCCGGCTTCAACTTCGACCTGTTCAACGACGGCAAGAACTTCCTGCAAACAACCATCTTCACCGCCCAGGACCTCAACGACGGTTTCAAGGGCACCATCGCTTTCCCAACTCAATATGCTGAGTTGTTTGCTCCTACTTTGTACAAAGACATGCAGAAGTTTCCCAACTTCAACTTCGAAACCCGCGTTCAGCCAAGCACCACGATTGGTGATATCAACCTCGGCGGTATCGTTTACACCCGCAAGGAAGATAACGGCATCACATGGTTCGGCTCTGCCGGTTGGACCCAACTGCGTCCCAACGGCAAGGCTGGGATGTTCGGCGGCATGGGTTCCGACGCTGTTTTTGAGGCCGAACTCTCTGCCGATGGCACCGAAATCATAATGCTTCCAAAAACAGCAACTAATGATGGCAACGAGAACGGTTACGGCATCTACGCAGGTATTCAGGTTCCGGCACCTTACGGTAAGGTCGGTCTCGAGTACAATTACGGCTCCAAGTGGTGGACCCCTTTCACCCAATCTCAGGATGACTCGCTCGGCAGCAAACTGGCGACTCGCGGTCAAGTCGGCGAAGCCTACTATATCTTCGACATTAACCCGAAGATGTTCATCAAGATTGGCGGCCTCTACTACGACTTCAAGTACACTAATAGTGGCTCACCGGTTGGCAAACCGCAGAAAGTCGACGACGTCAAGGATGGCAAAGCCTATTCCCTGATGCCTGTCATCGACACAGCATACGATCTGAATGCGTCTCTGACAGTTAAGTTTTAAGTCGTTTAACGAATGGGGAGAGGTTCGCCTCTCCCCTTTTATTTGCCCCGATTAATCTATATATTAATATATTGTATTAAGCTGTCAACAACCAGTTATCTGATAACAAGAAATATTTTTCATAACACTAACAAAAAACCACACCCAAGGAGAAACAATCATGAAGCGACTCTTTATGTCGGGCGCTCTGTTCAGTGTCCTGCTTCTCACCATCACAACGGCCTCAGCCCTGGCTGCGGAGAATGATCACAGCTACTACGTACAGGGTCCCATGGACAGCGGACCGGACGTCACAGCCCAATGTCTGAAATGCCATGAGAAGCACGCAACCGACTTCATGAAGACCACTCACTGGACCTGGGGGATGGAGCAGGAAGTCGATGGTCGCAAGGTTGTGCGCGGCAAGAAAAACGCCATCAACAACTTCTGCACCTCAATCGCCGGCAACGAACCACGCTGCACCAGTTGTCACGCCGGCTATGGCTGGAAGGACTCAAGCTTCGATTTTAGTAATGCTGGCAACGTTGACTGCCTGGTCTGTCACGATACCACTGGCACCTATGTCAAAGAACCGACCGGCGCAGGTAATCCTTCCAAGCGCGTTGACCTGGTTTATGTCGCCCAGAATGTCGGCAAACCGAGCCGCTACAACTGCGGCACCTGCCATTTCTATGGCGGCGGCGGTGACGCAGTCAAGCATGGTGATCTCGATTCCTCAATAGAGTACCCGAGCCGCGAAATTGATGTACACATGGACGCCGACGGCAACGATTTCACCTGTCAGGAGTGCCACGTCACTAAAGACCACAGTATCCCGGGCAATTCTCTCGGTGTTTCTCCCGGCGGCACTTCGCACTTCAACTGTGAAAACTGCCATACTGAGGAGCCTCACACTCAGGCCCGTCTGAATAAGCATATCGCCGATGTCGCCTGTCAGACCTGCCATATCCCGGTTTTCGCCAAGGATGTCCCCACCAAGCTTTCCTGGGACTGGTCAACTGCTGGTGAGGAAGGACACAAAGAAGAAAAAGACGAATACGGCAAGCACGCTTATTCGAAGAAAAAAGGTCATTTCAAGTGGGGTAAGAACGTCGTTCCTGAGTACCTCTGGTACAACGGCTCAGCCAGCGCTTATGAAGTCGGTGACAAGATTGACCCTGACAAAGTCACTCGCCTGACCTATCCCAAGGGTGACATCAAAGACGAAACAGCCAAGATCTTCCCCTTCAAGCTGCATTCGGGCAAGCAGATCTACGACACGAAGAACAAGTATTTCATCACCGCCAAGGTCTTTGGTGATGGCGGCTACTGGCGTGATTTCGACTGGGACAAGGCGGCCACACTCGGCATGGAAGCCAGTGGGACTCCTTACAGCGGCGAATATGGTTTTGCTGCCACAGAAATGTACTGGCGCATAAATCACATGGTCTCACCAAAAGAGGACGCTCTCAGCTGTCTCGATTGTCACGACGACAATGGCCGCATGAACTGGAAAGCCCTCGGCTACAAGGGCGACCCTATGGACAACCCAAAGTATTCTCGATCTAAATAAGCCTCCTGAAACTTATTTGGACTTTTGGGGACCGGCACCAGCCGGTCCCCTTTTTCTTTTCAGGCTATGGCCAGAAGCTGGCATGCCATGCAAATCTGTTGATTTTTCCTCAAATAAGACTATGATGATGGCTCACATAACCTATTTTAAGGAGTCGTTTCCATGTTCGGACTGGGTACTACAGAACTAATTATCATCCTGGTGCTTGTCATGATTGTTTTTGGTGCGGGTAAACTGCCATCGGTGGGTGGTGCCCTGGGCAAAGGGTTGCGTAACTTCAAGGACGGCGTTAAAGAAGGCAACGAAGAGTCGGAAAAAGATCCTGACAAGATTGATGATAACGACCAGGACAAAGAATCCTGACCTGTTCATAAATAGATAAAAAAAGGCGTCTCCGAAATGGAGGCGCTTTTTTGTTGGCACCAGGAAGCTTCTCGTACTTGCCATGCCATGGGAGCCCGTGCTAATTTTCTTATTTGTTTTTAGACGAAATAAAACCCTGGAGGTTGACTAAGAAAATGAGAATTACTCGGGCAGAAGTCGAACATGTCGGTCGTCTTGCACGGCTGGCTTTGAGTGACGAAGAACTCGACTCTCTTACTGGCGAGATGGATGCGATCCTCGATTATGTAGAGCAGCTTAAAGCTCTCGACACTGAAGGGATTGTGCCAACGGCTCATGCCGTTCCTATGGAAAATGCCTTTCGCCCTGATGAAGTCAGGCCAAGTTTCACTCCGGAGCAAGCCTTGAGCAACGCCCCCGATGCTATAGAGAGTGCTTTCCGGGTTCGCCGAGTCATTGAATAAACAACTATTTACGGACAAAATATTATGACGATTTTCGACCTGACGTTGGCCGAGTTACGCGCCAAGCTGGACAACCTGGAACTCTCGGCAGTTGAGGTAACCAACGCGTATCTGGATCGCATTGCAACCACCAATCCTGATCTCAATTCTTTCATCACTGTCTGTGACGAAACTGCAATTGCCGAGGCACAGGCCGCCGACCAGGCAATCGCTGCTGGTGAGGTTGCTCCATTGACCGGCCTGCCCATCGCGGTAAAAGACATTTTCAATACCGCTGGCCTGCGCACCACCTGTGCTTCACGTATCCTGGAAAATTACGTATCACCCTATGACGCCACAGCAATTTCCCGCATCAAGGTGCAAAAAGCTGTGATTATCGGCAAGCTGAATATGGACGAATTTGCCATGGGCAGCTCCAACGAAAACAGCGCTTTTGGTGCCGTCCGCAATCCATGGGATCTTGAGCATGTTCCAGGTGGGTCTTCTGGAGGCAGTGCAGCCAGTATCGCGGCCCATCAAGCAGCAGCCGCGCTGGGCACCGACACCGGCGGATCGGTTCGTCAACCAGCAGCACACTGCAGCGTGGTCGGTTTGAAACCAACTTACGGCCGCGTCTCCCGTTATGGAGTCGTCGCTTATGCCTCCTCTCTGGACCAGGTTGGTCCGGTCACCCGTGATGTTCGTGACAGTGCGCTGCTGTTGCAGGCGATCGCTGGCTATGACTCGGCGGATTCAACCTCTGTAGAGACCCCGGTTCCCGACTACCAGGCGAACCTGACTGGTGACCTGAAAGGCATGAGAATCGGCCTGCCAAAGGAATATTTCATCGAAGGTCTGGATGAAGATGTACGCAAAGCTGTTGCAGATGCTGCCGCAACATACCGCGACCTCGGTGCAGAAATTATCGAAGTCTCTCTGCCACATACCGCCTATGCCGTAGCCTGCTACTACCTGATTGCCACCGCCGAAGCTTCCAGCAATCTGGCCCGCTACGACGGTGTGCGCTACGGTCTGCGTGATGAGAATGCCGAAAAACTGATCGACATGTATATGCAAAGCCGGGCCGCCGGCTTCGGTACGGAAGTCAAGCGCCGCATCATGCTCGGCACCTACGCTCTCTCTTCAGGGTACTACGATGCCTACTATATTAAGGCACAGAAGGTCAGAACCCTGATCCGTCAGGATTTCCTCGACGTCTTTGAAAAAGTCGACACCCTGCTAACGCCGGTGGCCCCAACCCCGGCTTTTGCCCTGGGAGAGAAAACAGACGACCCCTTGCAGATGTACCTCTCAGATATTTACACCATCCCGGTCAATCTGGCTGGTACCTGCGCCATGAGCCTGCCCTGCGGCTTTTCAGAAAAAGGGCTGCCAATCGGCTTGCAGTTGATCGGCAAACCATTCGATGAAGCAACCATGCTACGCACCGCCCATGCTTTCGAGCAGGCAACGGAATGGCATAAACGAACACCGAATTTTAAGGTTTAATCATGACTGTACGTTACGAAACCGTCATCGGGTTGGAAGTCCATGCCCAGCTGACCACCAACACTAAAATCTTCTGCGGCTGTTCAACAGAGTTCGGTCAAACACCCAACTCACAGACCTGCCCGGTCTGTCTGGCACTGCCTGGCGCTCTGCCGGTTCTTAACCAGAAGGCGGTGGAGCTTGCCATCCGAACCGGACTGGCAACCAACTGCCAGATCACGCCACGCTCGATCTTCGCGCGCAAGAACTATTTCTATCCTGACTTGCCAAAAGGTTATCAGATCTCCCAATTCGAACTGCCGGTCTGCGAACATGGCTGGCTGGATATCGACTTGGAAAATGGCGAACGCAAGCGCATCGGCATTACCCGCGCACATATGGAAGAGGATGCTGGCAAACTGGTGCATGGCGACACTCCGGAGACTTCCAGTAGCTCGCTGGTCGACCTCAATCGAGCCTGCACACCATTGTTGGAAATCGTTTCGGAACCTGACATGCGCTCCGCTGATGAGGCGATTTCCTATCTGAAAAAATTGCACCAAATCGTTGTCTATCTGGGGGTTTGTGATGGCAACCTCGAAGAAGGCAGCTTCCGTTGTGACGCCAATATCTCGGTTCGCCCCTATGGACAGGAAGAGCTCGGCACTCGCGCCGAGCTGAAGAACATCAATTCCTTCCGCTTTATCAAACAAGCAATTGAGTATGAAGTAGAACGTCAGATCGACTTGATTGAGGGCGGCGGCAAAGTTGTTCAGGAAACCCGTTTATTTGACAGCAACACTGGCATGACTCGCTCCATGCGCGGCAAGGAAGATGCCCACGACTACCGCTACTTCCCCGACCCCGATCTAGTGCCTCTGGTGATCAGTCAAGAATGGATCGAAGAGGTACGAGCCACCCTCCCCGAACTGCCCGAGGCAAAACGCACCCGTTTTGTCGAAGAGATGGGGCTAACTGCCTATGATGCTGAAGTTCTCGCGGCTGATCGCAAACTGGCTGATTATTTTGATGCCTGTGTTGCGTTCTCCAAAGAAGCCAAGAGCTGTGCCAACTGGATCATGGGCGACGTGCTGCGCAAGCTCAAAGAAACCGATACAACCATTACCGACGCCCCGGTCTCCCCGGAGCGCCTCACCGACCTTCTGGCTCGTATAGCAGACAATACAATCTCCGGGAAAATTGCCAAGACCGTCTTTGAAAAAATGTGGCAAGGAGGCCAGACCGCCGATCAGATTATTGAGAAGGAAGGCCTTAAGCAAGTCACCGACACAGGAGCGATCGAAAGCCTGGTCGATGCAGTAATCGCAGCTAATCCGGATCAGGTGGCTGAATACCTGGGCGGCAAGGATAAGCTGATCGGCTTCTTTGTCGGCAAGGTCATGCAAGCAAGTCAGGGTAAAGCCAACCCCGGCATGGTTAATCAACTATTGAAGAAGAAACTCGTATAACTGAAGTAAGAACTGACAGGAAACTGATAAAATGAGCAATTGTGGTGCTTTCCCTGATGCTGGTGGCATTCGACCAATCAAATACGATAATGGCGTCCTGCGTCTGATTGACCAACGGCGTCTGCCCACCGAGGAAGTTTGGCTGGAGTATACCGATTATCAGGAAGTCGCTGAGGCAATCCGCAGCATGGTGGTTCGCGGCGCACCGGCAATCGGCGTCACTGCCGCCTATGGCGCCTACTTCGGTGCCCTTGCCATTGAGGCTGAGACTTATGCTGATTTCATTCGTGAATTCGATCAAGTTTGCGAAGTACTCGCCGGAACCCGGCCAACTGCGATCAATCTCTGCTGGGCCCTGGACCGCATGAAGAGTCTGGTACAGGCCAACACTGATCAGCCGGTCAGCAATCTCAAAATTGGCCTCGAGTACGAGGCCATGGCCATCAACGAAGATGATATCCGTATCAATATGAAGTTGGGACGTAACGGTGCGGCACTCCTGCCGGACCAGGTGCGCATCCTGACCCATTGCAATGCCGGTGCCTTGGCCACTGGCGGCTACGGTACAGCTCTCGGTGTGATTCGTGCGGCCGTTGCTGCAGGTAAAGAGGTTGCTGTTATTGCCGATGAAACCCGACCTTTTCTACAAGGTTCGCGACTAACGGCATGGGAGCTACAGCGCGACAATATCCAGACGGTGCTGATCTGCGACAACATGGCTGGCTATCTTATGTCCAAAGGCGCAATCGATGCCGTAATTGTCGGTGCCGACCGCATCGCTGCCAACGGCGATGTCGCCAACAAGATCGGTACTTACACAGTTGCAGTACTCGCCAAAGAGCATAATATTCCCTTCTACGTTGCAGCACCGATATCAACCATCGACCTGCAGATCGCTGACGGATCAGAGATTCCAATTGAAGAACGCGACATTCGAGAGGTTACCCATATAGGTGAGCAGCAACTGGCACCTGAAAACATTGCCGTATTCAACCCGGCCTTTGACGTTACCCCGGCCCGACTGGTCAGTGCCATTATCACGGAACATGGTGTCGCCCAAGACAATTACACAGAACAGCTGGCAGCTTTTGTCAGGCAGGGTTAATAATCGACTTGATGACTTTTGCAAATTCTCCAACCTGGCACGAGCAGCTCACAGCTGGCAATGAAGCGGCCCTTGCTGTCACTGCTACCGAAGCTGGTTTTATGGAGCCGGCAAAGACCGCAACCAACCTGATTCTACTACAGGAGGTTTTGACAGATCCCGAGCTTGTCATTGATCTTGCCAGAGAGGCATTAACAACTGCTGATCCTGACCAGGCACTCAACAACCTCGAACGTTTGTGCGGAACAGTCGACAAAACAGACCTGCCAATCGTTCTCATCGACCAAACTTCCACCAAGCAATTATTGACAATACTCGGAGCCTCTGCCTTCCTTTCTGGCATTCTCTGTCGTCGGGCAAGTTTTTTTGCCGGTCTCTTTCAAAAAGGTCAAATCAAAAAAACAAAAACCGAAGAGCAGATGTGCACGGAGCTGCTCCAGCTGATCTCTGACGATGCAGACACTGCTGCACTGAAGAAGGGGCTGCGTGTCTACAAGGCCCAGGAGATGTTGCGCATTGGCGGTCGCGATCTGTGCGGTCTGGCAGAGCTCGAAGAAGTGACCGACGAGCTCTCGTCCTTAGCCGCTGCGACTTTGCAAAGAGCATTTGAAGTCTGTAGCATCCAGTTGCAAGCTGAGTACGGTCTCCCCATGCTTGATGCCGACGACGGCACTTCAACGGAACAAGCCGAATTCACGATTCTCGGCATGGGTAAGTTCGGTGGCTGTGAACTGAATTTTTCTTCTGATGTCGACCTGATCTATTTTTACAGCTCTGACCGTGGTCAGACAACAGGCATCACCGACCCCGTTCGCGGTCAGCGTAACCGGATTTCACTCCACCAGTACTTCGTGAAGTTATCCGAACTGATTAGCAAGGCGATCGGCCAGGCGACCGAAGATGGCTTCGTCTTCCGCGTTGATCTGCGCTTGCGCCCTGAAGGGAACAGTGGCGAGATGGCTAATTCTCTCGCTGCCGGAGAGATTTATTACGAGAGTTGGGGCCAGAGTTGGGAACGTTCAGCAATGCTCAAGGCCCGGCCGGTGGCCGGATCAAAAGCGCTCGGCGAACAACTGTTGCAGAGGCTGGAACCGTTCATCTACCGCCGTCATCTCGATTACGCCATGATCGATGACATCAAGGTGATGAAACAAAAAATTGATCGCAGCCTGACGCGTGAAAAAGAGGGCGAACTGAACCTCAAGCTGGGACATGGCGGTATTCGGGAAATCGAATTTTTTATTCAGGCCCTGCAGCTGATCAACGCTGGTAAAAACCCGCATCTACGTGAACGCAACTCTTTAAAGGCCCTGCAACTACTCTGTGCTGAAGAGCTCATAACCATCGAAGAGAGGGACAATCTGAGCGAGGCCTACCGTTTCCTACGCACCACAGAACATCGCATTCAGGTTGTCAACGAGCAGCAGACTCACAACTTACCGACCCGACCAGAAGAGTTGACGGCTCTGGCCAGACGCTGTGGATTTACTCACTCTGATGAGTTCATGGCTGTTTTGCAGCAGCATAGAGAGTATGTCACAGCCATTTTCCGTGATCTCTTTTATACCAGCGAAGAAGAGTTGCCGTCGCAGGTCAGTCCTGAGGTTGCCTTTCTTTTCGATGACAATGCCGACCCGGATCTCTGTATGGACCTCCTGGAAGAGAAAGGCTTTAGCCAACCGGGAAATGCCTACGAGAGTCTTAAGGTTCTGCGTCAAGGTGGCACCAAAGGTTATCTGACCGAGCGGGCACGCCGACAGCTTGATCGAATCGCACCACTGCTTTTTCAGGAAGTATTACACAGCCCGGATCCACCGATGGCTCTGGCGAATATGGAAAAATTCCTGCAGGCTTGTCGACGGGCACGTGGCACTTATTATGCCCTGCTTGCTGAAAACCATGAGATCATCAAAGTTCTGGTCTCCCTTTTTGCCACCAGCCAGTTTCTTTCGCGCAACTTTATTCAGCACCCGGAAGTTCTTGACTCACTGGTTTCAAGGAGCTATGCCCAGAACGTCAAGGAACCTGAAGATCTCACTGCAGAGCTGTCAGGACATCTTGCCAACGCATCTCATTACGAAGAAAAGCTGAACACTCTGCGCCGCTTCCGCAATGAAGAGTTCCTGCGTATCGCCCTCAACGATCTTCATGGTCACACACCACAAGGCCAAACCACTCGACAGCTGTCGTTAGTGGCCGATGCCTGCCTGCAGCAGGCCTTGATCATGGCACGTGAAGAGCTCCTGGAGCGATACGGTTTACCATATTGCCCGGACGACAACGGCGCTTCTCACGAAGCAGAGTTTGTGATTGTCGGCATGGGCAAACTTGGTGGCATGGAATTAAATTATCACTCTGATCTTGATATCATCTTTATTTATGAAGGTGAGGGAGATACCAGACCGGTTGAGGGGACCGATCCGGAGCGGTTCAGACCCCAGACCAACAAACAGTACTTTATACGCCTGGCCCAGAGAATCATCTCCGTTTTGACCATGATCACTCAGGAAGGATATGTTTATGAGATCGACACTCGCCTGCGGCCATCCGGTAATCAGGGTCAGCTGGTCTCTTCACTGCCAGCTTATCGTGAATACCACGAAGGCTCTGCCGCGCCATGGGAGCGTCAGGCACTGATCAAGGCCAGAGTGGCTGCTGGTTCAGGGAAATTGGCCTCAAGCTATGAAGCCCTGACTGCTGAGATCGTCTACGAGCGACCCTTGCCGGAGAACCTTGCCGAAGAGATCTGTCGCCTACGACAACGTATGGAAAAGGAACTCGGCAAAGAGGATGAGCGGCAACGCAACATTAAAACAGGCCGCGGCGGTATGGTTGATGTTGAATTCATCGCCCAATATCTACAGTTGCTGCACGGTAAAGAAAAGCCTGCACTACGCTGCCGCAACCTGGTGGAGGCTCTCTCAAACCTGCAGAGTGAAAACTTGATTTCGACATTGGACTATGAGAATCTAACCACTGGCTACAAGTTCCTGCGACGTCTGGAGAACAAGCTGCGTCTGGTTCATGACCAGTCAGTTAACGAATTAACTGCCGATTCCAAGGCTCTCGCCAAACTGGCCAGACACCTCGGCTACCCAGACACGTCAGGACATCCGGAAAAGTTATTTCTGGAAGAATACGCCAGCACAACCCAGACCATTCGAGAGACTTTTGGCCGTATCCTGGCGTGCACGGAGAACATTTGACATGGGTCATGAGGGGGACAGCAAACACATTCTGATGGTTGACGACGACCCGAATATCCGTCGTTTTCTCGCTGAGTCCCTGCGCCTGCACGGCTACGAAGTCCACAGCTTTGAAGATGCGGAAGCAGCTCTTCTGGAGCTGGATAAACACAATTTTGACCTGGCCCTGCTGGATATTCTTCTACCCGGAACCAACGGACTGCAACTCTGCCGTAAGCTAAGATCGCTGCCAAAGACCAAAGAACTTCCGGTCATCATGATGACCGCCTTTTACAAACAAGCAGACCATATTCGCGATGCCCGCGAACAGTACGGTGCAACGGACTACCTGCTCAAACCGTTCCCTCTGAAAACACTTCACGAGAAGATCGATGCCCTGATAGGTGCCCCCACAGCGGCATCAGATACAGAACGTCTCAGTATCGAAGGCAAACTTACCGAGACCGGTCTGCCACGCATCCTGCACAACCTTTACAGCCTGCGTGCAACCGGACTGTTGCACCTGGAGAACAACGACGTCAAGAAAGTCGTCTACATACGCAACGGCTATCCTCTTTTCGCGCGTTCAAACCTGGTGCGAGAGTTTCTTGGTCAGATACTCGTACGTACCGGACATCTCAGCAACGAGGACCTGGAAAAATCTCTGCAAGTCGCCAAAGAAAAGGGCCAGCGTCACGGCATGGCCCTGATCGAAATGGGTCTGCTCACTCCACACCAGTTGAACGACGTCCTGCGCAATCAAGTACTCGAAAAACTCCTCGACACATTTTCCTGGTCAGACGGTCGTTACCGGTTCATGCAGGCTCGCGAGTTCAAAAAGGGCATCACCAGTATCGACCTGTCTCCAGCTAACCTGATTCTACAGGGATTACGCGACTATGCCAGCCGTGAGCAGGTCCTGAAGATACTCGAACCGCATCTTGACAGCTATCTGCAGCAAGCCGAGAACCCTCTCTACCGTTTCCAGGAGATCCAACTCACTGCCAATGAGGAACGTATCCTGGCAAGCTGCCAGGGCAGTACAACCTTACACGATGTTCTCAAACGACATTTGTTGTCACGCAAGGAGGCAGAGCCCCTGCTGGCCACTCTACTGAGTACGGGAATACTGGTCGCACGACTCGAACCGGAGATTGTATCTGTCGAGTCCGGTGGCGATGAAACAGTGGATCTTCGTACTCGCCGGGAAACCTTTTTGAAGGACTATGCCTGGATGATGGAGCAGGACTATTTCACACTGCTCGGCGTGAGTGAGTCTGATTCCCGTGATCAGGTGCGCAAGTCTTACTACAGTCTGGTTAAGAAATATCATCCGGACCGCTTTTTCGAACAGGACGTTCTGCTTGACCTGAGAGACAAGGTGAATGCTCTCTTTCAACGTATCAGTGATGCTCACGAAACGCTGAGTGATGAGACGACCAAAGCTCGTTATATAGGGGATCGTAAGGGAAGCCCAGTCAGGTCGACCACCAATCTTGAGACGATTCTCAAGGCAGAGACAGCCTTTCAGAAGGGTGTGGTTCTCTTCCGCGTCAAAAAATACAACGAAGCACAAAAAACCTTTGCTGAGGCTCTGGAATTGAGTCCTAATGAAGCGGAATATCTCATGTATCAGGCGTGGTCAGCCTACAAGGCTAATCCCAGATCAACTGAGGTCGTCATCAATACCCGCAAGAAACTGATCAGAGCGACAGAATTGAGCCCCAAGTTGAGTCTGGCCCACTTATATCTTGGCTACCTCTCTAAAGATGAAGGCAATGAGAGAGAAGCACAGCGTCGTTTCGAACGGGCAATCCTCTGCAATCCAAATTGCACTGAAGCTCTCCGTGAATTACGGCTGATGAGTATGCGTAAGGAAAAGCAAAAAAAGAGAAGAAGGGACTCTTTGGTAGAATGTTCAGTTAGCGGCCTGTTAGACAATCAGCGCTGCGAAGAGTCTGTCACATCCCAAGGATCTACCGGCACATCTAGCCAACTGACGCAAGGATCGTTCAGTTGAATATTCTCCGTGACACAAGCACTTTCGATACAGGCCTTTTCGATAAAACGCCGAAGCATGTCGAGATCGTGTTCATTGGAGAATTTGAAAAGAACCCCAATTTGAGGTTTGAACCGCTTCTTGGAATCTCCAGCAGGAATGCAATACAAGACCTCTGCCGGAGTTCTGAACACCTTACCTGCCAGTTTGAATGCAATATCCACCACCTTGCCACGCGGTATTTCATGCGCGCAGGTAATGCGTCCACCACGCCCAGAGAGAGAGACCAGGCAACCGTCAAACCAGTCATTTTCAATTTTCAGATCAACATCGGCTTCCATGACAACCCGGATATGGCGACGAGGGGTCGGGAACAAGTGGGCTTCCAGCAGATGATATAGACGGGTTAAGGAGATGGGAATTTCAAGAAACTCCCCTTCCGACAGCGGCATGGGGGTCAGCCAAACCACCTGGGCTTCATGCTCAGACAATTTAACCCCGCGCTCAGCAAAGATAACTTTCGCCGCAGACAGATCTTCTACGGCAAAGAACCGCCAATTGGCAAGAATACGGTTTAAAAGTCTGTTGAATTTCAGGTTGCGCGTTACAACAGCAACCTGTTTGATATTGGATTGTTCGCCCCCAAGTAACATTGTGTTACTTACTCCCTCTTAGATTTAATCCATAACTCACGAGTATTCTACAACAAACAGCACAATTTTTATCCTAGAAACCACAGTTAATCTTGAAAAATATTCCATGTCCACATGCGGTTGATTACCCACCACACTCTACAAATCTGTTTCCATTTTTTTGACCACTGCGCGGTCCAGCAAATGCCGCGGTTGTACATTGTCCAGAGCGCGAATCATGCTGCGCTTAACGTGACGATTGTCTTTATGCAATTCAGTGAGCAGTCGTTTCATTCTCTGGCGATTCTGGTCTTCCTCTCCCATCACAGGACAACCACAATCTATAATTGGAAATTCATTCTGCTTGGAGAACTTTATTATATCGGATTCTTCCACATAAACCAGAGGCCGAATCACTGTATGTCGTTTATTATCCGCCAACATCTTAGGACTCATAGCTGCCAATTTGCCAGAGTAGAACTGGTTGAGAAGTAACGTCTCAATGAAGTCATCAAGATGATGACCGAGCGCAATCTTGTTACATTCAAGTCGATCCGCCACGTCATAGAGAACTCCCCGGCGTAGCCGGGCGCAAAAAGCGCAATATGAGGAACCAGGATGTCGCTTCTCCTCGATAATCTGCGAGCAGTTAGTTGCTTCCATATGTACTTGGAAACCACACTCTTTCAAGTAGTCTTCCAGAACATCTTTGCGATAACCGGGGAACCCGGCATCGACATTAACTGCAATCAGTTCGTACTGAATCGGAGCACGGCGGCGTAGCTGCTCGAGGATATGCAACAGGACATAAGAATCCTTACCACCGGAAACGGCGACTGCAATCCGGTCACCCTCCTCAATCAGACCAAATTCGCCAACAGCTTTTCCGGTCAGTTTTTTGATTCTTCGAAATTGGCTATTATCGAGTAGCATTGTCGAGGACCTGCCTTTAATTTTCTGTTTCAATACGATGGTCTGCATGTCTCTCTTGCAGACCAATAAACTGTCGAGCATCTTCCAGAATCAGGTAGAGAGAAGGAACCAGCAACAAGGTAATACCGGTGGCAAAAAGGATCCCGAAAGCCAGACTGATCGCCATTGGTATGAGAAACTGAGCTTGTACGCTGGTTTCCAGGATAATCGGCATAAGACCAAAAAATGTTGTCAAAGAGGTTAACAGAATAGGTCGAAAACGTCTTTGACCGGCCTCTATAACCGCGTCCAGCAGCGGCTTACCCTTCCTTCGCATCCGATTGGTGTAGTCTATCAGCAGCAAGGAATCGTTGACAACCACACCGGTCAGGGCAACAATTCCGAACATACTCAGGATGCTCAGGTCGTACCCCATAATATAATGCCCGAGGGTTGCACCGACGATACCGAAAGGGATCGCAGTCATGATCAACAGCGGTTGGGAATAACTTCGGAAAGGAATCGCCAGCAGGGCAAAGATAATGATCAATACCAGCTTGAAGCCGTTAAACATACTCTCCATCGATTCCCGTCGATTCTTATCCTCACCTTCCATGTCATAACTTAAGCCCGGATAATCAGCCATCAGTTTCGGCAAAGCTGTTGACTTGATTTCGGCGAGGATCTCTTCTGCATTGGCAGTATGACTATCCACTGTCGCAGTCACATTGATCACTCGCTTGCGATCGCTCCGATTGATCTTACTGAAGCCACGGCTCTCAACCAGAGTCGCAGCCCGATCCAGTGGAATCTCACCGCCGCCCGGAACCCTGATACGCATATTTTCGAGATCCCAGAATCGCTGACGACTCTCTTCAGGATAGCGGACCAGAACTTTGACTTCATTTCGACCCCGCTGCAATCGCAATGCTTCCGAGCCGTAAAAAGCGCCGCGCAACTGTCGGCCCAGGTTCTCTTCAGTGATTCCAAGAGTGCGTGCTTCAGGCTTCAATCGAACTTTAACCTCTCGTTTGCCAAGCGTGTAATTGTCGGTAATGTCACCCGTGCCCGGGTATGTGGCAATGATGCCCTTGAGACGTTCAGCCGCCTCATCGAGAACGGTAAAATCCTCGTGAGCCAGTTGAATATCGATATTGGCACCAAGATGAATCAGGTTCGAAGTAAAAGTTAAGGTTTCCACCCCCACGATCTCTCCCAAACTCTCTCGCCAACGGTTGGCGATCTCGGTTGCCGTCACCGCACGATTCTCACTCGGGGTCAAAAACATGGAGATACTGGCAAGGTTCCCGCCCGAACTGGAAAAATTACCAGCTGGCCCTCGATCCGTCGTTGCCGAACCAACATTCGCATAGACATGACGCATGACAGAAACGCCCGGCGGAAGCTCTTTATCATACTCGGCAACTGCGTCAAGCCCAGCGTTGACGACCTGTTCCTGAATCTGGGTGGTTAATCCTACGGGGCTTCCCGGAGCCAACTCAAGAGCAACCTGGATGACGTTACTGTCAACCGTAGGCATAAATCTAAATTTGACAATTCCGCCGCCGACCAGACCGAAGCCAACAAACATCAGAACCGCACAGGCCACAGCGACAGTCGTGTAGCGATTCTTCAAGCAAAGATCAAGGGTCTTCCGATACGGACCGTTAATAAATTTCTGCAGGGCGCTGCCGAAACGCCGCCGATTCTTATCGAGGATGCCCAGTAAGCCACCCGGGGTCTGCCGGGGTTTACCAATTGACAAATGAGCAGGCAAGATGAAAAGCCCTTCAACAAGAGACACCAGCAGAATTATTATGACAATCGCAGGAATTACCATGATGAACTTGCCCATGATGCCACTGGTAAAGAGCAAAGGCAAAAACGCCGTTACCGAAGTCAGGATCGCAAAGACTACCGGTTGGGCAACCTCGATAGTGCCATCGATGGCCGCTTGCAGATAGGGCTTGCCGGTTTGGCGGTGTTCATAAGTATTTTCACCAATGACAATCGCATCGTCGACCACGATGCCAAGCGCCATGATAAAAGCAAAGAGTGAGATCATGTTGATCGAGACATCGATTGCCGGCATGAAGAGCAACGCACCGCAAAACGAGATAGGGATGCCAAGCATAACCCAGAGGGCCAGGCGAATTTCAAGGAAAAGGCTGAGAGTAAAAGAGACCAGCACCAAACCAATCATGGCATTTCTGACGAGGAGGTCCTTACGACTTTTGAAAAGTTCCGAGTTATCGTTCCAGGTGGCAAGTTTGACGGATTCCGGAAACTGACGCCGTTTGGCCTCGACATACTTTTTGACGGTGTCGGCTATTTCCGTCGGCTTCTGGTTACCAACCCGGTAGACCTTGGCCATGGCTGCTGGCAGGCCATCGAAGAGGCCAAACTGGTCAGTCTCCTCGAAGCTATCCTTAACGATGGCGATATCGCCGATGGTGACTTCTGTACCATCAGGAGTGGTCAGGACAACAATACTGGCATATTCATGACCGACATAGCGTCGTTCCTTGGTTCTGACAAGAATCTCGCCGGAACCGGTTTTTATTGTCCCGCCAGGTAGATCGAGAGATGCCTGGCGAACCCGTTGCGCAATCTGGTCAAAAGTCAGATCATAGCGGCGCAGGTTGGTTTCATCGATCTCAATAGAAATTTCATAGGGACGCACACCGCTCAGATCAACCTGGGTGATATTCGGTTCCAGCAGAAGTTCATCGCGGACCTGCTCAGCCAGCTCCCGTAAGCTGCGTTCCGGCAAGTTGCCGAAGACCACCACTGAGATGACCTCACGTCGGTTGAGCATCTTACTGACCACCGGTTTTTCAGCATCATTCGGGAAAGTGATGATCCGGTCGACTTCGCTCTTGATATCCTGTAAAACCAGATCGATATCAGCATCAGTTGTGATCTCTGCAGTGACAACCCCGTAACCTTCAGCAGCCACTGATTTAACCTGTTTGATGCCGTCAACTCCGGTCAGGTTTTCCTCAATTTTGAGAATGACCCCCTCTTCAACTTCTTCCGGTCCGGCACCGGGATAAACCACGCTCACCTGAATACGATCAAGGGTTATATCCGGGAAAACCTCCTGTTTGATACTGAAACCGAGGATCAAACCGCCAATGATTAATACCAGCATCAACAGGTTGGCGGCGACGTGATTCTCCGCCATCCAGCGAATTGCTCCGTTCATTATTTAGCCCCCCGCAACTGCGGCCGTAACAACATTCCCTCAGCTGCACCGGTAAGGTTCGTCAGGACAATCTTTTCACCGGCATTCAGTCCCGATCGGACCAGGACTTCATCACGTTCCCGGCGGATAATTTCGACCTCACGAATATGCAACCTGTTTTCCTCGTCAACAATCCAGATGGTGTCGTTATCGTGTAAAGCACCACGCGGCACAGCAATAACATCAGAGATTTCTTCGCCCTGCAGATGGACCTCAACGAACATACCGGGCAAGAGATCGTTCAGAAGCTTTCCCTCAGTGTTTTGAGCATAAGGTTCAGAAACAGTGACCACCACGCGCGCCATCCGGTTGCGTGGGTCGATTTCGCCCAAGGCTCGGGTTATTACTCCCTGCCACTTAAATGTCTGCCCACCGGATTGCAGCTCAATTTTCGCCAACGAGCCTTCCTGCATTGTACTGCTACGCGGCACCTGCAACCAGACGAGCTCATCGAGGGAAAGCGGCACAACAACTTCTATCTGGTCCACCCCGGCCACTGTCGCGACCGGAGCTCCGGCATTAATAAACTGGCCAATCTCAAGCTGCTCACTGCGTACGTAGCAGTTAAATGGTGCGAACACCCTGGTCCGTTGCAGATTGAGTTCGGCCTGCTGGACATTGGCTTGGGCGGCATCGCGCTGCGCCCTGGCACTTTTCAACTGGGGTTCATAGATGACCAGTGAGTTAGGCTCTGCACTATTATCACTGTTAAGTAAATGCCATTCTTTGCGGGCCAGATCGGCCAGATTCTCGTTACGCAGCAGCTCGAATTCCGCCTGAGCAAGACTCGATTGAGCAAGAGCTATCGCCAGTTGATAATCAACGTCTTCGATGGCAAAGAGCAATTCACCTTGACGAAAGATGCCACCGGCCACCATCTGCGGAGAAAGTTCGCTGACGCGGCCTTTAACCTGGGGCGTAATACCGACTTCGTAACGCGACTGGGCACTACCGGTACCACTGATGATAACCTGGCGGCTGGTTTTAACCAGCTCTGCCACCTCAACCAGGGGACCTAAGTAAGTTGTCTCATGAGGCTTAGGAACCTTGCGCGATTTAATCAGGACAAAGGTCAACACCAGGGCAATCACGATAACCAGAATTGGCAATAGAGCTCTCTTCATTTTCATTATTTCTTGTCCTTATTAACCTGCAAACGTGAATTCACTTTGTCCTGCATCCAGGCTCCCCCGAGCGATCGTGCCAGACTGATTCGATCAGCAAGCAGTTGGCGTTGCGCGGCAAGCAGGCGGCTACTGACATCAAAATCAGTACGCTGGGCAGTCAGTACTGGCAGGTAGTCGACCAGGCCGGCAAGATAACGATCCGTGGATAACCTCATGGTCGCTCCAGTCGCTTGCGCGGTTTCAGCAAGACGTTCGACACGCTGCTCGGTTGCAAAGTTATTGACCAAAGCGTCCTCGACTTCCTGAAAGGCTGACAGCACTTTTTGTTGGTAGTTGGCCACAGCCTCGCGCAGAGCAGCCTCTTGTCTCTCTACCTCGGCCCGCCGTCTGCCACCATCAACAATAGGCAGAGCCAAGTTGCCAAGCAGGCTCCAGAATTCGCCCTTGATCAGACCTGCGGTAACATCCTGACGAAGGGAGCCGTAACCGCCGGACAGGCTGATTGATGGAAAACGATCAGCAATGGCCGCAGCAACGCCAGCATCAGCAGCCTCAACACGTTGCAAAGCCGCCTGGAGATCAGGGCGCTGACTGATTAAACTAGCAGGAATACCAGTTGCAAAAAGGTCTGGAGCGCTGGGCAATTGTTCGAGACTGCCGTCAGGGCTACGCTCCGGATAGCGACCAATCAGCACAGCCATGGCATGTTCGGCCTCGGCCAGGCGGGCTTCAAAAAGATAGCGTGCTGCCTGAGCTCCGGTCAGGTTCTGGCGCGCCTGGTACATATCGACAGCAGGGACCAAGCCCAGGTTATAACGGTTTTCGACACGCGTCGCCGTATCAGCAAAAGAGGCAATCGATTGCTCAGTCAGTGCCAGTTGGGATCGTTGCTCAACAGCCAGAAAGTAGAGGTCAGTCAATCGCGCCGACAGCCCGAGGTAGAGGGTCTCTACATCTTGACGACTTGCTGACAGTTCCAATTCTGCCGCCTGGCTCTGCGCTGCCAGCTTGCCCCATAAATCGAGTTCATAACTGGCCGCCAGTGATAGCTGCTGGCTATCGCCAATAAAATCGTCATGCAGACCAGGCTGATTTGAGCGTCCTTGGCTTGCACCGCCGACAAGAGCCGGAGACTGAGCGCTGCGAGTAATTCTAAAGGCGGCTTCGACCTGCTCCAGTCTGGCAATTGCCTGGGTCATCTCCAGATTCTGAGCAAAGAGTTCTGTCATCAACAGGTTGAGGCGCTCATCGTTAAAAACCAGCCACCACTGATCGACTGACAACCCCTGCTCACCGACCTCTTGATTTTCCAGATATTCCGGTGGTGGAGTCACTGACAACTCAACTTTAATTGGATCATGCAATGAACAACCAGCCAGAATTAGTATCATGCAGAGAACGCCAAGACGTATCATCATTGAGTCGCCTCCATGCCCGCCGTAGCAAAATCCAGGAAGATATCAACCAGATCATCAACCGGCACATCGATGTTGACATCGTCTGGCACAATGGAATGACGCTCATGACAGCGCATGATGTGACTCAGTGAGCCGAAAGCAAAGTGCACCCGCCAGAAGAGAGTCTGACGCGACCATTCCGGCAGCGAGAGAGCCAAGGCCTGAAACAATCGATTCATCAGAGGCTCCATATGATTCATGAAAATCGTCATGGCAACACCACGCGGCTCAGCGAGAATCCTGCCAATCAGCGCAACAAAATCCTCGCTGTCAGAGCCATGCAGGCGTAAGCACAGGGTTGGCTCGACAAATGTCCGCAGGACCTCTCGACACATCGGTGTTTCTCCGGCTCGTTCCGTTTTCTCCAACAGAGCTTCAAGCTGACCAAGACGAATTTCATTAAGAGGGTTCAGACGGCGTTCGATGACTGCTTCAAGAAGAGATTCTTTGCTACCAAAATGATAGTTGACCGCGGCCAGATTGACTTTGGCCTCAGTAGTTATACTGCGCAGGGAGGTGGGATGATAACCGTCCCGGGCGAAAAAATGCTCTGCTGCGCAGAGGATTCTCTGTTTGGTGTCTGGCTGGCTCATTAGATGTCTACATCTCCATGGGAAACAAAAAAAACAGCAACGACATTCATACGTATGATTTAAACGTTTGTTTTAATCGGGTCAAGTAAATTGTTCTGTAGAGGGGACAAGGCTTTATACACAAAGAAATTGCCAAAAACCCGCCATTCATTTAAGATGAGAGCGCTCAAACGACAAGAAACTTATGTCCATAAGGGGGGGGCTGTTTATGTTATGCAGAGGGGCCGGACTGATATTTCTCATACTGTTTTTTTCTGGCTGTGCTTATCTGGACGAGCCGCGCTGGGCCATGCTTGGCGACACCAATGAGCAGGCCTTTTTTATTGACCAAGAGAAAGTACAGCGATTACCCGACGACAGCTACAGCTATCAGGTAAAAGTCTACCGGTATGAGGAAGGGCACGTTCATAAAAACGACGAAGGGCACGACACCAACCGACTCCTTATTGTCGAAATGAATTGTAGAGAGAGACAATGGACAGAAACAGGCAGTAGTGTCATGGACCAAAACGGTAAAGTCCTGTTCCGACGTCTAATTCTCATGCCACCTTCCCACCCTGTCGAACAAGGGACCATTCACGAGTCTGCCTTCAACTACCTGTGTGGTGACGATTCCGTCATCGCGCAACATAACCATTAATAATTTCACACACCTCCCTAGATTGCGTCCGGCAGTTTACCTGCTAGCCTATAGGTATCATTTCACCTAAAGGACACGTCTATATGTTCACCTGGAAACGCTTTTTCCTGGCAGGCGGCATCACTCTTCTGCTCGCCCTGACGTTCATCATGTTCATCCTACCCGGCATGATCAGTGACCGTGCTAGCCGATGGGTTAATGAAGAGACCGGCCGAGACCTCAAGATTGAATCGATCAGTATCAATCCGTTTAGTCTTAGTGTAGAAGTTCGCAAACTCAGTTTAAGCGATATAGACCAGGCCAAACCATTTGTATCCTGGGACCTCCTTCGGGTTTCCCTGAGCATGTCATCCCTCTATCACCAGGCACCGATCATAGACGAACTCCACCTTGATCGCCCCGACATCCACCTGGAAAGACTGACTGCAGACCGCTTCAACTTCAGCGACCTGATCCCGGAGCAGGGAGAAGAGGTCATCGCCGACCCGGCTGCTGAACCAACCCGTTTCTCAGTCAACAACCTCGTGATCAGCAACGGCCAGATCGACCTTATCGACAGCAGCCTAGAGGAGCGAATCCACCATACGATTCGCGATCTGCAGCTGGTCCTGCCAACCATAGGCAACCTCCCTTACATGGTTGAGAGTCCCGCGCAGCCACTGTTTCGGGCAGTCATCAACGATTCACCCATCAACCTAGAAGGTGAGTTGAAGCCGTTTAGCAACAGCCAGGAAATGCAACTCTCTCTCGTTCTGGAAAACATAGACCTACCTTACTATCTTGATTACGTACCGGTCGATTTGCCCGTAGATTTACGCAATGGCAAACTCAGCCTTGACCTCGACATTCTCTACAGGATCACGACTGAGAACGGCGGAGAGTTGGAGTTAAGCGGGCAATTAGACCTAACCTCTCTCGACATATGGGACAAGCGAGAGGAGAAGCTTTTTTTCTTGCCACTGCTACAGATCGAGCTCGCCCCATCTCAACCATTGCAACAGCAAGTACACCTCTCAACTGTACGCGTTTACAATCTCGAGGTTCAACTAAAGCGCAATCGGCAGGGCGAATGGAATCACGCTCGTATGGCACCGACAGAAGAAGAGCAAGCGTCTCCAAAAGCGCAGGAGAAAGAGACCGTTCTTTTCAAGCTTCTGGTCGATACGTTAGAGATCCATGACGGGGTACTCTTCTTCGAGGACAACCTCCCAACCGGAGGCTTTGATACTGTGGCACGGGAGATCAATCTAAATGTCAGCAATTTCGCCCTCGACGCGAAGAGCGGAATTCCCTTCGACCTCTCCCTGGAAACAGAGCGGGACGAGCTGATTAAAATCAACGGTTACTTCCTGCTCGCCCCCTTCACTCTGGCCTTACAAACCGAAGTGCTCAATATCGACATGGCGGCCTATGAGCCTTACTACCGGGACGCTTACTCGGTACCCCTAGGCGGAAGACTCGACCTTCAGACGGATTTGATGATCAATCCAGAGCAACCCATGTTGATCAGTAACGGCATAATCAAGTGGCAGGATGCTTACATGGCCTTCAATGAGAAGGAAGGGATGGGAATTGCCCTGGTTGACATCTCCGGCCTCTCCTTCGACCTTGGCAAGAATCGGCTGGAAGTTGACTCGGCACACTATGAAGATGGTTTGGTCAACTTTTCGCGCAGTCCCGAAGGCCATTGGTCTTTCCTCTCGAGGAACTTCCCGATTCTGGCCAAATTAACGGAGGCTCCAGACGAGGAGCCCATACCTGAAATCACAAAGAAAGGTCCGGGTTTCAGCTACAACATCGGCAAACTGACCATCAAGAACTGGGCGTTTGGAATTAACGACAAACTCCCGGAGACCCCTGTCAAACTGGAAGCTAGCGAATTCAACCTGACCTTCAATAACCTGGCGGCACCGGAGAAGGTCGAGAGTCCGTTCACCTTTTCGACGACTTTTCAGCGCAAGGGGCAAATCGAAATTAAGGGGACAGCTACACTCGCCGACCAATCGGTTCACCTGAATACCCACCTCAAAAAAATCCCTCTGTCGTCCTTCGCTCCATACGTCGCTGAACAACCGAACATGGTTCTCGTTGACGGCTATCTCAATGCACGAATGAATAGTTTTATTGACGCCGGTTCCGAACCGTTACAAGTCACTTACGACGGAGATATCGGTATCAGCCGTTTCCACTTGCTCGACAGTCTGCACCGTGAGGATCTGCTGAAATGGGACAACCTGCAATTCGCTGGGATCAACGGTCAGGCGGAATCGTTGAAAGTAGCGATCGAATCGATCACCCTCAGTGACTATTTCGCCAAAGTACTTATTGATGAAGACGCCCGCCTGAACCTTGCAGAAGCGTTCAACAATAAGGAGATAACTGATACTGCTGTCCAGGAGGGAAATACGACCGAAACGAAGGATAATCCAGAGGAGGCATCGGCACCTCTGGATATCAACATCGGTACCATTACTTTACAGGGTGGCCATGTCGATTTCACCGACCGTAGCCTGCCACGACCGTTCCGTGCCGACATGCGTGAGTTAGGCGGTCGCATCCAGGGACTTAGCTCCGACCCAAAAACCCGCGCCGAAGTCGCCCTCAGGGGTCACCTGCGCAATCAATCTCCCTTGGTGATCAGTGGTGCAGTCAATCTTCTGGCGGAAGAACTCTTTCTCGACCTTAAACTCAACTTCAACGACATTGAGCTCAGTCCCCTCTCCTCCTACACCGGAACCTATGTCGGCTACCTGATCGAGAAGGGCAAACTCAACCTGGCCTTAGAGTATTACCTTGATAACGATCAACTCAAGGCCAACAACAAGATATTCCTCGATCAGTTCAGCTTCGGTGAATCGGTTGAAAGTGAACAAGCTATCAGTCTGCCAGTCAACCTGGCCGTCGCCCTTCTAAAAGACCGGAATGGCGAGATACACCTCGACATACCGGTGTCTGGCAGTCTTGACGACCCGCAGTTCAGCATCGCCGGAGTGGTATGGACAGTCATAAAGAACCTGCTGATTAAGGCAGCCACCTCGCCTTTTGCCCTCCTTGGAGCCTTGATTGGCGATGACGAAGAGGATTTCAGTAATATCAGCTTCGAACATGGCTCTGCACAGCTGAGCACTACAGAGAAAGACAAATTACAACGAATGGCACGAGCCTTGACGGACCGCCCAGCCCTTGAAGTTGCAATAAGTGGTTTCATCGACCCGGACAACGACCCCGAGGGTTACCGCAGAGAGCAGCTCAAAGTTAAAATCAAACGCCTCAAATATCTTGATCTGGTCGAGGATGAGGGACTCCCTGAAGGCACCAGGGAAGAGGATGTGATCGTCCCTGTCGAAGAGTATGCCGACTACCTCTGGCAAGTCTACCGCAAGGCAACGTTTCCTAAACCGCGCAACTTTATCGGTATGACAAAAAAACTGCCTGGAACCGAGATGGAAAAACTAATCTACGCCCACACTCCGGCCACACAAAACCATCTTGGCGACCTTGCTCAAGCACGGGCCATGGCAGTACAGAAATTCCTGGTTGAAAAGGGTCAGTTGACGCAAGAAAGGATCTTTTTAAAGGAGCCGGACATCACCGCAGCTCCGGACCATGAAACAACCTATCGCGCCAGAGTCGAGCTTGGTGCAACGGTTCGTTAACTTTAATTATAGCCAGAAGACTGACGAACACTTCTCACAAACTTCTTTAGACAAAATTACTGAGGAAGACCTGATTGAAAACCTGTTCATTCATACTCTTTTGAGTTATTCTGTGTTGCGTTTATATTTAATTTCAGAGGAGTCAAGATAGTCATGCTTACACGTATTGTGCTTTTCCTGCTGGTTATCGGGCTGGTTTACCTCAATTACACCACGCCGAAAATCGAAGCTCATCAAGCCTTCCTGCTCGCCGAACTGCAGCAGAGCTATCCGGTTCCAGAGGAAATGCAGGAACGACTCTGGAGACAGGTCGATTATTCAAACTTCATGGTCTGTTCATTCATGAAAACCAAAGAAGGCAGCACGCTGATTTCTTATGGATTCCTGAAGAAAGTCAAGCTGGTTGATACCGAGTGGGTCGATAAAGTCAAAGAGCAGATACAAAGACAGGAAGACACCTATTGATTCACCTACTGAAAGTGTAAAGCTGGCGGATCTCCCCATAAAATAAGCCAAACTGCCTGGAATCAGGCAAAACTGACAAGAGATAAAGTTCTGCAACTGTGGCCAATCTTAATCTTCTCCTCAACAATCTAAGAAAAATCGATTGGCGTTTATTGACACGCCCCGTCATTCTCAGCGTCCTGGTTGGTCTGGTCACCGGTAGCGCAGCCGTGCTTTTTTACTTCGCTACGAACAGTATCGAACATTTTTTTCTCAACAACCTGGCTGGCTACCGACCACCCAAGGAGGGTGCAGAGGCGGTGCTGGCCATGGGCGATCAGATGATTGACTCCCTGGCCATGGATCATCGCTGGTTCCTCTTTCTGATACCGATTATTGGCGGCTTGATTTCCGGATTTCTCGTCTTCAAATTTGCCCCGGAAGCTGAGGGACATGGCACTGATGCGGCAATCGACGCCTTTCACAACAAAGGCGGCGTTATCAGGGCACGCGTCCCGATCATCAAGGGCCTGGCCTCTATGGCAACTATCGGCACCGGTGGTTCAGCAGGGCGTGAGGGTCCAATTGCGCAGATCGGGGCTGGCTTCGGATCGTTTATTGCCACTAAATTGAAACTGACTTCTGCCGATCGACGGATACTGCTGCTGGCCGGGATGGCTGGCGGTATCGGTGCCACTTTCCGTTCGCCCCTTGGTGGTGCCCTCTTTGCTGTCGAGGTTCTCTATAAAAACCCGGAGTTTGAACATGAAGGACTGATCCCGGCTATCATCTCCTCGATTACGGCGTTCTCTCTCTTTGGTGCCACTACCGGCTGGAAACCTTTACTGGCGACTCCACAGTTCAGCTTCGAGCATCCACGGGAACTCATCTGCTTCCTGCTGCTTGGCATCACCTGTGCCGCCTTGGGCAAGTTGTACGTTAAGTGTTTCTACGGCGCACAACATCTTTTCAAAGAGTGGGATTTCCCGATCATGCTGAAACCTGCGGTTGGCGGACTTCTGCTCGGTCTGCTGGCAATGGCGGTACCTCAAGTACTCGGCTCCGGCTACGGCCTTGTACAGGCTGCCCTCTATGGCAAGGTCGCTCTCTGGGTCATGTTGCTGGTTGCCTTTGCCAAAATTATCGCCACTAGTCTGACGATCTCGTCCGGCGGTTCCGGTGGTGTCTTCGCACCCAGTCTGGTCATTGGTGCCATGCTTGGCGGTGCTTTCGGTGCGACAGCAGAGCTACTCTTCCCGGCGATGGTTCACGACCCACGGGCCTATGTATTAATCGGCATGGCTGGCTTTTTTTCCGGCGTGTCCAAAACGCCGATCGCTACCCTGATCATGGTCAGTGAGCTGACTGGAAATTACGGTCTGATCGCTCCATTAATGCTGGTCTGCACCGTGGCTATGATCGTTTACCCACGCAACTCAATTTATCAGAAACAGGTCAAAAGCCGCATCGATTCACCGGTTCATCTCGGCGATTTCATTGTCGACATCCTTGAAGGAATCCGGGTTGATGACTTGCGTGAGCATGGTCGAGAACCGACCCTGATTGCCGAAGGTCTGCCTTTACCACAGATTCTCGAACAGATCGCCAATGCCGAGTGCGCATACTATCCGGTCGTTGATGAGAACATGTGTATGACCGCTATTTTCTCTATCAATGACATCCGGCGAATCCTGGCCGAAGAGCTCCCCCCCGGCCTGGTTCTGGCCAGCGATATCGCAGTATCCCATGTCATCACAACAACGCCAGATGAGTCCTTAACAGACGTCATGCGCAAACTTTCCAGCCGTGGTCTGGAAGAGATCCCGGTGGTTGCTGAGGATGACTCTCAACGGGTTCTTTTCATGCTGACGCGCCGTGCCGTTCTGGCCCGCTACGCCACGGAACTTGAAAAGAACAAGAAACATTACTCGACAGACGAATAGAGAGTTGATGACTAGAAAATTGAACCTCACCAGCATTGCGAATTCCCTGGCAAAGCAAAGCCCCACGATACAGGACCTCAGAAAGAAAGGTCATGCTGCCGTCTCCATCGTTCTTAAAGAGGGGGAAATCTCTCCGGAAGTCCTCTTTATAATTCGTGCAGAGCACGATCAAGATCCATGGTCAGGTAATATTGCTTTTCCTGGCGGTAGACTGAACTCTACAGAAGAGTCACCACAACAAGCTGCAGAGCGAGAGACCTTCGAAGAGCTTGCTCTACCCCTTGGCCAGGCTCGCTACCTCGGCCGACTCGACGACCTCTACGGGTCAACTTTTCCAGTGCTGGTATCCTCCTTTGTCTATCAGCTTCTCGAACCAGCAAGATTACAACCGAACCATGAAGTTGCTTCAACCTTCTGGTGCCCACTTGAAAAGTTGCTGGAGCCTGAGCGTCACCAACAGAGGACTTTCTTTTATAGTGGAAAGGATCGTACTCATCCGGTGGTTCAACTGCTCGACCCGCAACAGCCTCTTCTGTGGGGGATCACCTACCGACTGATTCGCAACTTTTTTGCACGATGTGAACTTGATTTTGGTTCTTCGGAAGAGTAAAAAACAACATCATTCTGTACAACAACTTGCCTCATCGCAATTCTGCGTTAGAATCCCAATAGCATTGTCACTCTTATTGAATCTCCACAAACGACAATTAATGAAAGAGGGAAGTAATGAACAACCGTCATTTTCGCAGAGTTCCTTTTGAAGCTGAAGTCACACTGAATTCCGGTCCGCATGTCTGGTCAGGTGAACTCCTTGACGTCGCCATGAAAGGTGCTATGGTCGGCACCGATTCTCCTCTTCCTCTCGCCCTTGGCACCGAGTACAGACTCTCTATCTCACTGCCTGGGACGCCGATATCACTCGACTTTCAGGCGGAACTGGTACATCACGAAGAGAGCCGCTACGGTTTCAAGTTTATCAGCGAGAATCTGGAGACCCTGACCCATTTGCGTAAGTTGATTGAGCTCAACACGGGCGACGCTGAAGCAACGCGTAGCGAGCTTTCTGCCTGGCTCAACAACTGAAGTTGACGACACATCACAGACAGGAAAAGGCAGCCTATCAAGGCTGCCTTTTAAAATTCGGCTATCAACAACTTCAATCATCCAACGTCCGAGACAGACCGTAGAAACTTTATTTGTGACCAAGCCAGTAGACTAATTTAAGAGCCAACTGACGGTTAGCTTCATCAAGAAAACGATTCTGAAAAACAGCATCATAAGACCTTTAATCTATGAAATTGGTGGGTTTGATATTACAAGAGCAGCAGATGATACAGAGATATTCTAACCGAAAGGTTACAACGATTTCAACTTTCACTAAGAAATGAGGTTATTCTCTTCATCAACCAGCATGCCGTAGCAGTTGCCAACCGGTTGCGTCCCGCGGACATCCCGCGACACAACGACCTGATCAACATTGGGACGTCCATGACGATTACAAGCGACGAGAGCTTCAACGCACGACCAGCCCAAGTTACCGTCATCCGCCATTTTGGTCATTTCCTCCAGAGCAGAACGGTTATCGAAGGACAACGGTCGATAGGGCCGAGGTGAGAGAAGGGCATCGTAGACATCACAGGCTGCAACCATCTCCACCACTGGATCCAGTTCGGTAATCCCGCGAGGATAGCCACTGCCATCGCGACGTTCATGATGGTCACGTGCTACCAGTACGGCAGGGTGACGATGATCACCAAGATAATAAGCAAGCAGGACATAACCAGTCAGAGGATGATATTTAAGTATCTGCTTTTCTTGTATTGTCAATGGCCCGGCTTTTTTCAGAATATGTAGCGGCACCGTTATTTTACCGAAATCATGGCTGGGACCAGCCATGAAATTCGCTTCGCCTTTTTGCCTGCCATCTTCCAGTCCACTGACCAACATAGAGGAAAGAGTAAAGACCATCAGGATATGCCGATAGGTATGAAAATCATGTTGGCGGAAATAATCGAGAGCTTTTAACAGAGGCAGGGGCAAGCGTACGCTTTGCATCTGGACAAGGAGTTCATCTACCAACTTCTGATCAGAAAAGATATCCAGGTAGGGGGGGATTGCCAGGAAACGCTTCAAATCGTCAAGCACAGTTCCATATTCGAGAAGTTCGCACTCTTCACGAGGCTGTAAACGACCAAGTGCGGCAACCTCTGCAGCGACCTGTTCAGTCAGAAAGGTTCCGGCAGGAAGGAGTTCCTTTCTGTCCAGAGTAGTAACAGCAATCGACATTTTGCACTGAAACATAGTTCTTTCCTTATCAGGTCAGAGGAATCGTTTTGGAAACCTGTGCGGGAAGATCTTTCCGATAATAAAACATCAAAACCGTCGCTGGCAACCCTTCCCATTCCAGCTCTGCTCCAAAACGCATCTGGACCGCCTGTTTTTCGCTATCATTTGAGTCAGGTGACATTAAAAAAAGCGACCGGTCATCCTGCCCTTGGCTGAAAAAACGATCCAGATCAGCAGGACTTTGTGACCATGGCAGTAAAAAATACTTTAATGAGCGGCCATGTAAATCGTAAGAGTTGGCCCCGAACATGGCTTCTGCCGTTTTATTGGCAACCCGCACGCGCCATTGATCATCAACCACAACCAAAGCATCATGAACAGCATTTATGACCGAACGTAATTGTTCCTTACCATTGCGCGATTCGTTCAGTGCCTTGCGCAATGCCATCGCGGTCTTGGCTCGTTCCTGAACCTCAATAGGGAGATCTTCGTTGGACCGTTGCAACCGCTCGGTGCGTTCTTGGACCACAATCTCCAGGCTTTGATTCCAGGAACTTTGCGCCTCTTCCGCCATACGACGTAAGCGAATCTGCTCCGTCATTTCCTTAAAAACTAAAAAATATAGGGTAGGAAAAACGCAGACCATCAACAAAGAAGAATCCAGCAGGACCCGCAGCGGTAACGACAGCTGGTCCCCTATAGACTCCACAAAAAGCATCACCAGAGCTTCCGCTGTAAAGATTGATGCTGCCGTCAAACCGATGAGTTTAAGCATAAATAGATCTTTCATTAAGAAAAGAGGAGGTATATTTAATTTTCAAATCCTCACTAACAAACCAAAATACCGTCATTTAACGGCATAAAACACTGAAATAACCGTAGTAACAGGAACTGTACTTTATTCTAACTCATCATGCTACGGAGGCAATGACCTGATAAACAGGGGCTTAACGCTCTGCAAAGCGATTTAAGAACCGCTCCTCACAAAGAAGAAAAAGCAAGACCTGTTCCTTAAAATGTGTTATGGATATGCCGGTTAAATTTTGAGTATAAATCGAAAACAAGGGGAGGCTTAAGATATGGGACTCATTGACGTGCAAAAGACGATCAAGGACTCCATCCAGACTGAAAAAGACGCCATGGATTACTATAAATATGGTGCGGAGCGTATGGCTGAAGATAAGGCACGCCGGACATTTGAGATTCTTGCTCGGGAAGAATATCAACACGCTGAATCTTTCTACCGGATCTATTCCGGGGATGACATTCCTTCCTTCCAGAAATTTATGGATGCACCCCCGAATACTGAATCAAGTTGGTGGAAGAAACTACAGGGCCTTTTGGTTCAAGATTTTGACGAACGCAAAGCTCTCGAGTTGGCAATTGAGCAGGAAGACGCGCTGGAAAAAAGCCTCCGTGAGATGGCAGCCAAGATCGATGACCCTGATATTGCGAGAATCTATCTGGCGAACGCCACCTCGACTCACAACCACTTGGAACTGGTAGAAGAAGATTATAGGGCCATGTTAGGTATGAGTGGCTGATTCTTTACGAAATAATTATTGATCTAAACAAAAAGGCCGTTCCCTAGTGGGGGCGGCCTTTTTTGTTTTTTTACTAACGACTCTAATGGCTAAGCAAAAATTCGTCCGACAAGGCGTAGTGCTTTTTCAGGGGTGAAGGCATACACGGTATGTCGAAGTCCTGAAAAAACGCTGCAACGCAGTAGGGCGGACTTTTTGCAACGCCATTTAGTTGAACATTTTAGCGCCGAGGTATGCCAGTGCTGGCCAGGCGATCAAGATGGCAGAGACAAAGGCGAATACGCCGAGGACGCTCATGATGGCAACAGTGTAGCTGGCTTTGACATTATTGATGACGTTAGATGCGGTTTTCATGTCGATTCTCCTATAGTTTCTCTCACTCAACTGAGAGGGTTGGCTGTTGAAGGCAAGATCCTAGTTAAAAAGCTTCGACCCAATATAGGCAAGAGCTGGCCAGGCGATCAGTACGGCTGAGATGAAAGCAAAGACACCGAGTGCGGCAATAACGATAACCAGGTAACTACTTTTTACATTATCCATAAAGCGACTTTGAGTTTTCATAATGTCCTCCTGTCAATTTGTTGGTAAGTTGTTCCTCTTTCTTGATTAAAGTTTTAACATTAAGAGGATCTCATGTCAACAATAAAATTAAAATAATTTCATTATCTATAATATTTTGATAACATGCTGCTTTGAAAGGTTTTTATGGAGGGTATTTTATAAAGGCAGGTGTTGATGAAAAGGGTTTATTAATCTTTATTTTGCTAATTCCTGATAATTGCGAACAAAGATCTAGCGAGCCAACAGGCGCGAGCAACCATTTACAGCTTAAAATTGCGCCAGTCGACAGCATCATAGTCGGCCAAAAGCGCCAGAGCAATAAAGGTGTCAAGCTCCGTCCGCGAACACCCGGTTAGCTCTTTGGTAAAGACCCGGATCAAATCGGCCTCTTGCATAAAGACCTCCCGAAAGCGCCAACGAAGTACCTGCTCCGGCAGAGCCAATGGATTACCAGCATGAAGAGTACAAACTGTGCCGTCAAAATTCTCCCCACTGATATCGATATTTGGCAGACCATGTAAACGACAGGTCAAAGGTCTGTTTGCATAGACTAAACAGTAACCGTTCTCATCAAGAAGCGGGCAAGGTGTCTGGTCTTCTTCAGAAGTTGAGAGCCACTCTTCTTCAGGAAAAGAATTCAGGAGGTAGGGATTATGCAGACCTGGCCAGAGGCCACGAAGTTCTGATAAACGTGGCTGACAACGTTTGAGCACCTGGGCCTGGACATCTGGCGCCAACTTGGCAAATGCCACTTTCAACAACCATGCATCAAGTAAGGTAATATCAACAGGGCTCGGCAACAGGAACTGCAACCACCGCGACAGGACAGTTCAGAGCCACCGACCTGCAGGCAGGCCGCAAACCAGGCGTCTACTTCTTCGAGTAACTGACGATAAGTATTCACTGTCGAAGCAAGCATTTGCATAAACTGGGTAATTCTCACACAAGTGCAGGGATTTCTCTGGCAGTTTGGGTCGAAACTTAATCAGGCCAGGCAGAAGCCGGGCCTGATTAAAGGTAGAACTGTACTTATCACAAAACTACTTGAGAGCACTCAGACGTTTCTTGGCGTACTGGCTCAAATCCAAACGTAACTTCTTCGATTTGAGAGCTCGCTGGTAACAAACAACAGCCTCTTCAGAAAGGTGCTGCCCTTCCAGAGCGCCACCAAGACCGACCCAGAAGGCTCCGGTCTGTGGCCAGGCAACCAGCAGGTTACGATACGTCTGGGCGGCAAGAAATGGCTCACCAAGACTCTGGTACAGGGAAGCCAGGACCACATGAGCCTCTGGATCTTCTTCGACGGTCGGCAAACCACCATTCAGCAGAACCTTAGTCGCCGCATCGTAATCACCTTGCTCCACCAGCAACCGGGCATACCTTTTCTTGAATGAAATAAAATCGGGAGCTATCTCGAGTCCCTCAGCCAAAATAAACATCGCCTCGCCAGAGTTGCCTTGTTTACTTAAGATTTCGACCAACAATTCTCTGGCTGGCAGATGACCTGAATAAAGTTCCAGAGCATGCTGCAAAGATCTTACTGCCAAGTTACTACGCTCTTGCGCTAGAGCCCACTTACCGTCGAGATAAGCCTCTTCTGCTCTACCATAGGGCGTCGTCGCTTGGGATTTGGACGGCCGGCCGACGATATTTTTAGAACCCATCTGAGTGTGGCTACGACTCAGGATTGCACCGGGCAAATCATCCGGATGTAAACGCTTTGGAGCTTTGGCGAGGGCCTTGGTCGGAGTCTGTGCTGAATGACGCCTTACTGACCGTGGCTTTTGAGTCACGCGTGGAGCAGCAACGACCTTTTTCCCACTGGGCATCGTTGATCCGGAAGTTTTTTTAACAATAGCAGGTTTACTAACAACAGGCGCAGGCTTGCTTGCAACAGGCGCAGGCTTGGCAGGTTTTATCTGCGCAGGCGACACCTTGACAGGGGAGGAATCTTTTGCTGCGACCGGTTTACTCACAACTGGGGTCATCAGAGTTGAGCCAGACGGGGTTTGAACAATCGGGTCTGAAACGGCCTTGACTGGAGCAATTGGGGGTTCAGCCTCACGCTCCTCCATAGTCAGCAGATCCGTCTTTGCTGTAACAAGCAGAGTTTCCTCTGACTCTGCCAAATATTCGCTTGCAACAACCTGTTGAGCATCAGTCTGTTTCACAACCGGCTCGAAACCAAACATCATATCTGACAAGACCCCGGCCAGCCACCAGACAAGGCAGAGCAGAACCAAAGCTGCGCCACCCAAAACCACCGGCAGAGGCAGATAGGGGATACGTTCCGCCATCTTGGGCCGCAAGACCTCCGGCTTCGCCTTTCCACCAGTTTTTTTCTGCTGCTGCAGATCACGCAGCATTTGATTAATCAAACTCATTGCAATACGCTCCGCAGCAAGTAAATGACCAAAACAATTTCCAGCAGGGTAATGATACCGATGGTGACGTTGAACGATTTTCCAGCCAGAAGTGACCTGGAGAGTTGCGTTGCATCTTCGGTCTCACGACTAGCCACCTTTACCTGTGGCAGATCAACCACCATCTGACCTTGGCCATAAGCGACCATCAGAGCTTTATGGCAAATGATGTTAACCAATCGTGGAATGCCGCGGCTCGAGCGGTAAACGGCATCCAGAGCCGTCGTTTCGAAGAGTGCGCCACCGTCATGACCAGCCACCTTCAGACGGTAATTGACGTAACCGGTAACGGCTTCTCGATCCAAAGCAGGCAGATCATAACTGAAAGTTATGCGTTGACGCAGTTGACGTAGATCGTTACTTTCGAGCATTTTGTTCAATTCTGGCTGGGCAAAGAGAACAATCTGTAGCAGCTTCTGTTTTTCCGTCTCCAGATTGCTGAACAAACGCAGCGCTTCCAGAGTTTCTTGAGGCATGGCTTGCGCTTCGTCAATGCAAAGCACAGCCTTTTTGCCCTTCTTACACAGCACAACCAATTGCTCGGTAATCCGTTTAACCAGATCATGCATAGTAGTGCCGCTGGGAATATGAAGTCCCAATTCTTCGGCAAAGGCTTGGTAAAGTTCAAAAGGTTTCAAGAGAGGATTAGGAAGATAGGCCGTCTGGAAATCGCCAGTCAACGCGACAATCAATTTGCGACAGAGAAGAGTTTTACCAGTCCCGACCTCACCGGTAATTTTGCTCAGACCTTCGCCACTCTGCAAAGCAACCAGCAGAACATTCAAAGCCTGTTGATGACCGGTGTAATTATAAAAGTAATCGGGATCAGGCGTCAGCGAGAATGGAGCTTCCCGTAACTTGAAATGTTCCTGGTACATTAACAGTGCCCCCCAAATCGACACGCTTGCCAATAACTAAACGCTGGGTATTATATAGGTTAAATTAAAAATAAACCAAGAAATAACGACTACGATACAATCGCCAAAAGATAAGGAGGTTTTATGACACTTACCGAACTTGCCACCAATGATGGCCAAGATAGCCGTCGTGCCTACGTTGCCGTCAATGGCACTATCTATGATGTTACCGACAGCCCCCTCTGGCAGAATGGATCACACCCTCCCAATCATCAAGCGGGTCAGGACCTGACGGAGGAACTGAGCAAGGCACCACACGTCCGTGCAGTTATTGAACGATTCCCGGTGGTAGGGACTCTCGAAGCAGAGATGCCGGCACAAACACCCGGTGGCAGCGGCAAAAGGACTATCGGAATTATTGTTGTGGCAGCCATTATCGCCCTGGTGCTGCTTTTGATCCTGTAAAAGATCCTGACCACAAGGTCAGGAGTACATCAGGAATTCCAGAAAATCTTTCGTTACTCATTTTGACTGCTTGATTTTTCTGTCTCGCTCGGTTATCCTCCGCGCCATGTTCCGTTGCGTAATTTTATTAGTCAGCATCCTCTGGGCGTCTCTGCTGCTCCTTTCCTGGAGCGGCCCAACTGAGACATCTGCCCAGCCGACACCCGTTATTAATAACGTCTCCTGAACCATGAGACGTTATTAATTCCCTTATTGTGTCTCTACTCCTTTGTTGCATTTCTACTTATACTATGTCAGCCCCATAACGATCACCCTGTCGAGCACCACGCCTGGCAAATTCTGCATCAATCGCATTTAAAACCTCCCACTTTTGAGTGACCAGAGTGGAGCCAACAGTTGATCCCGTGGACCATCGCCAGTCAACCTATGGATCAAGGTTGCGGGATGTAGTCGTTCCATAACATCGACCACCAGATCGACATACTCTTTTTTGTCTAACAATTGGATCTTATCCTCTGCATATAAGTTGCCGAGTGGTGTATCTCTCATGACATGCAGAAGGTGTAGCTTAACACCATCGACCTGCAACCCTGCCAGGACATCTGCCGTGGCCAACATGTCAGCACGACTCTCCCCTGGCAAGCCAATAATCACATGGACACATACGCGCAAATCGCGCAACTTGGCCTGGTGGTAGGCCTTGCTGAAAGTTGCAAAATCGTGGCCGCGTTGCAGCCAGTCAAGGGTACGGTCATGGCTACTCTGCAACCCAAGCTCCAGCCAAAAATAGGTTCTTCGGTGATATTCACCGAGAAGTTCCAGAACTTCAGAAGGGACACAATCGGGCCTGGTACCAACCGCCAAACCAATGACATCATCAACAGCCAGGGCTTCGTCATAAAAATCCCGCAGCTGGTCTACCGGGGCCAAGGTATTGGAAAAAGGTTGAAAATAGGCTATGAATCGACCCGCTTTGTACTTGCGAGTCATGACTTCTTTGCCATGTTCCAGCTGCTCTGCGATACGCAACTGTCGTTCAATGCCGACCGATCCGGAACCTCCCGGATCACAAAAGAGGCAGCCCGCGCCTGTTCTGCCACCGTTGCGATTCGGGCAACCGAAGCCAGCGTCAACTGAGATTTTATGTACCTTGACACCGAAACGGTTCTTCAGATGCGCAGAAAAAAGGTTGTAAAGTTTCACCGACATGGCAGAACTATGACACTGCCGTAAATTCAGAGCAAGAGGCCAAACCATTTTCTGTGATTGCAGTCGTGCATCTGATTGGTATAATTAGGCTACTTCAAGCCCCATGTAAGGAGTAGACCATGGCACATCTGCTGGTCATTGATGATGAAGGTGACATCCGCCACCTTTACGCTGCCGAGTTGGAAGATGAAGGCCATACTGTTACAACCTGCGGCAACCGCAAGGACGCTATGGGTCAACTGTGTCACCAGCGCTTTGATCTGATCATTCTCGACATACAACTTGGCCAGGAAAGCGGCTTGGAACTGCTGCAGCAGATCGCTCGCGAACGTGAGAAAACACCGGTGGTGCTCTGCACTGCTTACAGCTGCTATAAGGATGACTTCTCATCCTGGCTGGCAGATGCATACGTCGTCAAAAGCTCCAACCTCGACGAGTTAAAAAACGAAGTGCGGCGAATTCTCGCATAATTCTGAATCTCTTCCGGATCCGTGGCCAAGCATCCGGACTTGCAAGGAGACTCCATTGAAAGCGGTTATTATGGCGGGAGGCTTCGGGACCCGCATCCATCCACTAACAATCAGCATGCCCAAGCCGATGATCCCGTTGATCAATCGGCCGATCATGGAGCATATCGTCAACCTGCTGAAGCAGCATGGCATTACCGACCTGATCCTGTTGCTGTTTCATCAACCAGAAACGATCAAAAAATATTTTGGTGACGGCAGTGAATTCGGCGTCCACATCACCTACGTGACGCCACTGGAAGACTTCGGCACAGCCGGCGCTGTAAAAGCCGCAGCGCGTCATCTTAACGAACGGTTCATTATTATCAGTGGTGATTTGCTGACCGACTTTGACTTGTCACAGGCGCTTGCTTTTCATGAAGAGAAGCAAGCGCAAGCGACAATTACCCTGACATCCGTGACCGATCCTTTACAGTTCGGCGTTGTGATCACCGACAAGGCATCCCGCATTACCAAGTTTCTTGAGAAACCCGGTTGGGGAGAAGTCTTTTCTGACACCATCAACACCGGCATTTACATTTTGGAGCCTGAAGTCCTAGAGCTGATCCCGGACGGCGAGAATCGCGACTGGTCCAATGATGTATTTCCCAAAATGCTCGAGAGGAATGACGCTCTTTTCGGTTGCGACATGCAAGGTTACTGGGCCGACATCGGCAACCCTGAAGCGTATCTCGATGCCTGCCACGATATCTGTCACGGTAAAGTTTCGGTCCAGATTGCTGAACCGCCATGCCCGGCAGGCAGTACGGTATTTATCGATCCTGGCGCCCTGGTGGACGACCAGGCCAAACTCTCCGGCATGGTCGTTCTTGGCGACAACACCCGGATCCAGGGCAACGCCCGACTCATCAACTGCGTACTTGGACGTAACTGTCAGATTGAAGAGGGTGTTATTCTCGAAGAGGCTGTACTCTGGGACAACGTCTATATCAAAGCTGGCACCAGGGTCACTGGTGCTAATCTCGGCCACCGGGTTCGGGTTGGCCAGCGGGCGATTATTGAGACGGGTGCCGTGATCGCCGATGAGACCATGGTCGGTGATGAAGTCAACATTCGCCCAAACGTCAAGATCTGGCCACGCAAAGTCATCGAGAGCGGCTCGACAGTCTCCACCAATCTGATCTGGGGCGAGAAATGGCGCAAGAGCCTCTTTGAAGGTGCCGTGGTTCGCGGTCTGACCAATGTGGAGATGACTCCTGAGTTTTCTGCCCGCCTCGGCGCAGCATACGGGTCGACTCTACCCAAGGACAGTTACATCCTGGCCGGTCGCGACGCCATCCGCTCATCGCGCATGCTCAAACGATCCTTTGTCGGCGGTCTGCTCTCCGCTGGCATCAACGTTCGTGATATCAAAATGATTTCTCTGCCGGTGCTCCGCTACAAACTGACAACCTTCGGCGAGGTCGGCGGTATTCATTTCCGCCAGTCACCGGAAGATCTGGCCGCCACGGAAATCGTCTTCTTCGATGGTGACGGCAACGAAATGCCCTCGGCAGCGGTCAAGAGCATAGAACGCATTTACTTCAAAGAGAACTTTCGACGCGCCCATCATTCAGAGCCTGGAGGAATCGAGGAGCTACCGCACATCTACGATTTCTACCGAGAAGGATTTCTGCGTAATCTCGATGATGTCTTATTGAAAAAAACCGCCCCAAAAGTGGTTCTTGATCTTAATCATTCACCTGCGGCCGATCTCCTGCCAGACCTGTTGACGGACCTCGGCTTCGAAATCACGGAGCTAAATTCCCACGTCCATGAAAAAGCGTTGAACATGAACGCCGACGAACTCGATATCGCTCTGGACCGCTTAAGCCGCATTGTCAAAACCCTTGAGGCAGACGCTGGGTTCTGGATTGGACCTTCGGGTGAAAAAATCCGTCTGGTCAGTGGCAGTGGCCGGATTTTCTCCAGTCGCGAAGCACTCAGCACATTAACCGTCCTGGTTTGTGAAGCAGAGCAAGAAGGTTGCCTGGTAATGCCTGTTGCTGCCCCTCAAGCAGTAGACACCCTGGCAAAAGCGGGCGGTCAAACCGTGCAGCGTACCCGTTCCGATGGGTACTCGCTGGTTGAAGCGGCGCGTAGTCGTCAGGTCCGCTTTGTCGCTTCCATGGACGACCGTTACGGTTTCCCAAGATTTCAACCACATTTCGACGGTCTTTTCTCGGCGGCCAAGATCATGGAACTCACGGCCAGGGCAGAGCTATCTCTGGATCAGGCCTTCTCCAAACTGCCTCAACACACCTATCATCACCTGCAACTGCCCTGCCCCCGGGAGAGCAAAGGTGGATTGATGCGCCGCATGAGCGAAGATTCCGTTGACCAACAGGCCTCTTTTACCGATGGTGTACGCATTGACACTGACCGGGGCTGGGTCCTGGTTCTGCCTGACCAACATCGGCCAATCGCCCACATCTACATAGAAGCTATCGAGCAGGTTGACGCCGACTCCCTGCGAGACCTCTACCAGAAAAAAGTTTCCGGCTGGCTTCAGGAGTTGACAGATAGCTGATATTTATGAATCAATCCAAACCATTCAATCCCTGACAATACCAACGGAGCATGAGCCAAGATGTCACAGTACCTTGACAAAACACCACTATTGAACCGACTTGCGCTGCACCGATTGCAGCAGGCGGGTCTGAACGAACTAGCAGAAGATCTGCTCGACATTAATGCAGCCCGAAAGTTTGCCCTTTGGCGCCAGGGTTCCGGAGTCGAAACCTACCTCTTCACACTGCTGACAGCAGCAGCAAGGCAGATGGCACTGCACTACTTTGCTCAAATGAACCTGCAACCTGGCATTGACAAAGTCGAACTGGCTGGAACCATGCATGCCCTGCCGGAACTCGGTACAGCATATCGCGAGTTTCTCCACTGCTACCCCAAAAGTGAACTGACCATAACCAACAAACCCGACGCGGATGCAACCGAGAGATTGATTCGCCAACGCCTGCTTGCCGAAATCTTTATTCTTGAAGCGCTACTTGACAATCCAGCAATCCAAACCTTTCGGGATCTCATTGATGACACCGAGCTTACCTCGCGCTTCGACTATCGTGCTCTGATTGTCCAACTCGATAATCTGCGAAGTCCATCGCAAAAGGATCAACTCTGGGGACAAAGTCTTCCAGAACTCCTGCGGGCGCCGATGCGTGCAGCTCCGCATAGTCTGGCTGAGCAGGCTTCTTACATCATTCAGCATTGGGCGCCATGGCTGTCTGAGAGTATCGTTGAAAAGGTGCAACTGGCCTGCGCGATCGCTGCCGAGGAAAACCGACCACATCTACCCGGCCCAGGACCATCGCCAAGTCCGCTCTTCGGTAAGGGCGACGGCAGCAATGTTCCGGCTGCTTTTACTGCTGATGTTGACTGGATGGCCAGTTCTGTATTGCTGGCGAAGTCGATCTATGTCTGGCTCGACCAGCTCAGCAATCGCTACCAACGAGCCATTATCACCTTAGCTGACATCCCCGATGAAGAATTGGCCTGTCTGGCAAACTGGGGTTTCAACGCACTCTGGCTGATCGGCATCTGGGAACGCTCCAGAGCTTCAAAACGAATCAAGCAGTTGTGCGGCAATCCTGAAGCGGAAGCGTCCGCCTATGCACTGAATGCATATCGGGTTGCCGAAGATCTGGGGGGTGAGAGTGCGCTACAGGATCTTGAGCAACGCTGCCAACGTCACGGTATCCGTTTAGCCTGCGATGTAGTCCCCAACCACACCGGTATCGATTCCGAATGGGTCAGACAACATCCCGACTGGTTTTTACAGGCTGAACAGCCACCCTATCCGGCCTACAGTTTCAGTGGAGCTGATCTTTGCGATGCAGACGAGATAAGCATCCGTATCGAAGACGGTTACTGGGACCATAGCGATGCCGCGGTTGTCTATGAATATCATGACCATCGCTCTGGACAGCGCCGTTACATTTATCACGGCAATGACGGCACCCACATGCCTTGGAACGACACGGCCCAGCTCAACTTCCTGCTGCCGGAAGTACGCCAGGCAATGAGTGACCTGATCGTTCACATCGCCCGGCGTTTCAGTCTAATTCGCTTCGATGCCGCCATGACTCTGGCGCGCAAGCATTTCCGCCGGCTTTGGTTCCCACCTCCGGGCGGCAGTGCCGGTGTCACATCACGCTCGACCTTCTGGATGTCTGATGCAGACTTTGAGAAAGCTTTTCCTGTCGAATTCTGGCGAGAGGTAGTCGATCGCATTAATCGCGAAGTCCCCGACACCTTGCTCATCGCCGAAGCCTTCTGGATGATGGAGAGCTATTTCGTTCGTAACCTAGGCATGCACCGGGTCTACAACAGCGCCTTCATGAATATGCTCAAGCGCGAGGAGAATGCAAAATACCGTAAAATTCTTAAAGATATCCTGGCCTACAATCCAGAGATTCTGAAGCGTCACGTCAACTTCATGAATAACCCGGATGAAGCGACTGCAGTCGAGCAGTTTGACAAAGGAGATAAGTATTTCGGCGTCGCCACCTTGCTCGTCACGCTCCCCGGTTTACCAATGTTCGGCCATGGCCAGATCGAAGGGTACCGGGAAAAATACGGCATGGAGTATCGTCGAGCCTACTGGGACGAAGCACCGGATGGCGGATTTGTCTCTCATCATGAAGCTCAAATTTTTCCACTGTTGCGTATCCGCCAACACTTTTCTGGGGTAGAACACTTTTCCCTCTACGACTTTACCACGGCTCACGGTATCGATGAGAACGTCTATGCCTACAGCAACGGCCCTGTCGGGAATAAAATGCTGGTCGTCTACAACAATGCCGCGCAACGCACAGAGGGGCGATTGCATCAGGCCGCCCCAAAGGCGACAACGGAACAGGAAGGAGTGGCGCAACCAATGCCGCCTCTCTGCCAGGAATTGGGGTTGGATCCCACCCGTGGTGAGTTTTGTCGTTTTCGTAACCTGCAGGGGACTGAATATTTGCAGCAGGTCGATCAACTGGCTGAAGGTCTTGAGCTTTGCCTGGGCGACTATGAACATCAGGTTTTCCATGATTTCCAGCTTTTCCACGATACGGATGGCCGCTGGCAGAAACTTCACCTTCGTTTGCAAGGCCGCGCGGTGGACAACCTCGATCGCGAGTTATTGCAGATACTCCACCAACCACTCTGGCGGGCATTTACTCAATTACTGCAACCTGGTCGTTTGCAGGTGTTAGTCGGAGGAGTCACTGCATCACCACATTCAGAACCAGTCAAAGGAATAATTGCCGAATTATCCAAGGAGCTCTCTGCTTTTGCTGCAATGCTGCATTCTTCAGAAGGGTTGCAAAGCGATGCATCAATCCCCTCTACTGACTTGGCAGAGTTGCTCTCAACTCTGCCAGACTGGCTGGCCGATCTCTCCTCAGCGGAGCTACCGGAGGAACTACTGGCAAAGTCATGGTTTGGCACACCCACCCAACCCGGACTGAGTGTTGTTCTCTTCAGCTGGCTACTACTGCATAATCTGGGCAAAATGCTGGGATTCTCTGACGATACTCGATGTCTTGAATATCTCTGTCAATTCGGTCTGGATTACGCCTGGCAGGAGATCGCCACCTCGGCAGAACAGGAAAGAGAGATCTTCCTCACCACTCTGCTGATGCAGACAACTGAACTCTCCCCACACCCGGCAACCAGCGCATCAGCTTTTGCGGAACTGTGCAACGATCCTGACAACTCCAAGCTGCTCGGCATTAATACTCATGCTGATGAAACCTGGTTTTTACGGGAGGGCATGACTGCCCTGGCAGGTGTTGTCGCTCTGCAAGCGGAACTGATGCAACTGATGAGAGCTACTGAGGCAGCCCGTACTGACAGATTCTCCGCAACCATCGCTGACATCTTGCGGCAGCGCCTGGCACGCGCCGCAGCAGTCGGCTACCGGCTGGATAAATTCCTAAGCCTGGGTTAGAATGCCTCCCTGAAATGATCGACTCTGGCAGCCTGTCGGACAATCAGGGATGAAGCGAAAATTTGGATGTTTGAGACCAGATTTTGGCTCATTTGAGAGTAATAGCCATAGCTATTGATAGAAAAGGAGCTGAGATATGGGCCAAACAGGCGAATTTGCAGCCAGCTCATTGATTGTCCGACAGGCTGCTAGCTATAAAAAAGAATGGCCTCAGAGATGACCATGAAACTACTTCTGGTCGCCTCCGAAGCAGCACCCTTCGCCAAGACCGGTGGACTTGCAGATGTGGTCGGCTCTTTGCCACTGGCTCTGCATGCCCTTGGTCATGATGTGCGATTGGTGATGCCGTGGTATCGTGCTGTGCACGAGGTCACCGGTAATCTTCCTTCAAGTCGGCGAAAGCTGTCGATCCCTTTGGGAGACCACCGTTACCAGGCAAGTTACCGCACTGGCGAACTCAAGGGTGTACCGGTCTATTTTGTTGACGTACCAGAGCTCTATGACCGTCCAGGGCTTTATGGTGAAAATGGCCAGGATTACCCGGACAATGCCGAGCGTTTCGGCCTGCTTAGTATGGCGGCCCTTGAGCTGGTTCGACAGCTTAACTTTGTCCCGGATGTCATTCACGCCCACGACTGGCAAGCAGGCCTGGTTCCAGTTTACCTGCATCAACACCGAGGACACGATTCTTTCTTTGCTAATACCAGAACTCTTTTCACCATTCATAACCTTGGCTACCAAGGGGTCTTCCCAGTGGCAACAGGACGATCTCTCGGCCTGGATGAATCCTTGCTGACTCCAGACGGTCTCGAATATCATGGTCAAATATCTCTGTTGAAAGGCGGTATCCGTTATGCGAACCAGGTCAACACCGTCTCCCCGACCTATTGTCAGGAAATCCAGACAACGGAGTGCGGCATCGGCCTGGATGGTCTGCTGCGTTCACGGGCCGACCAACTGCACGGACTTTTAAATGGACTTGATGGCCAACTCTGGTCGCCAACCGATGATCAGACTTTGACGCGCTGTTATACTGCAAAGGATCTGTCCGGCAAGATCGCATGTAAAAAAGGATTGCAGCAGGAACTCGGTCTGCAGCTATCATCGAAGCGACCAATTGTCACCATGGTCACACGTCTCGATACACAGAAAGGTATCGAACTGGTCCTTGACGGCTGGGACAAGATCATGGCGCGTGATCTACAGTTAGTTATTCTCGGCACCGGCAACCCCGATTTTGAGCGTCGTCTTGCCGAGGCCGCCAGCTTTTATCCAGGTCAGGCCACTGTTCAGCTGCGTTTTAATGATGCACTGTCACGACGCATCTATGCCGGTAGCGACCTTTTTCTGATGCCAAGCCGCTATGAACCTTGTGGCTTGGGTCAACTGATCGCCCTGCGTTACGGAGCGGTGCCTCTGGTTCATGCCACTGGCGGACTTATTGATACAATCATCGACCCACAAACCTCAGTAGAGCAGGCTAATGGTTTTCTCTTTCACAAATACCGACTTGACAATCTGTTAGAGTGTCTTGACAGAGCGCTGACAGCCTACGCAGAGCCACAGGGATGGCGAAAGCTGATGTTGCAGGGGATGTCACAGGATTTTTCCTGGGCCTATGCTGCGGAACAATACGTAGAGCTTTATCGATTGTGCGCAAAGGGACAATAATGACGGATCAGAATGAGAATGTTCCCGAAGTGGAACAAGCGGAAGTGGAGACAAAGGTAGAACGTTTCCCGGAACTCGCCGAGCTTGAAGAAAAAATCCAACGCCGTCTGCGCAGCAACCAACGCTTTCTGGAACGGTTCATGGATGGAGATTTCGATGAACTGGCCGATGATGAAGATGGTGACGATAACGTCGATGAGGATGAACCGGACCAGATGGAAGAGTTATAACAACTTTCGGAGATTAAGATCTGGCCAGATTGAACCAGGAGCGGGCCCGGTTGAACTAAGAGCAGGCCAAGGCATCAAGATATTCCTGCCACTCAGTAGGCAACAGGTCACGCTTGCGAGTGTTGCACTCTTTACAGGCCGGGACACAATTGCCACGGTTACTGCGGCCACCACGGACCAGAGGCAAAACATGATCCAGCGTTAGCTCTTTAGGCTCAAAATGTTCCTCGCAATAGTGACAGAACCCGGTGGCAATCCGGTTGCGCCACCACTGAGAGCGACGTAAATCGCGAGCTTTTTGCCGTTCGCGGCGTAATTGCTCTTCAGAAACATCACAAAAAAGATTCATGACAACAGGATACAGAAGATAGAATACGGAATACAGTAAAATGTCTTCTGGCGTCTTAGCTAGTACGTTTCTGATTTGGAAACCAGTTTTCAAAGCTTTCAATCTAAGGACGGTTAGATGAACATACTCGTTGTTGGAGCTGGCCAGGTTGGCTACTTCCTCTGTGAACGGCTCTCTCTGGAAGGCCACGAAGTGACCCTGATCGACCGTGATCAGGAGCATCTCCGCGCCGCTCAGGATCGTCTCAATGTGCTCGGCATTCTCGGCAATGGCGCCAGCGCCGAAATTATGGAGCAGGCTGGCATCAAGGAGGCGGATATTGTCATGGCCGTTACTGATCTCGATGAGGTCAACATCCTGGTCTGTCTGCTGGCACGGGAATATGGTGTCGGCAAGCGCATTGCCCGCGTCAAAAGCATCGATTACTTAAGCCGTGGAGCTGTGCTTTCCAAGGACAAGCTCGGCATCGACCTGATGATCAATCCTGACGATGCCGTGGCTGACGAACTCGCCAATCTGGCTGGCAGAGCAGGTACTTTCGATGTTGCCGAATTCGTCGGTGGTCAGATTCAGTTTCTTGGCTATCGCATCACAGCAGACAGTCCGTTATGTGATTTGACCCTGAAAGAGCTTGGTGAAATTCGCGGCATGTATCGTTTTGTGATCGTTGCCATCACGCGCCATGGGCACACTATCATTCCCCGTGGCGACGACACCATTCAGGTTGGCGACAGCATCTTCATTTTTGCCCATAAGGAAGAGCTGCCAGCCATTCAGTACCTGCTGCATATTAAAGAAGAGAAGCGCAGGGGTTCGCGCAAGGCCTTCATTCTCGGTGGCGGTCGAATCGGTCTACGGGTCGCCCTCAACCTTGAAGCACGTGGTTTTAACGTCTGCTTGATAGAGCGCGATCAGGAACGCTGTGAAAAACTCTCGGCAAAACTAAAGAAAACCATGGTTATTCACGCCGAGGGAACCGACATTCGGGCCCTGCTCGACGAAGGTGTCGCTGATGCTGATGTTTTCATTGCCGCAACCGAAAATGACGAAACCAACATTCTCTGTTCACTCCTTTGTAAACACCACGGCACACAACGAACCCTCTGCCTGGTCACCCGGCCAGAGTTCCTCGATCTGGCCCCCTCGCTTGGCGTTGATGCTTGTGTCTCACCACGACTTTCAGCAGCAGGCGCTATCTTGAAATTCGCGCGTCGCGGCAACGTTATCTCCCTGGCGACTATCGAGGGCAGTAACTCGGAAGTTCTGGAGATTGAGGTCAAGACCGGCAGTCAGATCCTCGACACGCCGCTCAAGGACCTCCACTTCCCACATGGTGCCATCATTGGTGCGATTGTTCATCAACAGGGCTATGAAATCCCGAACGGTGAGAATCGTCTCAAAATTGGTGATCGAGTATTGGTCTTCGCTCTGCCTGAAGCATTAGCCAAAGTTGAAAGGTTCTTCGAATAGATGAACATCACTCTGACCCTGCGCATACTGGGTGCCTTGCTGCTCTTTCTGGCAGTAGCGCTACTTTTTCCGGTCCCTTTTTCCTGGTTTTACGGCGACGGTGCTGCGAGCGCTTTCATTCTCTCTGCGGTCATTTCAGCGGGATGCGGCGGACTGCTTTTCAAACGGTTCCGTTCCGAAACCGACCTCTCGGTTCGAGAAGGCTTTGCCGTCGTCACTTTCGGCTGGACTCTTTTTGCGCTCTTTGGGGCACTACCCTTTGTTTTCTCGGTGCAATCCCCTCATACCTCAACGCCTTTTTCGAGACTATGAGCGGCTTCACAACCACCGGATCGACAATCCTCACTGACATCGAAGCGATGCCGCCAAGCCTGTTGCTGTGGCGTTCACTAACGCAATGGCTCGGAGGCATGGGCATCATCGTCCTTTCTCTGGCCATTCTGCCAATGCTCGGCGTCGGCGGCATGCAGCTCTTTAAGGCGGAGGTTCCCGGACCAACTGCTGATCGTCTGAAACCACGCATTCAGGATACCGCCAAGCTGCTTTGGGGGGTCTATGCCCTACTCACCGGCATCGAGATTATTCTTCTAATGGCAGGCGGCATGAGCTTTTTCGACGGCATCAATCATGCGTTTACCACCATGGCAACCGGTGGCTTTTCAACCCGCAACGCTTCTGTTGGCGCCTATGGCAGCGCCTATATCGAGTGGGTCATTACCCTTTTCATGTTCCTTGCCGGGGTTAATTTCTCTCTTCATTATCTTGCTTTACGTGGCCGGATTGGTGATTTTATCCGTAATGAGGAGTTTCTTTTCTACTCCGGCCTGGTTATGGTTGGCACAATCCTGATTACCCTGCTCAACATGGGCAGCACCTATCCTGGCTTTCTCGACAACCTACGTTTCAGTGCTTTTCAGGTTGTCTCGATCATAACCACTACCGGCTTCGCCACTGCCGACTACGAACTCTGGCCGGTTCTCTGCCAGTACCTGTTGGTTTTTTCCATGTTTATCGGCGGCTGTGCAGGATCCACTGGGGGCGGCATGAAGGTCGCTCGTATCCTGCTGCTCTTCAAACACGCTCAAGTGCAGGTTTTTAGATTGATTCATCCCCGCGCCGTACGCCTGGTCAAGCTTGGCGATCGTCCGGTAGACAAGGAAGTCATGCAATCGATTCTCGGCTTCTTCGCACTCTACCTGGGGGTCTTCGTCGCCGCATCATTCATTATGGCCGGAGTCGGCATGGATCTGCCCTCAGCAGGTGCTTCGGTCATTGCCACCCTGAGCAACATCGGCCCGGGACTCGGTTCAGTTGGCCCAGTTGATAACTTTGCCCATGTTCCGGCGTTCGGAAAACTGGTCCTTGCCTTCTGTATGCTGCTGGGACGCCTGGAACTCTTCACGGTACTGGTCCTGGTGTTCCCGAGTTTCTGGCGAAAATGATCAGCCTATGTCTCTCAAAACAAAAACCGCCGTATTCAAAAAATTGCGTTACCGGCTCTTCCTCTACCTGCTTATCGCATTGATATTTGCCATGCCTGCTCGCACTGCTCTCGAACATCATTTTCTCTATTTTCCGGACCCTCGCTACGAAGCAACACCGCCAACTGTGGGACTGACCTACGAAGAGATTGCCTTCCAGGCAACTGACGGCACCCGACTCAACGGCTGGTTGCTGCCGGGCGAGTCTGAAGCTCCGGTTGTGCTCTTCTGCATGGGCAATGCCGGCAACATTTCTCATCGACTGGAGACCTTGCAACTTCTCCACGATCTGGGTGTTGCAATTTTTATCTTTGATTACCGGGGCTATGGCCTGAGCGAAGGCAAGGCCAGTGAGACAGGAACTTATCAAGATGTCACCGGCGCCATGAATTTTCTGAACAAGCGTGGTTGGCCGACAATCCAGATTATCATCTTCGGTCGTTCACTGGGTGCGGCAATCGGTCTCGAAGCCGCCCTGCGCAATCCGCCCGCCGGCCTGATCATGGAGTCGGCTTTCACCTCAATCTCGGCCATGGGTCGACACCATTACCCGCTTCTCAATCTCCTGTTGGGCTGGCTGCTCGGTGCGAAGTATGACAACCTGGAGAAGATAGCCGCGCTGAAGAGTCCTCTTCTACTCATCCACGGGAAAAGTGACACCATTTGCCCGCCGGGCATGGCAGAGAAGCTTTATGCACGGGCGACACAAGACAAACAGATCCACTGGATTCCCGGCGCCGGCCACAATAATGGCTTCATCGTCGGTGGAGAGTCTTACCGGCAAACCTTGCAGCAGGTTATTGGCCAATGGACAGGCTTCACAACAGATGCGAATTGACAGTTTCTCTTGCCGAAATCAATTTCTGGCACAAACAAAGAACAGGGCCAGAGTCGATGACTCTGGCCCTGTTCTTTGTTTCGGAGGTAGGAGTTTAATCCTGTTGAGCTTATACCATACAGCTACTCACAAATTTCTCACAGGCGGCAATTATGACAGAAAAATAATGATTTACCCTTAGAAAATCCAGGCAGGACTCATTGTAATCTGAAATTTTCAATTAAAACTGTACTAAAAAAATGGCCCCCATCCATCGGATGGGGGCCCCCTAATAATTCTAAATTACAAACCCTCTTTTCGAAAGAAGGAAAGAAGGGGTCAGCCCTGGACATTGGACATTTTCCTCACCACACCCTCTATTTCGCCCCTGAATATCTCGTCTGTCTCCAAGGCCACAGAAACCCTCTGAAAGGCCTTGGACACTCCCGAAGAACTGAGCCCGCCCAACAACATTCCAATCTCTCTATTGCCAAGCGGAGTCTGTTTTTTGAGCAGGTAAATGGCCATTTTTCTCGCCTTTTTATGACTCTGAAAATCTTGTTTTAAACAGTTACAATGAACACAAACCTGATCCAGAAGCAGATCAACTTCAACTGAAGAACAAAGCACTTTTCGATGCGAAACTTCTTCCCTATCAATCAACCCGTTTTCCAACCGCCTCAGGATCTCTTTGATGAACATTTCGTTCCCAAGGATCATCCCACCGTAGACATCTTCAAAAGGATTCTGTGTCTCTTCGCCAACAGCACTTTCGACAAATTCGCGATACCTTTGGCTGGCAACAGCTGTGTTCGTTGAAATCAGCTTCAAAACAAGGTCGGTCATCAAAAACGGTTCCACCTTCTTGCCGACAAAGGTGTGATAGCTGCTGTAAACATACTCCTCTGGCTGTTCAACCATCCCGGCCCGCACAGGGTTGAGATGCAGATATCGACTCAATTCCAGAAGATAAGAATCTTTATCAACAACAATCGCCTTGAAACGCCCCTGAAACAGATGCCCTCTTCGTTTACGCTTGGCATTGATATAGGTTGTGTAGGAACCGTTGATGTAGTGCATAACTCTGCTCAAGTTCCCTTCCGGTGTTTCCAGAATCAGATGTGATTACTCATCAGCACATATCCATGCAGGAAACAACCAAACCGTTCCTGGGCGAAAATCAGATATTCTTTGAACCTTTCATAATCTCGTTTGGCATAGAATATCTTCCTGCGCTCGTTGCCACGTGCCGTTACATGATATACGGCTCCCTCAAATTCCACTCGCAATGGTCTTGCCATATTCCCTCCAATATATTTAAAAACGGCAAAGGTGTTCTTCACCGTGCCACCTCAACAGGTGGACAACATTACATAAGAATTCATTGCTGACACTCCATACGGAGCAGTTTCAGCAGGCTGACTAGATTGGTGTATGCGACTGACAAAGATCGTTTAAACTGATGGCGCTTACTGCGACTGCTTGGTGTTTATTTTGACTGATGCCTGCTGGTTGCCAGCTTCAATTTGTCCCATGACAAGGGCTGACCCCGTCTTCTTAACTTTTACAATTTATAGTTTCATTTATCTATGTATCAGAAGCCTTTTCATTTGATTCCAACTTGTTCTAATGGTGTCAATGAACCAAACAAGTTTTGTTCTGGATCAAACTCTAGGTTTTTAGTGTAATCTGCGTTCAGATAGTATTTGAACGAAATAGAAGCAGTGTCCCGAAACGAAAGGTTTCCTAGTTTAATTGGACCGATGATTTTTCCATACATAGCTTTTATATTACCTGACTCGTCAATCTTTGACCTGACACGAAAAATATAATTATCATCTTGTTTAAATGATCTTAGAGATCCTTGTTTCTTTGCTTCGGAACGGGACTTACTGATTACTAATTTACCCTTATACCCCTCTTGGGGAGCTTCTCTTGGCAGTATAAAATCACTCCCATATAATTGCTCTTCTTTGAATAATTGAATCCCATCATATTTATCGGAAAAAGTAATTGTCACAGAAGCGTCGTAATTTCTTCTGTCAATATATTCTCTTTTCAATTTAAGTATTAAATCTGCAGTATCTCCATTCCCGTAAGGAGAAACCCAATCATAATGAATTAAATCAAAGCCAACTTCTTCATCAGCAACGGGGACATCTAATACTTTAGAATTATTCATTGCATACATAGGCACAGGCTTTAAAATCTTGCGCATGACGATTGTCACTTCAATTGGATTTTGTATTTTCACGCCTGGGGGAAATCGTTTTTCATAATAACTTTTGTAGTAACCTTCTTTTGTTGCTCCATAGCTAATGATGCCTGTGGTGGTTTTTCTTGCTGAAAATAGCCCATTGATATCAGAGAGGCCACGCGCACCTTCGTTACGTACTTCAGTTTCCGGTGGGGAAAATCCAATCACAACATTGGCTCCCTCGACAGGCATCCCCTCCTCGTCAACAACCACAACATCGACCTTGGCGGTCGGCCAATTAAAGCCAATGGCACAACCCGTAAGTAATAGATAGACACATGTGAACACTGCAACATTTCTAAATATCGTCATTTCAAACCTCCCATGATCACCATGTTGTCCCAAAGATTGTAGATGTATGTGTAACCAATTTCATGCACATCACTATGTTTCCAGCGAACATTGTCACGGCTCTTCGGCCAACCGTTTTTGAATCGTGTCTGCATATCATGAACATTTGCGTCATCAAAAACATCTTCATCTTCCATCATCACCCCACCCGGTCCACCAACCGGCAAGCTCAACACTGGAATCGCTTCGGCAAGCAGGCGATCCCGATGATTTTTCGCATACTCACTACCGCTTGAATCGGGGTTGAACAAATCCCCAAATTTATTCTCCGGGAATAATGCATCATGGTCGAAAATCGGATTGATTTTCAACTCGTTCCTCGGCTTCCCGTTTGCCTCAGCCGGATCTGGCTTTATCAAAGAATTGAAGTCCCAACCACCGTAGCTACTACCGGCAGGCAGTGCTGCACCAACGTAATGATAACTATCTCCGTAAATCCCCGGCCAGGGCCAGGGGATTTCCACCCGACCTTTCAACCTCTCCTCCAAGGCAAATGCATAATTTCCGCCCAGACCCTGCAAATATGTGATATCCAAAACCGATTCCAAGATGCGCACATCGGATGTCAGAGGCGCCAGCGCCGTTTCGCCAGTCGAATAGTAATTGAAACAGTTAATCTCAGGCTTTTCGAATACATCGCCTTGGCACAATTTTGTCAAATCACCAAAACGATCTCGCCAGGTCAGATTGCCTCTTTCATCGCTCGGATCCTCGCTGTAGAGATTGTAATAGTTTGCCGCCCACAATTTTTTATCATAGATAGCGGTATTGGTCGAATAGTCCCACCAATCGTCATGGTACATGTAGCTGTTGCTTGTGATACTGTTTGAGCCCCCGCCGCCTTCAATATCCGCAATCGACCCATCCAACGTTGCCAGAGCAATTGCTGCATTGAGGAGAAACACGTTCTTGATCGTCGCCTTGGACTTCCAACCACCGGCGGCATAATGATCCTGAATAAAGCTTGACAAAACGGCGTTACCAAGGCTGTGGGCTGCCAATGTTATCTGAGCATCCGGTGGAATATATTGTGCTAATTTTTGAGTGATGTAGGTGCTGGTGTGAATGGCGTGCACGACGTTTTTATGGAAATTCGGCGAGAAACCACCTCGCCCCGGTCGAAAGCCCTGTGTTTCAAAACCGTACCAGGTTATCCCCCAGAATCTGGCTTTTGAACCCGACCAGTAGAGTCGCTTGAACATACCGCTCTGTTCTGCCCGCGCCTGCTGGCCGTTAACATTGTAGCCATGCAAATAGACGAAATATTGCGTATCGGATGTCTCGGAGTCGGGGTAATTGAGAGGGCCTCTATTGTTTTCGGAGCCCTTCCACACCATGGAAGACACACCTCCATATTCTGTTCCGGACGGCCATACACCACTGGCTGGACCACCTTCATCTGCAATCAGATTGAGTTGGCGATACATACGCTCGATGCTATCCAGGCTGATATTCAGACTGATGCTTAGTGCCGGTATTCCGGATGCTTTTTCGACGATTTCAAACACCAATGGCGCCCTCACGTCGTCGGGGCTACCGCCGTAGTTCATTTTTGCTCCTTCGAAGAGCAGAACACCTTTGTCGTCTTTTCCAAGATCATTGATCCAATTGATATAACTGCCATTGTTCAAATCGTTGATGATGGTGACGGTCTGGTCGACAGGCCAGGTTAGGGCCCTTTCATTGACATTGAAAAGGCCCCCTTCCTGATCAGCGGCCAGACTCTCGGCCAGACTGACATCGGTCAGGTATTGACCAGAGTTCGTTGCAGTCAATGAGGGGGTAACAGCGAAATTGACTCCCCCTTGCTTCATCTTCAATTGGTAGTTGTAGCGGTCAGGGGGGGAACAGGCTGACGAGCCCTTCGACATCAAAATAGACCGGGAAGAAATCTTCGAGATCGCGAGTGCCGTCAATAATATCGTTTTCGTGATCCAGCTTATTGCCCCAAAGGGGTAATTTCCCGGAGAATATTCTGGTAAGCAGATCAAGAGAGGCTTTTTGACCGGGTATGTCCGACCCGAAAGCGTCTCCTTCATCATCATCGTCATTGAGCCAGAAATAAAACGTATCGCCAGCATAGGCCCGCTTAAAATCAGCCTCATCAATGGCACGATTGTGATCGTAATCCGGTACCAAAGCAAAATCGCGGACAATCGTATGCACCGTATCGCTGGCAATAACGTTGCCAGACAATTTGAAATCAATCCTGATTTGTCCTTGCGCTACATCTTCTGTCGCCTTGATCCCTTCAACCCAGAAAACCCAATTACCTTCGGGAGTTTTTTGTCCCAACTCGCTCAGGGTGTACTCCTCCTGGGTGTATTCTTCGCTACCAGCAACCTTACCGACAATAAAATCACCGCCATTTTTTATGGATGCAACTTTGCGACTTTGACCACCGTCTTTGTTCCAAATGCGCAAATTGCCCTCTGCGGGGACATAAGGATAACCAGCTACGGCAACATCTGCAGGTTCGACCCCGGCAGGATTTGAGGCGTGGTAATCAAATTGAACCGTGACTTGATCGGATTCAAAATCTCCCTTTAGCTCAAGCACGATGGGGATAAACGGTGCACTTTCCCCTGCACCTTCCTCCTCTTTTTTGTCAATATTAATACCATCGGCATATCCTGGGACACCGTTTCCATCTACATCAAGATAGTTCGGTCTCACAACCTTACCGGGAAATGACTCTAGTGCCTCAGCCTGATCCTCCAACGGATTCCTGCTAGGCATCTTGTGCGTACCATCCTCATTCCAGCCAGCATTGTTATCGCTATCAATATCAAGATCGACCAACAACAGTTTCACCGGGAACTTGTCGCCGATAATTTCAAAATCACTGCCGCGATTCATAACAATTTCGGCTTTGTATTTTTTCGACAAATCGAATTGTGTGCCGTAACCAAGACGGGTGGATCCATTCTCCGTAAGAGAATCCCCGATCAGGAATTTTACAAAGCTCCCGTTTTCATCATCACCCTTTTCATAGACGTAGAGATCAATCGCCACATTGGAGGCGATGTATGCTGGATTGTCACCAATGTTCCCGGGCTCAATCGTATAATTGAAATTAATATCTTCTCTGGAAGCCAGAGTTCGATCTTCAAACTTGCCAAAATAGTTAAGCAGAACGTATTCGGGATTAAGCTCTGTTGATACATCGACCCCGAACACTTTGAATGTTTGAGTCTCTTCCTTTTCCAACAGTTCTATGGTCCCAGGATGGAAGAGCGCTTTCTGACCAGCCTTCAATGTAACAGTGCGCATCGGAAGAGTAGCAGTTTCATACCCTGTTTCAAGAGCATCACCATTGAATGGATCTTTATAGTAAACAACAGGGACAGAGACATCTACTGTTGCAAAAGCCTCAACTTCGTTAATCATAGCTTCTTTGCCAAGCGTGAGTGTTGCCTGGTACTGTCCATCAGCCTCGTCGCCTTCTTCAGCCGTTAAATCTCCACATGAAATCCACCCCTCACTAGGACCCGGTAGATTATATTCAGAACCGTTATAGCACGACAGGTTTCCAGCGCCAGCAACAGGTCTGAATTTAACTGCTCTATTATCCAGCTTTTCAGTTTTGACAATAGGACTAGCAACGATTCGGTAACATGTGTTTTCTTTCCCATCCGGATCATCTGGGTTCTCACATACATCCTCCTCCATCCAATATTCCTCACTTGACATCAGGAATAACAGTGCACTTAACGGCGTCTCTAATTCCGTTTCAATTTTAACTGCGGCAATCTGATCACCGTACTGGTTGATTTCCACGATCTTGCGCAGAAACAATTCTGGGGCTAGATACTCATCGACCTTTACAGTACCAACAGTCGATTGGGTGAAGGTTTGACGACGGTCAAGATCATCTTCCTCTGCATTAGGCAAGGTCGCCTCAATCGTGTATTTGGTACCAACCGTATTACCGAGCATTGTATTGATTATTGCTCCGACACGAGAGGAAGGAACCGTCACTTTCAGCATTGTTGAGCAATTATTATTAGAGGTTACATCAAAGACCGGGTATTCCATATCACAGAACTTCTCATCAAAAAATTCCAGCGGACGGAAATCAGTGTGAGACGTTACCGGATCAGTCTGCACCACTCTAAAAGTTATATTTGCATTAGAGACAGGGTTTTCATAATCGTCATAGACCTTGACCAGCAAACTCCCTCCAGAGGTGTTGGCCAACCCACGCACGTTATCACCCAGTTTTTTGACCAGTTTGGTCGCGGTAAGGGGTTTACCAAAAGCAGTGATCGGCCGAGCCAGGGTGATCGTTCCGTACTGACTTTCTACTGATGCGGTGAAAAGATTAAGCCCTACTTGAGTGAGGTATTTATCCGTTGGATTTATTGCTTTATATGTAGACTCTACATAGACCTTATTGTTATCAGAATCAGAATAGCTCTCAGTCCTGGTCCCAAGAATTGCATTAACACTGGCAAGACCATTACGGTCGGTTTTAACCGTGCGAAAAGTTTCACCAGGTTTCACATTCACCAGCTTGCCCTCACCGGAGAGCACCTTGAAAGTGACATCGGCTCCTGCGACACGTCGGCCCTTGATGTCGGTCACCAATACAATCAATGGATGAGGCAATTCACTGCCGACATTGGCTGTTTGATAATCTCCAATATCAACTTTGACGATATGAGCAGCAGAGAGCGGGTCATTGTTGGTTTGGGTGGCATAAGGTGTTTCAAGCACCTCTTGGACATATTTGTTGGCCCATTTTTTGGCTGCGCTGGAAGATCCTGCGATCATCCCCGAGAGCATGTAACCAGCTTCACCGGTGTTCGGATTCTCTTTGAGATAACCGATA
>JAJRRB010000022.1 GCA_024279915.1 Deltaproteobacteria bacterium
CGCCCCAGCTCATCGATCACGGTGCGGCGAATTTTCTGCAAGGTTCGGTTGTCGACGGCCATGTCGTTCATCAGCGTCCTTTGCCCAGTCTGGTTAAAATCCGGCCCTTTGTTTGCAGAACCTTTGTGGTATGGAATTGCTGACAGGCATTTCCTTCGGAACAGTTATGGGTGGTGTCCAGAGGAGCTGCAGCGTTGCCCATATTTTTTTTAGTTTACAAGTTGGTCGGACCGCCTAATACCAAGTAGAACCTGGATCGGCATCCCATTTGGAAAATCTTCCCAAATGGGATGCCATTGCAAAAATCTCTCTAAAAACTACAGCGCTTTTGTTTCACCGCCATCGACCAACAAGGTGGTCCCGGTGATATGCCCAGCTAATTCAGAGGCAAAAAAAGCGGCGGTGGCTGCTAGCTCCTCAGGCCTACCCAAGCGTCCATGCGGAATCTGCTTGGCAGTCAGCTCAAGTTCCTCTTCAACGCTGATGCCTTTTTTCTTGGCCCGAGCGCCAGCCAGCTCAATCGCACGATCCGTTGAGGTCGGACCAGGACCGATGTTATTGATGGTGATGCCAGATGATGCGATTTCCGGAGCCAGGGTTTTGGCTATCCCACTCATCGCCAGACGAACAGCATTGGAAATCATCAAGTTCGGAATCGGTTCCAGTAAGGCGCGAGAAGCGAGGTTGATAATCCGCCCCCAGCCTTTGGTTTTCATTTCCGGCAGGACAGAACGGATCAGCCGAACGGTACTCATAAAGGTCAATGCATAACCCCGTAACCATTTTTCATCCGTGGCGTCATCAAATGTGCCGGGAGGAGGGCCGCCAGCGTTAGTCACCAAAATATCGATGCTGCCCAAATCCTTCTGAATAGCCGTAACCATTTCAGTGATCGCACTAGCATCGCTCAAATCGACCGGGTATGCGAACACACGGAGCTTACCGCCGCCAGCTTCCAGTACGGCTTCCCGTGCAGCCGGCAGGGCGTCTGCATTGATATCGCAAATGGCGACATTGCAACCTTCTCTGGCCAAACGCTGTGCCGTTGCCAGACCGAGACCGCCTCCAGAGGCTCCCACAAGTGCTACTTTACCGCTAATACCTAAATCCATTTTTTCCTCCAAATACTGTTAGATGTATTCTCTTGTTTACTCGTCATCCACGACTGGGTTTTCCAGGGGATGAAAGCCGGAGATTTCACAACGCACGACATCACCAGCGTTAATAATCCCTGCACCCGGTGTCCCCGTAGAAATGATGTCGCCCGGTTCCATAGTCATCATCTGGGAGTGAAAGCTGACCAGCTTGAAGGGATCGTGGGTCATGTTAGCGACAACATTTTTCGCGATGACCTCATTATTGACTAAGGTGGTGATCTCAAGGCCCAGCAGATCATCAACCTCATCAGGGGTGACTACAAAAGGACCAAAGCTGAAAAAGCTGTCAAAGCTCTTGGAACGGGTCAGATAACGGGGATTTTGCTGCAGGATATCCAGAGCAGTCATGTCGATAATTGTGGTATAACCAAAAATATACGACTCGTCTTCTTCCTCAGTGACCTTGCGACAGCGTTTACCGATAATCACACCAAGTTCGGCCTCACCAGTGACTCTTCCCGAATCTTTCGGCAGGACAATGGGGTCGCCTGGTCCAATAATGGTCGTAGGAGGCTTATTGAAGCTGGCCGGCTGGTCAGGTGCTGACTCATTCAGATCACCTGCATGTTCGCGGTAGTTGAGGCCGATCCCCCAGATTTTACCTGGTCTCCGAAAGGGAGCCTCAAAGCATGCCTGGTCATAGGGGATCGGATCTTTGGCATCACCCAGAACCGCCTTGATCTCCGAAACCTGCCCTTCCTGAATCAGTTCGAACAGACCGGTCGGAACCTCCTTCCCGAAGGCCTCGTTGAGCTGCCGGATCGGCACAACTCCATTGCCTACATCTACAACTGCTTGTGATTCTCCATCAAGCTGAATGGTGGCAAATCTCATCTTCTTTTCCTCGCACTATTTTAGGTTGACTATTATTTCGCTTTAACTCACCCACAGTGAGAAAACGAAGCCCTTGTATCAATTACTGGTTAAGCAATTTTGCCAACGCGCTGGACATCCTCTGTGCGGCAATTTCCAGCTTTTCATACGAATTTGCATAAGAGACCCGAAGGCAACCATCCCCATGCTTGCCAAACGCCGAACCTGGAACCACGGCCACTCCGGCCTCTTCCAACAGGTATGTGGCAATTTCATCAGCGGACCGCCCGAGGTTTTCAACGTTGACAAACAGGTAGAAAGCTCCGCCGGGCTTTACTGCCCGAACTCCGGGCAACTTCTCCATAGCCCCGAACATGAAATCCCGCCGCCGCTTGAATTCCGCGATCATTTTTGTGGTTTCTTCCTGCGGACCAATCAGAGCTTCCACACCGCCCCATTGAGCAAAGGTCGTGGCACAGGCCATAGTGTTCTGGTGAATCCGGATCAAGGAATCCGTTATCGACTGGTTGGCTGCAACATAACCAAGCCGCCATCCTGTCATTGAAAAAACCTTGGACATACCGTTGACAATGATGGTGCGCTCACGCATGCCCGGGAATGTACCCATGCTGACGTGAGCAACCTCGTCATAGATGAGCCGTTCGTAAATCTCGTCCGACAGCACATACAGATCATTGTCTATGGCCAATTGAGCCAGGTCCTTCAAAATGTCCGCGCCGTAAACCGTACCGGTAGGATTGTGGGGGGTGTTAACAACGAGCATGCGGGTTTTTGCCGTAATCCGTGCCGCGATATCTTCAATCCTGGGGACAAAACCGTTATCAAAACTCAACGGCACTGAAACAGGAACGGCTCCAGCCATGTGTGCGCAGGGATAATAGGCGGGCCAGCAGGGATCCAGAATCAGGACTTCGTCTCCCGGATTTAAAAGCCCCATCATGGTAATAAATACAGCCTCATTCGCACCGGCCGTAACGATCACTTCCTTGTCGGGGCTATAGGAAAGACCATTCTCCTCTGCCAGCTTCTGGGCGATGGCATTTCGCAATTCGGGAATGCCGTAATTAGAAGTGTAGTGAACCTTGCCTTCTGACAGGGCAGTCACCGCCGCCGCCTTGATATGATCTGGCGTATCAAAGTCTGGCCGCCCGATTTCAAGGCGAATAATTTCCTTGCCCTCTTGTTCCAACCGGTTCACTGATTCAAGAATTTTCCGGATGCCGGAAAAAGGCACATCTGCCATTCTATCCGCGATTTGCATTAGACTTCCTTTACATATGAAAAGTTTGTTACGACGCTACCCAGATAAATAAATAATGACAGCGCCCCTCTCGACCTTCGTTTTCCCATTATCCAAAATCAATCTTAGAGACGATTCTCATCAACTGCTTATTTCAAATATACGTTGTTTACCTATCAATATATGGTTCTCAAATGCTGTGGCAGCACCTTCAGGGTCTACATTTGAAATTTTCTCCACAATTTCCGAGAGGTGCTGGTTTGACTTTTTCAGAATAGAAGAATTGCGCATTTCTTTTTGCAAATACAAACAAAGTCGACGTTCTATTATTTGATGCATTTCAATTAACGCTGCATTTCCTGTCGCTAGAAACAAGAGGTTGTGAAACTTTTCGTTAACTCGATAGAAAGCCTTCAGATCATTCTCCGAAATCAGACGTACCATTTGCGAATGCATATCCTTCAATTCATTGATTTGCTCATCAGAAATGCAATTAGGTAGAAGCCTTCCGGCTGTATGTGCCAAACCGGCACGAACATCATAGAGTTCCATCGCCTCTTTAAGACTCAAACTGTTAACGAAGCCCCCCCTGTTAGGGATCAATTCGATTAAACCCTCTTGCTTTAAGGCATTCAGGGCCTCCCGAACCGGGCCCCTGCTGATCTCGAACTCATCGGCAATAGCCTTCTCGTTGATCTTACTTCCTGGCTTCATTTCACCTGAAATTATGCGATCTTCTATAATTAGTTGAATTTCCTCGGTTTTCAGAGTTCCCCTCCCCTTCAACTTAATAACTTTTTTGCAAGTCGCTTCCGACATGAAACCTCCCGTTGACAATTTAAGTATGATTGTAGACATTCAGACATAGATTGTCAACAATTTTTTTGCTCGCCTTGATACTAACCTCTAAAAGGAACTGACCCATTACACCCTCAACCTCATCCCAACTTTTGGCTGTCTGTAGTGATGTAGTGGTTCAATAAATCCGGACACCAACTTAGGTGGTATAGTGGCCACCCAAAGAGAGGTGTTCAATGAACCAAAGAAACAGACGATCATTTACGAAAGGAAAAGAAAAAGTGGTCAGGCTTGAGAACAGAAAATCGAGGGGGAGCGATAAGGAAACTAAGGAGGGATACTCTATTTTGAACGTCCAAACAATTAAGTATTGTGACCCCGCAATGGCATAACCACTTAAAGGTTTGATTTTGGTGTTAGAACTGAGCCTTTAAGGCCTAAAAAAGCGGCTTTTTGACTAAAGTTTCAATTAATTACAGTTACTTGGCTTGGTCCGACCCCAGTTCAAACAGTTCAAATACGATTTTGCACACTTACACAACAAGGAATCGACAACAACACATGTTTACAAAAGCAATCGTACGCACTCCCGGCCGCAGCATGGTCTTCGGTCTGACTAATGCGAACCTGGGCACAGTGGATTATGAAAAGGCTCTTTTGCAACACCGACAGTATATCGCTGCGCTGAAAAGTTGTGAGTTGGAGGTACTCGTCCTGGAGGCAGATGAAACCTACCCGGATTCGACCTTTGTCGAAGATGTCGCTCTACTTACAACACGCTGTGCCATCATCACCCGCCCGGCAGCACCATCACGAAGGGGAGAAACGTCAAGAGTCCAGTCGCTTCTTGAACGTTTTTATACGTGCATTGAGAAGATTACGTCGCCGGGGACTTTAGACGGAGGTGATGTGATGCAGGTCTGTGAACACTTCTATATCGGCATCTCCGCACGCACTAACTTAGCTGGGGCCAATCAGCTGATCACAATTCTGGGGCGCTACGGAATGACCGGGTCAACTGTGCCGGTCACGGAATGCCTACACCTGAAAACAGGTGTCACCTGCGTGTCCGAGAAGACCCTGCTGGCGACTGACGAGTATGCTTTGCGACCGGAATTTGCTGCATTCAAAGTTCTGCCTGTCGCCGGCGGAGAAAATGGGGCAGCCAACTGCATCCGTATCAACGGTAAGGTTCTAATGCCCGCTGGTTTCCCGCAGGTTCGGCAACAGCTCATCGATGAAGGGGCGCAGGTTATTGAAATTGATATTTCCGAGTACGCCAAGCTGGACGGTGGTCTTACTTGTCTTTCATTACGCTTTTAAATGTGATGGTGAATTGGGGACACCCTTACGGGACACCCTTGCATGAGTGCCCCCGATTCCCCCAATGGACATCTCTGACTAAGCCAACTCATCCCGCAGAGCGTCCATAACATCAATCGGATCGGCATGAGTGGCGTAGTTGTATTCAAAGGCCTTGGCCATCTGCTCCAGCGGAGCCTCTTCATATCCGTACTTCTGTAACTCTTCCATATAGGTCGTTATGAACTTTTCAGCACCAAGGATGTGCCACTGGCAAACATGAACGAGTTCGTGAAGATGAAGATATAGCCATGTTAACTGATAAATGTACGCGCCTCTGGCAATTATTCTAAAGCGGGACACTTAAAAGGGACACTTAAAATTAGGGGCTGTCCCTAGACCCCATCGAGGTCGCTCTCATATCTCATGCTGGTAAATCAGGGTCATGCTTGTCAACTCCTTGATGTTAAATTACTGTATTTTCATTGTTTTCTGTAGAAAATTCAAAGCGTGAAAAGTCCACCGAAAATTCCGAGGTTTTATATGTGCTAACTTGTTTTGATTAAGTGATTGTATTGACAACGTTTTCTGTATAAAGTAATAGATATGGAAAATTCACCGAAGAAATACCATTGGCTGAACTTATCAGATGACGCCAAACGCCAATACATCGACGCTCAAAGTGTGTTTACGGTACTTGAAGAGGCCCAAAATGAGGCGGTGCAGGTTCGAGGTGGCATGCACTGGAAGAAACAAAATGGTAACGACTACCTCATCCGGTCATCTGCAAAGAATAGCCAGAAAAGTCTCGGGCGGCGTTCAGAAGAAACAATAGCCATTTTTGAGAAATTTATTGCGCGCAAGGCCAGGGTGGAACAGCGTGTAAAGAATCTTAAGGCTGAGTTAGTACGTCATCAACGAATGAACAATGCCCTCCATGTCGGGCGCGCGCCTCAGATTCTGGTCGATATTCTCAATAGACTTGAAGTCTCTGGTCTTTCCGAACATTTCAGCGTTGTCGGCACGCACTCCCTGTATGCATATGAATCGACTGCCGGTGTACGGTTTGCCATGGCAGATGCTTTAGCGACCAACGATATAGATCTTTTGTGGGATACTCGCAAGAGGATTAGCTTCATTGCCCACATGGATTTTCTTGGTTCGTCCATGATTAATCTGCTCAGGAAAGTTGATCCAACTTTTGCATTGCGAGAATTTCAGCGCTATACAGCCGTTAACGACAAAGGTTTTGAAGTTGACATTATCAGGAGAGAAGCAAAGGATTTGGATCCACACCCTCTTCGGTTAACAGACGCAGAAGATGAATTTGCAGCTGTTCAAGCCCCGAAGGCTGGAATACTTCTAAACTCGCCCAAATTTTCGAGCATGATCATTTCTACCTCTGGTCATATGGCCAGGATGAATACAATTGCGCCAAAGACTTTCATCGATTTTAAACGCTGGATGGGAGAACGGCCTGACAGAGACCCTCTGAAAAAGAGTCGTGACATCCTGCAAGCGGATCTGGTCGAAGAACTTGTTCGGGAATACCTTCCTCATCTAGGTTGAGACCTTGGATTATACTTATGATCTTATGAATGTCCCTATGAATCTCCAATTTTATTGTTTGATCGGGTTCTGAGGGTTGATGTTCTGAGCGGATTATATTTTTGAGGCGTCAGTTGCTGGGAAAGCGGGTGGCGCTTTTTTGTTGCCAAACTACAAAGTTTGCAACTTTGCAAGCCTGACCCGGATAATTAACGATAACAGGATTAAACGGTTAAGAAGCTGATTTTAGCATCAGAAATGAGCCTATAAGGTCATAAAACACCGGACTTTAGTCGTTATTTCTTTTAATTACGGGTGGTTATCTTGGTCCGACCCCAATGGTCTATTATACATGGAGAAAGCTTCTCATAGTGAAATATGCAAATCGAGCAATTAAACAACTCTTCTTGAATACAAGAATTTGACAATCATTATTTTGACATTCTCTTTAACAATGCTTTTTTTGTTAGGTCACTTTTCTGGATCTTTCTTGACCGTCACTTTACAAAGCGGTAATGTTTAGAAGTTGCTGATTTAATTGAAGAGAATGTTTGTTTCAAGGTGGGTGAGATAGATGATATTTCGTTCGATTTGCAGGGAATATGATGTAAGGTTCACGAAGGAAAAACCACTAATCGGGTTATTCTAGAAGCTGCCTTGAGCCGAAAGCATCCGGCTAGGGTGGCTTTTTGTTCGTTTGCAACAGAGGTAATTTAGTTTCCTCATTTACATTAGGCCAAAACCTTTTCAAGTTTACAGCCTGATGATGCTAAACTGTTACAGTTAAAAACCAAAAGATGTCATTCAACTCAATCATTTACAAGAGTCATAAATGATTAAAAATAAAAGAAACAAAGATATAGCTGTATTTGATTTCTTCTGCGGCTGCGGTGGGACAAGCAGTGGTTTTCAGAAATCTGGCATGGACATCGCCTTTGCTCTGGACATTGACCCAGATGCCAAAAGCACTTTCACCAAGAACTTTCCTGAAACTACTTTTTGCGACAAAAGCATAACGAACATCACAGATTCAGATCTTTTTCCTACCTTAAACAACCACAAAAACGACTATCAGCTCTTCTGTGGATGCGCTCCGTGTCAACCGTTCACCAAACAGAACACCGAAAGCCCGGAAAGTGACACACGAAAAAGCCTATTGTCACAGTTTGGCATTATCATAGAAGCACATAAACCAGACTTCGTATTTGTAGAAAACGTCCCGGGCCTACAAAAGGTTCCAACTCGCGATCAGGGTCCATTTCCAGCTTTTGAAAGACTTCTGAAAAAGCTTAAATATGAGTTCTCTTATGGGGTTGTTGCCGCTCAAGATTATGGAGCTCCGCAATTGCGCCGCCGTTTTATTTTGCTAGCAAGCAAACATGGTGAAATAAATATCCCTAGTCCAACCCATGGCAAGAACGGGGACAATACATACCGAACCGTTCGCGATGCAATTGAAAACCTGCCCGCCATTGAGGCAGGAGAAACATATAAAAATTCAGACTTCCTGAACCACCGTGCCGCTAAATTGTCAGAACTGAACATAGAAAGAATCAGAGCCTCTGAGCACAACGGTGGAGGGCGCAACAACTGGCCCAAAAGACTCTGGCCTGATTGCTATACCCGGACAAAAGAAAACGGTGAAACTCATTCTGGACATACAGACTGTTATGGTCGGCTTTGGTGGGACAAACCAGCGACTGGCTTAACAACACGTTGTATTAGTTATTCCCACGGAAGATTCGGCCCCCCAGAACAAAACAGAGCAATAAGTGTAAGGGAGGCCGCGCGTCTTCAGGGTTTTGATGACGACTTGGTATTCACTGGGAACCTGAACTCTATGGCAAGACAAATAGGGAATGCAGTACCTGTTGATCTTGCTTTTGCAATGGGGAATCATTTCATCGAACATATTGAGGGGATTGATGGCTAATTTCAAAACTTCAGCACGCGCTCTGGACATGCTTGGTCGTCAACAGATTGCCGGAATTCCAACAGCAACCAGTGAGCTATTTAAAAATGCATACGATGCCTATGCTGATGACGTAGAAGTCGATTACTTCCGACATAAGAACTGTCTTCTCATCCGTGATAATGGTTACGGGATGACCAAGGATGAATTCGAATCGAAATGGCTCACTCTCGGAACAGACAGTAAGTATGGCAAAAAAGCACAAATTAACCCTTTTGACAAACCCGAACGCCCTGTCATGGGTGAAAAAGGGATCGGACGTTTAGCCATTTCTGCAATAGGTCCGCAAGTGTTGATTTTGACGCGGGCTCTCAGAGATGATGGAACAAACTCTCTCGTAATTGCATTTATAAACTGGGAAGTGTTCGGGCTACCGGGATTAGTTCTCGAAGATATTCACATCCCTGTCTACGAGTTTGAGGATGGCAACTTTCCAGATTTGGGAACCGTCCATGAACTGGTTCACGAGGTTAAAGAAAGCTTTGGTGGTGTTGCAGATAAAATTGATATTATCGATTACGAAAGGATTCTTGACCAATTGGAATCGTTTCAAGTTGATCCTGTAGAATGGGACAATTTTTTTCATAAGCTCCTGTTAAGTAATAACTCTGTCGGCACGCATTTTTATATCAGCCCGGTTGATGAAAGTCTGGCAAACTCTCTTGATAAAGATTACAACACTGGCGATATTTCATCGATGCAACAAATGCTTCTTGGTTTCACAAACACGATGAACGTCGATGCTCCACACGTTATAAACTCAGCTTTTCGTGATTATAAAAACCAGGATTTAACCTCATCTGTCAACATTATCGATGCGGCTAATTTTTTCACACCAGAAGATTGTGAGAAGGCAGATCACCATTTCAGCGGAACGTTTGATGAATATGGGCAGTTTTCAGGAGATGTCACAGTTTACAATGAAGAGACTTTTTACCACGAGATCCCGTGGTATGGCGCTAATGGTAAAAAAACACTTTGTGGTCCATTTAGTATCACCGTGCATTATCTTCAGGGTGCAGAAAGAGAATCGCTTTTAAGCAATAGTAATTGGGGCCCCCTCTATTCAAAAACCAACATTCTTGGTGGATTGTATATTTATAGAGATGGCATCAGAATATTGCCATACGGGGATAGTGACTACGATTGGCTTGATATTGAAAAAAGAAGAACCAAAAGTGCAAAATACTATTTTTTTTCTCATCGACTAATGATGGGCTACGTAGATATCAAGCATGAAACTAATTCAAAACTGACTGAAAAAGCCGGTAGGGAAGGCTTTATTGAAAACAAGGCATATCGACAGCTCAGAGATGTTTTAAGTAATTTTTTTCTACAGTTAGCCAATGATTTTTTTCGTGTGGATGGTGGGCCTAAATCTGCATTATGGACCGAGAAAAAAGCAGACTTTGACAGAGCACACAAGGCCAGACAGAAAAGGGCTAAGCAAGCTTCTGGGAAAAAGGAAAAATTTCAAAAAGCAATTAATGAATTCAATGAAAAGAAAAATCAGATTCCATACGATATTGAACTGATTCATTCCCAGGCTGATGCAGATCTGCAAGCGTTAAGCATTTTTGATGACCACGACGAACTCGCTCGAAAGATGATTGACCTTGAACTGTACTTTTTAAGAGAAATATCTAAGGTCGAGGATCTCTATCGTGTCCCTAATCCAAAAGGATTTCATTTAAGCAAAGACCTACTTGAAGAATGGGAAGCGTACCAGGACGAATGGGATAGGGTCGGTGTTATTTGTTTCCAGGTTGCCAAAATGAAACTTTCTACCACCATTGATTCTTATAAAGATGAATATCAAGTTGAACTAAACAAAAGAGCCCGTCTACAACAAGCAATCGACGAAATAGCAGCAAATGTTGAAAAGTCGGTCAGCGCAGAATCGAAACAAACTAAAGATATCATCAAGATCGTTAGTAATCAGGTTGTTGAGTTGACCAGCGAGGTTATGGTGACGCTCTCCGATTCTCTGAAGAATATTCAAGTTGAATTTTCTAAACTCGACATTTCAAAACTTGACGACGAGGAACTTTTCAACAAGCGACTTGATATTGAAGAGAGAATAACAACCGAAGCTATACAGCATAAAGAAATACTGGAAAGCGTTCAGTCGCAACTGAGCTCCATCCACTGGAGCAAAGACGAGGATGGTCATATTGTCACCCAAGCCGATATAAATGATGCTCTTGAGAACGAACTGGAAGAACTAAGAGGGCAAATAAACGTCGACATCGAGCTGAGTCAGTTGGGCCTCGCCGTTGGAGTTATTCACCATGAGTTTGTCAGCACTGCCCAATCAATCAGAGAAAACATAAAAGACCTTAAGGCCTTGAGTGACGTTAACGAAGAGTATGGGACCTTGTTTAAAAATCTGCGGACAAACTTTGAGCATCTTGATGGGTATCTTTCATTGTTTACCCCGCTCGATAGAAGGATGTACAGGAAGAAGGAAGATATCTCCAATAAGGATATTTCTACTTTTGTTTTAGATATCTTCAAAGAACGGTTCCGGAGGCACAATATTGAGCTCAAAACCACAAAAGGTTTTGGCCGTCGTAGTATTTTTGCCTGCCGCTCTCAAATATATCCCGTCTTTGTAAACATTGTAGATAACGCTGTGTATTGGTTGAAACAAACAGACGACAATATTGACAAAACAATAAGATTACATGCGGATGACGATGGATTGTACATCTCCAACAATGGGCCACCTATTCAAGATTTGATTAAGGAAAGGATCTTTGAGTTGGGGTACACGAAAAAAGAAACCCCAACAGGGCGCGGCAGAGGTATGGGCCTCCATATCACCCGAGATGTTCTAAAAGGTATTGGCTATGAGGTGTTTGTGGCAGACCCTCGTAAAAACTGTAATGTTACTTTTAAGATACAAAAGATCGAAGAAGAGGGAGGGGATACTGATGTGTGATACCTTCAGCGAACTGTCAAAAAACATTGCACAAAACTTTATTCAAACCATTCTTTTCGTAGATGACAAGGCCTATAACCCAATTCAAAATGACCATCCTTTTGATGTTAAACAGATGATTAAAGAGTCTGCTGGTAGGGGAATTATTGCTACCGCTTATGCTCCAGAGATCCAAGAGGATTTAGACCAGATTGTTGAGGTTGGTAAGAAAGCAGATGTGATCGTTTTAGATTGGAGGATGAATATTAATGATGCCTCCGGCTCAGAACAAGATGATGATGAAGAGGAAGATGTCTCCGACCACAGAGGTGACTTCGCTATTAGCGTCATAAAAAACATAATAGCCAATACGCAAGCAGACGATTTAGCTGATCAGCTTAAATTGATTTTTATTTATACGGGTGAAAAGGTCTTCAGAGAATATGTTCGACTCTTCATGCAGAGCTTGGCAGCTTTGAACAGCTTGATGATTTCACCCTTTTGTGTGGTGGAATTAGAATTTCTATATGGGCAAAAGAAATCTTGTCTACAAGTTTTAAATATATGCCTGAAAATAAAAAACGACTTCGCTCCTATACACAGTTGCTTGACGAGGTTCCAACTGAATATGCCAAGGTATCATCTGGTTTGTTGAGTAATCCCTGTTTGGAGGCATTAACTTCACTTAGAAACAACACATATAAGCTGTTGGCTAAATTTTCACCAGATTTGGACCCTGCTTTCGTTGCACATAGAGCTATGCTTCCTAATCCTGACGATGCCGGGGATCTTTTGAATGAAATTATTAGCGGAGAATTGAATTCAATCCTTATAAATGATGATGTGTCTCAGCTAGCATCCAGCGATAATATTTACAATTGGGTCGAATCTAGCAGCTTCAAAGACGTTGAAATGAAACTAAAGGGTAAAAGAACCACCACCGTAATTGATAATGCAAAAAGGAAATTATGGTTGGATGAAGGATATATCAGTCTCCTAAGCAATGAGCTCGATGCGCAAGGAGAGAGGGTGTTGTCTGAATCGGAAATTAAGGATTTTGATCGTTTTCGATTGAAAGAATCTGCTTGCGCTGTATTTACACCTGATGATTTTACAAAAGCGAACAGTAATGAAGAGTTCTCTATTTTGACCCACCATAGAAGGAATTATCTGACTAGCTCAAAAAAACCTACATTATCACTTGGTACTGTTGTCAGAAGTGATACTCAATACATGTTTTGTATCCAGCAAAGGTGTGACAGTGTTAGGATTCCGATTGGTGAGCAGCGTAAATTTTTATTTCTCCCAATGGAGCCAAAAGATAAGCGTATTGATGTTGTATTTAAAAATGGCTCGCAGGATTATGTTGGACTTTCAGCATCTTGTAATGAATGCCATGCTCTCGAAATTATAAAGTTTTCTCCATTGGACGACTGTGAAGTCATCCAGGCTCAAAAAGGAGAGGATGAATTATATTATTTTTTAGGTGGAGAAGATGGGCAAACAAAGTTTCAATGGATTTTAGATTTAAAAGAGGCACATGCCCAAAAAATTGCAAATTGTTTTGCCGCCAACCTAGCTCGAGTTGGACTTGATGAATCGGAATGGCTTCGGCGTACATGATTTAGGGGTGAGATGCCTGAAGGTCAAAGAAAAATGTCACCTAGAAGCTGGACTGAGCACGAACTGCTTATGACAGGCAACGGTGACACTTACTCGTCCCTGTCACTAATCCCTGTCACTAATCCCTGTCACTAATCCATGTCACTAATCCCTGTCACTAATCCATGTCACTGGTAAGTGTCACCAATCTAGTGTCACCAATCTTAAGCCAGGCTGACAAATCCTTATGAACTGAAACCAAAGTTCTGCCCAGTACCTCAGCTGCCTTGGAAGTAGTTATCTCCTCTTCCATAAGAGCTCGAAAAACAAGTCGCTCCAAACGACGCAAACCCTTTGGCCTCTCAAGCTCTGGGCTTTCTGCCGTTGGCCCATACTTATTTTCTATCCAATCAAACTGTTCCCAAGATTGTTTATTTGTTATTACACCTACCTGCCCCGCACGTATGACTACGGTTCGCATACTTACCTGATAGCGCAACTTTATATCCGCAAGAAGTGGCTCAGGAAGCCATTTGTTAGCAAAAGCTTTAAGCTCCTTTTCAACCGCATATCTCGACAACAACAAAGCTCCGGCAAAATAATTCACCATTTTTTCTTTTTTCTTACTTTGCTTGTGCCTATCATCTCCGTAATCACATCGATGAAATATCAAATGTCCAAGCTCGTGAAGGGCTGTAAAGTACTGCCTTTCTGTTGGGTGCTCACTATTTATGAAAAATATTGCTCCACTTTCGTCCGTATAGGCCGACAAACCAGACACCTCATTAGGCAGAGGGTGCAAAACAACCTTTAAGCCACGGCTCTCCAACAAATCAAAGACATCACCAAGTGGCCCACGCTCAACGCCTAACCAGTCACGGATTTCGCTTGCCATGGTTTCTGAGAGAGAAGCATCAAATCCATCATATAAATGAGCTGGCGGCAAGGTTGCTACTTCACCCAAAGCCTTTTCTATAAAGGAATAATCCCTTGTGCGCTTTTCAAGCACATCCCTGATCTCTGGCTTCAATGCCTCTGGAACATCTGACCTAAAGAGTATCGTCGACTTCTCTTTCTTCTTCTCTTGATCGAGAAGAACTCCAGCAGGCACCTTACGGGCCTTTGCGACTTTATACAGCTGTGCCAAGCTTGGAGAACGCTCGCCTCTCTCCCAAAAGGCTATTGTTTGACGTGTCACGCCGACCTTGCTTCCCAAATCATCCTGTGAAAGCCCTGCTTGATCACGAAAATCTCTTAACCTAAGTGTTACAGCCATTTCTGTCTCCAGTGCAATCGAATGTTAACTATTGATTACAAATTACCAGAAATTCAAACATTGTCAACACAAATTGTTAACATTTGATACCATTCAAGCGAGGAGATCAGGGCTTGCAATTTGTTGATTTTGAGTTCAAAGTTCATCCAACACAATGACTTAAACAAAAAAAACCGCCCAACCGCACAACGCGGCCAAGACGGCTTCTAAAACTTAAAACGATCCCCTGCTCTCCCCAGCACATCCCCCTAAGCAAAAAGTGCACTGCGCTCAAAACGCAACACCCTCCTTTTTTGAAACACAAGTGCCGAAACCGGCAAATTAAATAAAAACAAGCTTTTAGAAAAAGCTCTTTCCACACAAAACAATCAACAATCTAAATGAGACGTGTCATTCCTATGAACACTCTCTACCTAAAAAAACAATTCAGGACTAACATGAAAACGATCTGACAATTTCCTGATGTGATCCTTCGTTAAGTTTCTATTACCATTCATAATTTGCGAAACAAGTGACTTTGAGCCGATCTCATCTTTTAGATCAGCATAGGCCAAATTGTTCTGATCCATTATGACGCGAAGAGTTGAAATAGCAGGATCGAGAGCTTCGGCATCTCTTTCGAATTCAACAACCGCTTCAAAGCTGTTCTCGTACTTTTCGATTGAAGCAGCGACCATGTTGATCAAATACAGAATCGGATTATCCGCCGTATCCTCAGAGGTGGTCATCAGGTGTTCAACCAGATCAAGAGCGCGCTCGTAATCCAGTTTGGTCTTAATATCAATGAATTGGTTTGCCTGCTCGTAGAATGAGAAAAAAGAGTTGGTCAGCTTTTTGGCTTCCGATGTATTGGTCATTACAATTCTCCTTTCCTGTACCTATCGCAAAGCTTGTCATATTCTTTGTGAGTGACTATGTGCCGGACGAATAACTTCTGACCATCAAAGTAAATCACTGCCAGAATCCTTAAATTGTTGCCTCCAACATCAATCACATAGCCGTGGCTCAGATATTTGAAATTATCCAGTGAAGGGAAGAGAGCCTTCAATTCATCTGGAGTTTTGAACTTTCCTGACTTTAATAGCCGATATATTTCCAGCAAGGCTTTGCGATCCTGTGGAAATTTTCGAGCTGCCTCCATAAATGCCATTTTGGCAATAACATGCATACACACCCCCTCAGTTTACGTTTTGTAAACATTAACACGCCTTACGAGAGTTTACAATAAGTAAACATAAGAAAACTTTGACGACTTATCTACAGAACAAACATCAAACAACGGTGACACTTACCAATCCCTGTCACCCGTCCCTTTTGAGCTTTTTGATCAGTACACACTACCCACATCCCAACTTGTCATCTCCCACGCTTGGGCGTAGAATCTTCAAGTACGCTAACACCCAGACATCCCAGAAAGAAAGACACCATGGCTATCCTCAAGGTTGAATCCCTGCGAAAAAACTACGGCTCCTTAACCGCTGTCGATGGCATCTCTTTTAGTGTGCAACCTGGAGAGTGTTTCGGCCTGCTCGGTCCTAACGGCGCGGGTAAAACCACCATCATCCGCATGCTTTATGGCTACACGCCACGCGACGCCGGGCAACTGGAAGTGTTCGGCCTCGATATCGATAAGGGACTGCGCGAGATCAAGCGGCGTATCGGCATCTGCCAACAGGAAGATTCCCTCGACCCCGATCTAACCGTGCGCGACAATCTGGTCGGTTACGCCCGCTACTTTGCGATCCCGAGGCAGGAGGCTGTACGCAGGGCCGATGAACTGCTCGGCTTTTTTGCCCTGCAGAATCGCGCTAAAGATAAGATCATGGTTCTCTCCGGCGGCTTGAAGAGACGTCTGATGCTGGCCCGCGCTCTGGTCAATCAGCCCGAGCTGCTAATTCTTGACGAGCCGACCACTGGGCTTGATCCGCAGAGCCGTCAGCTGTTGTGGGAAAAGCTCGCCGAGTTGAAAAAGAATGGGCTGACGATTCTGCTCACCACCCACTACATGGAAGAGGCGGAGCGCTTGTGCGACCGTTTGGTGATCATTGATCATGGCCGGATTCTGGTGGAAGGCAAACCGGCTGCGCTGGTGCAAGAACAGGTGGGTCATACGGTGCTGGAGATTGCCGATCCGGATCAGACGCTACGCGATTTTCTGGCTCAAGAAAAGTGCCGGGTCGAAGACCTTGGCAGCCGTCTGCTGGTCTATCTCGACCACGGTGATGAACTCTTCCTCAAACTGACCAGCGAGGTGCGGGCCGAAGGGTGCATGCTGCGCCCGGCGGGTCTTGAAGACCTCTTTCTCAAACTGACCGGACGGGAGTTGCGCGAATGATATGGCCCAATCCAGCGCAGATAAGCGGCCGGTCGTTAAGAGTCTGGCAGCGTAATTTTTCCATCTATCGGCAGAACTGGAAGATCTCTTTCGTGCCGCCGTTGATTGAACCCTTGCTCTATATTCTCGCCTTCGGTGTCGGTCTTGCGGTGATGGTCGGTGAGCTGGAATACGGTGGAGAAAAACTCACCTATACAAACTTTATCGCTCCGGCACTGGTTTCGGTGGCGATCATGCACAATGCTTTTTTCGAGACCACCTATAATAGCTTCGTGCGCATGTATTACCAAAAGACCTTCGATGCCCTGCTGGCCACGCCACTCAACCTTGAGGAGATCATCCTCGGCGAGATGCTCTGGGCGGCGACCAAATCGGTTATCGCTGCAACCCTGATGACCTGCGTGATCTCGCTGTGCGGCTTCTTCTCGTTCCCAGGCTCATTACTCCTGATCCCGCTGGCACTGCTCGGTGGCCTCTTTTTCGCCGCATTGGGGATGATCTGTACCGCCCTGGTGCGAGGAATCGAAATGTTTAACCTGCCGATTTTTCTCGGCATCACGCCGATGTTCCTTTTCAGCGGCACCTTCTTCCCACTACAGAACCTGCCGGGTTGGGCCCAGACACTGGCGCAGTTCCTGCCACTGACTCACCTGGTTACATTGGCGCGTGGTTGCAGTCTGCACGTCTGGTCGGGGGAACTCTGGTTCAGTCTGCTGTACCTGCTGGTCGCCACACTCCTGCTCGTTCCTCTGGCGATTGCCCTGATGGTAAGACGGATTGTCGTCTAGCAACGGTGACAGCAACGGTGACACTTACCGCAACGGTGACACTTACCAATCCCTGTCACCCGTCCCTGTCACTAATCCCTGTCCCCAGTTAAAAGAGGTCAGCCCCCAACATCGGACATTTCTATCTACCCAGCAGCGCCGCAGAAAGTCACTGTATACGTTTACCTTTTGAACGTTTTGAGACGGACATATTTACATCAATTACGAACGAACAAAGGCCAGTAACAACCCATAGTCATAACGATCCGCCGCCTGCAATGCTTCAATGTAACGACGACGGCAATCACCAGCATTGGTCAGATTCTCCTGCCCCCAGCTGAAACATTCCTCGCCAGACAGATGAACCAAGAGGACATCAGTCATGAGTCGTGCATGACGACCGTTCCCATTAGGGAAGACATGTATAGCAACAAGCCGATGATGAAACCTGGCAGCTATTTCGTCGGATGGATAAGCTTGGTACTCCAACCAACCATCAACTTCTTGAAACAATTGATGAAGTGCTGCTGGCACCTGCATCCAATCGATACCAATATTTTTTTGGCTGCGGCGAAACTCCCCAGCCCAGCGCCAGACAGTCCCGAACATCCTCTTATGTAAAGATCTCGCATATTTCTCGGTCAGGATATTTTTCTGTTTGCGCCCAAGGACCGTGTCTTCGGCCTCGGATATGTTCTCTTGCTCCCAGCGGTCAAGCTCGGCTCTGGTACTGATATGCGGCAACAAGAGGCCCTGCGCCTCATCAAGGTCAATGGGTGTTGCACCTTCTGGATAATCGAAGTTCACGATTTATCAGACCAGAAATTTTTCGGCAGTTCACGGATCAAATCATCAGTTTTGGCTTCAAGCATCTTTTCGCGCTCGTCGCTTGATACCAGCTGATCTTCCAGAAGCATCGTGTGAGATGTACGAGATATACGCTTTTCAGCAACTTTTCTCGCTTGTTGACGAATGGTATCTTCCAGACTGATACGAGGAACCATTGAATAGACGAAGACACAATCCATTGCTTCAGCAGCTTGGCGCATTGTTTTCAAAGTAACAGAGCCAGAAATCTCGTCTTTCTCCATTTGCACAACACGCGGCTGGCTGACACCCAGCCTCTCACCCAGCTGTTTTCCAGACATCCCTAGTGCCTCACGAATTGAACGCAACCACCCCTTAACAGGAGTTTGCATCCCTTTGAGTTTACTCAGTTGGCTAAATGTCTTATCCAACTGCTCACGCATTACTCGACGATGTTTTGACTGCATAGATATAACCCTTACGTTATTTTCTTTAACGATATTTATAACATAAGTATTATATTTTACAATGTTTTAATAATATATATATTATACCCCTCAGAACAATCACTATTTATCAGGCTTCAGACTCAGCGAATCATGCACTCGCCTTGGACGTAAACCCTGAATGTGGAAAGGGGTTCAAGTCTCCGTTTGACTCTTTTACCTGTCACACCCCCCGGTAGGATGCCTTTAACTCTTCGTTGTCGGCAATCTCGGACGTAGTGCCCGACCAGACAACGGCCCCTTTTTCCATGATGTAGTGCCGATCAGCCAACGTCATCAACGCTCGAAGGTTCTTGTCGATCACCAGAATGGACTGGCCACGAGCCTTAAGCACTCCGAGACCGTGCCAGATTTCCTTTCGTACCAGTGGCGCCAGGCCTTCGGTTGCTTCATCCAGGATCAGCAATTTGGGTGTGGTCATCAAGGCTCGTACAACTGCGAGCATCTGCTGCTCACCACCAGAAAGCTGGTTACCGTAATTGTTGAGACGTTCGCCAAGACGGGGGAAAATCTCCAGAGCCTCTGCAAGGGTATAGGGCTCTTTGCGACCGCCATAATGGGCCGCACCAACCATAATGTTTTCACGAACCGTCAGGTTGGGAAATATCTGCCGTCCTTCGGGTACCAGACCGAGCCCCTGTCGGGCCACCCGGTAGCTCGGCAGGGCGTGGATCTCCTTGTCGTTGAAGGTAATCCGTCCGCTGGTAACGGGGGTCAGCCCCATGATCGACTTGATGGTCGTGCTTTTGCCCATACCGTTACGTCCGAGCAGGGTGACGACTTCGCCTTCACGGACCTCGAGACTGACACCAAACAGAGCCTGACTGCTACCGTAGAAGGTTTCGATCTGCTCTACCTTCAACATGGCTCATCCTCCTCACCAAGATAAGCCTGACGCACAATCGGATTATTGCGAATTTCGTCGACAGTGCCGGAAGCGGCCACCTCGCCATAGATCAGCACGGTAATACGATCTGCGAGAGCAAAGATTGCATCCATATCGTGTTCTACCAGCAGGACCGTCATCTGCCGCTTGAGCTGGAGGATCAGCTTGTGCATCTCAACAGTCCCCCCCGGGCCCATGCCAGCCATAGGTTCGTCTAGCAGCAGCAGCTTCGGTTTACAGGCAAGCGCCATACCAACCTCAAGCTGTTTCTTCTCGCCGTGCGAGAGGTTTCCGGCGAGGTCATCGGCCCTCTTGATCAGCCCGACCCGCTCAAGGGACAGCTCAAGCTCGGCGCACAGCTGCGGATCGCTCAGCCCGCGCCGCCAGAAACGGAAGCTGTGGCCCTGGTGAGCCTGAATGGCGAGCTGTAGATTCTCGGCAACACTCAGGTTGGGAAACACCGAGGTGATCTGGTAGGAACGGGCCAAACCGAGATGCGCCCTTCGATGCAACGGCAGGTGAGTTATCTCCTGACCATTAAAATAAATGCGTCCGCTGTCGGGGGCCAAGTCTCCAGCGATCTGGTTGAGCAAGGTGGTCTTGCCAGCGCCGTTCGGTCCAATCAGGGCATGCACCTCCCCTTCGGCGACCTCGAGTGAAAGATCACGGCAAGCGATCACGGCTCCAAAGCTTTTGCATAGATTCTCGATACGCAGCAGCGGCTCAGCCATGGCGTTTCTCCTTGCCGACCAAGACACCGTATAAACCATGACGGGCAAAAAGCACCACCAGAATCAGGGCGGGGCCAAAGTAGAGCATCCAGTGCTCTGTGTAAATCGAGAGCACCTCTTCGAGCAGCAAAAAGGCCGCCGCACCGAGCACCGGTCCGTAGAGGGTGCCGCTGCCACCGAGTATCACCATGATCAGGATGATTCCAGAGCGGGTCCAGTGCATCAACCCCGGGCTGACGTACTCGACCTGATTGGCATTCAGGGCACCAGCCAGGCCTGCGGCAGCACCGGCAATGACGAAGCAGAGCAACTTGTAACGGAAGGTTGGAAAACCGAGCGACTGCATGCGCTTTTCGTTTTCGCGGCAGCCGCGTATGACCATGCCAAAGGGCGACTTCACCAACCGTGCGGACAGGTAGAGGAATGCAAACAACAGCGTCAGGCAAACATAGTAAAACTGAGTGTCGTCGCCAAGATCGAGCGCAGGCAGGGTGTTACGCGAAAAGAGGCTAAGCCCATCATCGCCACCGTATCCTTCGAGGGCGACGAAAAAGAAATAGAGCATCTGCGCAAAAGCCAGGGTGATCATAATGAAATGCATGCCGCTGGTGCGCAGGCTCAAGGCACCGACAAACACCGCAAGCAAGGCTGCGATAAAGATCGCAGCGGGCCATGCGACCAGCGCGCTGTCGCTCCCCGGGATCAAAAACGGCCAAGCAATCAATGCGCTCTCTTCGAAATCGTGGAAAGAGAGAATACCGACCACATAGGCACCAATGCCGAAGAACGCCGCGTGCCCCAGGCTGACCAGGCCGCCGTAACCGAGGATCAGGTCGAGACTGGCGGCAGCTAGAGCATAGATCAGGATACGGGAAAAGAGCGAGACCAGGTAGGGTTCCCCAGCCAGTGACGCCAACAAGGGCAGCAGCACCAGCAGCAGAGCGCCAATTGAAAGGCAGATTTTTTGTCGATCAAATTGAAACATGCGTTCTCTCGTGGAAACCTACTCAGGTATGGGCTGGCAACAGCCCTTTTGGGCGCCAGACCAGAATGATGGCCATCAAAATATAGATCGACATTGAGGCAACCGAGGCGGCCACACCATCAGCATGCGCCGTGGCAAGAAAGAGACGAAAAAAGGCAGGTAGAAACGCTCGCCCAAGAGTATCGATCATGCCGACCAGCAGCGCACCGATAAAGGCACCACGCACTGAGCCGATGCCCCCGATCACGATCACCACGAAGGTCAGGATCAGGATGCTCTCCCCCATTCCAGCCTCGACGGCCAGAATCGGCCCGGCCATAACTCCGGCGAGCCCGGCCAGCATGGTGCCGAGGCCGAACACCAGGGTATAGAGCAGTTTGATATTAATCCCCAGCGCACCCGCCATGGAGCGATTGCTCGCTCCGGCGCGAATCTGCATACCGATGCGGGTGCGGGTAAACATCAGGTAGAGAAAGACTGCCACCAGCAGTCCAACACCGATCACCGCGATGCGGTAGCTCGGGTAAGGGATGCCTGGAATCAACTCGACGCTGCCAGAGAGCCAGGACGGCACGTCCATAAAGAGCGGCTGACGCCCCCAGACGACGCGCGTCAACTCGTTGAAGAACATGATCAGACCAAAAGTGGCAAGCACCTGGTCGACGTGATCTTTTTTATAGAGTCTTCGCAGCACGACTATCTCAACCAGCATACCGACCAGCGCTGCGGCTGGCAGTGCCACCAACAGCCCAAGCAGAAACGAGCCGCTTCGTGCAGCAACCGTCGCAGCGACATAAGCGCCGATCATGTAGAAGGAACCGTGCGCAAGGTTAATTACCCGCATGATGCCGAAAATCAGCGTTAAGCCGGCCGACATCAGAAACAGGGTCACCCCGAGCTGCAGACCATTGAGAAGCTGCTCGATAACCAGAAGCATGCAAACACCAACCCCGCCCCTATACGGGGAAGATAATATAAGGCACGTCTCTCCGGGTTGAGTTCACCTCCGCCCGGAGAGACGTGCCGTTAACATCAAGAAAGCTGATTCAATCTAGGAGCCTGTCTGACAATGATTGACCAGCTGCAAACCCAGCTGTATTGCCCATATTCTCGAACAGGCTCCTGGCGACTTCTATTTCATTGAGCAGGCATCAACATAGGCGTTGCCGTGATCAGTAAAGACCGCCTTGAGCGTCTGGTTGGTGTATCCGCCCTTGCCGTCTTCTACCACCTCGCGGATGTAAATATTTTGGATCGGGTGCTGGTTAGAAGCGAAGGAGAATTTTCCGCGTACCGACTCAAAATCGGCCTTGCGCACGGCAGAGCGCAGCTGATCGAGCTTGTCGACATCGCCACCGACGCTCTTAAGCGCGCTACCGATCAAACGGGCCGCTTCGTAGCCTTGGCTGGCATAGAGGGTCAGAGTGCGGTCATAAGCCTCTTTGAAGGCGGCGACGAACTGCTTGTTGGCCGGATTGTCGAGGTCGTGAGACCATTGGGAGCCGTTCTTCACGCCAAGGGCCGCAGCGCCGACAGCACCGAGGATACGCTCGTCGAAGGAGAAGGCAGGCCCGAAGACCGGAATGGTCTTACTCAGCCCGGCTTGAGAGAATTGCTTGAGAAAGTTGATCCCCATGCCTCCGGGGAGGAAGAAGAAAACCGCATCCGGCTTGGCAGCACGCAGGGTGGCGATTTCCGCAGCGTAGTCCGACTGGCCAAGCTTGGTGTAGACCTCACCGGAGATCTTGCCGGTGTAGTAGCGCTTGAAACCGGCCAGATGATCCTTGCCGGCCGGGTAGTTGGGTGCCAGCAGGTAAACATTCTTGAAACCAGCTTCGCTGACGTACTTGCCAACCACCTCGTCAAGATTATCGTTCTGGTAGGCAACGTTGAAGTAGTTCTCGTTGCAGCCCTTGCCAGCGAGTGCCGACGGTCCGGCATTGGGACTGATATAGAGAACCTCGCTGCGCACCACCTTCGGCACGACCGCAAGGGCAACGTTGGAGAAGATGATGCCGGTCATGATCTTGACGTCGTCACGCTTCATAAAACGGTTCGCAATCTGTTTGGCCTTGCCAGGATCACGACCATCGTCCTCGACCATCAGCTCAACCGGAACACCACCAAGTTTGCCTTGCTCCTGGGCAATGGCCAGCTTGAAACCGTCACGGACTTCTTCACCGAGGTAGCCGGCCTTGGTCGAAAGCGTCGTGACCATGCCTATTTTGACGGGTTCAACCGAGAGCGCCAGATTCGGCACTAACAAACCGCAGACGACTAGCAACACACACAACTTTTTCATACAAACCCCCTTTAGAGTCTTGAGCTAGCAGCCTATCGGACAATCAGGGCTGAAGCGAAAATTTGAATGTTTGAGGCCAGGTTTTGGCTCATTTAAGAGTAATAGCCGTAGCTATTGGTCGAAAAGGAGCTGAAACATGGACCAAACAGACGAATTTGCAGCCAGTTTATTGATTGTCCGACAGGCTGCTAATTTCAATTAATTGTCATAAAATCTAAGGAATTGGTGGAACGGCATTCCATAACTGCCACAAATTGTTGGTTATCTTCGCACAAACGCCGCAGCTATGCCAGTCGGCTGTGAATTAATTCTAACCGCGACACAGATATCTATTCCAATTAAAGACAAAGGAGGAGCAGCCCAGACTTTGGACTACAGTTATATGAAATTGTTGCTGTATTACCTTAACGACCACAAAAACTGGCTCACCCAAAAACAAAAAAGCCACCTCAAACCGAAAACCCCGGCACAAGGTGACCTCTAAAACAACCCGACCTGTGACTTTCCTTTTGGAAACCTCACATCTTTTCCGCTGCAAACCGAACGCAATCAGCGCCCATATCAATATCCGTCTCTTACACCCCAGGTCAAAGCGGCCACTCCAATAAATTCAACAGCTTTTCGACGCTACAACTTTGTAACCTGGCGGTCAAGTGTTCCCCTTTTTCCACTTTCCGCTAGAACCACCCTTAATCCTAACCGGCCCTTGCATCTCTGGCCGCTTACCAATCTTATCGCAGTAATACTCCTCCAGAATCATAAAATCCGCCTCAATATCGCCACTCGGTTCAAAGATACGATCGATACCAATCCGCTTGCGTGGATAGTCGATATACGCGAGAGCGATTGGCACGCTAGCTACCAAAGCAATGCGGTAAAAACCTTCCTTCCATTGTTTTGTCAGGCTACGCGTTCCCTCTGGAGAGATCGCCATCACAAATTGGTCGCGGCTCGCAAAAAGTTTGATCACCTTTTTAAGAAAGCCGATACTGCCAAGTCGATCAACCGGAATGCCGCCAATCGCCCGCATAATCGGCCCGAGCGGCCCCTTAAACAGGGTATGCTTCCCAACCCAGTTAAAACGTAAGCCGCAAGCCAACATCCCCAGCAGGCCAAGAGGAAAATCCCAATTGCTGGTATGCGGAGCACAGATCAGGACATACTTGTCCCGAGCTGGCAGAGAGAAAGAGACCTGCCAGCCGATTAACTTGAGTCCAGTTGTTGCGATAGTTTTGATCATTGGGTGGATATCCTACCTGACAAACAAGAGATGAGAGATGTCAACAAACCGTGAATAGAGAGACACTATTCAATAACACCTTTGCTTAAAAGTTCTGAGCGCAACTGCTCTACTCGTTTTCGGTTCACACCGAAGTCCGTATAGCCGACTCTGGCTGCTGAGCGAACAGCCATCATTCTTTCTTCTGGGCGTAAATGCAATTCAAAGTCGTCTACGAAACCGAATAAGGCACTGCTACACTCAGCGTGCAAGTAGTTGCTTTCGGCAGTTATAATCTTTGTTCTTGGTAATGCTGCGACAAAAGCTTGCGTGATCTGCCAGACTTCAGCTGGGGACCCTACCAGATGGAATGGTTTAATATGATGATCAGCGTTGGCGGCATCACTTGAAACACAGTTAGGGGACATAGGGCACGTTGCCAACTTTGAATTGTTGATACCAAGCTTCACCGTGGGGGTTCCTCCAGTACAGGATATAATGAAAAGGCACAGGAAAAGAGACAATGCAAAGTTTATAACGCGATGACTATTTATCATGTTGTTGGAACCCTACCCTACGCATAAACAACATTCAAATGAGCGTGCTCACGAGTTCTAGGCTTTTTGCGAATACGAATTTCCACATCACGATCCAGCGCAGTCATCGCCATAATCAAACGCTCAAGAGAAAACCCCTCCAGGCGCCCATTCATAATCAATGACACCTTGGGTTGAGTCATCCCTAAAACTTCTGCTGCTTCTTTTTGAGTCATATGGCTTTTGGTAATGATCTGCACGATAAGCTGAGCAATGCGGGCTTTCGCAAGCATTTCTTCGGGCATATTGATATCTAAATCAGCAAACACATTGCCGCCGGATTCTTGAAATTTAATATCTTCTTTTTTCATGATTTCACCTCGGCTCTATCTTTAACCGCCTTAAGGCGGGCACTGATCAGATCCAAATCCAGCTTAGGCGTCGCAATACCCTTTTTCGATTTCTTCTGAAAGGCGTGAAGCACATAAACTTTGTCTTCATACTTGACGGTATAGACACAGCGGTAAGTGTTTTTATCAAAACCCTCAATGACTTCAACAACTCCCGTACCCTTAAATCCTTTCAAGGGTTTGGCCTGGGGATGTTTACAACCTTTTTGTGCCCAATACAGCGCAACGCCACAGACAGCACGAACCTCTTGAGGAAAGCCTTGCATAGCTTTCCGGGCACTCCCCACCCATACAAGTTTTTTATCACCAATAATTTACCCCTCCATTATACCCATACTGGTATAATTACATAGCAAAAAGCTCAACGTTTAAATTCTAAGTTCTATTTACTCCCCGCCCCCAGAATCCCACGCAACGCACTCGGCAAATCGGCCGGCAACAGCACGGTTTTCGCGTTGGGTGAAGTAGCCATTTCCTGAATTGAATTAATATATTTCTCGCCAAGCAGATACATGGCCGGCAATTCCTTGTCGGTGATCGCCTCGGTCACCATCGTGATTGCCCGCTGAGTCGCTTCGGCGAGAACCACCTGGGCCTGGGCATCACGTTTAGAAGCCTCAAGACGACCTTCAGCTTCAAGAATGGCGGCTTCCTTCTCACCACCGGCCCTGGTAACAGTTGCTCGCCGCTCACGCTCAGCAGCCGCTTGTTCTTCCATCGCCTTCTGCAAGGTCGGTGATGGCTTGATATCCTGAATCTCAACAGTCTTCAGAGTAATCCCCCAATCGCTGATATCATCGGAGATTGCAGCTTTCAGATTGGATTTGATCGCATCACGAGAACTCAAGGCGTCATCCAGTGACATCTCACCAATAATTGCACGGAGTGAGGTTTGTACCAGATTCTGAATCGCCAGGTGATAAGACTCAATTCCATAAACAGCCTTTTCCGGACTGATCACGTTAATAAAGGCGACGGCGTTGGCCAGAATCACCGCATTGTCCTTGGTGATAACTTCCTGTGAGTTGATATCGAGCACCTGATCCTTGGTCGTGACCTTGTAGGAGACGATATCGACGTAAGGAATGATAATATTCAAGCCGGGGTTGAGAGTTTTGATGTATTTCCCGAACCTCTGCACGACCCACTTGCTGCCCTGTGGCACCAGGCGTACCCCCATGCTGATGGTGGTGATAACCAGAATTGCGAAAATAACGACAACGATCAGAGCGCCCATGTTCAATTCTCCTTTTTACTTTAGTTAGCAGCCCGTTGGGCTATCAGTTAGAAACTTTTTTGACCACCATGGTGTTACCGGAAACATCCTGGACCATGACTCTTTCTCCAACAACAACCTCATCAACACTGATGAACGGCCAGGTATCAGAACCGAGCATCGGCACTGCAAAACGTATTTCACCGCGACGTTCTCCTTCGGGCATGCGAGTCACCATGGCCGTTTCGCCCAACACGGCTTCACGAGAAATCCCGGCATCGGTCCGATCTGTCATGCGCGGCTTTATGACTTTGAACCAGAAAATTACGAATGCAGAGGAAGCGACAATCCAGATCAGGATCTGCACGGTCAGACCGATTCCAGGCGCCAACAGCAGCAAAACTCCAACAACCAGAGCCCCCAAACCGAACCAGAAAATTGTGAATGAAGGCACCGCCAGCTCCAGCAGGATCAAGATCATGCCGAAGACCAGCCAGTACCAGTAGAGCATTTGGAAATCTTCCATAAATTCTCCCTCTTGACCTAACAACAGAAATTCAACCAGAAGCTAAAACAATCCTCATCATATCCTAATCATGCAAGTACATTCAATCGAGAACCACAGAATCGACATGCACATGTGTGAGGGGACTGTCCCGGCATCATATGCGACTGTCACCGGTTTGAGAGCAGAAACGTGAGGATGCAAACGGGGACTGAAACGGAACGCCCATAAAATAAAACTGGGGCAATTTATAAAAACTGCCCCCACTGGCAAAGACTCGAATTATTAGGATAGGTATTATTTCTTCCGACTAAAACCTGCTTACTCGCCACCCTGTTTCGTAGGCGGTGAATGTTCGACATCAATCTTTGCATCAAGTCGGTGTAATACCTCGAAAACCTGATCCAAAACATCAGGTGGTCCACCGCACATATTTTCTTCATCGGCGACTTGCAACTCGCGGGCATCATACTCCCAGCGGCGCAGAAGATTGATTTTTTGATCCCGTGTCAGGGATTGCTCGTAAAAGACATCCTCCGGAGAGGCAAAAACACTCGTCGGATCCAACATTGCCTGTTCGATATTCATCTCTCAGCTCCTTGGATTACTCCCCAACCTCAACAACATTATACACCCGAAACGGTTGTTAGAGGCTTACATGTCCTGATGAGGATCAGGTGCGTAGGTGTAATGTTAACTCTCCCCGGCTCCTTTTTTGAGTAATTGCCGCCATCTGCTCTCGATTGCGGAACCATTGAAAAGACCTTGTTCAGCAAGCAATCCACCCCAACTGGCCTTGCCGCCCACAATCTGGGCAAACAATTCAACAGGTTCCAGAGCACTCGACTGGCCGACAAATACCGCGAGAATAGTTTGTTGATTGTCCGCTCCCTGTTCTCGCAACTGAGTTAATTGCAGCGGCTCTACACCGAGGTGCACCATCAATTGATCATCAACCACAACCATCGCCAACTTTTTCTGGTCAGCGAGAACCGCCACAAAACGAGGTTCAAGTTGTTCAAGGTCGAGTTTCAATTCTTTGACAACCTCACTCCAGCTCGCCTTTTGTGAAAAAAGCGCTTCGATCTCGCTGAAAGACTTCTCGCTCTTTTGCGCCAGGTAGTGACCGACCCACAGCTGGTCGCCATTGGCACCACCCATCTTGGCACGAACGACATCTTTTTTGTTCAGGCCAAACAAGTTTGCCAAAAGAGCGTTCTGGGTCGTCGCCAGAGAATATGGATCCGCTGCATAGGCTCTTTGAGGATCGTACTCCCGGTTCTGAAAGCAGTGACAGCTAACCGTTGACTTCGCAAAGGCAAAGTTTACAAAGATTGAAACAAAAATTAAAAGTAAGGGAAGAGTTCGCAACCGTAACCTCTCATTTTAACGATTCGGCAAATGTCTTTAACCTGTACACCAACATCCGCCTCGTTAAAGTTTGCAACAATCTAGTACCATGTAACCCCGAAACTATCGCATCTTGCTTGTTATTTGACGCGCCAACTGCGTTGCGATTTCAATACTATAGCTACGGCTATGCTACTGAAATCACGCCTTGCTGGCACGCCAAATCCCAGCGCAATTTTGCGACATTTTAAGAGATACAGGGTACTAGTACATCATAAATTCTAAAGTTTCGGATATAGCCGTTTCAGCTTGATACGTGCATCACTCGTGCGAAACTGCCAATCGACTTTTGTTTGTCGGTTGTTTCGATCTGTATTCCATGCCGCCACCTTGGCTCGCATC
>JAJRRB010000023.1 GCA_024279915.1 Deltaproteobacteria bacterium
CTTGCCTTCGGTCTGGTCTTTGAGCTGCCAGTGGTAATTTTTTTCCTGGCACGCCTGGGCATTGTTGATCACAAGATGCTCGCACGCAACCGCAAGTTCGCCCTTCTCTCTGCCTTCCTGAGCGGCGCCATGCTCACCCCTCCAGATGTCTTCTCGCAAACCGCTCTGGCCGTGCCTTTTGTCGTCCTTTATGAAATCGGTATTATCGTTGCGAGGCTGTTTGGAAAGAAGCGTGATCCTGTTGCGGAAGATGCATCCAAAGAGGACTCCGCAGGGAAATAACATCTGCACTCTCTTGCGAGAAGATAAAAGCGGGCCTGAAGACAACTTCAGGCCCGCTTTAGCTTGTAAAAAAACAACAGCTTGATTTTTATTTGGCAACCTTCTTCAGTTCTGCATCAATCATCTTCTTAAAGCCCTTGATACTGCGATCTTTCAGCTGTATGCCATTAATATAAACGGCAGGAGTACCACGCACACCAGCCTTGGCACCAAGCTGCATATCAGCCGCGACCTCCTGTTGCAGGGCGGGGTTCACAATGTCCTGATCAAAACGCGCCATATCCAGGCCGACACTTTCGGCCAGTTCCCGAATCAAGGCAGCGTTGAGTTTATTGTAATTGGCAAATAACTGGTCATGCATTGGCCAGAATTTGCCCTGGTTGCGTGCGGCAATGCTGGCGATTGCCGCTGGTTTGGCAAACTTGTGCATGCTTAAAGGGAAATGCTTGTACACCATCTGAACCTGCTGTGGATAAGCGGCCATGACCTGGTCCAGAGTCGGGACCAGGCGGGCACAGTAGGGACACTGAAAATCATCAAAGAGAGTAATGGTGACCGGAGCGTTTTCCGCACCCTTAACTGCCGAGGAGTTCACTGGCAACTGCAGGACAATGGAGATTTCAACGAACTGTAGTTCTTTACCTTTGCTATTACCGAGATAGAGTCTCTGACCGTCTGGAGAGACTTCCAGGCTGGTGATGCCTGCGCCAACATTGAAGCTTTCCTGTTTTTGACCATTGGCAGCAAAAATCTGCACGTCACCACCTTCTAGAAGTACAAACAAGCGACCGTCGCTCACACTCTGCGCTATATCCACAGGAGCTGCCGGCAAAGGTTGACGTTTAACCAGATTCTTCTCCAGTTCCGCATACGCCAGACTGGTGGTTAAAACCAGTCCGAGCAGCAAAACCATAATACGGCGTGCTCCTGTCATTATACTTACCCTCTCATTTAGGTTTTGAAGAATACCACCCGCTTCAGTGGTGCAATCTTAAACGGCTACAATGTCTATCATAATGACCTGCCTGCCTGTTCCATGTCAATCTCGGCCAAGACCTCGACGGTTCAGACCTTGACATTAAGTCTATGCAACGGCATAACTTGAAACACCATGTCAATTCCAGCACTTGCCATAAAAGACCTATCAAAAGAGTACGACGGCACCCTGGCTGTTAACGATATCTCTTTTACGATTGAGCCAGGAGAAATCTTTGGCCTGCTTGGACCCAATGGTGCTGGCAAGAGTACCGCAATTAATATGATCGGCGGCGTCTCTCGCATCGGCAGCGGGTCAATCGAGATTTTTGGCTTTGATAATCAAAAAGACTCTCGCACCACTCGACGTATGGTCGGCGTCATGCACCAGGAAATAGTCATCGATAACTTCTTCACCATCGATCAGGCCCTGCGTTTTCACGCTGGCTACTACGGGGTTCGCGATGATGCGGCCTGGCGGCAGCGCTTGATAGATCGCCTTGGTCTGCAACCACACCTGCACAAGGTCATGATCAAATTATCCGGTGGTATGAAGCGCCGCTTCATGATTGCCAAGGCGTTGATTCACAAACCTCAGCTTTTGATTCTCGATGAACCAACTGCCGGCGTCGATGTGGAGCTGCGCCACACTCTCTGGGACTTTGTGCATGAGATCAACCAGCAGGGAACCACTATCCTGCTCACTACTCATTATCTCGAAGAGGCCGAGCAGATGTGCGATCGCATCGCCATCATGAATCATGGCAAGCTGATTGCTCTCGAATCAACAGCAACGCTGCTGAAGGAACTTGGTACCCGGAGCATTCTGGTTCACTTGCAAACCCCCATTAATGAATTGCCTGAGGATCTCTGCTGTCAGAGTGCGGAACTTGATGACGCAGGCACCACCCTGCAACTGACTCTGTCAGCAAGCCAACCGACAGGTGATCTACTGAGGCGGTTGTGTGATGCAGGACTGCCGATCGCTGACATTGAAACCAGAAAAGCCGGCCTAGAAGAGATCTTCCTGCAGATGACCAAAGCTGGCAAGGCAGAGCCATGAATCAGCGCCAAGAGCCCGAATTTATAAGCTGGTTGCCCTTCTATACGCTACTACAGAAGGAAATTCGCCGTTTTTTACGCGTTGCATCGCAGACTCTTGTGACTCCAGTGATCACCGCTTCACTTTATCTCTTTATCTTCGGAGCCACCCTGGGAGATCGCATCAGCGTCCTGGAAGGTTTCAGCTACGCCCAGTTTGTTATCCCCGGTCTGATCCTGATGGGAGTCATCAACAACTCCTTTGCCAACGTCGCCTCGTCTCTCTTTATGTCGCGCTATCTCGGTAATATCGTCGACTTGCTGGTCACCCCGGTCACTCCGTCCCAATTCATTATGGCTTACACTCTGGCCGCTATGTTGCGCGGTCTGACGGTCGGCCTGGTGGTCTGGCTGATCTCCTGTCTCTTTGCCACACTGCCCTGGGCGCATCCGTTTGCCGCCCTTGGTATGGCCTGCCTGGCCAGTTTTCTCTTTGCCCAGTTCGGGATTATCGCAGCCATTCACGCCGATAATTTTGACGCCCTGTCAATGTATACCAACTTTATCATTCTGCCGTTGATCTACCTCGGTGGTGTTTTCTATCCCATTTCCATCCTGCCGCCACTCTGGGCCAAGCTGTCGCACCTCAACCCGCTCTTCTACCTGATCGATGGTTTCCGTTATGCATTACTCGGGGTTGGCGACCTGCCTTTTATTGTTTCTTTCGCTGTCGTCTCTGCAATGGCTTTGATCCTTTTTCTCTGGGCCGCCACTCTGATTGCGCGTAGTCACCGTTTACGGACTTGAAATCGTTGTATACATACTTGTGACAGTGGTATCGTCCACAGCGTTAGGTACACAAATGAGGCCCGTCCAACTGGACGGGCCTCATTTGTCGTTTACTATGTGAACTCTTCTGATACGGTTATGTCGCAACCGATTTCAACTCAGAGCCATCCTTGCCTGCAACTTTTTCTGTCTGATTCATGCTCTGGATCAACACCTCGGCACCAATGGTTGCTGCATGCCGTACCAGGCTATCGGCACGGTTGCCATCATGATCCCTGAACGCCTGTATCATATCTTGATGATCTTCTATTGAAACGACCATACGTCCAGGCTGTGAAAGTGATGCCAGGCGCAGGCGCTTGAACTTCATGACCAGCTGATTAATCATTTCGGAAAGCTTGTCGTTACCGGCAGCCTTGATGAAAACTTCATGAAATTCATTATGCACGCGAAAGAAGGTCTTCACGTCACCTTCTTTGGCAATCTTGTGCAGACGCTCATTGATCGATTCAAGACGCTCTATCTCTTTCTCTGTCAATTTGTCCGCGGCCATCCTTGCGGCAAAACCTTCAAGAATTATCTTGATCGCATAAAACTCCTCAATATCCCGCTCAGATAACGAAGCGACAACGGCACCCTTTCGAGGTACCACTTCCAGATAACCCTCCGATTCCAACTGTCGGAAAGCCTCCCTGATCGGTGTTCTGCTGATCCCGAAACGTTCCGCCAGATCTGGCTCCGAGACACGTTCACCAGGTTTCAAAGAACCTTTCAAGATAGCATCCCTGATTGTTTCGAGGATTTTCTCACGTAAGGTCTGATGTCTTTCCATTTGTTTTCTACGCACAATGAAACTCCGTTTTATTAGTCTTCGGCAAATTGTATACAGTATACAATGAAAGTCAAGACCTTTTAATCGTAAAAACAGTCTAAGCCACTTAACTTCTTGCCTTTTAAGCATTCCATGACTATCATCGCTTTAGTTCTATAAAAGGATATTTCATGGACCCCGTTCGCCATCTACGCTTTTCTGTTGCCTCACTTGTTTTAATTATTACCCTCGGTACCGTTGGCTATAGCTTGATTGAGGGCTGGAAAGCATTCGACGCCCTCTATATGACCGTCATCACCTTGGCCACTGTTGGCTTTAAGGAAGTACAACCCTTGTCGCCCGAAGGTAAATTGTTAACGATTGTCTTGATCATCAGTGGCACAGGTATGATTGCCTATACGCTCAGCTGTTTACTCCAGTTCACACGGAAAGGTCAGCTCCGCACAATCCTTGGTGAGCAACCATCCATCAACCCGCTGGGAAGAATTGCCGCAGGACATCAACAATGATGCAAATCCGCCTGGGTGGTCACATCCCGTGGGCACAGATTAATGACTATCTTGAGCTCGTCCTTGATCTCGACCTGGCACCTGAAATTGCCATCAAAGGGCCTGAGCTAGACACTCTGGACGAAGAGCTGCTGGACCAGGTTGCACAATCTCTAGCAGTCGCTCAAGTCAGGCCAACGGTGCATGCCCCCTTTTTCGATCTCAACCCCGGAGCTCTCGACCCTTTAATTCGTCAAGTGACTTATCAACGTCTTAGTCAGGCCCTGGCGGTTGCCGCTCGTCTCAATGCTCACCTGATGGTGATTCATCCTGGGTTTGATAAATGGCGCTACCCGAACCTCGACCAGCTCTGGTTGGCTCTGGCCAAAGAATTCTTTCCGCCTCTTTTAGAGCAGGCGGCAGCTTGTGATTGTCGTCTGGCAATTGAAAACATCTATGAGGAAACTCCGGATACACTGGTGCAGCTGTTGGAGGCAATTGATTCGCAATGGTTCGGCCACTGCTTTGATGCCGGCCACTGGCATCTTTTTGGAAAACAACCTATGGCAGACTGGCTGGATGTGATCAGCTCTCGTCTTTTTCATCTGCACCTGCACGACAACCACGGACGTGCTGATGAGCACCTGCCGGTTGGTGATGGGACGATCGATTTCACACCGCTACAGCTGAAACTTCACAAGCTGACGGCTCTGCCCAGTATGACTCTAGAAGCTCATAGTGAAGAGCATCTGAAGCGTTCTTTACATCAAGTAAAAAAATTACTCCTTTAACGAAAAGAAGGGCGACTCACATGAGCCGCCCTTCAGTATTGTATGCATCTATGTCGCGAATCAGTGGAGAGTTTTACCTGCCACCTGGACACGGATCACAGCGCGCTCAAGAGCAGCTTCCATGATCTTGGAGTCCTTGTCTTCGCTGGTGAGCTTTGCAAGAGCTTCTTCAGCACGAGCAAGTGCTGCTTTGGCTCGTTCCACATCAATCTGGTCAGCAGGCTCAGCAGTTTCAACCAGCACAGTCATAACGTTGTCTTCAACTTCCACATATCCCCAGTTAACCGCAACGTGACAAGTCTCACCACCTTGCTTGTAGGACAGTTCACCAACCTTGAGCGTGGTCAATAGAGAAGTATGGTCGGGAAGCACACCGAACTCGCCGACGGTACCAGGAGCGGTCACTTCTTCAACCTCTTCCGACAATACCCGCTTGTAAGGTGTTACCATTTCCAATTTAAGCTTTTCTGCCATGCCTGTTTATTACTTTATGCCGGAATTTATTGATTAAGCAGCCAGCTGCTTGGCTTTTTCCAGGGCTTCTTCAATAGTACCAACCAGATAGAAGGCCTGCTCCGGGATGTCATCGTACTTGCCGTCAACCAGATCACGGAAGCCTTTGATGGTGTCCTTGAGTTCCACATACTTGCCAGGGGTACCGGTAAAGGTTTCGGCAACGAAGAACGGTTGGGAGAGGAACTTCTGAATCTTACGGGCACGAGAAACGGTCAGCCTGTCATCTGCTGAAAGCTCGTCCATACCGAGGATTGCGATGATGTCCTGCAGGTCTTTATAGCGCTGCAGAATGTACTGTACGTCACGGGCACACTTGTAATGCTCATCACCAATAACCTGTGGATCAAGGATCCGGCTGGTGGAGTCGAGCGGGTCAACCGCAGGGTAGATACCGAGTTCGGCGATCTGACGGGAAAGAACCGTGGTTGCATCGAGGTGGGCAAAAGCGGTCGCTGGCGCGGGGTCGGTCAAGTCGTCGGCAGGTACGTAGATAGCCTGAACCGAAGTGATCGAACCTTTACTGGTTGTAGTAATACGTTCCTGCAGCTCACCCATCTCGGTCGCCAGGGTAGGCTGGTAACCAACAGCTGAAGGGATACGGCCAAGCAGCGCCGAAACCTCTGAACCGGCCTGGGTGAAACGGAAGATATTGTCAATAAAGAGCAGAACGTCCTGACCTTCTTCGTCACGGAAATATTCAGCAACTGTCAGGGCGGAAAGAGTAACCCGGGCACGAGCTCCCGGAGGCTCATTCATCTGGCCATAGACAAGAGCAGTTTTATCGAGAACGCCGGAGTCCTTCATTTCGTGCCACAGGTCGTTACCCTCACGGGTACGCTCACCAACACCGGCGAAGACCGAGTAACCACCGTGCTGCTTGGCGATATTGTTGATCAGTTCCATGATCAGAACCGTCTTGCCGACGCCAGCGCCGCCAAACAGGCCAATTTTACCGCCACGAGCATAAGGAGCGAGCAAGTCAACGACCTTGATGCCGGTTTCGAAGGATTCAACCTTGGTCGACTGCTCGGTAAATTCCGGAGAGGGACGATGGATGCCCCATTCAATCTCGGCATCAATCGGACCAACTTGGTCAATCGGCTCGCCGATCACGTTCATGATTCTACCAAGAGTCTTCTGACCAACCGGAACAACGATCTGCTTGCCAGTATCGAGAGCATCCTGGCCACGGGTCAGACCGTCAGTAGCGTCCATGGCGATGGTTCGTACCGTATTTTCACCCAGATGCTGGGCAACTTCCAGAACCAGGTTCCACTCCCGATCGTCTATCGACGGGTTGGTCACCTTAAGCGCGTGGTAGATCTCGGGAAGCTTGCCGGCTTCAAATTCGACGTCGACAACCGGGCCGATGACCTGTGTGATGCGTCCTTTATTCATGATGAACCGTTCCTCCATTCTGCCCACGCGGGTTGCGGGTGGGGTGTTCTTATATAATTCGTCGGAAACTTAAGACTTAAGAGACTCAGAGCCGGAGATGATCTCCAGCAGTTCCTTGGTAATCGAAGCCTGACGTGCGCGATTGTACTGCAAAGTCAGCTTGCCAATCCTTTCTGAAGCATTTTTGCTGGCACTATCCATGGCCGTCATCCGTGCGCCGTGCTCCGAAGCTGCGGATTCAAGCAGTGAGCGGAAGATCTGCACTTCGACGTGTTTTGGCAGTATTTCTTCCAAAACTTCTTTGGCATTCGGCTCATAGATGTAATCTGTAACCATCACACCTTCTTCCACTTCTTTTGGCACGATCGGTAGCAGCTGTGTGACAGTCTGTACCTGGGTCATCACACTCTGGAACGCGTTGTAAACCAGGAAAACCGAGTCGTAATCACCACTACGGTAGAGACCGATGACCTCCTGGCCAAGCAGCGCTCCGGTCGGGTAGCTCACTTGACCGGTACCCACCAGGTTTTCATGAACCTTGGTGATCTCCATGCCTTTGCGGCGTTTGAGATAATCATTACCCTTACGGCCAACGATTAACAGCTCATAGCTCTCAAAACGCTCTGACTTTTCACGGATAAACCGTTCAGCAGTTTTGGAGATATTGGTATTGAAACCGCCACAGAGGCCACGATCGCCAGTGATCAGCACAACCAGTGCCTTGCCCTTGCCGCGTTCAGCCAGCAGGGGATGGCTATCAGCGTCTACACGCAAAGCCAGACTGGAGAGTACATCAGCCATCTTGTCCGCATAGGGACGAGCCGCGATAACCGCTTCCTGGGCACGCCGTAGCTTGGCCGCCGAAACCATTTTCATGGCTTTGGTGATCTGCTGGGTGTTCTTGACCGTGCCTATTCTTTTTTTAATGTCTTTTAGACTTGCCATCTCTTCTTACCCGATCGTTGCGTGATTAAGCGACAAACTGGCCCTTGAATTCATCGAGAGCGGCTTTAATCTTGCCTTCCAGCTCGTCATCGATGGCTTTCTTTTCTGCAAGTGTGGAGAGCACATCAGCGTAGTTGCTTTCCATGAAGGAGATCATTTCGCTTTCGTAACGCTGAACATCTGTCGTCTCATAATCATCGACATAGCCATTGTTAACAGCAAAAATCGCCACAACCTGCTTCTCAACCGGCAGAGGCACATACTGGCCTTGCTTGAGAATCTCAACCAGGCGAGCACCACGGTTCAACTGACGCTGAGTCGCGGCATCAAGGTCGGAACCAAACTGGGCAAACGCTGCCATCTCACGATAGGAGGCAAGAGCCAGACGCAAAGTGCCTGCAACCTGCTTCATTGCCTTGACCTGAGCAGAACCACCAACACGGGAAACCGAGAGGCCAACGTTGATCGCCGGACGTACACCCGAGAAGAAGAGGTCGGTTTCAAGGAATATCTGACCATCTGTGATCGAGATAACGTTGGTCGGGATATAAGCCGAGACGTCACCTGCCTGGGTCTCAATGATCGGCAGTGCGGTCAAAGAACCGGCACCCTCTTCATCGTTGAGCTTGCAAGCACGCTCGAGCAGACGACTATGCAGATAAAAAACGTCACCGGGGTAGGCTTCACGACCCGGCGGACGACGCAGCAGCAAAGAAAGCTGACGATAAGCAACAGCCTGCTTGGAGAGGTCATCATAAATGATCAGGGCGTGCTTGCCGCTGTCGCGGAAGAACTCACCCATGGTAACACCGGTGTAGGGGGAGATGAACTGCATTGGTGCGGGCTCGGAAGCAGAGGCGGAAACGACAATGGTGTAATCCATGGCGCCACTCTTCTTGAGCTTATCGACCACCTGTGCCACCGTCGAGCGCTTCTGGCCGATGGCGACATAGATGCAGATCATGTTCTGACCTTTTTGGTTGATGATAGCGTCGATCGCAACTGCTGTTTTGCCAGTCTGACGGTCACCAATAATCAGCTCACGCTGGCCACGGCCAATCGGAACCATCGCATCGATCGCCTTGAGACCGGTCTGCATCGGCTCATGAACTGATTTACGTTCAACAATGCCCGGAGCTTTGATTTCGACCTTACTGTAAGTGTCGGTTTCAATCGGACCCAGACCATCGATCGGAATCCCGATACCATTAACAACACGGCCAATCAGCCCTTCGCCAACCGGAACCTGCACAATGCGCTCGGTCCGCTTGACTGTGTCGCCTTCTTTGATGTGCTCGGAATCACCAAGGATCGCAGCACCAACGTTGTCTTCCTCAAGGTTGAGGACCATGCCCATGGTATTGCCTGGAAACTCCAGCAACTCACCGGCCATTGCCTTGTCCAGCCCATGGATACGGGCGATACCGTCACCAACAGATATGATGGTTCCGGTTTCGCTGACCTCGACTTCACGTCCGAAGTCCTCGATCTGCTTCTTGATAATTGCGCTGATTTCTTCTGCTCTGATTTGCATTATTACGACCTCATCACCCTAGTTATGAAGGATTCTTCAAGGATTCTTCGATGCGTTTAAGTTGTGTTTTGACGCTGCCATCAAAGAGGCGACCGCCAATTTCCGCTTGCAAGCCACCGATCAGGTCGGGGTTAACTTCAACAGTGATAGCGACCTGCTTGCCTGTCTGTTTCTCAAGACTGGTGGCAATCGCCTGCTGTTGAACATCATCCAACTCTGTAGCAGCTGTAATTTTAGCGCTCAGGATTCCTGACAGATCATCCGCCTGGCGTCGATAACTCTCTTCTATCTGACTCAGGAAGCAGAGCCGCCCTTTGCTCAAGAGCAGTCCAAGAAATTTGCCCATGCCTTCCGATAACTCAAGAAGCTTGCAGAGATCAGCCAACATGGCTTCTTTCTTTTCCAAGACCAGGGTAGGGCTGTCGAGCAACTGACGCAACAACTCTTCCTGGGACAGAACTTCCTTAACTTTGGTCAACTCGTCGCCGTAGGCATCTACGGCCTTTTCTTCCACGCCGATCTCAACCAAGGCCTTGGCATACCGTCTGGTAAGGGCACTGACACTCAATGGAGTTCTCCCACTTTCTGCATATATTCATCGACCAGACGCTTCTGGTCATCAGCAGAGACCTGCTTTTTAAGCATGTCTTCTGCAAGTTCCACGGCCAGGTTGGCAGCTTCCTCGCGTAATTCGATGCGCGCCTTGGCAACCACACTGGAAGCCTTGTTGTCGGCCTCCTGTTCTATCTTCGCTGCCAGGTCGTTGGCGGCAACCAGGATTTTTTCACGTTCCAACTCACCTTCACGGCGAATTGAAGCGGTAATTGTATCAATCTCTTCGGTTGCCTTGGCCAGCTTTTCACTGTATTCGCGATGCTTGGCCTCTGCCGCATCCTTAGCTGCCTGAGCACCCGCGAGGACCTTCTCAATCTCCTCGCTGCGACCCTTGAGTCCTTTACGGATCGGTTTGGTCACGAAATAGGCGAGTAGACCAACCATCAAAGCAAAACTAAAGCAACGATAGAGGAAATCTTTAAGAATAACACCGCTGTCGCCACCAGAAGCAAGCGCAACGGCAGGAACCAACACCAAAACGGCCAGCAAGAGAGTCTTAAGGAGCATAGATTTTACGTTTGCTTTACCTTGCATCAGACCACCCTCCCGAGAACCTTGCCAGCAATACTTTTGGCTAACGCCTCGGTTTCATCGCGCAGAGCCTGGCGGGCAGTAGAAGCCTCTTCCTGAATCTGCTCCTTAATAGTCTGCAACTTTTCAGCTGACGTCTTATTTGCGCCGCCAAGGATGCGAGCTTCTTCGTCCTGAGCCGTCTTGCGCAGTGCTGTGCGCTCTTGGCTACCCTGCAGACGAGCTTCCTGAAGCTGGGCCTCGTAGCGAGCAATTTGTGCCTGTACCTGCTCGTCGATATCCTGCACCTTCGCCTTGGAACCTTCTATGGTATCCCTGCGTGCCTGCAAAGCAGCCCGCAATGGCTTGAAGAGCAGTGCGTTAAGCACTGCCATCAGAATCATAAAATTGACGAACTGCAGGAGCAGTGTCCAATTAAGCTCGATCACTGTCTTACCTCATTAGTAAGTGCGTGCCGTAATGACACTTAGGTATACTGTATACAGCATTACAAAGAGTTTAAACGCTTCAACCATGGGAAAAAGCAGGAGAGAACTACCATAGCAACCATGCTATGTCAAGGCTCTTTTCACAAAACCCAGCCCACATTAGAGGCCCCAAAGTTACCGGCTAGAATCTCGAAGCGATTACTTTTTAATACCGATCTCAACAGGCTTGCTGCCGGATGCTTTTTCATCAAGATTCATATTGATGGTTCCATTCAGAATAACCCCATCCTCAACAGAAATAGCCGGTGTCTCAATCGTACCTTCAACTTTGGCCGGAGCCCGTAGCTCAACACGCGTCTTGGCCTTGATATTACCCTTGAAGTTGCCACTCAAGATCAATGTGCCAACCTCTACGTCAGCTTGAATATCAGCACTCTCACCAACAATCAGGGTGTCATGGGAGGTAACCTCACCACGAAAAGCACCGTCCAGGCGGACGATTTCGTTAAACACCAGCTTGCCTTCAAACTGACTGCCGGGGCCGAGAAAGGCCTTGATCTCACTTTTCTCTATCGGGGTCTCTTTACGCATAATTGCTTTTTCCTTCTTGTTAAACATGTGTTGGTTTCCTGAAAAACGTAGTTAACGTACTGTAATATATCAACTTTATCTATCTTCCCTCAAAAATATCCAGCAACCGCTCGAACTCTTCTGGGGAGTAATAACTGATTTCTATCTTACCGCCTTTGCCACCACGGGCTTGAGGCTGAATATTCACCTTGGTGCCAAGACAACGTTGTAAGCGAGCTGCCAGGTCTGCCAACTCCGGATCAGGTTGAGCTTTACGCGGCGTGACCTTGCCTTGACCGCCCTTAAGCTTCTTGACCAAAGCTTCGGTTTGACGCACAGAAAACTGTTTCTTGACAATCTGGTCGCGGACTTCCTTGATGCGCGCGGCACTTTCCAGTGCCAGTAGAGCACGCGCATGGCCCATAGTAATCAGCCCGGTGACCACATCTTGCTGAACCGTTGCTGGCAGTCGTAGAAGGCGTAAAGCATTGGTAACCGTCGGCCGTTCACGACCGACTCGCTTGGCCACTTCCTCCTGAGACAGATCAAAGGTACTCATCAGGTAACGGTAGGCCCCGGCTTCCTCAATTGGATTCAGGTCTTCACGCTGAATGTTCTCAATCAGAGCCATTTCCAGAGCCCAGTCTTCAGAGACATCCTGAATAACAACCGGGATCTCTTTGAGACCGGCCTTTTGCGCGGCCCGCCAGCGCCGTTCACCGGCAATGATCTGGTAGTGATCGCCGGTGTGACGAACAACCAGTGGCTGAATCACACCTTTTTCGCGGATTGACGCGACCAGTTCTGCCATCTTGGCGTCATTAAAGGTTTTACGCGGCTGATTATGATGTGGCTTGAGTTCTTCGACCGGACAGACGAAATACTTGTGACGACCATCCTGGGAAGCTGAGGTCAGAAGGGCACCGATACCTTTACCTAGTGCGGGACGTTTGGTCATACTTTTTGCTGCTCCATACGAATTATTTCACGCGCCAAATCAAGATAAGCCGTAGCTCCACGCGAAGAAATATCGTAGAGCAAGGCAGGCAGGCCATGACTGGGCGCTTCAGAAAGGCGCACATTGCGCGGAATCATCGTTTCGAAGACCTGGGTTGTGAAATGCTTGCGGATCTCATCACTGACCTGATGAGACAAATTATTGCGTGCATCAAACATGGTCAACAGAATCCCATGAATAACCAGGCCGGGGTTTAACTCCCGCTGGATCAGACGAACCGTGTTGATTAACTGACTCAACCCCTCCATGGCGTAATACTCACACTGCAAGGGAATCAGCACGCTGTCGGCAGCTGTCAAAGCATTAATAGTCAACAGGCCGAGAGAAGGGGGACAGTCGATCAGGATATAATCATACTCGTCACCAACTTCAGAGAGCGCTGTTTTTAACTTGTTTTCTCGTGCCAGAGCTGAGATCAACTCTACTTCGGCACCAATCAGGTCGGGATTGGAAGGTAAGAGATGAAGAGGGTCGATCTTTGTCGTTTGCAGAACCTCACTAACCGGAACCGCACCAAGCAACGCATGGTAGACCGTCTGCTTCATGCGGTTAGGATCAATCCCAACCCCACTGGTCGCGTTGGCCTGTGGGTCTAAATCGACCAGCAAGGTGCGTTTTTCAGCAACAGCCAGAGACGCAGCGAGATTGACTGCTGTTGTGGTCTTGCCGACGCCGCCTTTTTGGTTGGCGATCGCGATTACCTGGGCCATACCCTAAGAGCTCCCTAGAAGTGATGTTTTTTGAGTCGCTCAGATTAACATAAGCATTTGGATCTGCAAAGGAAATTTGCCTGACGACGACACACTACCAGATATTGACATCGTCCTAAACGCAACCACTACATCTGGTGGAAAATTGTCCTAACGAGTCAACTCAACCAGGCATCGTTCTGCTCCGGAAAGAGGTAAATTTAATCGATGTAAAGCAACAGACCACCCTGTCTCCAGCAAATCCTCTTGTTGCTCAAAAAACTCACGACCGCCTTCTGGACCCTTCATCGCCGACAAACAACCACCAGGAGCAAGAAACGGCTCCGACCGAGTGACTAGTTCTTTCAGAGAACAAAGCGCACGGGCAGTGACCAGATCAAAGGTTGCATGCTCTTCTGTCAAACTCTCGACGCGTGCATGAACGGCCTTAAAGCCTTTCAAACCAAGGCTTCTGACGACATGGCGCTGGAAATCTATCTTTTTACCCACCGCATCAACAGAAACAATTTCGAGTTGAGGACAAACTATTTTCAAGGGCAGGGAGGGGAAACCGGCACCGGAGCCGATATCAAGCAAGCGACTTGATTGGCGGGCGAAGGGCAGCAAGGTCAAAGAGTCAACCAAGTGCTTCTCTACTATTTCATCATAGCCAGTGATTGCAGTCAGGTTTCGTCGAGGATTCCAACGCAAAAGCTCATCAACAAGGCGCTCCAGAGGCCAAAGAGCCTCTTGGTCAACTTTCAGGTCAAGCCTATGTAATTGCTCTGACAATTCCATAACAGACCCTTAGCGCCGCAAAAGAACCGCCAGAATAGCAATCGCCGCAGGGGTGACACCAGGGATTCGCCCAGCCTGACCAAGGGTGCGAGGTGCCACACGTTTGAGCTTTTCATGGACTTCAGCAGAAAGGCCATTTACTGCATCATAATCAAAACCCTTTGGAATAACGAGGTTTTCCAGACGAAGGAACCGCTCGACCTGTTCTTTTTGTCGAACGATATAGCCCGCATACTTGACCTCTGTTTCCAACTCGCTACGTACTTCCTGTGAAAGAGCAGCCAGCTCTTCATCAAGAAAACCAAGATCATCGATGCCAATCTCAGGCCTGCGCAGTAACTCTGCAAGGGAAGCACCATTTTTTAAATCCCGCAAACCAAGACGGGCCAGCACCTCCTGGTTTCTGGGAGAGATACGGACCTCACGTAAGCGTTCATGGCCACGACCCAGGGCAATAAGCTTTTCTGAGAAACGCTCCCAGCGCTGATCTGACAACAAACCAACCTCTTTACCGATGGCACTGAGTCGCTGGTCTGCATTATCTTCGCGCAACAACAAACGATATTCTGCCCGGGAAGTAAACATCCGGTAAGGCTCTTTAGCTCCAAGGTTAACCAGGTCATCAATCAGAACACCAATGTATCCCTGGTCACGTCCAATCACAACCGCTTCGAGGCCCTTAACTTGTTGTACCGCATTTATACCCGCGAGAAGCCCTTGAGCGGCTGCTTCCTCGTAACCAGAGGTGCCATTAATCTGTCCCGCATGATAGAGACCGCGTAACCGCTTGGTTTCCAAGGTTGGGTGTAGTTGAATGGGATCTACATAATCGTATTCTATAGCGTAGCCTGGCCGTGTGATCTCGACCTTTTCCAAACCCTTCATAGTTCTCAGATAAGCCAACTGTACATCTACAGGAAGCGATGTAGAGACACCATTCGGGTAAATTTCACCACTAGTAAGACCTTCTGGCTCCAAAAATATCTGGTGCTGCTGCTTTTCTGGAAAACGTACCACCTTATCCTCAATAGAGGGACAGTAACGTGGTCCAACACCCTCGATGACACCAGAGTAAAGGGGAGAGCGATCAAGACCACCACGAATCACCTCATGAGTTCTTTCATTCGTATAAGTGATATGGCAGGAAACCTGTGGCCGGTCAATACTCGAAGTATCGGCAGAAAAAGGCTTGGGAGAGGCGTCACCAGGCTGTTCTTCCAATCCCGAAAAATCAATCGTTGCAGCAGAGAGACGTGGTGGTGTACCGGTCTTTAAGCGCCCCACTGAAAAGCCAAGAGAACGCAGGTGATCAGAGATACCTTCAGAGGGCGGCTCACCGGCACGCCCACCAGGATAATTAACCAGGCCAATGTGGATTAAACCACACATAAAAGTACCTGTTGTCAAAATGACCGTTGGTGACAAAAAGAGCTCTCCATCACGCGTCTCCACTCCGGTGACCCTATTACTTTCAACCAACAAACGAACAACCTGGCCCTGCTTGAGATCGAGCTCTGACTGACCTTCCACAACCTGCTTCATGCGAGAGCGATAGAGGTCACGGTCTGCCTGAGCACGAGACGCCCTAACCGCAGGCCCCTTCTTGGTATTCAAAACGCGAAACTGTATTCCGGTTGCATCAATATTACGACCCATCTCCCCACCGAGTGCATCTATCTCACGCACCAAATGGCCCTTAGCCAAACCACCGATCGCCGGATTACATGACATTTGCGCGACAGCATCAAGATTAAGCGTCAGAAGCAATGCGCTGCAACCCATACGAGCAGCAGCAAGCGCAGCCTCACAACCGGCATGACCAGCACCAACCACGATCACATCGTACTTTTCAGCCATAATCTATCCCTTCACAACAACAGAGACCATGTTCCACGTGGAACATTTCTCTACAAAAACCCTTATGTTCCACGTGGAACATATTTACTTGCCAATACAGAACTGACTAAAGATTTGGTCAAGGATTTCATCCGGTGTTGTTTCACCGGTTATTTGACCAAGAGACGATAAAGCCTCACGCAACTCCACAGCCAAACACTCAAGGGGCGCAAGGGTGTCGACAGAGACCAACACCCCTTCCAGGGCGGTAATCGCCCGCAAAAGGGCATCCCGGTGTCGTCGTTCCGTGATCACAACACCCTCACCGGCCGAGAACGACTCGTCACGACCAAACTGCTCAACAATAAGTTCGCGCAAATCAGCAAGACCAAAGCCGTGTTTCGCTGAGATAGAAACTAAGCGCTCAAAACCAATAAAACGTGTTATGTCGGCAGCTTGAGCAAGATCACTCTTGTTAACAACAATCACTGTTTTATCCGACTGACATAGTTCCAACGCCAGGAAATCCTCATCGGTCAAAGGGCCACTGCCATCAACAACCATCAACACCAAGTCAGCAGACAAAGCCTTTTCACGGGCACGACGCACACCCTCTCTTTCAACCGGATCAACAGTCTCTCTAACTCCTGCAGCATCAATCAGGCGAACCGGAAAACCACCTAACACCAAAGATTCTTCCAAGGTATCACGAGTGGTTCCGGCTACTTCTGTAACTATCGACCTCGACTCGCCTAACATCGCGTTCATTAAGGAACTTTTGCCAACATTCGGCCGGCCGAGAATCAAAACACTGATTCCTTCGCGCAATGCACGACCAACATCGAAACTTTCTACCAAAGACCCCATCTCCAGGGAGAGATCGCGAACAGGTGCAAGTAAAGCTGAAAGATCCAGCGTACCGACTTCATCGTCTGGAAAGTCGATATGGGCTTCAAGTAAAGCGAGAGAATCTTTCAGCTGCCTGGAGAAGTGGTGAATAAGTCGAGAAAGATGGCCATCAAGCTGGTCCAGGGCAACCCGGCTGGCACGCTCAGATCGAGCCTTAATCACAGCAACAACCGCTTCTGCCTGTGCTAGATCCATTCGACCGCTGAGAAAAGCGCGTTGAGTAAACTCTCCTGGCGCAGCCATCTGTGCACCAACAGCCAAAAAGAGATCTAAGACACTACGTTGAATCTGGGAGCCACCATGACAATGCACCTCGACCACATCCTCGCCAGTATAAGAGCGAGGAGCACGCATAACCACAGCAAGAACTTCATCAACATGCTCTAAATCACGATTAAGCAGGTGCCCATGGTAGAGCTGGTGCGACTTCATCGCTGAGACAGGGGACTTGCCCTTACAGACAATCTTGAGGTAATCAACAGCCTGAGGACCAGATAGACGGATAATACCGACCCCTCCCTCACCAGGAGGAGTAGCTGGAGCAACAATCGTAGCAAACGACAACATCGGCTAACCCCGCGGTTCTACGATGATAACCTTGCGACCACCATCGTGGTTCTTTGAACGAGTCACCAAGTCCGGTTCCTGTTTAATAAGTTCGTGTAGAATTCGGCGTTCACTGAGGACCAGAGGTGGGGTAGAGGCTGGCTTGCCTGATTGACGTACTTTTTGCGACAAACAACGTGCCAGGTTATTAAGGAAATCAAGTCTACGCTCACGATAGCCCTCCACATCAATCAGGATGGGCGTACGATCTGTCGTCAACCGGTCTGTCATGGTGCCAACCAGGCTTTGCAACGCGTCTAAAGTCTGACCGTGACGACCGATCACAAAGTTCGGATCCTGCGCTGTTAAAAGGAGTTCAACCTGGTGACGTGATGAAACCAGCTCAACACTTGCCCCTAGATCAGATAAGTTTAACAATTGATGGGTAAGTTGACGGGCAATAACTCCACGATCATGCAACTTGACACGAACCCGTGCCAGGCGACGACCAAAAAGACCGAGCAATCCGGAAGAGTGTACCTGTAACACCTCTATATCAGCTTCAGCACGCGTACAATTCAACTGCGCTAGAGCTTGTTCAACAGCGGTATCCAGATTCTTTGCCGCAACCTCAACATACAGGGACTGCTGATTCATAGTGGGTTATCAGGTGGCCTTACGGTGAATGAAATACTGCTGGAGAATAGTTAAGAGGTTGTTGACTAACCAATAAATAACCAACCCTGACGGGAAATTAAGGAACATAAAAGTAAAGACAACCGGCATCATCATAAAGATTTTCGCCTGCATCGGATCTGCCGTTGTTGGCGTCATTTTCTGCTGCACAAACATACTCGCACCCATCAGCAGTGGTGTGATGTAGTAGGGGTCTTTCGCAGAGAGGTCCATCAACCAAAAAGCAAATGGGGCATGGCGAAGAGCAATCGAACTTAGCAGCACCTGATAAAGCGCAAAGAATACCGGTATCTGCACCAGCATCGGCAAACAACCACCCAAAGGATTGACGCTATGAGTCTTATAAAGAGCCATCATTTCCTTATTCAGGCGTTCTTTGTCATTCTTGAATTTGTCACGTAACTTCTGCATCTCCGGTTGAAGTTTTTGCATCGACTTCATTGAAGAATAACTCTTGTGAGTCAAGGGCCAGAAGATGATCTTGATCAACACTGTTAAGAGAATAATAGCCACTCCATAATTCTTAAAGTAGCCGTAGAGAAAAGTCAGAACCACAAAGAGAGGTTGTGCAAGAAGGTCAAAGAAACCAAAACCAACGATTTCGTCCAACTGATGGCCAGCAGCGGTGAGAGCCAGCGGTTCTTTAGGGCCAATAAAGACCAGGTAATCAAACTGACGACGTTCTCCACCCTGCAAGGTGAAGTACGGGGACTCCAAAACATTCTCTATAGCATCACCGTTACGCAAAATCTGAATTCGCTCTACCGTGCGATCTCCAGGCACCACAGCGGAAAGAAAGTATTTGGTTTGAAAAGAGGTCCAGACAAGACCCTGACTATAAGCAACCGAACCCTCTTTGAGATCATCAACATCAACCTCTTCAATATCATCTTTCACCAGGGTTGCCGGACCGGAAAAAGAGTAACTGTCAGTCATTAGAGACTCATCCCAACGCTGTATCAGAGCCAGGTTGACGACGCCACGTAAAGGAACCGGGCCAACATTTTGCAACTCCAGACTGGTGTCAATCGTGTACTCGTCACCGTGGATCACAAAAGTTTTTACGTATTGCATACCGTTTGGTGCAACATGCTGAAACCTAAGGGTTGTTTGTTCCGTACCTGAGACCTCAACGAGTCCTGTAGTTGATGTCTCAAAGCTGGCATCACCACTTAAAAGGAACCCCTCAGAGCCTGTTGTGCGCAAGGTTGCATAACGCTGAGGAGCGGTTTCAAACATCTCCACAAGAGGAGATGATGGATCAGACGTAGCACGATAATCCTTCAACTTAAAAGAGACCAGACGTGCACCTTGAGTCGTAAAAACTGCCAGATATTTATCTGTTTCAACAACAATTTCTCGTGCCGGAGCAGAAGTCTCAGAGACAAAAACCCTTGCTGGATCAGCAACATCGGCATCTTTTACTTCTATCGTTCTCTCGACAACCTCTCGCTCCTGTTTTTCAGTCACGACGATTGGCTGTTCTACCTGGCTCACAGCAGGCTGCGTCTGCTTTTTCGCTGTAGGTGGAAAAAAGAAGGAAAAACCCAACCAGACGGCAAGCATGAGAACCATTGCAAGAACAAGGTTTTTATTTTCAGATGAATTCATAATTTAAGAAAAACTCCGGTTTATGGTTTGACCCTATTCAACAGGATCAAAACCCCCAGGGTGCCAGGGATGACAACGGGCTAAACGTTTAATACCTAACCAAAGACCACTCACAGCACCATACCTGGTAACAGCATCAAGAGTGTACGTAGAACAGGAAGGGTAAAAACGACAGGTAGGTGGCTTTAATGGGGAAAGAAAGACTCTATAAAAGCGAATACCCGCTAAGGCTAACCGTTTAAACATGTTCATCGGTCTCCAGGCGGGTAAAGACGGTTAAAAGTTCCCGGTCCACTTGTAAATGACTCAGGCATCGAGCTTGACGCTTGGCTATAATAGAAATATCCACAATTAAATCAAAGTGCTTGTGATTGTTTCTAAACAGGTCACGTATCCAACGCTTTAACAGATTGCGGTAAACAGCATTACCAACTTTGCTACTTACTGTTATCCCCAGACGAGAGAAGTCTCGTCCAGGGTTCACAATCACGACAAAATGGGTAGTGTGATAACGTTGTCCCTCTTGCCAGCATCGTTGGTAATCACTTGAACGACGTATGCGGCGAAACTTTTCAAGGCTATGCTCACCTTTCACCCGCTGAGTCGATATTATTTGATTGGGATCGAAACGGATAAAGACTTGCGGCCCCGGGCACGACGACGTTTAATAATGTTAGAACCGCCATTTGAACGCATGCGTTTGCGGAAACCGTGGGTACGTTTACGACTGACTTTACTTGGTTGGTAAGTACGCTTCATGACTTTTATATCTCCTGTTTATCGGAATAGTTGGTAGCAATTGTGAACAGCACTTTTAAGCATAGTTAAAAAACAAAGTCAAGAACGAAAAGAATATCTGCTTTTAAACTATTCCTCTTAACTCCTTTTCACTTGCAATAAGAAACCGCCTCTGATAACCTTCGTTGTCAAGAATTGAGCCTTTAATTTTTATCTAACTCCCTGTTTTTAGGCCTTTTTAAAGTTATCCACAGTTGTTTAAAAGTTTGTGGATAAACCCAACCTCAACGTCTCCTTCTGGAAACTTGGGCAAAGAGTATGATGCCGGTATGAGTAAACTCTGGGATGACACCCTCGCACATTTGAAATTGAATCTCAGTCCTCAGCATTATTCAACCTGGATAAAACCATTGAGACTCGTCAAGATCGAGCAGGATATGGTTTATCTGGAAGTTCCAAACCGGTTTGTTCTTGACTGGGTTAAAGAAAACTACAGCAAACTCATACAAAAAATACTTTCCGAAATCTCTGCCGTTACCTATCGAATTCAATTCACCGTTGACAGCAAGACCCGAGATAAACTGCCAAGCCGAACAACAGATTTAAATACAATAATTACTGAAAAAGTTAAAGAAAAGCCAATAGCCAACAACCATTCTGTAGCTATAAATCTGAATCGTAAATATACTTTTGACGCGTTTGTCGCTGGTTCATCAAATCAGTTTGCTTATGCTGCCGCCATGGCTGTCGCCAACAACCCGGCCACCACTTATAATCCTCTTTTCATCTACGGCGCTGTCGGTTTAGGCAAAACCCACCTGGCGAATGCCATAGGTAATGCAATTCTCAAAAAATCGCCGCACATGCGGATCTGTTACTATACTTCTGAAAAATTCATGAATGAACTGATCAATTCATTACGCTACAATCGTATGGATGAATTCCGTAACAAGTTTCGCTCTATGGATGTTATTCTGATCGATGATATTCAGTTTATAGCGGGTAAAGAACGTACTCAGGAAGAGTTTTTCCATACTTTTAATGCCCTGTATGAATCACAGAAACAAATAATAGTTACATCCGATAAATTTCCAAAAGATATCCCCGGTCTCGAAGAAAGATTGCGTTCGCGCTTTGAATGGGGATTAATTGCCGATATACAGCCACCAGATGTAGAAACAAAGTTGGCTATTTTAAAAATGAAAGCGGAGCACAACAGTATAAAACTGCCGGAAGATGTTGCTCTTTTTCTCGCCAATTCCATCTGCAACAATGTCCGGGAACTAGAAGGTTACCTCATAAGAATTGGAGCTTATGCCAGCTTGACTGCTATTCCAGTTTCGCTGGAAATGGCCCGTGATGTTCTTAAAGATATACTCATAGAGCGGAATAGTGAATTATCTGTAGAAGAAATTATCAAGCGGGTCAGCAACCATTTCAATATGAAAATATCTGACATAAAATCAGCGAAAAGACTCAAGACTGTTGTACTGCCAAGACAAATAGCCATGTATCTATCACGGCAACTAACATCTTCCTCTTATCCGGAAATAGGTGATAGGTTTGGTGGTAAAGATCATTCAACCATTATTCATGCTATTCGTAAGATAGAAAGGCTTATGGAAGAAGATTTCCAATTAAAAAGCACGATCGAAAATTTAAGAAAAGAATTAACCAATGGATAAGTTGTTTATAAAGTGAGGCATAACCTGTGTTTAAAATGAGCTTTTTTAAAAATAGCCTTTTATCCCCATTTCATAAACAGTTTTTACCGTAAGTTTTAAACTCATTAAGTGCTTAATATTTAACCATAAAAACAGTTTTTAAACTAATTAACAGGCCCTATTACTACTACTAGCTTTTAGTTTATTAAATATTAAATATAAGTATAACCTGTTGATGGAGGAGGTCATCGTGAATTTCACTATAGAAAAAGAAGTTTTTCTCAAAGGACTTGCCAGAGTCCAGGGGATTGTTGAAAAGCGTAATACCATCCCAGTTCTTTCCAATGTTCTTCTGGAAGGGATCGATGGTGAATTACACCTGACAGCAACAGATCTCGAAGTGGGGATGCAGTCATCCTATCCGGCTAATATCCGTAAGCCTGGCAAAGTGACTGTCTCTGCTAAAAAACTTTATGAAATTATAAAAGAATTACCAGATAACGAGATAAGTTTTAATGCTAAAGATAACTGCTGGATAGAAGTAGAATGTGGTAAGGCGCAATTTAATATTGTTGGTTTGTCAGCGGATGAATTTCCTACTTTTCCCAAACCTGATAATGACAATTTTATATCCCTTGCCAGTTCTCTCTGCAAGGAGATGATAGAGAAAACCTTTTTTGCTGTTTCTCAAGACGAAAGTAAATACAATCTGAATGGAATTTTTTGTCAGGTTCAAAAGGAGACAAATCAGCTGCGCATGGTCGCTACAGATGGCCATCGTCTGTCAATGATAGATAAAAAAATAGAGGCTGTTGAGAGTTCAGAATTATCAAAAGGCGTTATTTTACCGCGTAAAGGTATTTTAGAATTAAAAAAGCTAGCAGAAGAAGGCGAGGGTGACCTACAACTTGGTTTTATGGATAATAATGCTGTCGTCAGAAAAGATAAAACAGTTATTATTATGCGTCTTATTGACGGTGAATTTCCCGATTATAGTCGGGTTATTCCCAAGACCAATGAACAAAAAGCATTCATTGCAGTTTACCCTTTTCTGCATGCCTTGCGGCGCATGATTATTTTATCCAGCGAAAAATCGCGTGGCGTTAAGATGAATTTTAAAAACAATCTTCTTGAAGTTTCATCATCCAACCCTGAGTTAGGTGATGCTCGCGAAGAGTTAGATATTGAATATCAGGGTCCTGAACTTTCTGTTGGTTTCAATGCCCGCTATCTACTGGATATATTGCAAGTACAGGATCAAGATAATATTTGCATGATTCTTAAGGATAATCTTTCTCCAGGATTGATTAAGCCGATCGATGAAGATGGCTATCTCGCTGTTATCATGCCGATGCGGCTCTAAACAGGATTTTTAGAAAAAAGCCTTTGTTTGGGGCTTTTTTCTTGATAGCCGTATGATTTTAGAAAAACTGAAGCTTCGCTGTTACCGTAATCTGGCAGGAGTGGATCTTGTCTGGAATGAGCATTTTAATGTCATTTATGGCGAAAATGCTCAAGGCAAAACCAATCTGCTCGAAGCTATCTACTTGCTGGGACACCTGAAGAGTTTTCGTAGTGCGAGAGGTCAGGAGCTAATTGAGCATACGGCTGAATCAGCGTGGATTGGTGCTGTTGTTAATAAAGGCGGAGTTATCCATCAACTTGAAATAGGCTTGCAGAGAAAAGGACGCAATCCTCGAGTTGACGGAAAAACAGTTAAAAAGCTCAGTCAGTTTCTTGGTTATTTGCGAACGGTTCTCTTTACACCAGAAGAGCTAAGTAATATCAAGGGTTTTCCTGCTGGACGCAGGGCATTACTTGACCGGGCCATTCTACAAACGGAGCCTGCTTATCTTGATCGTGTTCAGGAATATGACAAGATATTGCGTCAACGTAATCAACTATTGAAACAGCAGGCTAATGAAGCTGAATTGGTGCCTTGGACAGAAGCTCTGATTAACACAGGCAGCCGTATACGTTATGATCGAACAAAATACCTGCAAAGATTTCTACCCCTTCTTTGCCAGGTTTACAAAGAAATAACCGGAGGTACAGAGTCTGCAGGATTGAACTACACTGTTGAGCTTAATTCGCAGGAAGAATTAAGAGTTCAATTGGCTGCAACTTTTGCAAGATTAGCATCTCGAGAGAGAAAATTAGGTTTATCACTGGCCGGACCTCATCGTGATGATCTGGATTTTCTGGTCGATGAGCGTTCCCTACGTTCCTTTGGATCACAGGGACAGCAAAGATCTTTTCTCCTGGCTTTTAAAGCTGCTCAGGTTATGGATCTGGAAGAAGAGCATCAAGAACCACCTGTTCTACTGCTTGATGATCTGGCCAGTGAGCTGGACAGTCGTCGCCAGGAAGGTTTCTTTAATTTTCTGTTGAATCGTCGCGGTCAGGTATTTCTGACTTCCGCACAACAACCATTGTTGGCAGATAATATTCAACAGACGGCAAGTTTTTTCAAGGTAGACCAGGGTTTGGTCTCCGCCACATCCCCAGAACGAGGGTGACATGACACAAAAAATGAACAAAGAGTACAATGCAGAAAGTATTACAGTTTTAGAAGGTTTATCGGCCGTTCGAAAGCGGCCTGCGATGTATATCGGCTCCACGTCTCTACAGGGGTTACACCACCTGGTTTATGAAGTGGTTGACAACTCGATTGACGAAGCTCTGGCTGGTCATTGTGATGATATAAAGGTGGTTATCCATGTTGACAATTCAATAACAGTGACAGATAACGGCCGGGGAATCCCGGTTGATATGCATCCCACGCAGAAAAAACCAGCGGCCGAGGTGGTTATGACGGTCCTGCACGCTGGCGGCAAGTTTGATAGCGACAGCTACAAGGTTTCCGGTGGTCTGCATGGCGTTGGTGTTTCGGTTGTTAATGCACTATCAAGTCGTCTGGAACTCGAAATTCGTCGCGGCGGTAAAATTTACCGGCAAAACTATGAGCGTGGTGTTCCGACAGGAGAGCTGGTAGAAGATGGCGAAACTAAACGCCGTGGCACCAGAATACTCTTTTGGCCTGATCCGTAAATTTTCGAAAGCACAGACTTCTCTTTTGAAACGTTGTCGCGGCGAATTCGCGAGATGGCTTTTCTGAATGCTGGCGTCAAAATTGAAATTATTGATGAGCGGAGCGAAAAAAGTCACGTTTTTCACTATGAAGGCGGCATTGTTTCTTTTGTCGAATATCTCAATCGCGCTAAAACTCCCCTGCACCCAAAGCCGATTTTCTTTACCGGTACCAGGGAGGATGTCGAGATTGATATCGCCATCCAATATAACGACGCTTATGATGAGAAAATTTTCTCTTTTGCCAACAATATCAATACTCACGAAGGTGGCACCCATCTGAGTGGTTTCAAGTCGGCGCTAACGCGCACCATGAATACCTATGCGACAGCTAACAATCTGCTGAAAAACATGAAAACCACGGTCTCCGGAGACGATCTGCGCGAAGGCATGGCCGCAGTTCTTTCTGTCAAACTTCCCGAGCCACAGTTTGAAGGCCAGACCAAGACCAAGTTGGGAAACTCGGAGATTAAAGGCTATGTCGAAACCCTGATGAATGAAAAACTGGCGGAATATCTCGAAGAGAATCCGTCGGTAGCACGTAAAATTCTTGAGAAGGGGATCGATGCCGCCCGCGCCCGCGAAGCGGCCCGTAAAGCTCGTGATCTGACCCGCCGCAAAGGTGCTCTGGATGGGCTGGCTCTGCCGGGCAAACTGGCTGATTGTCAGGAGAAAGATCCGGCCTTGTGCGAACTCTATCTGGTCGAGGGCGACTCGGCTGGTGGTAGCGCCAAGCAGGGCCGAGAACGCCGCTACCAGGCGATTTTACCGCTCAAGGGTAAAATTCTCAATGTCGAGAAGGCGCGCTTCGACAAGATGATCACTTCTAACGAGATCCGTACGCTGATCACAGCAATGGGCACCAGTATCGGGAGAGAAGAGTTTGATCTGAGTAAACTGCGTTACCATCGGATCATTATCATGACCGATGCCGACGTCGATGGTTCGCATATACGCACCCTGCTCTTGACCTTCTTCTTCCGGCATATGACGGAACTGGTCGAACGTGGTCATCTTTATATTGCCCAACCACCACTCTACAAGGCTAAACGTGGCAAGAAAGAACTCTACCTGAAAGACGAAGATGCTCTGCGTGAATACCTGCTTGATGAGGGTGTTGAGGGTATGACCGTGAGGATGGAGAAGTCCGGCAAGGTTTTGCGTGGCAAGCAGATCATCCCGACTTTGCGCAACATTCTTCTGTACAACGAGCATTTCAGCAAGATGGTACACAAAGGCATCCACGCCGAAGTCCTTAAGGTTTTTGTCCGTGGCAAATTGCAGAATGGTTTCGCTGATATGATTGATCTCGAACCTTTAGCCGCTAAGTTACGCAAGGTTGCGCCTGAGGCCGAATTTCAGGTCTCTAATGACCCTCCAAGAATTCTCTATACTAACGGTAGTTTGCGTTCCTATATCGATCAGAAGGTGCTCGAAAGCCTGTCGATGTACGAGTACAAGTTATTGCTGCAATCATACAAGCAGGTAGAAGATATCTGTTTGAATGAAAATGCCATGATTAGTAAGGAAGGACAGGAAGAGACGGTGCTGAGCGACCGCCAGGATGTGCTTGAATATTTCTTTGCACGGGCCAAGAAGGGCCAGTATATCCAGCGTTACAAGGGGTTGGGTGAGATGAACCCCTCACAGCTTTGGGAGACCACTATGGACCCGGAGAAACGGGTGTTACTGCAGGTCAAGATCGAAGATATCATTGAAGCGGAACAGATTTTTACCGTGTTGATGGGTGACCAGGTTGAGCCGCGCCGTGAATTCATCGAAAACAACGCCCTGAACGTATCAAACTTGGATGTTTAAACGATGTAGCGAGTAACGGGTAGCGGTTGGTGAGGATAAAACGACATCACGCGCAACACGCAACACGCCACTGATTTTCCGGAGGAAAATCGAGAATGCTTTCAGAACAGAACAAAGTCAGCGTCAACATTGAAGATGAAATGCGCAAGTCCTACATGGACTATGCGATGAGCGTAATCGTCGGTCGGGCTCTTCCGGATGTGCGAGACGGTCTCAAGCCAGTTCACCGGCGAGTGCTTTTCGCCATGAGCGAGCTGAACAACGACTACAACAAACCGTACAAGAAATCGGCACGTGTGGTTGGTGACGTGATTGGTAAGTATCATCCCCATGGTGACTCTGCGGTTTATGACACCATCGTTCGTATGGCTCAGGATTTCTCCATGCGCCACCCGCTGATTGATGGCCAGGGAAACTTTGGTTCGGTTGATGGCGACTCGGCGGCGGCTATGCGTTATACCGAAGTTCGCATGGATCGCTTGGCTCATGAACTGCTCAACGACCTCGACAAGGATACTGTTGAGTTCGGGGCCAACTACGATGATTCTCTCGAAGAACCTCTGGTCTTACCCTGCAAGTTTCCCAACCTGCTGGTCAACGGTTCCGAGGGGATTGCGGTTGGTATGGCGACCAAGATCCCGCCGCACAACCTGAGTGAAATAATCAATGGCCTGATTGCGGTGATCGATAACCCGAAACTTGAGATCGAAGCACTCTTTGAGCATATTCCTGGTCCAGATTTTCCGACCGGTGGTTTCATTATGGGTCGGGATAGCATCCATCAGGCTTACCGCACCGGGCGTGGCATCATTCCGATGCGTGCCAAGGCAATGGTCGAGCAGAACAGCCGCACCGGTCGCGAGAGTATCATCGTTACCGAGATACCTTTCCAGGTTAATAAAGCCCGTCTGATAGAAAAAATTGCCGACCTGGTGCGAAACAAGAAGATTGAGGGTATCTCCGATTTGCGTGATGAGTCGGATCGCGATGGGATGCGCATCGTCATCGAACTGAAACGTGACAGCATTCCCCAGGTGGTACTCAACCAGCTCTACAAAATGACGGTGATGCACTCGTCGTTCGGTATCATCATGCTGGCGATTGTCAAAGGACAACCGAAAATTCTGACGCTACGCGAGGTACTGGACTACTTTATCGATCATCGTAAAGAAATTGTCACTCGCCGGACCTTGTTTGAGCTGAAGAAAGCCGAGGCCCGTGCCCATATCCTGGAAGGTCTCAAGATTGCCCTGGACAACCTTGATGAAGTGATTCAGGTCATCAAGTCCAGCGCTAACCCGGCCGAGGCCAAGGGAAGGTTGATCGCTCGCTTCGAACTGAGTGAGATCCAGGCCCAGGCGATTCTTGAAATGCGCTTGCATCGCCTGACCGGGCTTGAGCGCGACAAGATTATGGAGGAGTACAAGCAGCTTTTAGCTCTAATCGAAAGACTTAAAGAGATTCTTGCCAGCGAGATAGAGATTCTCAAGATCATTAAGGGTGAACTGATAGAGATCAAAGATCGCTTCAGTAACCCGCGCCGCACCGAGATCATCGCCGTGGCTGCAGACCTCTCCATTGAAGACATGATCGTTGAAGAAGATATGGTGGTTACCGTGTCACATTCCGGTTACATCAAACGCAACGCGGTTTCACTCTACCGGGCGCAAAGACGCGGTGGTAAAGGCGCAACCGGTATGCGTCCCAAGGAGGAGGATTTCGTTGAAAACCTCTTTATTGCTTCGACCCACAGCTATGTGTTGATCTTTACCAACAAAGGTAAGGTTTACTGGCTCAAGGTCCATGAAATTCCGCAGGGTGGCCGCGCTGCACGCGGCAAAGCAGTCGTTAACCTGTTGAACCTGGCTGAAGGAGAAAGCGTAAAAACAATTCTGCCGGTTAAGGAGTTCACCGAGGGTCGTTTCATTATTACGGCGACAGAGAAGGGTACGGTTAAGAAAACCGACCTGATGGCCTATTCCCATCCACGTCAGGGTGGCATCATTGCCTTGACTATCGATGATGATGACAGCCTGATCTCGGCACGGCTAACCGATGGCTCCATGGATATTATGTTGGCCAGCCATAATGGCAAATCGATTCGTTTTGACGAGTCTGACGCCAGGGCAATGGGACGTACGGCCCGTGGTGTCCGTGGTATGAAGCTTGAGGGTGGTGATAAGATCATCGGTATGGAAGTGGTTTCCGATGCGACTTCGGCAACCCTCGTCTCTGTAACTGAGTCGGGTTTCGGTAAGCGTACCAGCCTCGGTGAGTATCGGGTCCGGAGTCGCGGTGGTAAAGGCATTATCACAATCAAAACCGGAGGGCGAAACGGCCAGGTGGTCGATGTCAAGCTGGTGTATAACGAGTCTGACCTCATGTTTATTACCGATCGTGGCAAAGTGTTACGCACCCGCGTCAGCGCCCTTTCGATTATCGGCCGTAACACCATGGGTGTACGCCTGATGGTGCTGGAAGCGGATGAAAGAATTGTTGCGGTCGCCAAACTGGCAGAGAAGGAAGATGACGAAGGAAATCCAGAAATTGAAGAAACAGCTCCTGATGGCGGAGCTGAAGCGCCAGGGGAAGGCGCCTAAAAAACGGCTCTGGGTTTTTCTTGCTCTGACTTTTGCGTTACTGGTTGCGGCCGGTGTTTTTTGGTATAACGCCAACCTGCAGACGAGACTCGAAGAGACGTTTCAGAAAGGCCTGGCACTCAGACAAGCAGGAAAGTACGTTGAGGCGGTTGAACTTTTTGAGCGGTTGCACGATGAGTACCCTGATTTTGCACGGGTTCCCCAATCGCTCTTTCAGGTGGGCGAAATACAGGACTTATATCAGAATCGTTATTCAGACGCCTTGTTGACCTATCTCATGCTGGAACGGGATTATCCCGATGCTGCAGAAGTGGTTCCAGCCAGAAAACAGGTTGCCGGACTTTACAAGTACCGTCTCAGTGATTGCGATCAGGCGATAGCGGTTTACCAGAAAGTACTTGATCAGCCTGGCCCGGAGAATGACTTGATGCAGTACGAGGTGGCTGACTGTTATTTTCGCCTGAACAATTTTGATCAGGCCAGGATTGAGTTTGACAGCCTGCGCAAGAAACATCCGCTGAGCCCTCTGATTGCCGAGGTGCAGTATCGGATTGCCATGACCTACGCTCTGGAAGGCAAGCTTCCCGAGGCCGCCGGTGCCTATCAGTTGGTGATGGAACGCTGGGCAGATAGCCCCTACGCCCTCGAGGCACGTTTCGGCCTGGCAACGGTTCTGGAAGAGCAGGAAGAGTTGCTTGAGGCGCTGAAAATTCTCGAAAGCCTGGCTGGAATTTATCCCAATCAGGGTATACTGGAGAGAAAAACGGTGCAGGTGCGCGAGCGCATCGCAAAGAAGAAAAAGGCCATCTGAGGTTTTATCATGATGAAAATCGGCGTCATCGGAGCAGGCAGTTGGGGAACAACCCTTGCCAACGTCTTAGCGAAAAAAGGCTTTGCTGTTACCCTCTGGGTGTATGAACAAGACCTGGCTGCTCGCCTGCCTGAGACCCGCATCAATGATCTTTTCCTCGATGGCATAAAGCTCTCCCCAAACCTCTCCTATACCAATGATCTCGCTGAAGCTGTTCAGGGCCGTCAAGTTCTGGTGCTGGTGTCGCCATCGCAGGTCATGCGTCCTGTCCTTAAACAACTTAAACCACACCTGGCGGACGACTGTCTGCTGATTTCGGCAGCCAAAGGGATTGAAAACGATACCTTGCTGACCATGTCGGAAGTTCTGCAGGAACGTCTTGGAACAGAGGTCAAGCAGCGTAGCGCCTTTCTTTCCGGGCCATCTTTTGCCAGAGAGGTCGCCGCAGAACAGCCTACCGCTGTCGCTGTGGCCGCTGATGACCTGGCGGTTGCGACACGGGTGCAGGAGCTGTTCAGCACCGAGTATTTCCGGGTTTATACCAATCAGGATGTTGTTGGTATTGAAATTGGCGGAGCGATGAAGAACGTGATTGCCCTGGCCGCTGGCGTGAGCGACGGTCTTGGTTTCAACCATAATGCGCGTGCCGCCCTGATTACGCGCGGTCTGGCCGAAATAACTCGCCTTGGCGTAGCCCTGGGCGCTCAAGAAGCGACGTTTTCCGGCCTAGCGGGCATGGGCGACCTGGTGTTGACTTGTACCGGCGATCTTTCTCGCAACCGTTCGGTCGGTATCGAACTGGGGCGAGGTCGCAAGCTGGACGAAATTCTCAACCAGATGCGTATGGTCGCAGAAGGGGTTAAAACAACTCTCTCGGCTTACCAACTGGCAAGCAAACTCGGTGTGGCCATGCCAATCACCGAACAGATGTACATGATCCTTTACGAAGAGAAGGATCCAAAGCAGGCGGTTGCTGATCTCATGAATCGAGCTCTTTCCTCAGAAGACGAATAGTCGCCGCTGCCAGGTAACGGTTTCAAACCATTAAGAAAGGGATAAAAGACAATGAAAAGAATTTTACTGAGTATGCTTTTTGTCACTCTACTGCTGAGCTCTTCGGCTCTTGCTACAGAGTTGGTTGTTATCGAAACCAATTATGGCGACATGACTGTGGAGCTGAACACTGAAAAAGCCCCTCTGTCAGTGGCTAACTTTCTGACCTATGCTGATTCTGGCCATTATACCGACACAATCTTTCATCGAGTCATCAAGAACTTTATGATTCAGGGCGGAAATTTCAGCACCGAAATGGCGCCGAAAAAAACCAGAGGGAAGATCAAGAATGAAGCCAGCAATGGTCTGCGCAACCTGCGTGGCACCATAGCCATGGCGCGAACCGGGGAGGTTGATAGTGCCACCAGTCAGTTTTTCATCAACCTCAAGGACAACGGGTTTCTCGATCACAGAAACACCACGATCAAAGGTTATGGTTACGCTGTTTTCGGCAAGGTCGTCAAAGGCATGGACGTGGTGAACAAGATCGGTACCAGCCCAACCCACACTTATCAGCGCTTCAGTGATGTCCCCGTGGAGCCAGTTATAATTCGTAGCGTTAAGCGGGTAAAGCAACCATAGGCCAGTTGTCATAATTCCAGAGCAGTCAGTTTGACAGGCTGTCAGCAGCGAGGCAGGTATGACCACCGCTCGCATCATGACTTATAACATTCAGCAATGCCGTGGTAGTGATGGTAAGGTCAATCCTGACCGGATCCTGAATGTAATCGCAGACAGCGCTCCTGATATTGTTGCTCTACAGGAGTTTGATGCTGTACATCATATCGACATCCTGCCTTACCTGGCAGAACGTCTCGGCCTTGATGTCTTTCGTGCTGCCGGTGGTGGGCCACTCGCCTACCTGTCTTATTTCCCACTCAAGGCTGTGCAAAGGTTCGATCTTGGCTTCAGTGGTCAGTGTCTTCGCGCCGACGTGGAGCTGGGTGGTAAACGCCTGCATCTGCTCAATATCTGCCTCGATAGTTTCCCACGATTTCGCAGTCATCAGATTGCCAACTTGCTTGGCCCGGAATTACTCGCCAATCCATCCATGGGCTGCCCGGCACTGATACTGGGTGATTTTGCCGACTACTTCTGGGGCGCAGGAAATCTGGAGTTAGCCTCAGTCCTGCGCCGGACCCACCGACCTCTCTGGCGCGGCAGCTACCCGTCCCGCTGTCCGGTTTTTGGGCGAGACCGCGCTTATTTGCGCGGCGATGTACGGATACTCGAAGCGTCGATCAATCGCAGCTTCCTGGCTCGCCAGGCCTCCAGCCATCTGCCACTGACGATGACGGTGCAGGTGACCGATACGCGTCGATCTGTGAGATTGCGGTCGTTGGCAGGGGGGCGCCTAGAAGCCGCTCCCGGTTAAGTTTCTGTCCAGAAACCGCCCTTTTCCGCAATCTCTACGTCAATCTGCACATTTGATTGTGCGGCGTAAAGTACTACGCCTCCGCTCAAATGTTTGATTTCCTTGACCTTGCGAAAAATTGCTGGTTTCTGAATCAGAAACTCTCAGCTTTTACCCCCCTCAATCCCCCCTGTTTTACAGGGGGGAAGCGAGTGTAACGAGCAGGGGGGTGTTCTTAATTTTGGATCAACGTGGGTAACTCTGTGGACAAGGTTGATAACTACCCCAAGAGCCAAATTCAACTCTTACGAGAATGAAAGCACTCCGAATGACATCATGCCATGCGTTAGCGACCCTCGATTGCCTTGAAGCAACCTACCCGGAGGCCCCTTGTGCCCTCACCCACCAGAATCCCTGGCAACTTCTGGTGGCGACGATTCTCTCGGCCCAATGCACTGATGTCCGTGTAAATCTGGTGACACCTGAACTCTTTAAACGCTTTCCCGATCCGCTAAGTATGGCGCATGCTGAAGTGACAGAGGTTGAAGAGCTGATTCGTTCCACCGGATTTTTCCGAAACAAGGCAAAAAGTCTGGTTGGTTGCGCCACCGCAATGGTCAACTCTCATAATGGTGAGATTCCGCAGCAAATGGCGGAGTTGGTTGCCTTACCTGGTGTAGGTCGTAAAACAGCTAATGTGGTTTTGGGCAATGCTTTTGATGTGCCAGGTATGGTGGTGGATACTCACGTCGGTCGGATTGCCAGACGGCTGGGTTGGACTACCGCTACTACAGCAGAGGGGGTGGAAAAGCAGCTCTGTAAATTGTTGCCAGCTGAGCGTTGGACCCAGACCGCGCATGTGCTGATTTTTCATGGTCGACAATGTTGCCGGGCGCAAACGGCCTGGTGTTCGGCTTGTCCGGTGGTTGGGCGTTGTCCGCAGGTTGGGGTTGGGCGGCAGAAGTAATTGGAAACCGCCCCATACGAGGCTGTCCCCGGCTTTTAGAGCAGGAAAGTGACAGGCAGAATCTGGGACAGTCCCCTTAACTGCGGGGACAGTCCCTTAAAATCAGAGATCATCCATGTCCAATCGGAAAAAATCCTTGGCCTGAGGCGTTTTTTCTTCGATTGCATAGCGCACCGGGGCCGTGTTGGGCGCAAAGGCCTCGATGAGAATTTCCGCACTGTCCTCAGGAGCCAAAAGGCCGGTAAGAGGATCGATCGGCCGGAATTCGATGCTGTCTGGAACCGGAAACTGCTTGACCGGCATATCCTTAACTGCTTCTGTCATAAAAGCGACCCAGGCCGGTGCGGCGGCTTTAGAGCCGGTTTCCCTTTTACCCAGCGGGCGTTCCTGATCATAACCGACCCAGGCAACCGCCAACAGCTGCTGGACATAGCCGATGAACCAGGCGTCTTTGAGATCATTTGTCGTGCCGGTTTTACCGGCAGCCGGACGCTTTAACGCCCTTGCGCGCCATCCAGTGCCTTTCTGCACCACACTTTCCAGGATGTTGGTTATCAGATAGGCGGTTTCCGCACTGATCACCCGACTGCGTGATTGACCGATCAATTTTTGTCCCGCCTGCGGTCCTGCGGGGAAATCAGCTGGATCGTTCGATTCGACAATCTTGCCGTCACGATCCAGAATCTTGTTGATATAGGTCGGCATGACCTTGACGCCACCGTTGGCCAGAACGGAATAGCTTCGTGCCAATTCCATCGGCGTCAGTGCTGACGAGCCGAGACCGAGAGTCAAATCCTCGGCGAGGTGCGACTCGATGCCGAGCTTGCGGGCATAGTTGGCAGCGTAACGAACACCGATGTCTTCGAGAATTTTGATCGTGATAACATTAAAAGACTTTGCCAGTGCGGTGCGTAGTGGTACAGGGCCGTAGAAGCGTTTGGAGTAGTTTTTCGGTTTCCATTCCTTGATTTCACCGGACTCAAGACGTTCTTTGTAAATCACTGGTGTGTCGAGAATTACTGTGGCAGGTGTGTAGCCTTTATCGAGGGCTGCTGCGTAGATCAGTGGCTTCATTGCTGAACCAGGCAAACGGTGGGCCTGGAGCACGCGGTTGAACTGACTGGTGCGGAAATCATAACCACCAACCATCACTTTGATCTGACCGGTATGTGGATCCATCGCCAGCAGCGCTCCCTGTGCTTGCGGATCCTGTTCCAGGGTCAGCTGCCACGGGCCCTCTTCCGGTATTGCCACAATGCGAACCTGAACCTTGGCGCCAAGAGGGAGGCGGGTGGCTTTCGTTGTGGCGTTGCCCGTTGCCTCACCAGCACGTTTTACCAGTTTTGGTGGTCCGGCCCACTTGGCTGACTTGAGTGTGATGCGCCCTTCCAGCCCGGCATTCTGCCCGTCCTCTCTTGAAATAAGCAGGTGGAGACTCTTCTTGTCGGCACCGTTGAGCACAGCTTCGATAAGATCATCAATTTGCGGCGGTTTTTCCGCGAAAGCAGCGGCCTGCTGGCGTAGAAAAGCTTTTTCTTCTTCAACGCTCAGGAGAGCTAGAGGATTACGATAACCCTGGCGTTTGTCGTGATCGCGCAGATTCGCCTGGACCGCAGCCTGGGCAGTCAACTGCATCTGCAAACTCATACTGGTATGGACTTCGAGGCCACCGCGGTAAAGTTGCTCTTTGCCGTAGGTTTTCTCCAGGTAACGTCGCACCTGTTCGGTGAAATAAGCCGCGTCTGTGATATGTTGATTAATCCGTGGCCGGATTTCCAGCTCTTCTGCTTTGGCTTGATCCGCCTCTGCCAGGCTGATAAAGCCTTCGCTGACCATGCGGCCGAGCACGTAAACCTGGCGTTCTTTGGCACGATCATAGTGACGGTAGGGAGAATAGCGACTGGGGGCTTTCGGTAGACCGGCCAGGATGCTGCATTCAGCCCAAGTCAGATTTTCGACATCTTTGTCGAAATAATTTTCGGCGGCGGCCTGTACACCGTGGGCACCATGGCCGAGAAAAATCTGGTTGAGGTAAAGGTAGAGGATCTCTTCCTTGGAGAGGCGTTTTTCCATACGGTAGGCGAGAATCGCTTCTTTGAACTTACGCTTGAATTTGCGCTCTGGAGTCAAAAGCAGACTCTTGGCCACCTGTTGGGTAATCGTGCTACCACCCTGAACGATGCCGCCCGCCTCAATGTTTTTGATAGCCGCCCGCAAAATCGAGAAGAGATCGACGCCCTGGTGCTTGAAGAAATTTGCATCCTCAGCAGCAACAAACGCCTGAATCAGCTGCCTCGGCATGCGTGATACCGGAACGATGATGCGCCGCTCCTCAAAAAGTTCAGCAATCACTGTGCCGTCATCGCTGAGCACCCTGGTGACGATGGGCGGTCGATAATCGGCGAGAGTGTCGACGCGCGGCAGCGATTTGGAGATGTAAAAATAAGCACCGACCGGTAAGAGAACCGCCAGCAACAGGCCCAGCAGACCCAGGCCCAAAAGTGAGCGGATCAGAATGGAGAAGAATGATTTTTTTGGTTTATCGGTATGTTTCGGCATAAAACCCTCAAAGGAACTGACATTTCTATCATAGCTATTCCCCTCGCGGCAACAGTTTTGCCGGTGTAATCGGGCTCTGCGCTATGTTATAACTAACTGTTATGCAGCAGAATCCAGAATCAGCGTGATTGTCTCAATCAACTAAGTAAGGAGCCCAGCTTGTCTATCAAAACTTGTCGTCGTAATAAAATAGTTGCTACCATCGGCCCCTCTAGCGCTTCACGGCAAATGCTATTGGCCTTGATGGAAGCTGGTGCCGATGTTTTTCGTCTCAATTTTTCCCATGGCCAGCATGCTGAATTAACCGAAACAGTCGCCCTGATCCGTGAACTTTCTCGTAACCGTCGGCAGGCAGTTGCTATCCTTGGTGATCTACAGGGGCCAAAGATTCGCACCGGTATGATGCGTGGGGATTCCATGACCCTGACGGAAGGTCAGACCGTGGTGATTACCACGACGGATGTGTTGGGTGAGAACGGTTTGATTCCAACCACCTATGACGCGTTGCCAGAGGATGTGACCTGTGGTGACAGGATCCTGCTCGATGATGGTCTGCTCGAATTACAGGTCGAAAAGATTACCGGAAACGACGTGCACTGCCGTGTCCTGATTGGCGGCGAATTAAAGAACCGCAAGGGCATGAACCTGCCTGGTGTGGCGGTTTCTGCACCAGCACTCACGGAGAAGGATTTGGTCGATCTGGACTTCTGTCTGGCACAGAAGCTTGATTACCTTGCGCTTTCTTTTGTGCGCACAGCGGCAGACGTCGTGCAACTCAAAACGCTGCTTTCTCAGCGTCAGGCATCAATCCAGGTAATTGCCAAAATCGCAAAACCGGAAGCAGTGGAAGCTTTTGCAGAAATTCTCGAAGTCTCTGACGGCATTATGGTGGCGCGTGGTGACCTCGGCGTAGAAATCAATTCGGAAAAAGTGCCGTTGATTCAGAAGCATATTATCCGTCAGTGCAATCTGGCCGGCAAGCCGGTCATTACGGCGACCCAAATGCTCGAGAGTATGGTTCACAATCCACGGCCGACTCGTGCCGAGACCTCGGATGTGGCCAACGCTATTCTTGATGGTACTGACGCCGTCATGCTTGCAGCGGAAACCGCTTCCGGAAAATATCCCTGTGAAGCTGTGGAGATGATGGTGCGGGTTGCTGTGGATGTAGAGCTTGATCCGCAACTCAAAGAACAGTTTTTTCAGCCCCTCTCCGAGCAGGATGGTTACCGTAGCCTCCCGGAGGCGATCGGTCAGGCTGCCTGTCAGGTTGCCGAGAGTGTCGGTGCTGCGGCCATTCTGGCTTTTACCCAGACCGGGAGCACTGCGGCTCTGGTTGCCAAATATCGGCCACCGATGCCAGTCTATGCGGTCACGCCGTCCAAGGCTGTGCGACGGCGCATGGCTCTCTATGCTGGAGTACGTTCAATCCGGGTTGATATCGAGGGTGACACGGAAGCGCAGATCCGTTCGGTGGATGCTGCTGTGCTTGAGGCCGGAGTGCTCAACAAAGGAGACGTCGTGGTGATTACCATGGGCAGCCCACTTTCTGATCCTGGCACGACCAATCTGCTTAAAGTTCACCAGCTTGGCAGTTGATTGTAAAAGTCATTGCGCTCTATTGCCGTCATTCCCGCGTAGGCGGGAAACCAGAGGTTGTCTGAGGTCGTCAAAAAATGGATCCCCGTTTTCACGAGGATGACGACTTTTTCGAGAGGCTTATGAGGAAGGAAGATATGAGTAAAAAAGCAGTGGTGCTTTATAGCGGCGGGCTTGATTCGACCACTTGCATGGCGATTGCCAGGGCTGATGGTTTTGAAACTTACGCCATGAGCTTTGCTTATGGTCAGAGACATTCCGTTGAGTTGGAGCTGGCAAAGCAATACGCCTCGACAATTGGTGCGCAGAAACATCAGATTGTGGAGATTGACCTGCGTCAGTTTGGTGGCAGCGCCCTGACAGCTGAGATTGAGGTACCGAAGGACCAGAGCTCTGATGACGACATCCCGATTACCTACGTCCCGGCCCGGAATACAATTTTTTTAAGCTTTGCGCTCGGCTGGGCCGAAGTGCTTGGCGCCGCCGATATCTTTGTCGGCGTCAATGCGCTGGATTACTCCGGCTACCCGGATTGCAGGCCGGAATTTATCAGTGCTTTTGAAAATATGGCCAACCTGGCCACCCGAGCGGGCGTTGAAGGAAATTCTCCCTACACCATCCACTCACCGTTGATCCAGCTCAGTAAGGCGGAAATTATCCGCACAGGTCTGGATCTTGGTGTTGACTACAGTTTGACCCATTCCTGTTACGATCCGACCCCTGAAGGAGTTTCCTGCGGCCGTTGTGATTCCTGTCACTTGCGGTTGAAAGGGTTCCGAGAGGCCGGGGTTGAGGATCCTATAAGATACGTGGTGAGGGATGCGTAGCGTGGCCACAGAAATTTAAGAACGTCAGGAAATCATCCATGAGTATAAATAAGAAGAATTATTCGCGTCCCGAAGCTGGTGGCATGCCCGACATGCAGAAATCTCACGACGATCGCAATATCGCCATAGACAAGGTTGGCGTCAAGGATATCCGTTACCCGATTGTGGTCATGGATAAGAGCAAAGAGCAACAACAGACGGTTGCGCGCATCAACATGTATGTGGACCTGCCCCATCATTTTAAAGGCACGCATATGAGCCGTTTCATCGAGATTCTCAACCAGTATCATGGCCAGGTCAGTATTGACCGCATGAATACGATGTTGAGCGATATGAAGACGCATCTCGAGGCCAGCAGTGCCCATCTGGAACTGGAATTTCCTTACTTTATCGAAAAGCAGGCCCCGGCCTCTGGAGCACGCAGCTTGATGGAGTACCAGTGTCGCATGCAGGGCAGTCTCGCCGAAGACTACGATTTTCTCCTTGGTGTCACCGTACCGATGACCTCGCTCTGCCCCTGTTCAAAGGAGATCAGTGCACGTGGCGCACATAACCAGCGCAGCGCCGTGACGGTCGAGATTCGCTATACCGACCACATCTGGCTGGAAGACCTGATTGAGTGGGTGGAGGAGTGTGGTAGCGCCCCGGTCTTTTCCCTGCTCAAGCGTGAAGATGAAAAAGTCCTGACCGAGCAAGCCTACGATAACCCGATGTTCGTCGAGGATGTTGTGCGGGCAGTGACTCAGCGCTTGCTTAAGGTGCCGGAGGTGACTTGGTTTCGGGTAGCCTGTGAAAACTTTGAGTCAATCCATAACCATTCAGCCTATGCCATGGTAGAAAGGTCAAAGCCGGGTGACCGTGGATAACCCTGTGGATAAGGTGGATAACTCTGCAAACAGCCACATTTTTAATCTTTCTGGTCCCATTATCGCCCTATTTGCCAAGCAGCCGATCCCTGGTCAGGTCAAGACGCGGCTCACGCCGCCTTTGTCGCCGGACCAGGCTTGTCGGTTGTACCAGGTCGCTTTGCAGGAGATGGTCGAACGGTTTCTTGCTGCTGGCTTACCGTTGGTTCTTTGTTATGCCGGACGATGTGACTGGTTCAGCAAGGCCTTCCCGGGTTTGCCGCTTTTTGAGCAAGTTGGAGACGGTCTCGGTGTGCGCATGAGCAACGCTGTGCAAGCGCTTTTTGCTGCCGGTGCTGGCCCGGTTCTACTGGCAGGTTCCGACAGCCCGGATCTTCCTCTCTCTCTGGTTGATGAGGCTCTGGTGCAGTTGCAGACAAGGGATGTTGTCACCGTCCCCTGCCGGGACGGTGGCTATGCCATGGTCGGCCTGCGGCGGCCAACGACAGAACTCTTTGCGGAGATTCCCTGGAGCACTTCCCGGGTGTTGGAGGCGACCCGTCAACAGAGTCAATTACTCGGTTTGACTTATTATGAAACGGCATATTGGCATGATATTGATGAGCTTGCCGATCTACCACAACTGGTGGCTCGCTCTCCCGAGTCACAAACAGCTCGGCATATGGTTACAGAGTTGAACGAACTGCTCTAATACGCAGCTAAAAAAGCGTTGCTGTCCGGTTGACTTGCCGTCGACGCTACCCGATAATCAAATAGTAGCAAACAGTCGGGCCACTAGCAGCCTGTCGGACAATCAATAAACTGGCTGCAAATTCGTCTGTTTGGTCCATATCTCAGCTCCTTTTCGACCAATAGCTACGGCTATTACTCTCAAATGAGCTAAAATCTGGCCTCAAACATTCAAAATTTCGCTTCGGCCCTGATTGTCCGACAGGCTGCAGGCTCGAAACCTCAACGTTTAAGGAGAATACTCTTGGAACTGGTACTCAACGCCGGACCGGTGGTCAAGCTGGTCTTGCTGATTCTGGTCTATTTTTCCGTGGTCTCCTGGGCCATTATTTTCTACAAGCAGTTGGTTATCCATCGTGCGATTCGCGATTCGGAGCGTTTCCTCGACTTTTTCTGGTCGAAGAAACGTTTTGATGCCATCGGTCAAGGGCTGGATGATTACCGTCATTCACCGCTCACGGTGCTCTTTCGGGAAGTTTACAGCGAACTGGCTCAGAACCGGCGTCAGGCAGACGGTCAGGAGGCAGACACTCTGGTTGCCGATCTCGGCGAACAGGAAAGGGTTGCTCGTGTACTGCGCCGTTCCACAACATCGGAAGGCCATCGCCTTGAAAAGTATCTTTCCTTTTTAGCCACCACAGGTTCGGCCGCGCCCTTCATCGGTCTGTTCGGCACGGTCTGGGGTATCATGGATGCGTTTCATGATATTGGCACCACTGGCAACGCTTCACTGGCCGTGGTTGCACCGGGGATTTCTGAAGCTCTGGTGGCCACGGCAATCGGCCTGGTGGCGGCGATCCCGGCCGTTATCGGCTACAACCACTTTATTAACAAGATCAATGTTTTGACTGGTGAGATGGATAACTTCTGCCAGGAGATGTTGAACATTGTCCAGCGCATGAGTCAGGGTCGCTAAGATGGAAGTCGGTCAAAATGGAAATCGCCGGCGCGCCATGCTGGCACAGATCAATGTGACTCCTTTTGTCGATGTCATGCTGGTTCTGCTGATTATTTTCATGATTACCGCACCGATGATGGAAAAGGGTGTGGATGTCGCCCTGCCGGAAATCGAAAACGCGCCAAACCTCTCAGCAATTAAAGAGCCGCTGGTGATTACCGTGACCCGTAAGGGGAAAATCATGGTTGGCAGCAATCAGGTTGAAACAGCGGCCAAGCTGACCCCGGTTTTGCTGCAGATTTTAAGCGAACGCGACGATAAAACCGTCTATCTCGAAGCAGATAAAGAGGTGCCCTATGGTCAGGTGGTCAAGGTGATGGCAGCCGTCAAGCGGGCCGGCGTGACCAAGCTTGGCATGGTTGCCCAGGAACCGGAGAAGTGAGTAAGCGAGCAGTCTGATGTCAGTTGCACCTTTACGTCAATTCAATACCTTTCATAGCGACCCGAAGTTCGGTCGTCTGCTGCTGGTCTCCCTGATCGCCCATGGCCTGATCTGGGTGGCCTTCAGTATCGACTTGTTTGGTACCAACACTCGACCCAAGCCGCCGATCTATTATGTCGACCTGATTCATAAGCCGGTTCTTAATCCTCAGGCTGGTCGTCCCGATCCGCGTCCGGCCAAAAAACCGAAGGCGGCAACGGTCAAACGCACGGTGCAGACTGCTGCCCCAACTGTCACGAAGAAACCAACCAAGCCTGCCGTAAAACCATTGGTCAAGCCAGCGAAAGTGGTCAAACCAAAGCCGGTGCCAAAACCAACCACAAAGATCGATCAACGCAAAGAGCAGAAGGTGCAGAGCGCTCTTGATGAGATTCGTGAGCGTCAGGCGCGCCAAGCCGAACGCGATGCGTTAAAAGATAAGCTGGCCAAGCTGCGTGATTCCGCGGGTGCGGCGACTGTTGCCGCCGATGTGCCGGTGGGTATGCCTGATGGTACAGGAGATGAGGCAGGTATTGCTGTTGTGGCTTTTGTGCAGGCCTTTATCCAGCAGAACTGGGCGCTATCACGGTATCTGATTGACCAGTCGCGCATCGCGAACATCGAGGCCAAAGCAACCCTGGTCTACTCGGCGGCAGGAAAACTGATTCGTTACCGGATCAACACCCCCTCGGGCAATCAACAGTTTGATGATTCATTGAAAAAGGCCATTATCAAGTCGCAGCAGCTCCCGCAGCCACTACCGAAAATTCTGGAGTTGAACGTGACCTTTAATCTTAAAGAAATGGCCGGGAGAAACTAAGTATGTTGTTGCGCGGGTTCATTGTCTGTCTGGTCTGTTGTGCCTTACCGTGGTCGGTTATGGCCGCCACAGACATCGAAATTTCATCTCCTGGTGAGCAGTCGATCCCGCTGGCCCTGACCTGGCTTTTGCCGACCCAGGGAACGCAATCGGCTAAGGTGGCCGCAGAGTTCAATGAAGTCCTCGACGCTGATCTTGATTTATCGGGCCTGTTTCGTTTTGTCAGCCAAGCTGCTTTTCTCGATGATGCCAAACACATTGGTCTTTACAGCACCCAGGTCAACTTTCCGCAGTGGCGCATGCTTGGTGCCGAAACACTGATCAAGGGCACCTATTCTCTGGACGGTGAAAAACTGGTTGTCGAAGCGCGCCTTTTTGATGTTGTCAACCGTCGCCTGTTGACCGGTCGCCGCTATGTCGGCGAGCGCAAAGATGTACGGCGCATGGCGCACGCCTTTGCTGATCTGGTGCTCAAAGAGTTAACCGGTGAAGAGGGACCATTCAGTGCGCGTATCGCTTATATCTCCAACCAGAGCGGAGACAAGGAGCTCTGGTTGATGGATGTCGATGGCAAGCGCCCGTTGCGGTTGACCAACCATCGCTCCATCGTGCTCAATCCGGACTTTTCACCGCGCGGTAAAGAAATCTTGTTTACCTCGTATCGAGCCAATAACCCCGATCTCTACCGCAAGGAAATCTATTCCGGCAAGGAGGCCAAGATTTCCTACAAACAGGGCCTCAATGTGGCCGGCCGCATGGCTCCGAACGAGCGCGAGATTGCCCTGACCCTCTCAAAAGACGGCAACCCGGAAATCTATCTGATTGGTACCAGTGGTCGGGTGCGTAAGCGTGTGACCAATAGCTGGGGGATTGACAGTGATCCCAGTTGGAGTCCAGACGGCAGCCAGCTGGCTTTTATCTCCAACCGTCAGGGTAATCCGCATGTCTTTATTACTGATATCTTTTCTGGAAAAACGGAACGATTGACCCGTCGTGGCAAGTACAACGCCACGCCTGCCTGGAGTCCCAAGGGGGACCGGATTGCCTTCACTCGCCAGGAAGGTGGACGTTTTGATATCTATACGGTTAATACTGATGGTAGTGATGAGCGCCGTCTGAGCTTTGGCCCAGGCAACAGCGAACACCCGCGCTGGAGCCCTGATGGGCGGTTTATCATCTATTCGTCAGACAAGGCAGGCAATCGGGCGATCTATGTCATGCGAGCTGATGGAACCGGCGCCCGGCGACTGACAAATGCGAAAAGCGACAGTCGTCATCCGGCCTGGTCGCCTCGCTGGTAACAAATATTCGGCTATAATTTCCTAAAGTTTCAGCGAGTTGTTGTTATTTGCTCGACAGCTCGCTATAATGCGGCCCTCAATGAATTTAGTCGGCCTCTCTGTTCTCGTCAATGAGATGCTATGAACCTCTGTCTTACTTGCAAGGAGCCCCCCAATGAAAGCAACGCAAATGTTCAAGATCGCCCTGGTTGTCCTGTTTCTCTTCGGTGGCCTCGTCGGCTGTGCTAAGCCTGTCACTGATGACCAGACCAATGTTACTCAGTCCGATATGAGTCAGCAACAAGATGCCAAGCCCGCCGTCGATAAGCCAATGCATCACGACGCAGTACCGAGCCACGATCAGATGGCTGGCCTGAAGCGCATTAGTTTTGATTTTGACCAATTTACCCTTTCTGCTGCAGCCCGCAGTATTCTTGGTGATAATGCTAAGTACCTGAAAGCCAACAGCGGCGTTAAGGCGGTTATCGAAGGACATTGCGACGAGCGCGGTTCTGATGAATACAACCTGGCCCTCGGCGAAAGTCGCGCCATTGCCGCAAAGAACTATCTGGTCTCCCTGGGTATCAGCGCCAAGCGTCTTTCCGTCATCTCCTACGGCGAATAGAAACCCCTGAGCAGTGGTTCTGGCGAAAGTGCCTGGGCACAAAATCGGCGTGCGGAATTCAAGGCAGTCAATTAATTAGTCCAAGAGATTAGATTACATCGATGCTTGCTGCGTCGAGGTGGGAGTTATTCATGTTTCGAGTTCGTTTCCTTGGTGTTCTGCTTCTTGGCCTGTTGTTGAGTAGTTGTGTGGTCACTGAGCAGGACCTGCAGATGCAGCGCGATCTGCTGGAAATGAAGCGTCGACTCGGTGATGCCGAGCGAGCTCTTAAAGAACTACAGGACGACACCTCGGGTGGTGTCAGAGCGCATATCGAGACTCTGGCACGCAATCAGGCCGATTTTCAGGCTGAACTTGATGGTGTGCGTGTTGACCTGCAGTCGATGCAGGGACGCAGTGGCGACCAGGAGCGGGTCAATGATGATCTGCGTCAGGATCTGGTCCTGTTACGCGATGAACTGAGTCTGCAGATTACCGATCACGAGCTGCGCTTGGCGCAACTGGAAACTGGTGGTGCTGCACTTAACTCTGCAACGACTGATCCGTCGATTCCTGTGGTTGTTTCACCTGCTGGCAAACCTCCGGCTGAAACAGGTAAAAAGGTGTCGTCGACTCCGGTGGGAGAAAGTGCCCCGGAGCTCTACGAGCGGGCGCTCAAAAAAATTCGTGAAGAGCAGGACTTTGCCGCTGGTCGCGAGTTGATGGAAACCTTTCTCAAGCGTTATCCAGGCGATGATCTTGCGATTAACGCAGCTTACTGGGTTGGCGAAACCTATTATGCTGAGAAAAACTACGAAAAAGCGATTCTGCAGTTTGATGAGATTATCCAGAAATATGGTGAACAACCGAAGGTTGCCTCAGCCATGCTCAAGCAGGCAATGGCCTTTGAGGCCTCTGGTGACAAAGCTACGGGGCGTTTGCTGCTGCAGCGTGTGATTGAGCGTTTTCCGCTCTCTGGAGAGGCGGAAAAAGCCAAGCAAATGCTATAAAGTCAGTAAAAACTCAAGTGAATTAAAAGGTGCGGTAAAAAGAAGTTGACAAGATAGTGCGGGTCAGTTTATAAAACGCCCTCTGTGGGCCGGTAGCTCAGTTGGTAGAGCATCTGACTTTTAATCAGATGGTCGTGGGTTCGATCCCCCCCCGGCTCACCATTTTTAAATCCGCACCCAGTAGTGTTAAACTGCTGGGTGCGGAAACATTTTAAATGTCCCTATCGTCTAGCCTGGCCCAGGACACCGCCCTTTCA